>NZ_JBEXNC010000013.1:0-291872 GCF_040610935.1 Lentzea sp. NPDC003310
GCGTTGGGGAAACACCCGGTCCCATTCCGAACCCGGTAGTTAAGCCCTTCTGCGCCGATGGTACTGCACTGGTTACGGTGTGGGAGAGTAGGTCGCCGCCGAACTTTACTTCCCTGAAGGGGCTTGTGATCGCGGGGCACAATTACAGTGCTTCGCTCACAGGCCCCTTTCAGCGTGTCCACAGTAGGAGGATTTGGTGTCCAGGTTCGGGGATCGTCCCGGCGACCGTCAGCGTGGCCAGGGAGACCGACCGCGCCATTCCGACGGTGGCCGTCCATCAGGCGATCGGAAGTTCAGCAACAACTCGCAGCGTGGTGAAGGCTCCGGCGACCGCAACAGCAGCGGCGACCGTCGAGACAACCGCGCCGGCTCAGGTGACCGCGGGGGCTACCGCGGTCAGGGTTCCAGCGACCGCGGCGGTTACCGCAAGAACGACTCGGGTGATCGCGGCGGTTACCGCGGCGACCGCAGTGGTTCCGGTGAGCGCGGCGGATATCGCGGGCAGGGTTCCAGCGACCGCGGCGGGTTCCGCCGCGACGACTCCGGCGACCGGGGTGGCTACCGCGGCCAGGGTTCCGGCGAGCGCGGTGGCTACCGCAAGAACGACTCGGGTGACCGCGGCGGCTACCGGGGCCAGGGCTCCGGCGACCGTCCCGGCTACCGCAAGGACGACGCCGGCGACCGCGGTGGCTACCGCGGCGAGCGTTCCGGTGACCGCGGCGGCTTCCGTCGTGACGACTCCGGTGATCGCGGTGGTTACCGCAAGAGCGAGTCCGGCGATCATGGCGGATTCCGGTCCGGCGGCGACCGCGGCGGCTTCCGCAAGAGCGACTCGGGCGATCGTGGTGGATACCGGGGTCAGGGTTCTTCCGACCGCGGTGGGTTCCGTCGTGACGACTCCGGCGACCGTGGCGGGTACCGCAAGAGCGACTCCGGTGACCGGGGTGGTTACCGCGGGGACCGGTCGAACGACCGCGGCGGCTTCCGGCGCGACGACTCGGGTCAGCGTGGTGGGTACCGCGGGGACCGTTCCGACGACCGCGGCGGCTACCGCAAGGACGACTCGGGCGATCGCGGTGGGTACCGGGGCCAGGGCTCTGGTGACCGTGGCGGCTACCGCAAGGAAGGCGACCGCGGTGGCTTCCGCGGCGAGCGTTCCGGCGATCGCGGCGGCTTCCGGCGTGACGACTCCGGCGACCGTGGCGGGTACCGCAAGAGCGACTCCGGCGACCGGGGTGGCTACCGCGGGGACCGGTCGAACGACCGCGGCGGCTCCCGCCGCGACGACTCAGGCGACCGTGGTGGCTCCCGGGGTCAGGGTTCTGGTGACCGTGGCGGGTACCGCAAGGAAGGCGACCGCGGCGGTTTCCGCGGCGAGCGTTCCGGCGACCGTTCCAACGACCGGGGTGGCTACCGCAAGGACGACTCCGGCGATCGCGGCGGGTACCGCAAGAGCGACTCCGGTGACCGGGGTGGCTACCGCAACGACGAGCGTTCCTCCGCGCCGCGCACCGACGACCGTCGCGACGAGCGCAGCCGTGAGCGTGCGGCGCGCTTCCAGGAGCGTCTGGCCGAGCAGGAGACCACTGGTCAGGACGGCACCGCCGTCGAGGCCGCCGGCCAGGACGAGGCCGCTGCCGCCGAGGTGACGCCGGCCGCCGAGCGTGCCGGCTACCGCCTGGGTGATGGCGCTGCCGCCACGCGTGCCGCGGCCGGTCGTGAGACCGCCGCCGACAGCGAGGCCGACCAGGCCCCGGCGGAGACCAAGCAGGCCGACGAGGCCGAGTCGGCCGAGAAGCCGGTCGAGACGACCGAGCAGGCCGACGACGCCGCCGAGTCGCGGGACGAGGCTCCCGCGCCGCGCGGTGGCCGTCCCGAGCTGCCCGAGGAAGCCGACCTGTCGCTGCTCGACCCCGAGATCAAGCTCGAGCTGCGCAGCCTGCCCAAGGGGCTCGCGGAGATCATCGGCAAGCACCTGGCCGCGGCCGGGCTGCTGATCGACGAGGACCCGCAGCTGGCGCTCGACCACGCCCGGTACGCGCGGAGCAAGGCGGCGCGCGTCGGTGTCGTGCGCGAGGCGGCCGGGTTGACCGCCTACTTCGCGGACGAGTGGGCCGAGGCGCTCAGCGAGCTGCGGGCCGCCCGCCGGATGATGCCCGGACCGGGCCACCTGGCGATCATGGCGGACTGCGAGCGGGCACTGGGCCGGCCGGAGCGGGCCATCGACCTCGCGAAGGACCCGGCGGTCAAGGACCTGAGCCAGGAGGACGAGATCGAGCTGCGGATCGTCGCGGCCGGTGCTCGCCGGGACATGGGCCAGCTCGACGCCGCGGTCGTGGCGTTGCAAGGGCCGGACCTCGACCCGGGGCAGCGTTCTCCGTACTCGGCGCGGCTCTTCTACGCTTACGCCGACAACCTGGCTGCGGCCGGCCGGATCGAGGAAGCCGTCAAGTGGTTCCTCAACGCCGCCGAGGCTGACGACGAAGGGGAGACGGACGCCGCCGAGCGCGCGTTCGAGCTGACCCAGGAGGAGACCCCGGAGCAGTGAGCGAGACGTTGGTCGACAGGTACGACGCGCTGCTGATCGATCTCGACGGCACCGTCTACCGCGGCAAAGAGGCCGTGCCCGGAGCCGCCGACGCGATCGCGGCGGCCAGAGGCAAGGGCGTCGGGATCCGTTACGTCACCAACAACGCTTCTCGCTCACCGCAGATGGTCGCTGATCACCTCGTCGAGCTCGGGTTCGAGACGAACGTCGACGAGGTGAGCACCTCCTCGCAGGCGGGCGCGGCCATGCTGGCCGACCGCCTGCCCAAGCGGTCCACCGTGCTCGTGCTGGGCACCAAGGCCCTCGAGGCCGAGGTGCTCAAGCGCGGGCTCGTCCCGACCGACACCGCCGAGGGCGCGGTGGCCGTCCTGCAGGGCCTGTCCATGGACCTCGGCTGGCGCGAACTGGCCGAGGCCGCGGTCGCCATCCGCGGCGGCGCGCTGTGGGTGGCGTGCAACGTCGACGCCACCCTGCCCACCGAACGCGGCCTGCTGCCCGGCAACGGCAGCCTCGTCGCGGCGCTCAAGGCCGCGACCGACGCCGAACCGCTGGTGGCCGGCAAGCCCGCGACCCCGCTGCTGCAGCAGGCGGCGAAGGACCTCGGCGCGCACCGCCCGCTGGTCATCGGAGACCGCCTCGACACGGACATCCTGGGAGCCGTCAACGCCGGGATGGACTCCCTGCTCGTCCTCACGGGTGTGTCGACCGAGCAGGAGGCGCAAGCGCTTCCGGAAGAGCTCAGGCCCACGTATGTCGGCGCGGACCTGTCGGTCTTGCATCGGCTACCGTAAGACCGTGAGCTACCCCCTGCCCGGACCGCCGCCCAACCCGGCCGACGCCATCGAAGGCGCGCTGGAGCGGCTCGACGGGCTCGAGAACGTTCCGCTCGACGAGCACGTGGCGCGGTTCGACGCCGTGCACGCGACGCTCACCGACGCGCTGTCGAGCATCGACAAGGTGTGATGCACAGTGCCTCGCAGGGTGCGGCTCGACGCCGAACTCGTGCGCAGGGGGCTCGCCCGGTCCCGTGAGCACGCCAGCCAACTCGTCGCGGACGGTCGCGTGAAGGTGCGCGGCACCGTCGCGACCAAGCCCGCGACCGCCGTCGAGACCTCCGACGCGGTCGTCGTCAAGGACATCGACAACGACCCCAACTGGGCGTCGCGCGGCGCGCACAAGCTCATCGGCGCGCTCGACGGCTTCGCGATCGACCCGACCGGGAAGCGCTGTCTCGACGCGGGAGCATCCACTGGCGGTTTCACCGACGTGCTGCTGCGCAAGGGCGCACGGCAGGTCGTCGCGGCCGACGTCGGCCGCGGACTCCTGGACTGGAAGCTGCAGACCGACGACCGGGTCGTGGTGAAGGACAAGACCAACGTCCGCACCCTCACCCCCGAGGACATCGGCGGCGAAGTTGAACTCGTGGTGGCCGATCTTTCGTTTATCTCGTTGAGGCTTGTGCTTCCCGCACTGGCCGCGTGCCTGAACGAGGAAGGCGACCTGCTCCCGATGGTCAAGCCGCAGTTCGAGGTCGGCAAGGAACGCCTCGGCTCCGGTGGCGTCGTGCGCGACCCCGAGTTGCGCGTCGCCGCCGTGCTCGACGTGACCAGGGCCGCAGCCGACCTGGGGCTGGCCGTGCACGGGGTCGTCGCGAGCCCGCTGCCGGGCCCGTCCGGCAACGTCGAGTACTTCCTCTGGCTCCGCAAGGGCGACCCGGTCGACCCCGCGGAGATGGTGCGCACCGCCGTCGAAGAAGGGCCCCAATGAGGGAAGTCCTGCTGGTCGTCCACACCGGGCACCAGAGCAACATCGATCTCGCCCGTCAGGTGGCCGGCCGTCTCGCTGTCGGCGGCGTCACGACGAGGGTGCTCGACGACGAGGCGCGTGACCTCGGCCCGTCGTGCTGCACCAAGGTCGTGCCCGCCGACGACCACGCCGCCGAGGGCACCGAACTGGTGCTCGTCCTCGGTGGCGACGGCACGTTCCTGCGCGGCGCCGAGCTCGCCCGCCCGGCGCGGGTGCCGGTGCTGGGCGTCAACCTCGGCCGGGTCGGGTTCCTCGCGGAGGCCGACTCGGACGCGGTGCACGAGGCCGTCGGCCACGTGCTGGAACGCGACTACTTCGTGGAAGAGCGCATGACGCTCGACCTCATCGCGAAGGTGGGCGGCGAGGTCGTCGTGCAGACCTGGGCGCTCAACGAGGTCAGCGTCGAGAAGCTGATCCGCGAACGCATCCTCGAGGTCGTCGTCGAGGTCGACGGGCGTCCTGTGTCGGCGTTCGGCTGCGACGGCGTGCTGTGCGCGACGCCCACGGGGTCGACGGCGTACGCGTTCTCCGCGGGCGGACCGGTCGTGTGGCCGGACGTGCAGGCGATCCTGGTGGTGCCGAGCAACGCGCACGCGCTGTTCGCCCGGCCGCTGGTCGTCTCGCCGAAGTCGCACGTGGCGTTCGAGATCGAGGCGACCGGGCACCCGGCGGCGCTGTCCGCGGACGGGCGGCGCACGTTCGAGCTGCCCGCGGGCGCGCGGATCGAGATCGTGGAGGGCGAGGTGCCGCTCAAGGTCGTGCGGCTGCGCCAGGCACCGTTCACGGACCGGCTGGTCGAGAAGTTCGACCTGCCGGTGAAGGGCTGGCGGGGACCATCGGCAGGCTGACCGCGCCGCTCGGTGCGTCGGCACTGGCTCGTTATGGTGCCCGCGAGGAAATGTCGGAGTCGACAAGTAAGGTTCGCCCTGTGCTGGCCGAGATGCGCATCAATGGCCTTGGCGTGATCGACGAGGCCACCCTTGAACTAGATCCCGGATTCACCGTGGTCACCGGTGAGACGGGCGCGGGCAAGACCATGGTCGTGACCGGGTTGCACCTGCTGGGCGGTGGCCGGGCAGAGGCGTCGCGGGTGCGCACCGGAGCCGACAAGGCGGTGGTCGAAGGCCGCTTCCAGGCCCCGGCGGGCAGCCCTGCCGCGAAGGTCGCGGACGAGGTCGGCGGCGAGCCGGACGAGGACGGGTCGCTGATCGCGATCCGCACCGTCGGCGCCGACGGCCGCTCCCGCGCGCACGTCGGCGGCCGCTCCGTGCCGGTCGGCGTCCTGTCCGAACTGGCCGAGCAGCTCATCGCCGTCCACGGGCAGAACGACCAGCTGCGGCTCATGCGCCCCACCGAGCAGCGCGGCGTGCTGGACCGGTTCGCGGGCGACGACGTGGGCGAGCCGTTGCGCGCCTACCAGGCCGTCCGCGAGGAGTGGCTGAAGGTCTCGGCCGAGCTCAAGGAGCGCACCGAGCGTTCCCGCGAGCTGGCCCGCGAGGCCGACCTGCTGCGCCACGGCCTGACCGAGATCGAGGCCGTCGACCCGAAGCTCGGCGAGGACGGCGAACTGCACGACGAGGCCCGCCGGCTCGCGGACGCCGACCAGCTCCGCGAGGCCGCCCAGGGCGCGCAGTTCGCGGTGTCCGGTTCGCTGGAGGGCGATCCGGACAACCCCGGTGCGCTCGGCCTGATCTCCGAGGCCGCCCGCAGGCTGTCGGCGTCGGAGGACCCGAAGCTGCGCGAGATGGAACCGAGGCTGGTCGAGGCGGCGACGCTGCTGGCCGACGTCGGTGCCGAGATCTCGGGCTACCTGGACCAGCTGGAGGCCGACCCCGGCCGCCTGGAGACCGTGCTGCAGCGCCAGGCCGAGCTGAAGGCGCTGACCCGCAAGTACGCGGCCGACGTCGACGGCGTGATCGCCTGGGCCGACGACGCACGGGCGAGGCTCGGCGGGCTGGACACCTCCGAGGAGGCCCTGTCCGGACTGGCCACGCGCCGCGACGAGCTCGCCGCCGAACTGGCCACCCTCGCCGCGCAGGTGACGGCGGCGAGGACCGAGGCCGCGCTGGAGCTGGGCAAGGCCGTCACCGAGGAGCTCGACGGCCTCGCCATGCCGCACGCCTCGGTCGAGCTGGCCGTCCGCCCCCGGCACGCCGAGTCCGGTGATGCGCAGGCGCTGGCCGTCGGCCGGTCGATCCTGCACGCGGGCTCGTCCGGTGTCGACGACGTCGAGCTGAGGCTGATCTCGCACCCCGGCGCGCCCGCGCTGCCGGTGCACAAGGGCGCGTCCGGCGGTGAGCTCTCCCGCGTGATGCTGGCGCTGGAGGTCGTGCTGTCGCACTCGGACCCGGTGCCCACCCTGGTGTTCGACGAGGTCGACGCCGGTGTCGGTGGCCGGGCCGCGGTCGAGGTGGGCCGCAGGCTCGCCCGGCTCGCGCGGTCGCACCAGGTGATCGTGGTGACGCACCTGCCGCAGGTGGCCGCGTTCGCCGACCGGCACCTGGTGGTCGACAAGTCCGCCGACGGGACGTTCACGCGGTCCGCGGTGCGCAAGCTGGACGAGACGCAGCGGGTCGTGGAGCTGGCGCGCATGCTGGCCGGCATGGACTCGACCGACACCGGCCGGGCGCACGCCGAGGAGCTGCTGGCGGCGGCGAAGGCCGACAAGTCGGCGGCGCCGGTGGTGCGGCGGCGGAAGAAGAAGAGCTGACGGGACCGGTCGCGCCTGCCGTTCGGGGAGGCGCGACCGGTGGGTGCTGGGTGGCTGGACCGGTGGCGCTGGCGGAGCTGGGTGGCTGGCCGGTGGCGCTGGGTTGGGCCGGCGGGCCGGGCGGCTGGACCGTGGTCGCCGGGCTGGCGTTGGCGGCTGGGTGGCGGGGCCGCTGGCTCGAGAGCGTGACCGGTGGCGCCTGGTGGCTGGACCGGTGGTGCAGGTGAGCGCCGGCGCCGCGTCGTCGGTGCCGGACCGGTCGCGTCCCTCACCGCTGTTCGGCGCGCGGTTCGGCATGATGGGAGCGTGACCGGATCCCTGACCACGCGCCGAGTCGTCGCGGCGGTGCTGGTGCTCGTGTCCGCCGGGCTGGCGGTGGCGGCCACCTTCCTCTCCGCGTATTCCGTGCAGATCGAGGTCCGGAACTTCACACTGCGCTACGAGGCCACCTCGTGGGTGGTCGGGCGCAACGACTTCCGCGAGTTGCGGTTGATGCTCGCGCCCCTCGAGTTCGGGGCGCCCGCGGTGGCGGCCGCGCTGGTCATGGCGTTGTCGGCGGTGCTCGCGTTCCGGGTGCCTGCGTTGCGGGTCGCGTCGTTGCTCGGGGCCGGGTTGCTCGCCGGGGTGGCGTGGTCCGCCGTCAGCCGGGTGCGCGGGCTGGTCGACCAGCTCGGCGACCTGGGGTTGCCGGTGGCCGTCGAGGTCGAGCAGGGAGAAGGGGTCACCCTGCTGATCGTGGCCGCCGGTGTCGCCGTCGTGTCGGCCGTGCTGCACCAGGAACTGCCGCGACCGGACCGGGCGGAGGTCGCGGCGGACGGCGTGGTGATCCGCCAGATCGACGACGAGCCGGATGACACGGACACCCCGCCGTACGGGTATCCGGTGGTTGTGGAGCCGAAGAGTGATTGATCGCCGCAAGATCGCGTGGGTGCTGCTCGCGCTGGGGGCGCTGCTGGCCGTGGTCGCGTCGCTCCAGGACACCTTCAGCACGGTGTACAAGGGGTTCGGGACCGACCTGACCTCCACCTCGAACCTGTGGACCACCACCTCGGACCCGCAGAACGGGCCGGTCGACCAGCCCGCGTTGTTCGCCGCCGGGTGGCCCGTGGTGGTGACGGCGATCGGGATGGCCGTCGCCGTGGTCCTGCTGGCGCGCCGGGAGACCGCGTTCGCCGGACGGCCGCTGGCCGTGGGCGCCGCCGGTGCGCTGACCGGGGTCGTGCTGCTCTACGCGGTCCAGCTGAACGGGCTGGCGAAGCTCGTCACCGAGACGCAGAACGGAACACCCACCAGCGACGAGCTGCGCTACGGCGAGGGGTACTACCTCCTGCTGGTCGCCGCCCTCGTCGGGCTCGTCGGGGCGGTGCTCGCGCAACGGCGCGACCGGGAGCCCGTGGCGGACGACGAGGACGAGCCGGAGGACGGGGTGGTCGTGCACCAGCTCGACGGCGACGACGACACCCCGCCGTTCGGCCTCGCCCTGCCCCAGCACGATGCACTGTCCCAGCACGACCAGAACGATTTGAACGACGAGCAGCGGGAGGTCCGGTGATCGGCAGACCCACGGCGATCGCGTTGATCGCGGCGGGAGTGGTGCTGACCGCCACGGCGATGGTGCTGCCGTGGTACTCGACCGCCTACGCCGGTGGCGTCGAGGTCGTGGTGCGGGCGTGGGGGACCGAGATCCTCAACAAGCCCGGCGACTGGCCCGCCGGGGAGCTGTCGCCCTGGTACGGGGTGCCGGTCGTGGTGACCGCGCTGCTGCTCGTCGCCGGGGTCTGGGTCAGCCGGGCGGCGCTCGCGGGTGCGGCGGGCCAGCTCGGCGCGGTCGGCGTGATCGGGGCGCTCGTCGTGTCCGAACGCGGCCACGCGGTCGAACAGCAGGGCGACTTCGCGGTCGGCTTCGGACTCGTGTTCCTCGCCGTGGGCACGCTCGTCGCGCTCGCCGGAGCCGTTGCGGTGCAACGAGAGGCGGCGGCATGAGGAAGATCGCCGGGACCGTCCTGTTGGGACTCGCCGCCGCGGCCGCGGTCGCCGCCACGTTCCTGCCGTTCTCGGAACTGCTGATCCGGCTCGCGCCCGGCCAGCCGCAGACCGCGTACGTCACCACGGGGTGGAGCACGCGGTTCGGTGCCACCGAGGACGAGCACGGTCCGTTGTTCGCCATCCCGATCGTGTTGGCGGCCGTCGCCGTGCTGGCGGGCATCCGGTGGCGGAAAGTCGCTTATGCCGGAGCGGCGGCGCTCGCGGGCGTCACCGGAATGTTGTTCGTGTATTTGCTGAACGCGATCAGCTTTCACCAGGAGGGCAACGTCGCGATCGATCCAGGGCTGGAAGCCGGGTTCGGCAACGGAATCTGGGTGCTCGTCGTCGCGGTCGTTCTCGCGTTTGGGGCCGTAGTGGTTCACCCCGACGACTGAGCACCGAAGAATGCCCGGCGTGCCTCACCTGTCGCGTGCGCACCGTGGGTCACTATCGGCGCATGAAGCTTTCCGGGCTGCTGAGCCGCACCAACCACGAACTTCCCGGTGTCACGGGCGTCGCGCGGGTTGATCGGCGCGCGAGCGACCTGGTGCGGCGCGTCAGCGCCGGTGACGTCGCGGTCATGGACCTCGTCGACCTCGACCGGCGCACCGCGGAGGCGCTCGTCGCGGCCGAGGTCGTCGGCGTCGTGAACGCGTCGCCGTCCATTTCCGGCCGCTTTCCCAACCTCGGCCCGGAACTGCTCATCGAGGCGGGCATTCCGCTGATCGACGACGTCGGCGCGGTCGCGCTGCGCGAGATCAAGGAAGGCACGAAGATCCGGCTGCACGAAGGTGTCGTGTACGCCGGGGAACGCGAACTCGCCACGGGCGTCGAGCAGAACGCCGAATCCATCGCCGACGCCATGATCGAGGCGAAGGCCGGCATGTCGGCTCAGCTGGAGGCCTTTTCCGCCAACACCATCGAGTTCCTGCGCCGCGAACGCGCGCTCGTGCTCGACGGCGTCGGCGTGCCCGAGGTGTACGTGCCGATGCGCGACCGGCAGGTGCTCGTCGTCGCCGGCGGCCCGTCGCACGCCGAGGAGCTGCGCAAGCTCCGCAAGTACATCCGCGAGTACCGGCCGGTGCTGATCGGTGTCGACACCGGCGCGGACACGCTGATCGACGCCGGGCTCAAGCCGGACATCATCGTCGGCGACCCCGACGGCATCGGCACCGCGTCACTGCGCGCGGCCGCCGAGGTCGTCGTGCCCGCGCAGACCGACGGCCACGCGCCCGGTCTTCAGCGGATCCAGGACCTCGGCATCGGCGCGGTCACCTTCCCCGCGTCGGGCAACGCGGAGGACCTCGCGTTGCTGCTCGCCGAAGCACACGGGGCGTCCCTGGTCGTCACGGTGGGGCTGCGCGCGACGCTGCGCGAGTTCCTCGACCGCGGGCACTCCGGCTCCAACCCCTCCACGTTCCTCACCAGGCTCAAGCTCGGCAGCAAGCTCGTCGACGGGGAGGCCGTCGCGACCCTGCACCGCAGCCGGGTCTCGCTGGGCGTGATCGTCCTGCTGGTGACCGCCGCGATCGTCGCCATGGCGGCGGCCCTCGCGGTGTCCGGCGTCGGTCACGTCTACGTCGACATCGTGGTCGACGGCTGGCAATCCGTCGTCAACTGGTTCAAGGGGTTCTTCTCGTGATCACGCTGCGCTACCACATAGTTTCGATCACCGCGGTGTTCCTCGCCCTGGCGGTCGGTGTCGTGCTGGGGTCGACCGCGATCAGCGGACGGCTGCTGTCGGGCCTGAGCGACGAGAAGAACTCGTTGGCACAGCAGGTGAACGACCTCCAGAACGACCGGAACGCGTTGAACGCCAAGCTGTCCGAAGCGGACAAGTTCGCCGCGTCCGTCGGCCCGCTCGCCGTCAAGGACCGGCTCACCGACCGCACGGTCGTCATCGTGACCACGGCGGACGCCCGTCCGTCCGACCGGGACGCGCTCACCGGGCTGCTGAAGGCCGCGAGCGCCACCGTCACCGGCGAGATCCAGCTGACGGACGCGTTCGCCGACCCGTCGCGCGGGGACCAGCTGCGCGACCTCGTGGCCCGGTTGCAGCCCGCCGGCTCGCAGCTGCCCACGGCCGTCGACCCCGGCACGCGCGCCGGCGGCCTGTTCGGATCGCTGCTGCTGCTCAACCCCTCGAACAACGAGCCGCAGGCCACGGCCGACGAGACGGCGTCGGCGCTGTCCGGGCTCACCAACGCGGGGTTCGTGAAGGCGACCTCGGGCGTGAAGCCCGCGCAGCTCGCGATCGTGCTGACCGGCGGTGCCGCGATCGGGGACTCGGCCGCCGACCGGGCCTCGACGATCGCGCGCTTCGCCACCCAGCTCGACCGGGGCGGCGCGGGGGTCGTGCTGGCCGGGGCGAACGGGTCCGCGAACGGCACGGGCGCGATCGGCGTGGTCCGCGCGGACACCGCCGCCACCTCGATCCTGTCCACGGTCGACAACTCCGACACCCCGGCGGGCCAGGTCGTCGTGGTGATGGCGTTGCGCGAGCAGCTGGAGGGCCGCTCCGGCCGCTACGGCGTCGCGGGCAACGCGGAGGCGTCCTCGCCGGGCACCGCGGGCTAGAACTCCCAGGCGCCGGGAAAGGTCTTCTGCAGCCGTCCCAACGCCTCCGGCGTGCGGGCGCGGGCCCAGAGCCACCGGCCCGCGTCCTCGCGGACGATCAGGTCGTCCGCGACGAACCAGCGGGTGCCGGGACTGCCCAGCGGCAGCAGTGCGAAGTGGTCCTCCAGCAGGGAGATGTCCGCCCCGGACATCTCCCTGTCGGCTGTTCCGGCCCCGTCGCGGAACAACGCCTCGGACAGCACCAGCTCCACGCAGGCCGCGGAGAAGTGCGGGAGCCACGGTTCCCAGCCGCGCTCCGTCTCCTGCACGACGGCCGGGTCGGGGGCGCCGAGGACCGCTCCCCACGAGGTGAGGGCGTGGACCTCCCGGCGGAAGACGACGACCTCGCCGTCGAGGCGCAGCTCGCTCGGGGTGAGCAGCCAGTCCTGGTTGCTCGTGAGGTCGGGGCGCTTGCCGAACAACGCGTAGGCGTCGCGCACGGCGTCCGGCAGCCGCACGCCGAGCCGGTCCTCCGCGGCGTCCAGGTCGGCGTGGTTCCAGCCGTCACGCGCCTCGATCGGCTCGGCCCACGCGGCCGCGAATCCCTCGATGAAACGCCACGCCGCTGAGCGGTCGCGCACGGCTCGTGCGGCGCTCCCTGCCACGTCGAAGGTCACGTGACAACTTTTCCTGATGCCGCGCTGTGCCGTGGGAGGTTCGGGAAAACCCCTCGCTGCGCCGATCGGGTGATGTGATCTGCCGGGTCGTGGTGCGCTGAGTGACCGGCGGCGTGTTAGCGTTATGGCCCGTGGATAGGGGGATTTCGGCCCCCACGATTTTCACGGGAGCCCCGTTGGTGCAGCAGGCACGTACGACCAAGCACGTCTTCGTCACGGGAGGCGTCGCGTCCTCCCTGGGCAAGGGGCTCACCGCCTCCAGCCTCGGGCAGTTGCTCACCTCGCGCGGCCTGCGGGTCACGATGCAGAAGCTCGACCCGTACCTCAACGTGGACCCCGGCACGATGAACCCGTTCCAGCACGGCGAGGTCTTCGTGACCGACGACGGCGCGGAGACGGACCTCGACATCGGCCACTACGAGCGGTTCCTCGCGCGGGACCTGAGCGGCGACGCGAACGTCACCACCGGCCAGGTGTACTCCGAGGTGATCGCCAAGGAGCGGCGCGGCGAGTACCTGGGCGACACGGTCCAGGTGATCCCGCACATCACCGACGAGATCAAGCGCCGCATCCGGGCGATGGCCGAGCCGGACGCCGACGGCGTCACGCCCGACGTGGTCATCACCGAGGTCGGCGGCACCGTCGGCGACATCGAGTCGCTGCCGTTCCTCGAGGCGTGCCGCCAGGTCCGCCACGACGTCGGCCGCGACAACGTCTTCTTCCTGCACGTCAGCCTGGTGCCGTACCTGGCGCCGTCCGGCGAGCTGAAGACCAAGCCCACCCAGCACTCCGTCGCGGCGCTGCGCAACATCGGCATCCAGCCCGACGCGATCGTGTGCCGCGCGGACCGGGAGATCCCGGACTCGCTCAAGCGCAAGATCGGCCTGATGTGCGACGTCGACACCGACGCCGTCGTCGCGGCCGTGGACGCGCCGTCGATCTACGACATCCCGAAGGTGCTGCACGCCGAGGGCCTCGACGCCTACGTCGTGCGCCGCCTCGACCTGCCGTTCCGCGACGTCGACTGGACGGTGTGGGGCGACCTGCTGGAGCGGGTGCACAACCCGTCCGAGACGGTCAAGATCGCGCTCGTCGGCAAGTACGTCGACCTGCCCGACGCCTACCTCTCGGTCACCGAGGCGCTGCGTGCCGGCGGGTTCGCCCACCACGCCAAGGTCGAGATCAAGTGGGTGCCGTCGGACGACTGCCAGACGCCCGAGGGCGCCGCACGGGCGTTGTCCGGCATGGACGCCGTGCTGATCCCCGGCGGCTTCGGCGTGCGCGGCATCGAGGGCAAGATCGGCGCGCTGAAGTACACCCGCACGCGCGGGGTGCCGACGCTGGGCCTGTGCCTCGGCCTGCAGTGCATGGTGATCGAGGCCGCGCGCAACCTCGCGGGTATCGAGGACGCGAACTCCAGCGAGTTCGAGGAGGGCGGCACGCCGGTCATCTCCACGATGGCCGACCAGCAGGACGTCGTCTCCGGCCAGCGCGACATGGGCGGCACGATGCGCCTCGGCGCGTACGTCGCGAAGCTCACGCCGGGGTCGGTCGTCGCGTCCGCGTACGGCGCCACCGAGGTGTCCGAGCGGCACCGCCACCGCTACGAGGTCAACAACGCCTACCGGGGCAAGCTCAGCGAGGCCGGCCTGGTGTTCTCCGGGGTGTCCCCGGACGGCCGCCTGGTCGAGTTCGTCGAGCTGCCCGCCGACGTGCACCCGTTCTACGCGGCCACGCAGGCGCACCCGGAGCTCAAGTCGCGCCCGACGAAGCCGCACCCGCTGTTCGCGGCGTTCGTGAAGGCCGCGATCGACTACCGCGTCGCCGACCGGCTGCCGCTGAAGGCCGGGGCGTCCAAGTGAGCAGGCACGACTTCCGCACGGTCTCGAGCGAGGACCTGCACGTCGGCAAGGTCGTCGCGCTGCGCGTCGACGAGGTCGGCATGCCCGGCGGCGGCACGGCCAAGCGCGAGGTCGTCGAGCACATGGGCGCCGTCGCGGTCGTGGCCGTGGACGACGCCGGCCAGGTCGTGCTGATCCACCAGTACCGGCACCCGCTCGGCCGCCACCTGTGGGAGCTGCCGGCCGGGCTGCTCGACCACGACGGCGAGGAGCCGGTCGTCGGCGCGCGCCGGGAGCTGGCCGAGGAGGTCGGGCTCGACGCCGAGCGCTGGGACACGCTGGTCGACACGGCCGCTTCCCCCGGCTTCACCGACGAGGTCGTGCGCGTGTACCTGGCGCGCGGCCTGTCCGAGGTCGACCGCGAGGTGCAGGGCGAGGAGGAGGCGGACCTGGAGATCCACCGCTTCGGAATCGACGAGGCCGTGCGGATGGTGCTGGCGGGCGAGATCGTGAACTCCTCGGCCGTGGCCGGGCTGCTCGCCGCGCGGGAGGTGCTGGAGGGACGCGTCGAACCGCGGCCGGCCGACGCACCGTTCCGCGACAAGCCGACCCGGTTCGCCGCGCGCAGGAAGTAAGTTGGGCTGATGCAGACGTTGAAGGGTGCCTTCGCACGGTTGAAGGCACCCTTCGGCGTTCTCGCGCTCGGCGGCGCGGGCGCGGTTCTGCTGCTGTTCGTCGACCCGAACCAGCCCGGCAACCTGCTGCCGAAGTGCCCGATCAACTGGCTGACCGGGCTGAACTGCCCCGGCTGCGGTGCCACGCGCATGGTGCACGCGTTGCTGCACGGCGACATCGTGAGCGCGTTCCACTACAACGCCGTGTTGCTCGCGTTGGGCGTGCCTCTGGCCGTGTGGCTCTTCACGCGGTGGACGCGGGACCGGTGGACTGGCGAACGGCGATCCGTGCCGAAGTCGGTCGGTGTCGCCGTTCTCGTCGTGGCCGCCGTGTGGGGCGTGGGGCGGAATCTCGCCGGGATCTAGTCCCGGAGCTTGCGGCCCTGCGCGTCCTCGCCGCCGTTGACCAGGATGATGATCCCGTCGATCAGCGACCAGATGCCGCACCCACCGCACGTCAGCAGCTGCGCGACGGCGATGCCGGTGTGGCCCGTGTAGAACCGGCCGATGCCCAGGTTGCCCAGGAACAGCTGCAGCACGCCGGCCGCGACCTTCGACTTGTCCGACAGCGGCACGCCGGTCATCGGGTCGAAGCCGTAGGGCGCTCCGGGGGTGCCGTAGCCGGGCGGGAGCATGCCGGGCGGGGGCGGCGGGACCGCGTACTGCGGCTGCGGGCCCGTCGGCGGCTGGTAGTACTGCTGGGTGGGCTGGGGCGGCACCGCGAACGGCTGCGACGGCGGCGCGAGGAACGGCGGGTGCGGCTGCGGCAGGTCGCGGAACAGCTCCGCGAGCTCGGCGTAGCTCTGCGCCCCGGACGCGCGGTTCACGCGTTCCTGGTACTCGCCGATGTCGAGCCGCGCCATCGCGAAGTGGTCGTTGAGAGCGGTGATCGCCTCTTCGCGCTGCTGGTTGCCGATGCGCTGGTGCTCGGGCCCGAATGCTTCTGACACGGCTCGCACGGTATCCGATGCAGCAGATCGATATCGGGAATACGCTGCGACGATGCTGGTCGGTGTCCCAAAGGAGATCAAGAACCACGAGTACCGCGTGGCGATCACCCCCGCCGGGGTGGTCGAGCTGGTGCGCCGGGGGCACTCCGTTCTCGTCGAGCAGGACGCCGGAGCGGGCTCGTCGTTCCCCGACGGGGAGTACGTGGCGGCGGGCGCGCGGATCGCCGCCACCGCCGACGAGGTGTGGGGCGCGGCGGACCTGGTCCTGAAGGTCAAGGAGCCGATCGAGCCCGAGTACCACCGGATGCGCCGGGACCAGGTGCTGTTCACCTACCTGCACCTCGCGGCCTCGCCGTCGTGCACCGCGGCGATCGCGTCGTCCGGGATCACGGCCATCGCCTACGAGACCGTGCAGCTGCCGGACGGCTCGCTGCCGTTGCTGGCGCCGATGAGCGAGATCGCCGGGCGGATGGCCGCCCAGGTCGGCGCGCACTGCCTGGAACGGGCGCAGGGCGGGCGCGGGGTGCTGCTCGGCGGGGCGCCCGGGGTGGCGGCGGGCAAGGTCGCGGTGATCGGCGCGGGCGTGGCCGGGATGAACGCGGCGACGATGGCCGTGGGCATGCAGGCCGAGGTCGTCGTGCTCGACACCAACGTGAACCGGTTGCGGCAGATCGACTTCACCTACCGCGGGCACCTGCAGACGATCGCGTCGAATGTCTACGAGGTCGAGAAGGCCTGTCAGTGGGCGGACCTCGTCGTCGGCGCGGTGCTGGTGCCGGGGGCCAAGGCGCCGAAGCTCGTCAGCAACGAGCTCGTCTCGCGGATGCGGCCCGGCAGCGTGCTCGTGGACATCGCGGTCGACCAGGGCGGGTGTTTCGAGGACACGCGACCCACCACGCACGACGCGCCGACGTACCGCGTGCACGACTCCGTGTTCTACTGCGTCGCGAACATGCCCGGTGCCGTGCCGAACACGTCGACGTACGCGCTCACGAACGTGACGCTGCCGTACGTCATCGCGTTGGCGGACAAGGGTTTCGAGCGTGCCGTGGCGGAAGACCCGGCGTTGGCCAAGGGCGTCAACGCGCGTGCGGGGGAGATCGTGTTGGAAGGGCTCGTGTGATTGCTGAGTTGGTGGCGACCTACCTCGACCACCTCGCCGTGGAACGCGGCACCGCCCGCAACACGCTCGACTCGTACACCCGCGACCTGCGCCGCTACACCGAACACCTGGAATCCCTTGGTGTCACGGAACTCGGGGCCGTGACGGAGCTGCAGGTGAGCGAGTTCCTGGCCGTGTTGCGCGAGAGCGGGCTTGCCGCGTCGTCCGCCGCACGGACGTTGGTCGCCGTGCGCGGGTTACACCGCTTCGCACACCGTGAAGGCGTTGTGCCCCATGACGTCGCACGGGCCGTGCATCCACCGTCGCCGCCGAAGCGGCTGCCGAAAGCATTGCCGGTGAATGAGGTTCTCACCCTCCTGGAAACTGTGGGAAACCTCAGGGACAAAGCCCTGCTGGAGCTGCTGTACTCGACAGGAGCCCGGATCTCCGAGGTGGTGGGGCTCGACATCGACGACGTCGACGCGGCCGAGCGCACCGTGCTGCTCGACGGGAAGGGAGGCAAGCAGAGGCTCGTTCCGGTGGGGCGTCCGGCGTTGGCGGCGGTGGACGCGTACCTGGTTCGCGCGCGCCCCGCGTTGGCGGCGAAGGGGCGTGGCACACCGGCGTTGTTCTTGAACGCGCGCGGCGGCAGGCTCTCCCGGCAGAGCGCGTGGACGGTGCTGAAGACGGCCGCGGAGGAGGCCGGGATCAGTGCCGCGGTGTCCCCTCACACGTTGCGGCATTCGTTCGCCACCCATCTGCTCGAAGGGGGTGCGGACGTTCGGGTGGTGCAGGAACTCCTTGGGCACGCATCCGTTACGACCACTCAGGTGTACACACTGGTAACCGTTACGACTTTGAGGGAGGTCTACGCAACTGCACACCCTCGGGCCACTGGAACATGAGGCTTCCACGGGTACGGTGGGCAGGTGCCGAACTTGGACGAGCCGTCCCCACAGGCCATCGATCTAGCCGCCGTGCTGCACGCGCTGAGTGACCCGACAAGGCTCGCGGTCGTGCGCCAGATCCAGATCAGCGGCGAGAGGCTGTGCGGGGCCTTCGAGGTTGACGTAGCGAAGTCGACTCTCTCCCAGCACCTGCGCGTGCTGCGCGAAGCGGGCATCACCCGAACACGCTGCCGCGGCAACCAGCGCTGGGTGTCGCTGCGCCGCGATGACCTGGATCTTCTCTTCCCGGGCCTGCTCGACGTGGTCCTGTCCGCCGCGGACAGGCGCACACGTTCGGATGTCCCGGCCTAACTCAGTCTTGACAAACACCGGCGAGGCGCGTTGCCGCTCGCACGGGTGCGGCCTAGGCTGCGCCCCGAGAGACGACTACGACGAGTGAGGAACGCCAGCCATGTCGACACCGGAGCACGCTTTCGCGCCCCGTGCCGATCTGAACCTGGCTCCGCACGCCGCGCCGGTGGACGACGTCGCCCACGAGCAGGTCGACGGCATCGGTCCGACGGGCAGGCCGCGTCGTCACATCCCCGACCCGCCGGCCCTGCTGCACCACGGGCCGGCGAAGATCCTGGCCGTCTGCAACCAGAAGGGCGGCGTCGGCAAGACGACGACGACCATCAACCTGGGCGCGGCCCTGGCGGAGTACGGCAGACGGGTGCTGCTCGTCGACTTCGACCCGCAGGGCGCGCTCTCGGTCGGCCTCGGCGTGCACCCGCACCAGCTGGAAACCACGATCTACAACGTCATCATGGAGAACGACACCGCCGTTCCCGACGTGATCCGCAAGACCATGGTCGACGACATGGACCTGCTGCCGAGCAACATCGACCTGTCGGCGGCGGAGATCCAGCTCGTGTCGGAGGTGGGCCGCGAGCACACGCTCGTGCGCACCCTCCGTCCCGTGATCGACCACTACGACTACGTGCTGGTCGACTGCCAGCCCTCGCTCGGCCTGCTCACGGTGAACGCCCTCGCGGCCGCGGACGGTGTGCTGATCCCGCTCGAGTGCGAGTTCTTCTCGCTGCGCGGGGTGGCGCTGCTCATCGACACCATCGAGAAGGTCAAGGAACGGTTGAACCCCAAGCTCAACATCACCGGCATCCTCGCCACGATGTACGACCCGCGCACGCTGCACTCGCGCGAGGTCATGGCCCGCGTCGTGGAGGCGTTCGGCGAGATCGTGTTCGACTCGGTCATCAACCGCACGGTGCGCTTCCCGGAGACCACCGTGGCGGGCGAGCCGATCACCCGCTGGGCGCCCCGCTCGTCCGGTGCCAACGCCTACCGCGCGCTGGCCCGCGAGGTGATCGCCCGGTGAACCGTCGCCCTTCGCTTCCGGGCGCGGCGGAACTGTTCCGGCTGACTGCTGCTCCGTCCACCGAGGTCTCGTCCTCGGAGGAGGCGCCGCAGCAACGCCGTGGTTCCGGCCGCACCAAGCACACCACGAAGATCACGGTCTACGTGTCCGACGAGGAACTGCTCGCCCTGGAGACCGCGCGGCTCGCGCTGCGCGCCTCCTACGGCCTGGGCGTCGACCGCGGCCGCGTGGTGCGCGAGGCGATCGCCATCGTGCTGGACGACCTCGAAACGCACGGTGACGCGTCGTTGCTGGTGCGCAGGTTGCGCGAGCAGTGACCGAGGAAGCCCCAGCCGACGCCGCCGTCGAGGAGCCCAAGGCGGACGACGGCAGGTTCAAGGTCCGGCTCACGAACTTCGAGGGCCCGTTCGACCTGCTGCTGCAGCTGATCTCCCAGCACACGCTCGACGTGACCGAGGTGGCGCTGCACCAGGTCACCGACGACTTCATCGCGCACATCCGCGGCATGGGCGACCAGTGGGACCTCGACGAGACCACGGAGTTCCTGGTCATCGCCGCCACGCTGCTCGACCTGAAGGCCGCCCGTCTGCTGCCGTCCGGCGACGTGGAGGACGAGGACGACCTCGCCCTGCTCGAAGCCCGCGACCTGCTCTTCGCGCGACTGCTGCAGTACCGCGCGTACAAGCAGGTGGCCGCGCTCTTCGCCGAGCTGGAGCAGGGCGCGTACCGCCGCTACCCGCGTTCGGTGTCGCTGGAACCGCGCTTCGAGGGCCTGCTGCCCGAGGTGATGCTCGGCGTCACGCCCGACAAGTTCGCCCTGATCGCGGCCGCGGCGTTCCGCCCGAAGCAGAAGCGCACCCTCTCGGTCGCGCACATCCACCAGCACCGCGTGTCGATCCGCGAGACGGCCGACGTGCTGCGCGCCTTCATGATCGAGAAGGGCACGGCCTCGTTCGCGGAGATCGTCGCGGAGTGCACCGAGACCATGCAGGTGGTGGCGCGGTTCCTCGCGCTGCTGGAGCTGTACCGGGAGAAGTCGCTGGCCTTCGAGCAGGAGGACCCGCTCGGGCCGCTGCAGGTGACGTGGGTCGGCGGGACGTTGGAAGACGCGCAGGCGCAGGCGCACGCGGGCGACGAGGATGAGGACTACGGCGGATGAGCGAGCCACTGGTCGGGCCGGACGCGGCGGAGATCGAGAAGCCGGGGCCGGCGTTCGACGGGGGCGAGCCCGCGGAGGGGACGACCGACGAGCCGGCGGCCGGCCGGTCCGACGAGACGGCGTCCGACGAGCCCGCTGACGCGGCGCTCTCCGACGCCGCGCCCGCCCCGGTCGTGCTCGACGACCCGGCCGGTGAGCCCGCCGAGCCGGTCGGCGAGGTGACCGAGACCGGGGACGACGCCGCCCTGTCCGACGCCGCCCCGGCTGCCGTCGTGCTCGACGAGCCGGAGGCCCCCGTGGCAGACCCGGCCGAGCCCGAGGACGCCGCCGCCGACGTCGCCGAGTCCGAGGTCACCGCCGCCGACGCCGCCGCCGACACCGAGGACGCCGCCACCCTCGAGGCCCAGCTGCTCGCCGCCGCCCCCGAGGAGGCCATCGAGGACAGCGGCCTGCCGGACCTGTCCGACGACGCGACCTTCGAGGCCGCCCTCGAGTCCGTCCTGCTGGTCGTCGACAGCCCCATCGCCGAGGACGCCCTCGGCAGTGCCCTGGAGCAGCCGGTTAAGCGGGTCAAGCAGGCACTCCGTAGACTCTCCACCCGGTACACCGAGTCCGGCAGCGGCATCGACCTGCGCAGGGCGGGGGACGGCTGGCGGTTCTACACGCGGGACCGGTACGCCCCGTTCGTGGAGAAGCTGCTGCTCGACGGGCAGCGCGCGAAACTCACCCGCGCGGCCCTGGAGACGCTCGCGGTGATCGCCTACCGGCAGCCTGTCACGCGGGCGCGGATCGCGGCGGTTCGCGGCGTCAACGTGGACGGTGTGATCCGGACCCTGGTCGCCCGGGGGCTCATCGAGGAGACGGGCACCGACAGCGACACGGGTGGGATCCTGTACCGCACGACCGAACTGTTCCTGGAGCGGTTGGGGCTGTCGTCGCTCGCCGACCTGCCGCCAATCGCCCCGCTGCTGCCCGAAGTGGATGCGATCGACGATGTCTGAGAACGAGGGCGTGCGCCTGCAGAAGGTGCTCGCGCAGGCGGGCGTCGCCTCGCGCCGCGCTTCCGAAGAGCTGATCGAGCAGGGGCGGGTGCAGGTCGACGGCCAGGTCGTGCGCGAGCAGGGCCGCCGGATCGACCCCGAGACCGCCGTCGTGCACGTCGACGGGGTGCGCGTGCAGCTGCGCGAGGACGTCGTGACGATCGCGCTCAACAAGCCGTTCGGGATGCTCTCCACGATGGAGGACGACCAGGGCCGGCCGTGCGTGGGCGACCTGGTGCGCAACCGCAAGGAGCGGCTGTTCCACGTCGGGCGCCTCGACGCCGAGACCGAGGGGCTGCTGCTGCTCACCAACGACGGCGAGCTCGCGCACCGGCTGATGCACCCGAGCTACAACGTCAAGAAGACCTACCTCGCCGAGGTCCCCGGACCGGTCGAGCGGGGCCTGGGCAAGAAGCTCAAGGCCGGCATCGAGCTGGAGGACGGGCCGGTCAAGGTCGACTCCTTCAAGCTCATCAGCGCCGTCCCCGGCAAGGCGCTCGTCGAGATCGTGCTGCACGAGGGCCGCAAGCACATCGTCCGCCGTCTGATGGAGACCGCGGGCTACCCGGTGCAGTCGCTGGTCCGCGTCGCGGTCGGTGACGTCTCGCTCGGCAACCAGCGTCCCGGCTCGATGCGGGTGCTGAACCGCCAGGAGGTCGGCGGGCTGTACAAGCTCGTCGGTCTCTGACCCGCACTCCCCGCGCGCCCCTCCGGCCCCCGATGCCGGAGGAGCGACCTGCGGGTGAATCCCCATTCACCTTGCGACGAGAACGCTACGGCGACGACGTTGTAAGGGGTCGGCAGTGCGCAGTGAACGACACGGCGTGGACAATCGGTCACCGGGGGAGACCGACATGCCACGCACCGAAAGCCCGCTGGAGAGCGCGGACACCGAGCTCGGCCGGTTCGCGGCCGACCTGAGGGCACTCCGCGAGAAGGCGGGCAGACCGTCCTACCGCGCGCTCGCTTCACGCGCGCATTACTCGGCGGCGACGCTGTCCGACGCCGCCGGGGGCAAGAAGCTGCCGAGTCTCGCGGTCACGCTCGCCTACGTGAAGGCGTGCGGCGGCGACGTGCGGGCGTGGGAACAGCGCTGGCGCGACATCGCCGCACCGCCCGAGCCGAGCGGTGAAGCGCCCTACGTGGGTCTCCAGGCGTTCCAGAAGGAGGACGCCGACCGGTTCCACGGCCGCGAGAAACTCACCGAGAAGCTCGTCGAACTGACCCGCCGCCGACCGTTCGCCGGCGTCTTCGGCGCGAGCGGTTCCGGCAAGTCGTCGCTGCTGCGCGCGGGCCTGCTGCCGAGGCTGGAGCAGGCGCTGGTCTTCACGCCCGGCGTCCAGCCGCTCGACGAGTGCGCCGTCCGCCTCGCCCAGCTGACCGGGCACTCCGCGGTCGTCCTGCGCAGCGAGCTCACTGATCCCGAGGCACTGGGGCTGCTGGTCCGGCAGCACGACGAGGACCTCGTCCTGGTGATCGACCAGTTCGAGGAGGTCTTCACCCTCGCGAGCCCCGAGCAACGCGACTGGTTCGTGCAGGCCCTGTTGAGCGCCCCGCACGTGGTCATCGGCGTCCGCGCGGACTTCTACGGCCACGTCGGCCGCCACCCCGACCTGGTCGAGGCCCTCGACGGCGCCCAGCTCCTGGTCGGCCCGCTGACCACCGACGAACTGCGCCGCGCCATCGTCGAACCCGCTCAGCGCGTCGGCGCCACCGTCGAGTCCGCCCTGGTCACCCGCCTCGTCGCCGACGTCGCGGGCCAGGCGGCGGCACTGCCGCTCGTGCAGCACGCCCTCGTCGAGACCTGGCACCGCCGCCGCGGCATGACGCTGTCGCTCGTCGGCTACGAGGAGGCGGGAGGCGTCGAACACGCCATCGCCCGCACCGCCGAGTCCGTGTACGAGCAGTTCGACGACGACCAGCGGCAGCACGCGCGCAGGACGTTCCTGCGACTCGTCGCACTCGGCGACGGCACCGAGGACACCAAACGGCGCGCGGACCGTGAGGACCTCGACGCCGACGTCCTGGAACGCCTCGCCACGGCACGCCTCGTCACCCTCACCGAGCAGCACGCCGAGCTCACGCACGAGGCGTTGATCCGCTCGTGGCCGAGGCTGCGCGACTGGATCGCCGAGGACCGCGAAGCGCTGCGCGTCCACCACCGGCTGACCGAGGCCGCGAGGCAGTGGGACGGCGACCGCGACCTGCTCTACCAGGGCGCACGGCTGGCGCAGGCCGGCGAACTCGACCCGGACTCGCTGACCGAGGCCGAACGGGAGTTCCTCACCGCGAGCCAGGCCGCCGGCCGTCGGCGGGTTCGCCGCGGCCGCGCGGTCATCGCCGTCCTCTCGGTCCTGGTGTTGCTGCTGGCCGGCACGGTGGTGTTCGCGGTGTCCCAGACGCGGGAGGTGGAACAGCAGCGCAACGAAGCACTGATCGGCCGGGCCGCGACGGACGTCATGCGGCTGATCCCCGCGGACCCGCGCCAGGCCGCACGTCTCGCGCTCGCCGCCCACGCGGTGACGCCCAGCCAGGCCACGCGGGACGCGCTGCTCAACGCCGATGCCGCGCGGCTCGCCCAGGCCGTGGTGCTCGGACCCGATCTCTCCGGCGCGCGCCTGACCCTGCCGTCGGACGGCGAGCTGCTGATCGCGGTCAGCAGGTCGGGGCCGGCCAGGATCGTCGGCCGGTACGACGCGAGCTCGGGAGGTGCGGCGTTCGGCACCGACGTCGCCCAGGTCGAGCTCACCGCGGACGACCGGTGGGTCTTCGCCTACGAGAGGTCCGGTGAGGTGGGCATCTGGGACGTCGCGGACCTCCGGCGGCCGAAGCAGGTCGGTGCTCTGCCGCTGCGCTGGGGCGTCGACTGGTTGGAGGTGAACCGGGACGGCACCTGGGCGGTCGCGGCGACCGGACTCGGCGAACGCGTGCGCCTGTGGGACCTGCGGGATCCCGCGCGGCCCAGGGAGATCGTGCTGCCCGGAAGCCGGGCGACGCACCTCCTGATCGCACCGTCCGGCCGGGAGGTCCTGCTCACGTCCCGCGACGACACCGGCACCACTTCGGCGCAGATCTGGCACATCGGTGACGGGGAACCGCGTCCGGGGCGGACGTTGCGGGTGCCGCCGGAGTCCGTTCCGGCGGCGATCAGCGACGACGGGAGCAAGCTCGCGGTGAGGTCGGGGAAGGAGATCGTCGTCTGGGACTTCTCGGCGGAGCCGCGGGAGTGGGTGACGGTGCCGCGGTTGCCGGACGGCTCCGTCACGGCGGTCGCCTTCAGCCCGGGCGGCGAGCAACTCGCCGTGCTGGGCACGACCGTGGTCGACGTCTGGGACGTCGGCGCACAGGGCGACGCGGTGAGCGCCGGATCCTTCGGCTCCATCAACGCCCCCGACGGGCTGCGCTACCGGCTGCGGGCGAAGTCGTTCGGGATCGTCGACGGCAGGGACTTCACCTGGACCCTGACCACCGACCTCGACAAGGTCCGGGACGGACTCTGCCGGGAGCGGGAGATCGAGCTGACCGACGACGAGTGGCGGCGCTACTTCCCGGGCGTCGAACGCGTCCCCGTCTGCTGACCGCCTGAGCCGTGGGTGGCGCGAGCGCGGTCCACCCACGGCCACTCCGGCGCCGGTTCGGGGCGCGAGCACCGGGTCTTCCCCGTGTGGTGCTTGTCCGCCCACGTTAGGGCGAACGGGTTGTTCACGGTCATGTGTCAGCAGCTGAACAAAGTTCTCTGAACAATGACGGGATGCCGAGACGGGAACGCCCTCTCGACGAGGGCGAGAGCGGTCTCCTGCGGTTCGCGGCGGATCTGCGCCGGCTGCGGGAGCGTGCGGGCAGCCCCACCTACCGGGAACTGAGCCGGCGGGCGCACTACTCGGCCGCGGCGCTGTCGGAGGCGGCGGGTGGGCGGAAGCTGCCGAGCCTCGCGGTGACCAAGGCGTACGCCAAGGCCTGCGACGGCGATCCGGAGGAGTGGGCGCGGCGGTGGCGCGCGGTCGTCGAGTCCGAACCCGGTGTGGCCGACGACAGTCCGTACGTCGGGCTCGCGGTGTTCCAACCCGGTGACGCGCCGAAGTTCTTCGGGCGCGAGCGGTTGACGGCCGAGTTGCTCGGCACGGCGAAGCCCTTCACCGGTGTGTTCGGACCGTCCGGTGTGGGCAAGTCGTCGTTGTTGCGCGCCGGTCTCATCGCGCGCACCCGCGAACCGGTGCTGTTGTTCACGCCCGGCGCGAACCCGGTGGAGGAGTGCGCGCTCGCGCTGGCCCGGTTGACCGGGGAGGAGGCGACCGAACTCGCCGACGAACTGCGAGATCCGTTGCGGCTCAACGCGAAGCACGGGCACCTCGTGGTCGTCGACCAGTTCGAGGAGCTGTTCACGCTGTGCCGCGACGAGGAGCTGCGGCGGTGGCTGGTCGCCGCGCTCACGAGCTGCCGCCGGGTCGTCATCGGTGTCCGGGCCGACTACTACGGCCACTGCGCCCAGTACCCCGACCTCGTCGCCGCCCTCGAGGGCGCGCAGCTCCTGGTCGGCCCGATGACGCCGGACGAGCTCCGCCTCGCCATCACCGAGCCGGCCGCGGTCGTGGGGGCCAAGGTCGAGAGCGCGTTGCTGGCGCGGCTCATGGCGGACGCGGTCGGGCAGGCGGCCGTGTTGCCGTTGCTGTCGCACGCGCTCGCGCAGACCTGGCAGCACCGGCGCGGCCTGACGCTCACGCTGTCCGGGTACGAGGAGGTCGGCGGTGTCGAGCACGCCGTCGCCCGCACCGCGCAGGAGGCGTTCGACCAGCTGTCGGCGGCGGGGCGGGAGCAGGCGAGGCGGATCCTGCTGCGGCTCGTCACGGCGGACGACACCAAGCGCCGCGCGTCGCGGTCCGAGCTCGAGGCGGACGACGAGGTGCTGGTCGCGCTGGCGGCCGCGCGGCTGGTCGTGATCGACCGCGACGGCGTCGAGCTGGCGCACGAGGCGCTGATCCGCAGCTGGCCCACGTTCCAGCGCTGGGTCGAGGAGGACCGCGAGAACATCAAGGCGCAGCGCGAGCTCACGCACGCCGTGCAGACCTGGGAGTCGCTCGACCGCGACGCCGGCGCGCTGTGGCGGGGCCGCCGGCTCGGCACCGTCCCGGACGGACTGTCCCTCAACGCCCGGGAACGCGCCTTCCTCGCCGCGAGCCTCGCCGCCGAGGAAGAGGTGTCGCTGAGTGCCCGAAGACGCACGCGCCGGCAACGTCAGCTGCTCGCCGCCCTCGTCGCGTTGATCGTCGTCGCCGCCGGCACGACCGTGTTCGCGCTGCGGGCGAGCATCGCCGCCGACGAGCAGCGCGCCAACGCCGCCGTGCTCACGGCGGTGGGGGAGGCCGCCGCCCTGCGCTCCACCAACCCCGTCCTCGCGCAGCAGGTCGCGCTCGCCGCCTACCAACTCGTGCCGCTGCCCCAGGCGCGCAACGGCCTGCGGCAGGAGGACGTGGCGTCGCAGGTGCTGCGCGACGCCCAGACCGAGGTCACCGCGCTCGTGGTCGGCCCGACCCAGCAGCAGGTCGCCACCGGCCACCGCGACGGCGCGGTCGTGCTGACGGCGCTCGACGACCTGCCCGCGCCGCGCACCTCCTACGAGGCCACCCGGCACGCCGGCGCCGTCACCGCGCTCACGATGGACTCGACCGGCGGCATGGTCGCGTCGGCGGCCGACGACGGCAGCGTGCACGTCGTCGACGTCTCCCTCGGCAAGCCGCGCGAACTGGCCGTGCTGCCCGTGCGCGCCACCGCGATCGCCTGGCAGGGCAGCACTCTCGTCACCACCGACTCCGACGGCGCCCTGAGCTTCTGGACGGACCTGCGCCGCGACCGCCCACGCCTGCTCACCACCGCGCAGCTCGGCCTCGGACCGCTCGCGGGCATGGCGTTCCGCCCGGACGGCCGGGTCCTCGCTGCCGTCACCACCGGGCACGCCGTGCACCTCGTCGACGTCACGGACCCGCGCGACGTGAAGCTCCTGGCGCTGACCAGGGAGTTCGCCCGCGGCGCGCAGTTCGCCGGCGCCGGTGAGCTGCTGACGACGGCGGGCACCGCCGTGCACCTGTGGGACACCACCGACCCGCGCGGACCGGTGCTGCGGGCCGAGATCCGGTCGGGCGGCGGCGAGGTGACGTCGGCCTGGCTCGGCGGCGGCCGGATCGCGGTCGCCACCGACGACGGGCTGGTGCGGCTCTGGCGGCTCGGCGACGGCGAACCGGTCGAGCAGGCGCTGCTGCGCGGGCACACCGGACCGGTCACCGCGGTCGGCCTGACGCCCACGGGTGACGAGGTCGTGACGGGCGGTGCGGACCGGGCCGTGCGGCTGTGGAACGCCGACCCGCGCGACCCGGCGGTGCGGATCTGCGAGCAGGCCATCCCCCGCATGAGCAGGGAGGAGTGGGAGCAGTACTTCGACGGGATCGACTTCACGCCACCGTGCCGCGACTGAACCCGCAGCACCGGGCAGGTGGAACGATCACGAAGCAGACGAACGTACCGTGGCTGATTAGCGGCCCGTTAGACGGGCGGCGAACGTCTGGTGGACAATCCGGCCGGGAGGCGGCATGCCAAGAGGGGAACGTCCGCTCGGCCCGGAGGACACCGCGTTGCTGCGGTTCGCCGGTGACCTGCGCAGACTGCGTGACCAGGCAGGCAAACCGAGCTATCGCGAGCTGGCGCGGCGCGCGAACTACTCGCCGACCGCGTTGTCCGACGCGGCCGGTGGGCGGAAGCTGCCGTCGCTCGCCCTGACGCTCGCGTTCGTGCGCGCCTGCGAGGCCGACCCCGGCTCCTGGACGAAGCGGTGGCGCGAGCTCGCCGCCGAGCACGCCCAGCCCGTGCACCCGAACACCCCCTACCCCGGCGCCGAGCCCTTCACCGAGGCGGACGCCAAGCTGTTCTTCGGCCGCGAGTGCCTCGTCGAGCAGGTCGTCGAGGCGGTCAGGGCCAAGCCCCTCACCGTCGTCTTCGGCGCCTCCGGCTCGGGCCGCACCTCCCTGCTGCACGCCGGCCTGCTGCCCGCCCTTCCCGACGCCGTGGTGGTCACACCGGGCGCCGACCCGGTCGCGGACCTCGCCGCCGCGCTCGCCGAGGTCTTCGAGCGCACCACCGCGAGCGAGCTCGCTGAGGAGTTCCGCGCGGACCCCGACCACCTGCGGCTGCGCGTCCGCCAGCACCGCCCCGGCCTCGTGCTCCTCGTCGACGACGTCGAACGGGCGCTCGACGACGCCGACTTCGTGGCCGCCGTGACCCGCTGCCCCCACGTCGTGCTGGCCGTGCGCGCCGACGCACGAGGCCGCTGGCGCGACCTGGGCCTCGGCGCCACCGAGATCACCATCGAGCCGATGAGCGCGGACCAGGTCCGGCGCGCCATCACCGAACCCGCCGCCAGGATCGGCGCCACCGTCGAGACGGCGGTGATCGCGCGCCTGGTCGCCGACGCCGCGAACCAGCACGCGCTGCCACTCGTGCAGCAGGCGCTGGTCGAGACGTGGCGGCGCAAGCGCGGTATGACGCTCCCGCTCGCGGGCTTCGAGGAGTCCGGCGGCTTCGAGCACGTCGTCACGCGGTCCGCGGAGGCGTTCTTCGCGGACCTGGACGACGCCGGCCGGCACGCCGCGCGCCAGCTGTTCCTGCGGCTCGTCTCCATGCGCCCCAACGGGATCGCGCAACGCCGCACCCGCCTGCTCGACGTCGACGCCACCCTGCTCGGCCTGCTCGTGAAGGCCCGGCTGGTGACGGTCACCGAGGACGGTGCCGAGCTCACCCACGACGCCGTGCTGCGCTGGCCGCGGCTCGCCGGGTGGATCGACGAGGAGCGCGAGAACCTCAAGACGCACCAGCAGCTCGTCACCGCGATCGAGCTGTGGGAGGCGAGCGACCGCGACCCGCTCGCGCTCTACCGGGGCGTGCGGCTGCGCAAGGCCAAGGAGCTCGGCGAGTTCCTCACGGTCGCGGAACGCCGGTTCGTCGCCATGAGCGCCCGCCGCGAGACCCGCCGGTCCACGGCCCTGATCGCGGTCGTCGCGGTGCTGGTCGCGCTGGTGCCCGGCACCGTCGTCTACGCGCTCTCGAACGAGCGCAAGATCAGCGAGATGAACGCGAGCGCGCTCGGCGGCAAGGCGCTGACGCAGTCCGAGCTGCTGCTGGAGCAGCGGCGGCCGTACGCGGACAAGTACGCGCTGGTCGGCTACGACGTCAGCCCGTCGGCCGAGTCCGAGAAGGTGCTGCGGCTCGCGAGCGCGGTCGCCCGCGGCATCCCGTTCACGGGCACGCCCAAGGACGACGCGGACGTGGTCGTCGCCCCGCGCGGCGAGATGGCCGCGGTGACCGACCAGGACGGCACCGACCGGATGTGGGCCGTCGACGACGACAAGGCGGTGCCCGGCAAGAAGTTCGCCGACCGCCACCGCGTCGTGAAGCTCGCCGAACGCCGTGCGGTCACCAAGGACTTCAACGGCCAGGAACACCTGTGGGCCGTCAACGACGCGAACGACATCACCTACCTGACGGCGCTGCCCAGCCGGTTCCGCACGCTCGACCTCAGCCCGGACGGGTCGCGGCTCGTCGGCAAGGTCGGCGCCTCGGTCGAGGTCGGGCTGCCGACGCCGGACGAGTCCGAGTACGCGGAGCTCTACGACCTGAGCGACCCGCGCACCCCCCGCAAGCTCCCGATGCCGGTGACCAACCCCGGCACCGTGGCGCTCAGCCAGGACGGCCGCGAGCTCGCGACCGGCGTCTGGGACGCGGCCACCGGCACCACGACGGTCGAGTTCTGGAGCATCGGCGGCACCGTCGAGTCCGCGGGTCCGCCGCTGTCGCAGCACGCGTTCGTCCGCGGCATCACCTACAGCGGTGACGGGCGCTGGCTCGCCGTCGAGCACTCCGCGCCCGAGTCGGTCGTCGAGGTGTGGCAGCGCGTGCCGAGCGGCACGCCCGTGCTGCGCGCCCGGCTCGACACGGCGCTGCGGGCCGGCGCGCGCGTCACGTTCTCCGACGACGGCCGGGTGGCGGTCGTCCGGGACAACGTCTTCGAGGTGCAGCAGCTCTACACGACCGACCGCCCAGCGGACCGGCTCGTGTACGTCGTCGGGCACGGCGGCTCGTCGCGCGCGGTCTACCGTCCGCAGAACCGGGACTTCCTCGTCCGCAGCGGGGGCCAGGACCCGGAGCTGCTGCCCTACGACCTCGACACCGGCCGCATCATCAAGAGGATGTGTGAAAAAGACGGCGCGAGGCTCACGGACTCCGAATGGGTGAAGAGCTTCGGCGAAGTGGAGCGCGTGGAGGTCTGCTGAACCGCCGCGCCGAGCGGGAAACAACCCGGAGTTGAGCCAGCACGCATTGTGAACTCTAGATCCACTCTCTAGGGTGACCGAGTGCGTGCGTTCACAAGGGGACTCATCGGCATAGCCGGGTTCCTCGCGCTCTGGGAACTTTTAGGGCGCTCACCCCTCATACCTGCACACGCGCTCCCCCCACCGTCCGCAGTGTTCGGTGAGCTCGTGACGCAGATGACCTCTCCCGATTTCATCAGTCATGTCGTGGCAACGGTTCTGGCCGTACTGATCGCCATCGTGATCGCCATCGCCATCGCGGTGCCGAGTGGACTCGTCCTCGGCAGCGTCCCGGCGGTGCGGCACGCGACCAGGGCGGTCGTCGAGTTCCTGCGCCCGATCCCTTCTGTGGCACTGATTCCGCTCGCGCTCGTGGTCCTGGGCTTCGGTCCGGAAACGAAGATCACGCTCGCGGTCTACGCGGCACTGTGGCCGATCTTGTTCAACACCATCTACGCGCTCGACGAGCTCGATCCACTGCTCGTCGAGACGTCACGGGTGTTCGGCACCGGACGCGTGGGCGTGCTGTTCCGCGTGGCCCTGCCGAGCGCCCTGCCGTTCGTCCTCACCGGAATCAGGCTCGCGGCGACCACCGCGCTGATCGTGATGGTGAGCGTCGAGCTCATGGCCGGTGCCCAGATCGGGCTCGGCTACTTCATCATGGAGGCCCGCAGCGGGCCCGGCCGGATGGACCAGGTGCTGGTCGGCACGGTGGTCGCGGGCGTCATCGGCGTCCTGCTGAACAGCGGCCTCGAACGCGTCCGCAAGCGTTGGGTGGCCTGGTGAACAAGTTCCTTCAGCGGTGGACCGTGTTCGCCGGTCTCATCGTCGTGTGGCAGGTGCTCGGCGTGGCGGCCGACGACCCGTTCTTCCCACCGCCGTCCGAGATCGTCACGGCGGCCTGGGAGTGGTGGGTCCTCGAACCCGAGAACGTCACCGAGCACATCCTGCCGTCGATCGGCCGGCTGCTCGCGGGCTGGGCGATCGCCTCGGTCATCGGTGTCGCGCTGGGACTGCTGCTCGGTCGTTCGGACCGGGCGATGGAGTACGCGGGCCCGTTGCTCGTGTTCCTCCGCTCGATCCCGCCGCCCGCGCTGGTGCCGGTGTTCCTGCTGCTGTTCAAGGCGGGCACCTCGATGCAGCTGGCCACGATCATCTTCGGTGTCATCTGGCCGGTGCTGCTCAACAGCGTGGACGGTGCCCGTTCCGTCGACGTGACCAAAGTGGACACTTCGGCCGTCTTCCGGATCCCTCGCCACCAGTGGGTTCTCGGAGTGGTGCTGCCCGCGGCCTCCCCGAAGATCTTCGCGGGGCTGCGGGTGTCGTTGTCGCTTTCCCTGGTGCTGATGGTCATCTCCGAGCTCGTGGGCACGGACAACGGCATCGGCTCGCAACTCATGACGGCACAGCGCGAGTTCGACTACACGCGCATGTGGGCCGGCATCGTCCTGCTGGGCGTGCTCGGCTACGGACTCAACACCGCTCTCCTGGCGGTGGAACGCAGGGCTTTGGCCTGGCAACCGAGGAGCAGGGATGAGCAACATGCTTGAGGTGGCCGACCTGGGCCACACCTACGGCGACTACGAGGCCATCGGCGGCCTCACGTTCACCGTGCGCGCCGGAGAGCTGGTGTGCGTGGTCGGGCCTTCCGGCTGCGGCAAGTCCACGCTGCTGCGCACGATCTCGGGACTCATCAAGCCTTCGCGCGGTGACGTGTCCCTGAAGGGATCCCACCTCGCGGTGGTGTTCCAGGACTACCAGCGGTCCCTGTTCCCGTGGCTCACGGTGCAGGGCAACGTCGAGTTCCCGCTCCGCTCCCTCCCGCGCGCCGAACGCCGCAAGCGCGCCTCGGAGGCCCTGGAGTGGGTCGGCCTCGGCGCGGCCGCGAAGAAGCGGCCGTGGCAGCTTTCCGGTGGTATGCAACAGCGTGTGGCGATCGCGCGCGCTCTCGCGTATCGGCCGGCGTTGCTGCTCATGGACGAGCCGTTCGCCTCGGTGGACGCGCAGACGCGGTTCGAGCTCGAGGACCTGTTGCTGCGCGTGCGCCGTGAGCACGACACGACCGTTCTCGTGGTCACGCACGACATCGACGAGTCGGTGTACCTGGGCGACCGCATCCTGGTGCTCTCCGGGTCGCCCGCGCGTCTGGTGGCCGATCTGGAGGTGCCGCTGCCCGCCGACCGCGACCAGGTGACGACGCGGACGGACGAGGCGTTCGTGGCGCTGCGGTCCAAGGTGGCCCGGCTGCTGAACGTCGGCGGCAAGCCCGCGCTGGACATGGACAAGTGGGCCGCGGCGGAGCGGGAGTCGCTCAGCGAGACCGTTTCTTCCTGACCCGTTCGACGCACAGCTGAGCCCCGGACCGCCGCGGTCCGGGGCTCAGCTGCGTTCTCAGTGCCTTGAGGAGGGCGCGGCACTGGAGGGAGGGGCCGGGCGCCCGCGCTCGGGGGCAGAGCGCTGAGCGGCCGTTCCCGCGTCTTTACAGGTGCAGGTCGAAGTCGTTGCCGTTGGCGATGCCGTCGTGCAGCAGGTCGATGTCGCCGATCTTCACGTCGTCGATGACGCCGCCGAGGTCGGTGTGCACGTCGCCGACCTGCGCGACGTCCTGCACCACGTTGTGGCTGAGGTCGACGACGTCCTTGACGTCCACGTCGCCGACGACGTCCTTGACCAGCACGTCGGTGTCCACGACGTCCTTCACGAGCACGTCGGTGTCGAGGTCCTTGACCAGGACGTCGGTGTTCACGACGTCGTGCACGTCCGCGACGTCGGTGACCTTGGTGACGACGGAGTTGTCGTAGGCGACGTCGGTGACGTTCGCGACGACCTCGTCGGCGTCGACCAGGTCCAGCGTCTTCGTGACGTCGCCGAGGCCGTCGAAGTCCGTGACGAGCGCGGTGATCGAGGACGGGGCCGCGATGTCGGCGATGCCCGTGACGCCCTCGACGTTGCCGGTGATCAGCTTGAGGCTGTCGACGGCGGTGATGTCGCCCGCCTCGGCCAGGACCTTGTCGATCGCGTCGATCTTCACGACGGACGCGCTGTCGAGCACCAGCGGCAGGATCTCGTGGACGTCGACGGGGGAGATGTCGCCCAGACCGGCGGCTTCGAGGGTGCCCTCCGGGTCGAGCTGGAACGCCTCGCGGGCGTCCAGGTCGCCGAGCAGGTCGAGGGTGAAGTCGTGCAGCGTCTGCTGGGTGCCCATGGAACTCAAGCTCCTGTGGTGGATCCGGGGGATGTCGTGTTGAACCGTATGGATGAACGACATCCCCCGGCATCGGGAGTTGGCCCCAGATCGTGACGTTGCGATGTCCCTAGGGGATCCGCTTCACCCGTTAGGGGAGCGGGGATTTCACCCTCCAGGGCTGATTTTCTCCCATCAGGGACCGACGTAGTTCTCCGCGAACGTCGCCCGGTAGGTGGCCGACTCGGCCAGGTGCTCCAGCCGCGCCTGGGCCAACCGTCCGAAGAACGGGGAGCTCACGTCCGTGTGGATCATGTTCACCATCCACTGGGAGAACTCCTGGGCCCGCCAAATGCGACGGAGGCAGTCCTCCGAGTAGGTCTTGAGCCCGGTCTCGGATCCGGTGCCGTAGAAGTCGATAAGCGCACGTCCGAACGTTGCGGCGTCGTTCATGGCGAGGTTCATGCCCTTGGCGCCCACTGGAGTGATGATGTGTGCTGCGTCACCCAAGAGGTAGAGCCGGCCGTAGGACATCGGCTCGACCACATGGCTGCGCATGTCGAGCACGCGCTTCTCGATGATCTTTCCTTCGGTCAGCGACCACGACGACTCGTGCAGCGCGAAACGTTTGTGCAAAGCTTCCCAGACCTGTTCGTCGGACCATTCCGAGGCTTTGGTCCCGACGGGTACCTGCAAATAGAACCGGGACACCGTGGCGGACCTCAACATGTGTCCGGCGAAACCGTCGTCGTGCAACGCGTAAATGGTTGCTTTAGTCGACGGAGGGGCTTCCGCGAGAATGGTCAGCCACTCGATCCCGTGCTGGTGCGTGAATTCCGACAGCACCCCCTCGGGAATGGACGGACGGCTCACTCCGTGGAACCCGTCACACCCCGCGACGAAGTCGCTGCTGACGGTCTCCCGGGTGCCGTCTTCGCTGGTGAAGGCCACTGAGGGGCTGGACGAGGTCAGGTCGTGCAACTCCACGTCGCTGACCGAGAAGCGGATGTCCCCTCCTCTGTCCAAAAATCCCCCGATGAGGTCCTTGACCACTTCCTGCTGGGGGTACACGTAGTGCTCGCGCCCTCCGTAGAGGTCGCTGTACGAGACCTGGAACGCCTTGCCGTTGACGCGGAATTCACACGTTCCGTGACGGTCTGCTTCCATCAGCAAACGATCTGCCAGACCGAGTGACTCCAACATGGTCACGGAGCGGTGCTCCAGGACTCCTGCCCGTGGCCGGGTTTCCACATGGGATCGACTAGCTTTTTCCAGGACTACGCAGTCGATACCTGACTGCTGGATCAAGTTTGCCAAGGTCAGACCGGCCGGCCCGGCGCCGATCACGGTCACTGCGCGCTTCACTCGGGGTTCTCCTAGCCCTAGACCTGCTGTGCTTAGATGCTCACCGCAGGTAGTGGACTTGAACCTGCTCGTGTCGGTCAACTGGGGTCTTTTGGAGCAGCATCCTTACTCTGAGTGGTTGACCGTCGCGATCATTCCCCCCGCAATGACGACACCGCTCCGACAGGAGAGTGCTCCCGATGAGTCGAAGAGTCCGCCGCATCGCCGTCCGTGGCATCGCCCTTGCCACGCTGCTCGCCACAGTGGCGAGCTGTGGCCTGCTTGGCGGCGAAGAGAAGGCGCCCGCGTCCGATGCGAACACCAGCAGCGGACCGGTCGAGAAGTCCAAGATCACCCTGGGGGTCCTGCCGATCCTCGACGTGGCGTCCGTCCACGTGGCGATCAAGCAGGGCTTCTTCGAGAAGGAAGGTCTCCAGGTCGACCTCAAGGTCATCCAGGGTGGCGCGGCGGCCATCCCCGGCCTGGTCAGCAAGGAGCTGGACTTCACGTTCGGCAACTGGGTCTCGTTCTTCGCCGCCCAGTCGAAGGACGCTGCCAAGGCGGTCGACGGGATCAAGCTGATCTCGGACGGCTACCAGGCGAAGCCCGACATGTTCCTGATCTTGGCGAACGGTGACTCGGCCATCAAGGCTCCTGCCGACCTCGCCGGCAAGACCATCGCGATCAACACGTTCAAGAACATCGCGGAGCTCACCGCGAAGGCCACGCTCGAGGCCGCGAACGTGGACGTGAACTCGGTCAAGTTCAAGGAGATGCCGTTCCCGGACATGCAGGCGGCACTGCAGAACAAGACCGTTGACGCGGCCTTCATGGTCGAGCCGTTCATCACCCGTGCGCAGCGCGCCGCCGGTCAGATCAAGGTGCTGGACGCCGCGTCCGGCCCGACCGACAACATCCCGATCGCGGGCTACGCGACGACGGGCGCCTTCGCCAAGGAGAACCCCAAGACCGTCGCCGCGTTCCAGCGCGCGATGGCCAAGGGCCAGGCCGCCGCGACCGACCGTCCCACGGTCGAGCCGCTGCTCGTCGAGTACGCCAAGGTCGACAAGGAAACCGCAGGTCTTGTCCACTTCGGCGCGTTCCCGACGACGCTCGACGCGACGCGCCTGCAGCGCGTCGTCCAGCTGATGCAGCGGTACCAGATGCTGGACAAGGAGCTCGACGTCAAGCCGATGCTCATCCAGCCCTCCGGTAGTTGACGAACAGCGCGGGTGACTGTGATCAGGCCGTGATCACGGTCACCCGCGCGATCGTTTCCTCCAGATGAATTATCGCGCGGGGGCCGTTTAGCCGCGCAGGTCAAAGTTGTTGATTCTCGAACCAGCGTTTTGTCGTCCGAACGGCGGTATGAGAACAGCGCGTTTTACTCCAAGATCCACCAGGTTTGCTGCTATTAAACGGGGCGGGGAGTGTTGACGGTGCGCGGTCGTGAGGACCAGCGAGGCATCGACCGGTTCCGCCTACGCAACTGGCGGTTGCGGAGCAAGCTCGCAGTGGTGTTGCTAGTTCCGGCCCTGAGCACCGCGACTCTCGCGGGCCTGAGGCTGAACACCCAGCTCGACGACGTCGAACTCTTCGGCAACGTCCAGCGCGAGCTCGCCGTGAGCCACCAGGCCGCGAAGGTGGAGAACGCTCTACAGGTCGAACGTGACTGGGCAGTCCAGTGTGTGGCCGCCGGCCGGCAGAACGCGTGCCCCGAGCACGCCGCCCGCACCGGCCTGACCGACACGGAGCTGGGCAAGTATCGGGATTCGGGCGCGACGGCCACGGCCATGAGCGCGCCCCTGCAAGAAGCTTTCACCAAGTCGCTGCAGTCCCTCGACGGACTGGCGAGCTTGCGCGTGACGTTGCTGAGCACCAAGTACCCCGACGTCGCGGTGATCAGTGCGTACAACCAGATCATCGCGTCGCTGACGCAGGTGCACCGCGCCGCGATCTCCAGCATCAGCGAGCCGGACATCGTGCCGCTGGCCACCGCCGCGCTGGCGCTGTACTCGGCGCAGGAGCAGCTCGGCCAGCAGAACGCGATCCTGACGTCCGCCGCGCTGCGCCGCAGTTTCGCTCCCGGTTCCGCGGACGAACTGCGGGCCGCGCAGTCCCGGCTGGACGCGGCGTTCACCGAGTTCAACGACGTGGCGTCGCCGGCGAACCGGCAGAAGTTCCAGGACGTCGTGTCCGGTGCCTCCGTCGACGGGCGCAACCGGCTCGTGAAGCTGGCACTCGCGCAGGACTTCGAGCGCGAGGCGGTGTCCATCACGGACGCCGAGGTGCTCAAGATCGGCGAGGACACCGCGAAGCTGGTTCGCGAGGTCGCGGCCGAGCTGGAGGGCCAGGCCGACACGACGACCGCGGGTCTCGCGGCGACGGCGCGGTCGGACGCCTGGCGTGACGCGGCGCTGGTCGCCATCTCGCTGCTGGTCGCGTTCGGCCTCATGGCGATGGTCGCGCAGTCCATGCTGCGGCCGCTGCGCGTGCTGCGCCGCAGCGCGCTCGACGTGGCGCGCAACCAGCTGCCCGAGGCGATCAAGCGAATCCGTTCGCACCGCGACCCCGAACGGGCCGCGGAGGAGGCGATCGTCCCGGTGCCGCTGAACACGACCGAAGAGGTCGGCCAGGTGGCACGGGCGTTCGACCTCGTGCAGCGCGAAGCGGTCCGCCTCGCCGTCGAGCAGGTGGCCCTGCGCGCGAACGTCAACGACATGTTCATCAACCTGTCGCGGCGGTCGCAGGCGTTGGTGGAGCGGCAGATCAGCGTGATCGACCGGCTCGAGCAGGACGAGCAGGACCCGGACCACCTGGCGTCGCTGTTCGAGCTCGACCACCTCGCGACGCAGATGCGGCGCAACAGCGAGAACCTGCTGGTGCTCTCCGGCACGACGGTCAACCGCCGCGTCACCCGCCCGGTCGCGATCGCCGAGGTGCTCGGCGCCGCGGTCTCCGAGGTGGAGAAGTACGCGCGCGTCCAGATCGCGCCGACGCCGGAGCTCATGGTGCAGGGCCGCGTGGTCAACGACCTCGCGCACCTCGTGGCCGAGCTGCTCGACAACGCGACGGCGTTCTCCAAGCCCACCACCAAGGTGACGGTGCGGACGATAGAGACCCGCAAGGGCGAGGTCGCCATCCGCATCCACGACCGCGGCGTCGGCATGCAGGAGAACGAGGTCGGCGAGTTCAACGCGAAGCTCGCCGAGCCGCCGGAGGTCGACGTCTCGGTGGCCCGCGAGATGGGCCTGTACGTGGTCGGTCAGCTCGCGAAGCGCCACGAGATCCGCGTGACGCTGGCGAACAACGACGACATAGAGGGTGGCGTCACCGCACAGGTGATCCTGCCGATCTCCTTGCTGCACAAGGGTTCGGCGCCGGCACTGCCGCTGCCGTCCGCCCCGGTGCCGTCCACGTCGGAGACGACCAGCGCGGGCGAGGTCCTGTCCGGTGTTCCCAAGTGGACGCCGGAGCACCCGCTCGTCGTGCCGTCGCCCGCCACCGAGGAGGAGAACTCCGGCCGGCACCGCATCGAGCAGACGTCCACGGACGGCCTGTTCACCGCGCGGATCGAGGCGTCGGAGGAGGCGGCGGAGGACGGCTACACCTACGAGCCTCCGGTCGAGCGTCCCACCGACCCGGCCACGGAGATCTTCCCGGCGATCGTCGTCGAGGACGACGAACCGCTGATCTCGCACGACGACCTGTCGAGGTGGTTCCAGACCCCCTCGGCACCCGAACCCTCCCCCAGGGACGTCCCGTCAGCGGAGCCGGTACGTGCCGAGCAGCACGAGGAGGACGCGGAACCCGCCACCGTGAACGGTCTGCCCAAGCGGCAGCGTTCGGCGGAGACCGTGAAGATCGAGGCGCCCACCGCGGTGCCCCGTGCGGTCGCCGACTACGCCGAGTCCGACTGGGGAGCGGCGGACGAAGGCTGGAAGGCCGCGGGCGCGCTCGACAAGGGAGCACCCGCGCAGACGACGGAGAACGGTCTGCCCAAGCGCGTCCCGAAGGCGCGCCTGGTCCCGGGTTCGCTGCCGAAGCCGTCGTCGCCGGCACCCCAGCTGGCGACCGCCGCCGCCGTCCCCGGGCGGTCCGCGGACAGGCTGCGCCAGCGGTTCGCCACGTACCAGAAGGGTGTCCAGATGGGCCGTGAGTCGCTCTTCGACTCCGCCGTCGGAGGCATCCCCGTGATCGCAGAAAGGGAACGCCAGTGACCACCGCGACTGAGGAACTGGACAACTTCAGCTGGCTGGTCGAGGACTTCGTCAGCAGGGTGGCCGGTGTCGCGCACGCGATCGTCGTCTCCGCCGACGGCCTGCTGCTCGCCACGTCGGAGAGGCTGCCGCACGACCGCGCGGAACAGCTCGCCGCCGTCGCGTCCGGCCTGGTCTCGCTGAACCTCGGCGCGGCACGCTGCTTCGAGGCCGGTGAGGTCAAGCAGACCGTCGTGGAGATGGAACGGGGTTACCTCTTCCTGATGTCCATCAGCGACGGGTCCTGCCTCGCCGTGCTCGCCGCGCCCAACTGCGACATCGGGCTCATCGGGTACGCGATGACCCGCCTGGTGGAGAGGGTGGGCCTCCAGCTCACGCCGGAGATCAGAGCCCAGCTGCACGTTTCCATGCGCGCCTGAGTAGAGAGAAGTTCCCATGAGCAACGGTGCTCCGGGTCGTCCGGGGTCACCTGGCGTCGACCTGAACGTGGTGTCGTCGAAGATCGTCGTCGCGGGTGGGTTCGGTGTCGGCAAGACGACGTTCGTCGGGTCGGTCTCGGAGATCACCCCGCTGACGACCGAGGCCGTGATGACCCAGGCCTCGGTCGGCGTCGACGACCTGTCCCACGTGCCGGACAAGGTGACCACGACGGTGGCCATGGACTTCGGCCGCGTGTCGCTGGACAAGGACCTGATCCTGTACCTGTTCGGCACGCCCGGTCAGCACCGGTTCTGGTTCATGTGGGACGACCTGGTCCGCGGCGCCATCGGTGCCGTGGTCATGGTCGACACCCGCAGGATCGACGACGCGTTCGCGCCCATCGACTTCTTCGAGGACCGCGACCTGCCGTACGTGATCGCGGTGAACTGCTTCGACGGCCTCATGCACCACCGGGCCGAGGAGATCCGGGACGCGCTCACGATCTCGTCGGCCGTGCCGATCATCCCGTGCGACGCGCGGAACCGGCAGTCGACGAAGCAGATCCTGATCGCGCTGGTGGAGCACGCGATGCGCCAGCCGTCGTTCGCCTAGGTTTTCGCTCCCGCGGAAAACAGGGGCCGGTACCGTCAGGTGCCGGCCCTTTTGCCGTGCCCGGCGGGCTGCGCCGTCCGGTCCATAAGAACCGATCGCGTGTGAACAGTTATTCGCCCGTCCGGCGGCGGCCTGTTCGAGGTCTTGGCCGGCCGGAAAACCAGTAGTAGGGCGCGTTTCCGCTCGCCGCGTCGCACGTCGGAGGCCGTGCCCGGCTGATCACCTGCGAACGTTCTGGACCGTGTCAGTGCCGCTTCACACTTGACTCTTCTTGTGCGCCAACGGGTCGGCGATACAGTCGGGGTGCAATTACCCTGCATTGCGAGGAGATTCCTGTGTCCCTGCGCAAAACAATCGCCGTGGCGGCCAGTGTCGTCGGCCTCTCGGTCGGCCTCATCGGCACCGCGGAGGCCGCGCCCCGCATCGTCACCTACAACTCGAGCAACACGGGCGAGTTCCAGGCCGCGATCGACAAGGGCGCGCAGATCTGGAACGCCAGCGTGGTGAACGTGCAGTTCCGCAAGGTGACCGGCGCGGCGAACGTGACCGTGAGCGTGGACAACCAGTGGCCGCGGGCCTACGTGACGAGCCTCGGCCGCGGCCGGTGGGTCATGGGTCGCCAGGCGGTCAACGAGGGCCACGACACCGTGCGCATCTCGTCGCACGAGTTCGGCCACCTGCTCGGCCTGCCGGACCGCCGGACGGGGCTCTGCACCGACCTGATGTCCGGCGCGAGCGCCGGCACGTCGTGCAAGAACCCGAACCCGAACGCCAAGGAGAAGGCGGAGGTCGAGGCGAACTTCCGCACGATGGTGACGGTCAAGGCCACGACGTTCGAGGACGCGGCCTGAGCTAGCCCGCTGAGTGGCCGTGGTCTCCCTGACGGCCACGGCCACTCGCGGTGAGGCGGTGGGGTTCGCGGGTCGCGGCGAGGCGGCGACGGGCCGCTCGTCGCGCGGAACGCGGTGAGGCGGCGGGGCTGGCTGGTCGCGGCGATGCGGCGAGGGCCGCTCGTTGAGCGGAACGCGGCGGGGCTGCGGGTAGCGCGGATCGCCGCGAGGCGCCGGAGGGCCGCCTGGGTTCGTCGGACGCGCGCGTCGCTTCGCGGTTCGCCCCGCCACCCGCCCCAGCGTCCGTCACGGCGCCGAGACGACCAGGTCCACCCCGAGCGCCCGCAGCTCGTCCGGGTCGCCCGGCCCGCCGATCACGTGCACGCCGGCCGACCGCAGCAGCGGCACCAGCAGCGCGAGCCCCTGACGCGCCAGGCGTTCCGACGGCGGCGGTGCCAGCCGGACTCCCCACACCGGAGCGCGGTCCACAGTGGACAAACCACCGAAGCCGCCGCCGAACTCGTGCAGCAGCACGTGCACGCCCATGTCGTGCAGCACCTCGAGGTTCTCCTCGCCGTCCGGCATCGACCGGACGTCCAACGCCAGGAACAGCGATGACGCCGGGAACGAGTTCGCCCGCAGCGTCGACCGCACGTGCGTTGCCAGGTCCGGGTCCCGGGACTGGTCGCGGGACAGCCTGATCAGCACCGGCTCGCCGCGTGAGCAGGCGTCGTCCAGCACCAGTTGTCCGAGGCGGCCGGCCAGGCCGAGCGCGTCCGCGTAGGCGACGACGTCGGCGTGCCGGGTCTCGCCCCAGCGCACCGACGCCTCCACGAAGGCCGGGGATCCCGGAACCCACGACACCGGCGCGTACTCCACGGAGATCTCGCCGTTCTCGAAGGCGCCGGGCATCGCCGCGATGCGGGCGAACCGGGCTCGATCGGCGGTGTCGGCCTCGTGGTCGTAGATGCCCCACTGCCTCTTGCCGCCGATCTCGGCTCTGCGCAACGTCGAGTGCGCGCGCCGCAGCACCGACTTCGGGTCCGCGCCGGGACCCGAGGTGTGCACGAAACCGATCGACGTCGACACCGCGACGCCCGCGCCCTGCAGGTACACGGGTTCGGACAGCTCCTCGTCGATCATCGCGGCCAGTGCCGCGACGTCGGGCGTGCCGTGGACGAGCACCACGAACTCGTCGCCGCCGATCCGTGCCACCACCGCGTCCGGCAGCGCGAACCGCAGTCGCTTCGCCACCTCGACCAGCACGGCGTCGCCCGCCGCGTAGCCGAGGCCGTCGTTGACGATCGTGAGGCTGTCGACGTCGAGGTACCCCAGCGTGTGCGGCTCGCCGGTCGCGAGCGCGGACTCCAGCTTGTCGGTGAACGACGCGCGGTTCGGCAGGCCGGTCAGCAGGTCTGTCAGCGACTGGTGCCGCAGCCACTCCTGGAGCATGCGCTGCTCGGTGACGTCCTCGACCAGCGCGACGCAGAACCTCGGCAGCCCGTCCGAGCCGCGCAGGACGGACAGCACGACGTTCGCCCACACCGTGTCCCCGTTGTCGCGGGCCAGTTCCCACTCGCGCCGGTCGGTGTCCACAGAGGACTCGATCAGGCGGTGGCACGCCGCGGCCAGTGCCGCCGCGTCCGGTTCGGTGAAGAGCTCCTTCGGCATCTCCTCGTGGCCGAGGATGGCGGCCAGCGCCTCGTTCGCCTCCACGACCGCGCCGGCGAGGTCGAAGATCGCGATGCCCACCGCGGTCGTCGCGAAGACCTGGGCGAACCGCGCCTCGCTGTCGTGCAGGTCGCGCTGGGCGTCCTCGACGGCCTTCAGCAACGAGTTCTTGACCTTCTCCTGCTCGGCGAACAACTGGTCGCGCGTCGCCCGCACGTACCCGGCCGCGAGCGCGCCGAGCACCTCCGGCGCGAACTCCGGGCCGAGCACCTCGAGCGTCCGCCGCAGCGAGTCCGGACCGGTGAAGCGCTTGCGCACCAACCACTCCCCGATGGCCACCGCCGCCTGACCGGCACGCAGCCGGGCGGCGTGCTCGTCGAGGTGCTGCGTCAGCTTCCGCCGGGACATCGGCGAGTACGCGCTCTCGATCAGAACAGCCGCCCAGCGCTGAGCCAGGGGAGAGGGTGCCATCAGGGCTTGCGGCCCACCGCGGCGTAGAGGTTCGCCTTCGACGGCTCCGCGCCGACGTCCTCGGGCGTCTCCGGCCGCCACTGCGGCGTGAACACGATGCCGGGCTCGACGATCTCGGTGCCCGCCAGCATGTCCGCGACCTGCGCCTTGGTGCGCGGCGTGATCGGCTCCGCGGTCTTCGCGAAGATCTCCTTACCCGCGGCCATCTCCGCGGGCATGCTGTCCGCGGTGAAGTGCGAGATCGCCAGGTACGACCCGGACGACAGCGCGTCGACGTACCGGGACAGCACGCCCCACGGGTCGTCCGAGTCGGGGATGAACTGCAGCACGCCGACGACGAGCAGCCCCACCGGCTGGGAGAAGTCGAGGTGCTTCGCGGCCTGCGCCACGACGGTCTCCGGCTCGCGCAGGTCGGCCAGCAGCGCGGTCACGTTCGGCTCGTCGGCCAGCATCAGCTCGGCGTGGGTGATCGCGACCGGTTCGAAGTCGACGTAGACGACCTTCGAGTCCGGGGCGACCTCGTGCGCCACCTCGTGCACGTTGCCCACGGTCGGGATGCCCGAGCCGAGGTCGAGGAACTGCCGGATGCCGACCTCTGCCAGTTCCAGCACCGCACGGCGCAGGTAGGCGCGGTTCAGCCGCGCCATGCCCCGCACCGGGAGGACCTTGATCAGGGCCTCCGCCGTGGCGCGGTCCGCCTCGAAGTTGTGTCCGCCGCCGAGCAGGTAGTCGTAGATCCGGGCGGAACTCGGGACGTCGACGTTGACACCTTCCGGTACCCAGCTGACTCGATCGACCACAGCAGCACACCTCTCGCGATGCGAATTCTGAGCGTCGACAACCCTACTGGCCGTGGTTGTACGCCGAACGAGGGAATTGCTGTGTCACGCGAATGAGAGTCAGAGGATGAACCAATCGGTGCAACCGTTCGTGAACCGGAACCTGACCGGTCCGCGCGGCGCGACCCCCATGACGAACATCCCCAGTTCGTCGACCTCGGCCGTCTCGTGGTCGCCGCCCGGTGTCACCAGCGTGACCGCGCCGGACGCCGGCACCAGCTGACCGGTGACCCCGGCCGCGGACACCTCGACCTGCAGCATCACGCCGTCCGCGTCGAACACCAGCTGCCGCGCCGTGGCCGTGGATCGCGCACGGGCGAACAGCGTGTCGTCGAGCACCGAGTCGTACGACGTGATGAGCAGCAGTTCCTCGTCGATGTTCCGCCAGGTGAACGCGGCCTTCGCGGCCTCGACGAACTCCGGCGGAACTTCTTCGGAAGGTGTGCTCAACGCGTCGCGCAAGGCGTCAAGCAGTACTTCGTCACTGTCCCAGTCGTGCCGCACCCAGCACACCTCCTCTCTTCACCGGCGATCCCAGGAACGCTGCGATCGCAGGGGTCTTGCGCAACTTCTCGAGGCACCGTATTCGCGTCGGGCCGATGCTGCCGACCGGCATCGCGAGCTCTTCGCTCACGACCTGGTAGCTCGGCGGCGGATCGGTCATCAGCTTCTGCAGCAACCGCTTGCACTGGTCGGTGAGCTCCGCGAACCCGTCGCGCAACGCCTGCCGCCGCTCCACGGCCAGCAGGTCGGCCTCGACGTCCGCGTCCACCTGTTCCGACTCCAGCGCGTCGGAGGAGGACAGCGGGTCGTAGAGGTGCGTCCGCTGCTGCACGCGCAGCACGCGCAGGCACTCGTTGCGGGTGGTCGTCATGATCCAGCCCGGCAACGCCTCCGGCTCGCGCAGCCGTCCGATCTGCTCCACGAGCCGCAGCCACAGCGTCTGGTTCACGTCGGCCGCATCCGAAGGGCGCAGCCGGTGCTTGTAGATCACCGACACCACCAGCGGCGTGTAACGGTCCACGATCTCGTTCCACGCCGACTGGTCGCCCTCGGCCGCCGCGCTCACGAGCGCGGCGATCGGGGATGCAGAGGTCACGTCGACTCCTTGCGGTCACAACTGGCGGAGGCCGAGGTTGCCTCGCAGATACAACTATTTGACGAAAATTCCGTAGCCCGGGTGGAACTCGGTGCCCTGCAGCAGCTTGTCACGCGCCTGACGTGCGTCGATGCCCTCGGAGACCATCGTCGCGGCGATCCGCCCGGTGACCAGGGGAGCGGCGAACGACGTGCCGTACCAGTACGCCCACAGCGCGAACGGCGTGGCGGCGGCCTCGCCCGGCAGCTGCCACTCGCCCTTGAGGTAGGTCGAGGCGCGGTTGCCGATCGCGCAGGCGTCGACCCAGTGGCCGAAGTTCGAGTAGAACGCGGGACCGATCGACCCGTCGCGCTCCTGCTGGGCGGCGGCGACGGCGGTGACCCCGCACAGCGCGGCGGGCCAGCTCGGGCGCTGCGTGCCCTGGTTGCCCGCGGAGGCGACCACGACGATGTCGTCCGGCAGCGCCTCGATGGTGCGCCGCAGCGGTTCGGACGCGACGTCGTCCTCGGTGAAGCAGCCGAGCGACAGGTTCAGGACGTTGATCTTCTTGCGGCCGAGCTCGGTGATCTTGCGGCAGATCCGTTCCTCGTCGCCGAAGCCGTTCGGGTCGAGGCCGACCTCCGGGTCGAACGTGACGCCGGGCGCGGCGTTCTGGATGACACCCGCGACGAACGTGCCGTGCCCGCCCTGCAACGCGAAGTTGTCGCCGCTGCTGTAGGCGGCGTCGACGTCGTCGGCCTCCTTGGCGTAGCGCCCGCCGAACCAGTCGGAGTGCTCGCTGTCGGCGCCGTGCGAGATGCCGGTGTCGATGATGCCCACCCGGACGTCCTTCAGGCGCTCGTCGAACTTCGGCGCCGAGACCGGGTCGGCGGGGTACGGCCGGTCGCCCGGGTTGCCCATCACGAGGCCGCCGTGACCCACGACCACGTGGTGCGGCTGCACGAGCGGCACGCGCTCGTTCGGCCAGTTCCGCTGGTCCCGCAACAGCCGGACAATGCGCGGAATGTCCTCGGGGTTGTCCGGCAACGTCAATCGTGCCAAACCGGCGAATCCTTCGCCGGGCCGCGCGACGATGTTGTTTTCGCGCAGCTTTTCGATCACACGTTGTTGGTCCTCGGCTCCGACGAGCAGCTGACCGGGTCGATAAAGGAATTCACGCCCGCGTTCGGCGTGGAAGCTGATGGTCTTGTCCTCGGCGATGAGCTGCAGGAAAGCTCTTTGGTAAAGCTCCGCGCTTTCTGGCGATTTCGACACCACGGCCTCACTAAAGCAGCGTTGACGGGCACCCCGACCGAGCTTGATCAAGCTACCACAGCGGATAAAGTGTTGCCGTGACCGACTTTTGTGCGGAGGACGCGCTGGAGGCCAGGCAGCGCAACCCGCGCGCGGCCGTGGAGATGGCCCGCGCCGTCCTCCGCGCGACCGAAGACCGTTCGGAATGGTCCATCGCCGAGCGCGCGATCGGCCTCGCGCTGCGGGAGATGCACGACTTCTCCGGCGCGGCGCGGCACCTGCGCCGCTCGATCCGCATCGCGGCCGAGGCCTCACTGCCCCGTTTGTCCGCTTTGGCGCAGATGAGCCTGGCCTGGGTGCTCGCCTACACGGGCAAGCAGAAGGCCGCGCTGACGTTGCTGGACGACGCCATGCCGTCGTTGACCGGAGCGGACTCGGTGGCCGCGCTGATGCAGCGCGGCGTCGTCTTCCACTACCTCACCCGATATGACGACGCTCAGCGCGACTACACGGCCGCCATCGCCGGTGCGCGGCGCGTGGGAGACCAACTGGTCGAGGCGCGCGCTCTGAACAACCGCGGTCTCGTGCGCGCATATGTGGGGAACATGCGTGAGGCGTCGGCCGACTTCGAACTGGCCGCCGCCCGGCTCGGCGAGTTGGGGCAGGAGCTCGGCGTCGCGGACGTCAACTGGAACGCGGGCATCATGGCGACGCGGGGCGGTGACGTCCCGGCCGCGCTGTCGCTGTTCGACAAGGCCGAGGAGGTGTACCGCCGCCTCGACGTGATGCGCCCGGTGCTGCTGGTGAACCGCCTCGAACTGCTCGTCTCGGTGCCGCTGCTGGACGAGGCGCGTGCCGCGGCCGACCGCGCGGTCACCGAGCTGAAGGAGCTGAAGAACCCGCTCGGCGTCTCGGAGGCCCTGTACTTCCGCGCCCGGATCGCTCTGCTCGACGACGACCCCGACGCGGCGAACGGCTTCGCGGCCGAGGCCCGTCGCCGGTTCCGCCGCGAGCAGCGCCTGCTGTGGGCGGCGGGCGCGCGGTACCTGGAACTGCACGCGGCCGTGCTGCGCGGTGACCGCTCCCGTCCGTTGCGGCTCGCGCTGTCGCGGGTGGCGGCGGAGCTGGACGCGATGGACTGGCGGCTGCCCGCGCTGGAGGCCCGCATCGACGCGGGTCTCGTCGCCGCCGACCTCGGTCACCGCGCCCGTGCGGTGGAGGAGTTCTCGCTCGCCGCCGCGGCCCGGTCGCGCGGCCCGGCCGGACTGCGGGTGCGCGGCTGGTACGCGGAAGCGTTGCGCCGCAAGCTCTCCGGCGACGTGCGGGGCACGTCGTCCGCGCTGCGGCGGGGGATCGGGCTGCTCGACGAGTACCGGGTGTCGCTGGGCGCCGCCGAACTGCGGGCGTCCGCGGGCGTGCAGGGCCAGGCCCTCGCGCTGGAGGGCTTGCGGCTGGCCGTGGCGTCGGGCAACGCCGCGCGCGTGCTGTCGTGGACCGAGACCTGGCGGGCCGGCGCGCTGCGGATGAAGTCCGTGTCGCCACCGGACGACCCGCGCTTGGAGGACGCGCTCGCGTCGTTGCGCGCGGTGGCCGCCGACGTGGAGTCCGCCGTGCTGGCCGGGAAACCCGCCGGCGCCCTGCGCGCGAAGCTGGTGCGCGCCGAGCAGCGCGTCCGCGACCTGACCCGCCAGATGTCCGGCGAGGTGGCTGTCTTCAAGCCGCCACCGGTCGCGTCGCTCGTCGCCGCGCTCGGCACGGCGGCGCTGGTCGAGTTCGTGGAGTACGACGGCACGCTGATGGCCGTGGTGCTGGCGGGCGGCCGCTCCTCGCTGCACTCGCTGGGCCCGGTCGAGGGTGTGGTCCGCGAGATCCGGTTGCTGCGCTTCGCCCTGCACCGCCTGGTCACCCTGCCGCCCCAGCTGCCGAACCTGGCCGTGGCCCGCTCGTCGGCCGCGCACGCCGCCGCGCTGCTGGCCCGCCGCCTGCTCGACCCGCTGGCGCCGCGCATCGACGGCCGCCCACTGGTCGTCGTCCCTACCGGCGCGCTCAACGGCCTGCCGTGGGCCGTGCTGAACCGGCAGGTGACCGTCGCCCCATCCGCCTCGGTGTGGCTGCGCGCGTGTTCCGTCGAGGACGCTCCGGGCGAGGCCGTGCTGGCGGCGGGACCGCGGATGGCGGCGGCCCCGGCCGAGATCAAGGCCGTCAGCGCCCACGTGCCGGGCCGCGTCCTGGTCGACGACGAGGCGACCGTGAGCGCCGTGGCGTCCGCAATGGACGGTGCCGCGCTGGCGCACATCGCCGCGCACGGCTCGTTCCGCGTCGACAACCCGCTGTTCTCCGCGCTGGAACTGGCCGACGGCCCGTTGACCGTCTACGACATCGAACGCCTGCGCCGCCCGCCCACGCGCGTGGTCCTCTCGGCGTGCGACACCGGGCAGTCCGCCGTCCGTCCCGGCGACGAGCTGATGGGCTTCACGGCCGCGCTGCTCGGTCTGGGCACCCGCACGCTGATCGCACCCGTGGTGCCGGTCCCGACCGACGGCACCGCGCCGGTCATGGTGGAACTGCACCAGAAACTGGCCGCGGGCATGGCGCCGGCCGAGGCGCTGGCCGCCGTGCAACGGGCCGCGGCCGACGACGCCGCCTACGCCGCGGCGGTCGGGTTCGTCTGCTTCGGCGCGGGGTGATGGAGAGCCTCCACCGGCCATCACTTCGGTTGGACTTCGGGCCGAACCCCCTTTGAGGGGCGGCGATCGGCCTTATTTTCCCTGCCATGCCAGCAAGAACCTCCACGGTGCGCGGCCGCGAGTTCGGGGCGGGAGTCCGCGCAGTAGTAGACGCGACGGGGATGTCGCACCGCGCCATGGCCGACGTGCTGGGGTGGGACCCGCAGAAGCTCTCGGACCTGCTCACGGGCAAGGGCGGCGTCGACGAGATCGACCTGGCCCGGCTGCTCGGCCTCTGCCGGGTGCCCGAGGACGAGTTCGACCACCTGATGGCGCTGCTGAAGGTGTCGCGCGAGAAGGGGTGGTGGCAGCACTACAAAGGCGCGCTGCCCATCAAGATGCGAACGCTCGTCGAGCACGAGGCGGCCATGAGCGAGATGCACAGCTGGCACCTGACGCTGGTGCCGGGCCTGTTGCAGATCCCGGACTACATCCGGCCGCTGTACGTGGTGTGGCCGAAGATCGAGCCCCAGGACATCGACCTGCGGGTCGAGGCGCGAGTGGCCCGCCAGCGGGTCCTGGAGAGCGGGCGGAAGTTCTTCTTCTACGTGCACGAGCAGGCGTTGCTGCTGCCGGTCGGTGGCGAGTCGGTGTGGCGCGACCAGCTCCACCACCTGCTGAGGATGTCGGTGCGGCCGTACATCAGCATCCGCGTCGTGCCGACCGCGATCGGCGCGCATCCCGGAACCATGGGCGAGTTCAAGGTCATGAAGTTCAAGAAGATCCCGACCGTCGTCTACACGGACACGATGAACTCGGGAACCTTCATGGAGGACAAGGAGTCGGTCGACCTGTACACGAGCGTTCTGGCCGCCCTGGCGGGGTTGGCGCTGGGTGAGGAAGAATCGAGGAGGTTGATCACCGACCTCGTCTCCTGAGGAGGCCACCGTGTGGCGCAAGAGCAGCTACAGCCCTGATGGCGACAACTGCGTGGAGATCGGTGCGGGGATCGGGCTGCGGGACAGCAAGTCGCCCGCGGCGCACCTGCCCCTGTCCTCGTCGGCCTGGGAGGCGTTCCTCGCCTCGGCCAAGAACGACGACTTCGGACCATTCCAGAACGCCTGAGTTTCGCTTATGGTTGCTCGCCATGACAACGAGGTCGTGGTGGGGCTGGGGCAACGTCGAGGACGCCGTCACCCCGGAGGAACGCCGTGCGCTGGTCGAGCGGGTGCGGGCGGTGCTGCCGGACGCGGACCTGACGTTCCACGAACCGCCTGATCCCGCCGCGCTCGACGTGCCGGAGTCGCGGATCGAGGCGGGGGAGCTCTACTCGACCGACCGCGTCGACCGCCTCGCGCACGCCCGCGGCCAGGCCTACCGCGACGTCACCCGCAACCTGGCCGGGGACATCGGCGTGGTGCCCGACGCCGTGGCCCGGCCGCGCACCGAGCAGGACGTCGTGGACGTGCTGGACTGGTGCGCGGGCAACGACGTGGCGGTGATCCCGTTCGGTGGCGGCACGTCCGTGGTCGGCGGGGTCGAGCCGCGCGACCTCGACCGCGTTGTGTCGCTGGACCTCGGCAGGCTGGATCGGGTGCTGGAGGTCGACCCGGTCAGCCGGGCCGCGCGGATCCAGGCCGGGGTGCTCGGTCCGTCGCTCGAAGCGCAGCTCAAGCCGCACGGACTGACGTTGCGGCACTTCCCGCAGTCGTTCGAGTTCTCGACGCTCGGCGGCTGGCTCGCCACCCGCGCCGGCGGCCACTACGCCACGCTCTACACGCACATCGACGACCTGACCGAGTCGCTCAGGGTCGTGACGCCGCAGGGGATCTCGGAGTCGCGGCGGCTGCCGGGCTCCGGCGCCGGACCGTCGCCCGACCGGCTCTTCCTGGGTTCCGAAGGCACCCTCGGCGTGATCACCGAGGCGTGGATGAGGCTGCAGGAACCGCCGGTGCACCGCGCGGGCGCGTCGGTGCGGTTCGCGTCGTGGGACCGCGCCGTCGAGGCGACGAGGCTGATCGCGCAGTCCGGCCTGCACCCGGCGAACTGCCGCCTGCTGGACCCCGCGGAGGCGTTCCTCAACGCGGGCTCACCGAGTTCCGTGCTGGTGCTGGCCTTCGAGTCGGCCGACCACCCGGTCGACGCGCTGCTCGCCCGTGCCCTGGAACTCTGCGCGGGCGGCGAGGTCGTGGAGGGCGCGTCGCAGCAGTGGCGCAAGTCGTTCCTGCGCATGCCTTACCAGCGCGACGCGATGGCGCAGCACGCGATGATCACCGAGACGTTCGAGACGGCCTGCACCTGGGACCGCTTCGCCGACCTGCACGCGGCCGTCACGTCGGTGGCGACCGAGGCGCTGCAGGAGGTGTGCGGCATCGGCATCGTCACGTGCCGCTTCACCCACGTCTACCCGGACGGCCCCGCGCCGTACTACGGCATCTACGCGCCCGGCCGCTGGGGCAGCCTCACCGCGCAGTGGGACGACATCAAGGCAGCGGTCTCCGAGGCGCTGATCTCCTCCGGTGGCACGATCACGCACCACCACGCCGTGGGCCGCGACCACATGCCCTGGTACACCCGGCAACGCCCGGACGTCTTCGGCACGGCCCTGGCCGGCGCCAAGGCGGCACTCGACCCTCAGAACCTGCTCAACCCCGGCGTCCTCACCACACGATCGACCTGAGGATCAACGCCGCGATGAACACCACGGTGAACGCGAGATCGAGCCCGAACCCGCCGAACCGCACGGGCGGCAGCACCTTGCGCACCGGCGAGATCACGGGCTCGGTCACCCCGTGCGTCACCCGCCGCACCTTCCACACCCAGTCACCGCGAGCCTGCAGCGTGACCGCCCAGTCCACGATCATGCGGCCGATCATCACGAGGATGAACAGCGTCAACAGCCACCCGACGATCCAGCCGACCAAGCCGAACAAGTGGGCCTCCCTATGTCCTGTATGTCCATGAAGCCACATGAAACTGAGAGGCGCCTGGCAACTCGCTGAGACAGTATTCAGTTGTGGCGTACGACGAGGGCCTGGCGCACCGCCTGGGCGAGTCGCTGGGCGACCTGCCGGACCTGGCGACGAAGAAGATGTTCGGCACCCTGGTGTTCCTGTGGCGGGGGAACATGCTGGTGGGGGCGCTGGGCTCGGACCTGCTGGCGCGCGTCGGCCCGGAGGCGCAGGCCGACGCGCTGGCTCGGCCGGGCACGCGCGTCTTCGACTTCACCGGCAAGCCGATGAAGGGCTGGGTCGTGGTGGACGGGGAGGCGATCTCGGAGGACGAGGCGCTGGAGGACTGGCTCGCGCTGTGCCGCGAGTTCGTGGAAGCGCTGCCGCCGAAGTGACGCCGGACGAGGTCCGCGCGGCCCTGGAGGGCTGGCGCGACATCACGGAGACCGAGGCGCTCGGCGGCGTCGTGTTCGAGTGGGCCGGTGACCCGCTCGTCGGTGTCGTGGACGGGGCGCTGGTCGTGCGCGCCGAGGGCGGCTGGGCCACCGCGACGGGTCCGCTCGACGAGGCGCTGGACCGGTCAGCGGGTGTCGTCATCGACGAGTGCGTGGTGCGTTGGCACGGGGAACTCCGCGCGGGTGGGCTGCCGGCGTTCCAGGCCATGCTCGCCCTGGTGCGGCACGACCCGGAACGCGAACAACTGCAACGCGTCCTGCTCGACGTCGTCGACCACGGCCCGGACCGGGATCTCGCGCAGCTCGCCGTCACGTGCCTGGGCCACGTCGGCAGGATCGACCGCGCGGTGCTGCCGGAGGTGGTGCCGAGGCTGCGGGCACTGCTCGGTGACCCGCAGCTCGGCGGACGGGCGGAGGACGCGCTCGGGGACATCGAGTCCTTCGCCGGGCGCTGAGCCACCACCCTCCTAGAGTGCGGGCATGACGTTCTACCTGATCGAACCCGAGGTCGCGGGCGGCTGGGGCGACGAGTTCGAGATCGACCACGCGAACGACGTCGTCACGCGCGTGCACTACGAGGTGGCCGACTGGCTCGGCGACTGCATCGTCACGACGAGTCCCGTGTACCTCGTGCTGCGCGAGACGGGCAGGCGCATGACCGAGGCGGGCTTCACCGGCTTCTCGCTGGACGACGCGCTCGTGACGGCGAGCGACCAGCACCACGTCTTCAACCCGGACGGTGTGCTGCCGGACCTGGTGTGGCTCAAGGTGCACGGCGAGCCCGGGGTGGACGACCTCGGGCTCGCCGACAGGGGCACCAACCTCGTCGTCAGCCAGCCGGTGATGGACCTGTTCTCGCAGGACGGCTTCAACACCGGCGGGCACGACATCGTGTCCGCCGAGGTGTGGGTCAGAACCGCACCAACGGACCTCCCGTGAAGAACTCGTAGACGAAGTTCACGAAGAAGAACCCGAAGAACACCACGTTCAGCACCAAGATCACGTGGTGGTACCACCGCGGCCGAGCCGGTCGCGGCAGCCGGGAGTTCAGGTACATCAACGCGAACGGGAACATCAGCGCGCCCAGGTTCGACATGTTCGCCGAGATCTGCACGAGCTCCACGGGCAGCGCGAGGTGCAGCGCGCCGGCGATGATCGCCAGCACCACCAGCATGAACGGGTAGTAGAAGCGGCGCGGGTCGTCCTCGATCCGCCGCCGCAGCCGGGGTGAGACGGCGTGCATGGCGTCGGTGAAGTTGCGGACCAACGCCTCGAAGATGCCGAGCTGCGTGGAGAACAGCACCAGCACCCCGACCACGAGCATCAGGTAGAACATGCCCTGCCCGTAGAGCAGGCCGAGCTGCTCGGCGGAGAACGTCGGCACGTTCGCCGCCGTCGGCTGCTGACCGGACACGGCGACGAGGTGCGCCATCAGCACGGTCGGCAGGAGCATGCCGAGCATCGCGCCGACGAAGAACACCGCCCACTGGTCGATCAGCAGCAACCGGTACCAGCGCCGCCACAGCGACGCGTTCGCCGGAGTGTCCACAAAGGTCACGCCGACCGGGCGCAGTTCCTGCTTGCCGCCGCGCAGGCCCGCGATGAACCCGACGTGGTGGCCCATGCCGTAGCCCTTGTCGCGGTAGTGGCTCATCGCGTACCAGTTCAGCCCGGACGCGAGCGCCGTGAAGCCGGCGAGGCCGCCGAGCTGTGTGGCCGTGATGCCCTCCGGGGGTGCCGCCGGGGTCACGAGGCCGCGGACTCCCTCCGACCACACCGAGAACGGCACGATCGCGAGCGTCACGACGATCAGCACCAGCAGCAACGAGCCGACCAGCACCCAGTTCGTCAGCTCCAGCGCGCGCGACACCTTGCGGGCGCCCGCCGTGATCAGGAAGACCACGACGAGCAGGCCGATGGCGAGCAGCCGCACGTACTCGATCTCGTCGGGACGGTAGCCCCGGCCCGCGATCAGGGCGAAGAGCCCCTGTCCGGCGCCCGCCGCCCAGCCGCCGAAGATGAACGCGAAGTAGAACACCGCCAGCGAGACCGGCACCCAGAACTTCCAGCCCGGCGGCACCCGGCCCCAGCCGACGACCGGCGTCTCGCCCGTCGCGACCACGTACCGGGCGATCTCCACGTTGTAGAACGTCTGCAGCAACGCCGACACCGTGATCACCCAGCCGATGCCGACGAACCCGAACTTGCCCACGGCCTGCGGGCCGAGCAACCACTCGCCACTGCCGATCGAGATGCCGAGCGCGATGAGGCTCGGGCCGATGACGAACTGGACGACCTGGACAGGTCCGAGCTTGCGGACCTTGAACACCTTCTCCGGTTCCGGCAGGTCCGCCACGTCCAGCGGCGGCCTGCTCACTCCGATTTGCATCGACGACACTGTCGACCTCCCGACACGTCGGGGAACGGAATCCACCACTTTCCCGACGTTCCGGGCACCCGGTCAACACCTCGTGCGCAGAACCGACTTTCGGACGTGTCGAGTCCCGGGAGCCGGACGTAGCGTGCCCTCCGGATTCCTAGGAGGGGAAACGAAGTGCGAAGAATTCTGGTGGGAGCGACGGCGCTCGCGCTCGTCACCGCGGGCATGGTCGTACCGGCCACCGCGACGCCGCCCGCGCAGCCCGAGAGGCTCCAGACGCGGCAGTCCGACGAACAGCCGCACGAGCTCGAGGTCAAGCGCCGCGCGTTGAAGCAGCAGGCGCTCGCCGACGTGCTGACCGGTCAGGCCACGACCGAGAAGCGGGGGACCAGCACCGTCGCGAAGGTCGGTCGCAAGCAGGGCAAGGACCAGTACGTCGAGCTGAAGCGGGAGAAGACCGACAAGATCTTCGTGATCCTCGCGGAGTTCGGCGACGAGCGGCACCCCGACTTCCCCGACCAGGACACGAGTCCCGCGACGCCGGGACCGCAGCGGTTCGACGGGCCGACGCACAACCAGATCCCGGAGCCGGACCGCGCGGTCGACAACACGACCATCTGGCGCCCGGACTTCAGCCGCCAGTACTTCCAGGACCTCTACTTCAGCCGCAAGAAGGACGCCAACTCCGTCGCGAACTTCTACGACAAGCAGTCGAGCGGCCGCTACACCGTCAACGGTCTCGTCACGGACTGGGTGAAGGTCAGGTACAACGAGGCGCGCTACGGCCGCAGCAACGGCTACCCGTGCAACGACAACATCTGCAACAACTCGCGTGAGCTCATCAAGGACGCCGTCACGCAGTGGGTCGCCGACCAGAAGGCGGCCGGCCAGACCACCGAGCAGATCAGGTCGACGCTCGCCGAGTACGACGTGTGGGACCGCTACGACTACGACTCCGACGGCGAGTTCAACGAGGCCGACGGCTACATCGACCACTTCCAGATCGTGCACGCCGGCGGCGACCAGGCCGACGGCGACCCGCTGCAGGGCGAGGACGCGCTCTGGAGCCACCGCGGCTACGCGTACAAGAACTACACGACCGGTCCCGGCACCAACAAGCTCGGCGGCGCGCAGATCGGCGACACCGGCCTCTGGGTCGGCGACTACACCGTGCAGCCCGAGAACGGCGGCGTGAGCGTCTTCGCGCACGAGTACGGCCACGACCTCGGCCTGCCGGACCACTACGACACCAACGGCGGCTCGAACGGCGTCAACTGGTGGTCGATCATGGCGCAGAACCGCGTGAACGCGCCGGGCGAGGCTCCCGGTGAGCGCGCCAACGAGTTCTCCGCGTGGGACAAGCTGCAGCTCGGCTGGCTCGACTACGAGGTCGCGGTCGCCGGTCAGGAACGCGTCTTCGAGCTCGGCCCGCACGAGTACAACAGCGCCAAGGCCCAGGGCCTCGTCGTCGTGCTGCCCGACATCTCGAAGGACTTCGACTACGGCGCCCCGTTCGCCGGCGGCAAGATGTGGTGGAGCGAGAAGGGCAACGACCTCGACCACTCCATGACGGCTCCGCTGGACCTGCGCGGCAAGACGACGGCGTCGCTCACCCTGAAGGCGCGCTTCGACATCGAGGTGGACTACGACTACCTCTACGTCGAAGCGTCCAACGAGGACGGCAGCTGGACGCAGCTCGACGGCACGGCCGGCGGTCAGCCGTTCGCCCGCGACTCCGGTAACTCGCCCGCGATCAGCAGCTCGTCCGGTGGCCAGTGGGTCGACGTGAACGTGGACCTCGCCGCCTACGCGGGCAAGAACACCAAGCTCCGCTTCGCCTACCGCACCGACGGAGCCCTTGCGCTGCAAGGCTTCTTCGCCGACCAGATCGTGGTCACCGCGGACGGCGCGCCGGTGCTGACCGACGGCGGCGAGACGGCGGGCGTGTGGACCACGCGCGGCTTCCGCACGACCGCGGGCAAGGAGACGAAGACGTTCGACCAGTTCTACATCGCGTCGAACCGCACGTACGAGTCGTACGGCAAGTACAACAAGACCGGCCCGTACCGCTACAGCTTCCCGGACAAGCCCGACTTCGTGGAGCACTTCCCGTACCAGGACGGCCTGCTGGTGTCGCTGTGGAACACGTCGTTCCTCGACAACAACGTCAGCGAGCACCCCGGCGAGGGCCTGATCCTGCCGATCGACGCGAACCCGGCGCCGCTCTACAACCTGGAGGGGCAGCGCTGGTCGCCGTCCGTCAGCGGGTACGACGCGCCCTTCGGCCTGCAGAAGTCGGACTCCTTCACGTTGCACGTCAACGGCAAGGCGTCCTACGTCCGCGGCGCCGCCGCCCAGCCGACGTTCGACGACACGAAGCAGTTCTGGTTCGCCGAACAGCCGAACGCGGGCGTGAAGCTGCCTGCGGTGGGCGTGGGGCTGAAGGTCCTGCGCCAGTCCGGCACGTCGATGACGGTGAAGCTGTTCAAGACGAAGTAACTTGGGTCGCATGACCTCTGACATGCTGGCCGTCGCCGTCGAAGAGGCGCGGATGGGACTCGCCGAGGGCGGGATCCCCATCGGCGCGGCGCTCTTCGACGGCGACGGCGCTCTGCTGGGCCGGGGCCACAACCGCCGGGTGCAGGACGGCGACGCGTCGATGCACGCGGAGACCTCGGCCTTCCGCAACGCGGGCCGCCAACGCAGCTACCGCGGCACCACGATGGTCACCACCCTGTCGCCGTGCTGGTACTGCAGCGGCCTGGTGCGCCAGTTCGGCATCTCGAACGTGCTGATCGGCGAGGCCACGACGTTCTCGGGCGGCCACGAGTGGCTCGCCGAGCACGGCGTCGGCATCACCGTCGTCGAGGACCCGTCGTTGATCGAGCTGATGACCACGTTCATCGCCGAACGTCCTGAGCTCTGGTACGAGGACATCGGCCAGGATTAGCGTGGGACGTATGGCAGCAGTGCTGATCACCGGCGCGGACTCCGGTGCCGCGCGCCTGCTCTCGCTGGCCGGGCACGAGGTGTCCGGCGAGGCTGGTGACGAGCTGGATGTGCTGGTCATCAACGCCGGTGCCGCCGAGTCGTTCTCGGCGGCGCTGGAGGAGGTGGTGCGGGTGTTGGAGTCGCACCTGCCGGCGTTGGAGCGGTCCTCGTCGCCCGTCGTGGTGGTCAGTGGGGCGGACGCGGTGGCCCAGGGGGTTGCCGCCGTGGTCGCGGCGCAGTACGCGCGGACCTTTCCCCGGCTGCGGATCAACGCGGTCGGGGGCGGGGCGGAGGTCGTCGCGCGGGCGGCTCAGGTCGGGCCGGAGGGGCCGAGCGGGGAGTTCTTCGCGGCGCTGTAGCGCGGGATGCGCGTTCCGCGAATAGCAGGGCGTGAAGGTCAAGAAGTCCATGTCGCCGTGGACCATGCCACTGGTCACGGTGGCCGTGCTGCTGGTGACGGGCGCGGTGCTGGTCGCGTTGTGGCTGTGGGTGAACCGGCAGACGTGGACCGACCCGGAGAAGCGCACGCTGGCGCAGCTCGACGTGGTGAAGGTGGCGTCCGGGATCGCGCTCGGGGGTGGTGGCCTGTTCACGCTGTACCTGGCGGCGCGGCGGCAGCGCACGCAGGAGGAGGCGCAGGCCGACCTCAACGCGGACGCGGAGGCGCGGCGGTTCACCGAGCTCTACACGAAGGCCGTGCAGCAGCTCGGAGACGAGAAGGCTCCGGTGCGGCTGGGTGGGCTCTACGCGTTGGAACGCCTCGGGCAGCAGCAACCCGACCAGCGTCAGACCATCGTCAACGTGCTGTGCGCCTACCTGCGCATGCCGTACACCCCGCCACCCGAGCAGGCCTCCGCGGCAGCCGGTGTCCGCCGGCCGTTGCTGCGGAACTCGCGCCGCCGGGTGGGGATCCGGCGCCCTGACGGCCCGAGCGCGGCCGCTCCGCTCGTGGAGTCCCGGCAGGAGAGGGACGTGCGATCAACTGCGCAACGGATCCTGTGCGCCCACCTGCAACCGCTGAGCGAGGACTACTGGGGCGAGCGCGAGATCAACCTGGACGGCGCGGTCCTCATCGACTTCAGCCTCTTCCACGGACAGATCGGTGCGGCCACCTTCAAAGGTACGACCTTCGTCGGTCGCACCGTCCTGGTCGCCACGTGGACAGGTCTCGCGTCCTTCTACAGGGCGACGTTCACGGGAGGCGCGTCGTTCGACGGAGTCTTCCGCCAAGGCGCCGTCTTCTCCGAGGCGTCGTTCGGAGGCACCGCGTCTTTCTCGTTCACCTGCTTCGAAAAGGGCTCCGCCTCGTTCAGGGGCGCGTCCTTCGCCGTCGACGCGGACTTCGACAACGCCGACTTCTCCGCCCACGTGAACTTCGACCGCGCGACCTTCGGGGAGAGCGTCTCCTTCAGCGGCGCACGGGTGAGTGGAAAGGGTGCGGCTCCCGCCTCCACGTGGCCGGCGGGGTGGGCGGTCGGCACCACCCAGGTCCGGCACCCGGAGCGGGAGGGCGAGTGGTACCGCCTCACTCAGGACGAGTAGCGCGCCGCCGCCTCGTCCACCGACCCCACGATCGTGAACACCGCGTCCAGCCCCGTCGCCTCGATCGGCCGCAACGCCGCCCGCGCCGCCGCGACCACCACGAACTCGACACCGGCCTTCGCCGCCCGCTGCTGTCCCAGCACCAGCGCCTCGAGCCCGGCCGAGCCGAGGAAGCGCACCCCGCCGAGGTCCACGACGACGGCCCGCTGGCCCTTGACCACGTGGCTGTCGAGCGGGCCGGTGAGGGTGCCGCTGGAGGTGGTGTCGAGTTCTCCGGACACGTGCAGCACCACGACGTCGGGTGAGATCCGATCGGCGACCACGGTCGCCAGAGCGGTGGGGTCGGGCACTCTGTCTCCCTTCACGAACGTCAGCAGCCCACGTTGACGCGGGTCTGCGAGGTCAGCCTACGGCCCCTCGTCGAGGTGCGGCCCGCCCGCAGTGACGTGTGGACGTGCTGGGTCAGGCGGGCGTGCAGTTCGTGGCACGCGGTGAAGCCGAGGCGGACGTCCTCCGGCGGGCACTGGACGGGCAGGAGCTGCGCGAACGGGTCACCGCCGATGGTGTCGACCGCGCTCAGGAAGCCGACCAGGGCTCCCACCAGGCGCTGGTGGAGGCCGAAGAGCGACATCGCGTTCGCGAGGGCGAGGGTGGGGGCGGGCATCTCGTCCACGACGGTGATCGGGTCGAGGTCGCGCAGCGTCACGGTGAACAGCACCGAATGGGTGCGTTCGGACCGGGTGCCGTAGGCGTCGCCCTGGATGTCGCGGAGCACGGACCGCATCTCGCGGCGCGGTTGCCAGAACGCCTGGTGCCGGCGCAGCTCCGCCAGGCCCTCGGCGGACAGCGCGGCGGGGGAGGTGGTCTCGGTCAGGGACCGGAGGGCGGTTTCCCAGCGCGCCTCCAGGGCGGCGTGGAACTGCGCCAGGGCCGGGTGGTCCTCCCAGCCGGCGGCGGCGTCGTCGAAGCCCCTGGTGCGCAGTTCGTAGCAGATCCACAACGAGAGCTGCAGGTCGTCGTCCTGCCAGGCCTCCCTGGTGCCGCCGCTGTGCAGCAGCGCGGGCCGCAGCGGGGGCGGCAGGCGCAGTGCTGCGACCAGGGCGGAGCTCATGTGGCCGCGGGGAGCGGGCAGGCGCATCAGGTTTCCTCACGCGTTCGGGCGATCAGCTGGTCCACAAGGGACTCGGGGTCCGGGCAGCGTCGTTGTCGAGCGGCACCGCAGCCGTTGTGGCGCAACCAGTCCAATTGCTGCTCCACAGTAGACAGACTGCCACGATCGCGCAGGGCGACCGCGACGTGCTCCACGAGCGACACCGCCCGGTCGAACGCGGGGGAGAGTTTTCCGGTGTGTGGATCGGCGGCCAGTCCGTCGACCCCGTCGCGCGACGCCCGCCAATATGCCGCTCGCAGCACGGAATCGTCCACCCGTCCATCGGAGGGTTCCGTCACGACGAGGGCGCGGATCAACTCGGCCAGGACCGCGACTTCCGTTGCCAGCTGGGGAATGTCCGCGACGCGCACCTCGACGGTCGGATGATCGGCCGACGGGCGGACGTCCCAGTACACCATCGCCCGGTCCATCAACGCCTCCGAGCTGATCAACGCCTCGACCGTCCGGTCGTAGTCGGCGGGACCGTCCCAGTGCGGCGGCGGGCCGCTCACCGGCCAGCGTGACCAGACCATCGACCGCCAGCTCGCGTACCCGGTGTCCTCTCCCTGGTAGTACGGGGAGTTCGCGCTCAGCGCGAGCAGCGTCGGCAGCCACTGCCGCAGCTTGTTCGACGCCGCCAGCGCTTCGGCCCGGGACGGGACGCCGACGTGGACGTGCAGTCCGCACGCGCCCGTGCCGGTCACGAGCCGACGGTGGGAGTACTCGATCCGGTGATAGCGCGGGTCATCCGATCCGGGTGGGGGCCCGGCCTCGCCGATGGGCGGCATCCCGGTGGCCACGAGCCGGCACCCGGCCTCGTCGGCGGCGTCCACGAGCACCTTCCGCCCCAGGCGGACCTGCTCGGACAGCTCCTCGAACGACGACGTGACGCCGGTCGCGACCTCGATCTGGAACGGGGTGAGCTCGCCCTGGACGTCCAGGTCCCCCGGCGCGCGCGAGATCTCCCGCACGCGCGGCGCCAGTGCCACCGGCCGTCGCGAATCGGGATCCACGAGGAGGAACTCCTGTTCCACACCGACCGTGTAGTGATTCATCGGCGAGCGGGTACCCGCCATCCATGGTGATCAACCTCGGAGTGGCCAGATGAGACTGCGCCGCAGTAAAACCGCAGGTCCGGGCTGGACGAGGCGCAAGCACGGCCAGGGTTTCCGCTACCTGGACGCGACGGGCGCCACGCTCTCCGCGGCCGACGCGGCGCGGGTGAAGGCCCTCGTCATCCCGCCCGCGTGGCGCGACGTGTGGATCTCGCCGCACCCGAACGGCCACATCCAGGCCGTGGGCTACGACGACGCCGGCCGGCGCCAGTACCTCTACCACGAGAAGTGGCGGACCGACCGGGACACCGAGAAGTTCGTCCGGGTGCTGGCACTCGCCCCGAAGCTGCGGAAGTTCCGCGCGCAGATCGAGGCGGACATGAGGACGCGCGGCAGGAAGCGGTTGCTCGCCATCGCGCTGCGGATGCTCGACCTCGGCATCTTCCGCGTCGGCCACGAGCAGTACGCGGAGGAGAACGGCACGCACGGCGTCGCGACCCTGCTCTGCGAGCACCTGAGCGTCTGCGGCGACCGCGTCCGGTTCACCTTCCCCGCCAAGTCCGGCGTCCAGGTGGACCAGGAGGTCACCGATCCCGTGCTCGCGCGGGCCGTCCGGTCGCTGCTGCGCGGCCAGACCCCGGACTGCCGCGTCTTCGACCTCACCGCCGACGACGTGAACGAGCGCTTCCGCGAGCTGGTCGGCGACGAGTTCAGCGTCAAGGACCTGCGCACCTGGCACGCCACGGTCTTCGCCGCGCAGGCGTTCGCCGCCGCCCTGAAGGAGCGGGGCAAGCCGTCGAAGCGCGCGGTCAGCGCGGTCATGAAGGAGGTCGCGGAGGATCTCGGCAACACGCCGTCCGTGGCGCGGAAGTCCTACGTGGACCCGCGTCTGGTGGAGGCGTTCGAGCACGGCGAGGTCATCGGCGGGGGAGATCCGGAACGGGCCGTGCGCAGGTTGCTGGCGCGGGGGTGAGCCGTCGGCCCGCCGGCTAAGCGGGCTTGACCACGGCGGCCCGGTCGCACTGCCGGCACCAGGCGGCACCCTGCGCCGCCGCCAGCGAGGCGAAGCCCGCGAGGAAGTGCAGCGCGTTCGAGCCGGGGTTCACGTTCAGGAAGTTCACGACCTCGCCGTCGTAGCGGGCGAGGCCCAGGCCGAACATCACCAGGAACAGCAGCGCCACCAGCAGCGCGGTGCCGCTCAGCGCCTTCAGCCGCGGGAACGAGGCCAGCAGCGCCGCGCCGAACACGAGGTGGATGACGTTCTGCAGCGGGTTGACGCGCAGGCCGAGGACCCAGGTGTCCGACTCGGCCGCGAACCCCGCGAACCCGGTCACGAAGAAACCGGCGATGCCCCAGAGCACCAGCACGGCACCGAGGCCGATCGCCAGCTTCTGGGGCCACCGCAACCGGTTCATGAACCCAGTATCACCAGAACGGGAGATTCCCGCTCGCTCATGTCACTCCTCCGCCAGCAGATCGTGCCGCAACTGCTCCAGTGACTTGGTGAGCAGCCGCGACACGTGCATCTGCGAGATGCCCACACGACGGGCGATCTCGGTCTGGGTGAGCCTGCCGAAGAAGCGCAGGACGACGATCGTGCGCTCCCGGCGGGGAAGGCCCCGCAGCATCGGCTGCAGGGCCTCGTGGATCTCCACGCCTTCGAGCGCCGGGTCGTCGACGGTCGAGGTCTCCAGCGCGTCGAGCGGTGCGAACGCGATGTTCTTCTCGATGCGCAGGCCCTCGTAGACGTCGGTGAGCGACACCCCGAGGTGCCGGGCGATCTCGGAGGGAGTGGGAGATCGCCCGGTCTTGTGCGACAGCTCGGCGGTCGCGCCGTCGATGGCGTCGCACAGCTCTTTCAACCTGCGGGGGACGCGCACGGCCCAGCACTGGTCGCGGAAGTGGCGGCGCACCTCGCCGGTGATCGTCGGCACGGCGTAGGACAGGAAGTCCGTCTGCCGGCCGACGTCGAACCGGTCGATGGCGTTGATCAGCCCGACCGCGGCGACCTGCGCCAGGTCCTCCATGGGCTCGCCGCGTTCGCTGAAGCGACGGGCGATGTGCCGGGCGAGCGGGAGGTACTCGCGCACCAACCGGTCCCGCATCTCGTAGTACCGAGGCGAGTCACGGCCGGTGCGCGAGAGCTCCTCGAACGCCGCGTGCTGGTCCGGCGTCAACGCACACCGCGATCAGACCTGGGGCGGTGGCGTCACGTCGCCACGCCACGCACCGGTCTCCGTGCCGCGGTTCTCGATGAACTCCTTGAACCGCTTGAGATCGCCTTCGACCCGGTGGCCGACCACGCCGAGCGCGGCTCCGGCCTTCTCGGTGAACGTCTCGGGGTGGTACTCCATCTGCACGTGCACCCGAGTGGTGTCGTTGTCGAGCCGGTGGAACGTGACCACGCCGCCCTGCGGGGCGCCGTCGACCGTGGTCCACGCGACCCGCTCGTCCGGGTGCTGTTCGGTGATCTCCGCGTCGAACTCGCGGACGACGCCACCGATCTTCGTGGTCCAGTGCGTCTTCGTCGGCGTGAGCTGGTCGATCTTCTCGACGCCGTCCATGAACGCCGGGAAGGATTCGAACTGGGTCCACTGGTTGTAAGCCGTGCTCACGGGCACGTGGACGTCCACCGACTTCTCAATGGTGGTCACGAAACCTCCTCCTTCGATTGGTGTCGGTAGGTGAGTACCCGCGACACACCGCGTTACACATCCGACATCTGTCCACTGAGGACAGTCACGCAGCGTGTCGAACCGGCCGCTGTCCGCACATCACGAAATCGCCCACAGTGGTCAAACCGCTCTGTGATCCAAGTCTCACGAGCGGCATACTGCGCGGTATGTCAGGGGCCCCCTAGGAGGCGCTGGTGCTCGAAGCGAACAACCTCGAGGTTGTCTACGACGACGTGATGCTGGTGCTCCGCGGCGTGAGCCTGCGGGTGCCCCAGGGCAAGGTCGTCGCGCTGCTCGGCGCGAACGGAGCAGGCAAAACGACGCTGATGAGAGCTTTCAGCGGCCTGCTCGACGTGCACGACGGCAAGGTCACCAAGGGCTCGATCACGCTCGACGGTGAACCGATCCACCGCCTCTCACCGGCGCGGATCGCGGAACGGGGCATCAAGCAGGCCCTGGAGGGACGCAGGATCCTGGCCGAGCTCACGGTCGAGGAGAACCTCAAGGTCGGCGGGCACGCGCGGCCCAAGCGGATCCGGCAGAACCTGGACCGCTGCTACGAGCTCTTCCCCCGGCTGGCCGAACGGCGAAGACAGAGCGCGGGCTACCTCTCCGGCGGCGAGCAGCAGATGCTCTCGATCGGCCGGGCGCTCATGTCGGAACCGTCCTACCTGCTGCTCGACGAACCCAGCCTCGGCCTCGCGCCGCTGCTCGTGCAGCAGATCCGCGACCTCGTCGTGAAGATCAACGAACAGGGCACCACGGTCCTGCTGGTCGAGCAGAACGCCAGCATGGCGCTCTCCATCGCCGACCACGGCTACGTGCTCGAGACCGGCAAGGTCGTGATGGACAAGCCGGCGGCGGCACTGCTCGCCGACGACGACATCCGCGAGTTCTACCTCGGTCTCGGCACCTCCTCGTTCCGTGCGGTCAAGCACTACAAGCGCAGGAAGCGGTGGTTGTCTTGAGCGTCCTGGAGGTCAGCGAGATCCGGCTCGCGTTCGACGGCGTCGTGGCCGTCGACACCGTGTCGTTCAGCGTCGAGGAGGGCGAGCTCTTCGCCGTCATCGGCCCGAACGGCGCCGGCAAGACGTCCATCTTCAACGTCCTGAGCGGCGTCTACCGGCCGCAGCGGGGCTCGGTGCGGTTCCACGGCACCGACCTCGTCGGCATGCGGCCGCACCGCATCGCCGCCCAGGGCATGGCCCGCACGTTCCAGAACATCGAGCTGTTCTCCCACCTCACCGTGGTCGACAACCTGATGCTGGGGCGCCACAACCACATGCGCTACGGCGCGCTGTCGGCGTTCTTCTGGCTCGGCAAGGCGAAGAACGAGGAGCTGAAGAACAGGGCGGCGGTCGAGGAGGTCATCGACTTCCTCGAACTGGAGCAGTGGCGCCGGTTCCCGGTCGGCCTGCTGCCCTACGGCGTGCAGAAGCGCGTCGAGCTGGGGCGGGCGCTCGCGATGGAGCCGAAGCTGCTCCTGCTGGACGAGCCGGTCGCGGGCATGAACGTCGAGGAGACCGAGGACATGGCCCGGTTCATCCTCGACGTGCGGGAGGAGCTGAACATCCCGATGATCATGGTCGAGCACGACATGGGCCTCGTCATGGATCTCGCGGACCGCGTGATGGTCATGGACTTCGGCCGCCCGATCCGCACCGGCACCCCGGCCGAGGTGCAGCAGGACCCCGACGTCATCCGGGCCTACCTCGGCGAGCAGCACAAGAGCGTGGCGCCATGACGACGACGGTGGTGACGCGCGTCAAGAACCGCGCGGAGAGCACGCCCGACCAGATCGCGTTGCGGGCCAAGGACTTCGGCATCTGGCAGGAGGTGAGCTGGGCCTGCTACTGGGCGAACGTCGAACTGGTCGGGCACGCGCTGCTCGCCCTCGGCCTCCAGCCCGGCGACCGGGTCGCGATCCACTCCGAGAACCGCCGCGAGTGGCTCTACGCCGACCTCGGCACCGTCGCCGCCCGCGGCATCGCGGTCGGCCTCTACCCGACGAACCCCGCCGCCGAGGTCGCGTACCTGCTGTCGCACTCCGGCACGCGCATCCTCATCGCCGAGGACCAGGAGCAGGTCGACAAGGCGTTGCTGGTGCTGGAGGACACCCCCGACCTGGAGTGGATCGTCTACCTGGAGCCACGGGGCATCAAGGGCCGCTACGACAACCCGAAACTCCTCGCCTGGGACGACTTCCTCGCGTTGGGCGCGCGGCACCGCGACGAGTTCCCGGACGAGCTCGCCGAGCGCATGGCGGCGATCGAGCCGGACGACGTCATGACGTTGATCTACACGTCCGGCACGACCGGGCCGCCGAAGGGCGCGATGCTCACGGTGGCGAACGTCGAGTTCGCCGTCCAGGTCCTGGTGGAGGGCGGCGGTTTCACTTCGCCACCGCCGTCCTCCGCCGACGTCACGCTGTCCTACCTGCCGCTCTGCCACGTCGCGGAACGCATCTTCACGACGTGGTTCAGCGCGGCGAGCGGCGTGCAGGTGCACTTCGCCGAGTCGATCGAGACCGTGCAGGCGAACCTGCGCGAGGTGCAGCCGACGATCCTCTTCGGCGTCCCCCGCATCTGGGAGAAGGTGCTGGCGGGCGTCAAGATCGGGGTGTCGTCGGCGTCCTGGCTCAAGCGCACCACCACGGGGTTCTGGCTGAAGCGCGCCGAGACCATCGGCGAGACGCTCGTGCGGACCGGTGGCGTGCACACGGGCAAGAGCAGGCTGCTCTACGCCGCGGGCTGGCTGTTCTGCTTCCGCGCGCTGAAAGCCCGCATCGGCATGCGGTACGTCCGGTACGCCGCCTCGGGTGCCGCGCCGATCGCACCGGACGTGCTGAAGTTCTTCATGGGCATCGGGGTGCCGATGCACGAGGTCTACGGCATGACCGAGAACACCGCCGTGGCAACGGGAAACCGGCCGGGGCGCGTCAAGCTCGGCACCGTGGGCGAGCCGCAACCCGGTATCGAGCTGCGGATCGACGAGGAGACCGGCGAGATCCTCACCAGGCACGGCGGCACGTTCGCGGGCTACTGGAAGGACCCCGAGTCCACGGCCCGGGTCATGAGCGACGGCTGGCTGCACACCGGTGACGTCGGCGAGTGGGTCGGCGGCACGCACGTGAAGATCACCGACCGGATGAAGGACATCATCATCACGGCGGGCGGCAAGAACATCGCGCCGTCCGAGCTCGAGAACGCGCTGAAGACCTCCCCGTACATCAAGGAGGCCGTCGTCATCGGCGACCAGCGCGCGTACCTCGTGGCGCTGATCGGCATCGAGTACGAGACGGTCGGCCACTGGGCGCAGCAGCGCAAGATCACCTACACCACCTACCGGGACCTGTCGGAGAAGCCCGAGGTGCTGGAGCTGGTGCAGAAGATCGTGACCGAGGCCAACGGGAAGTTCGCCCAGGTCGAGCAGATCAAGAAGTTCCGGATGTTCCCCAAGGAGCTCGACCACGAGGACGGCGAGCTGACCGCGACGCAGAAGGTGAAGAGGTCCGCGCTGGGCAAGATGTTCGACGACCTCGTGGAGAGCATGTATGGATGAGTTTCTCCAGTCGTTGATCCGGGGTCTCGGCACCGGGTCGATCTACGCGCTGCTCGCGCTCGGCTTCGTGATCATCTACAAGTCGACGCAGGTGATCAGCTTCGCGCAGCCGGCGTTCATGCTGGCGGGCGCGGTGCTGGTCTCGTACCTCTCGCCCGTGGTCTCGTTCGCCGGGGCGGTCGTCGTGGCCGCCGTGGTGATCGCCGTGCTGGCCCTGGGCGTCGAACGCACGGTGCTGCGGCCGATGGTCGGCAAACCGGTGTTCGTGGTCGCGATCATCACCATCGGCGTGGACGTCGTGGTGAGGGTGGTGACCAACGCGTTCATCGGCCTCGACGTCCGGCAGGTCGGCGACCCGTGGGGGCTGAACACGATCAACTTCCTGGGCGCCGAGGTGCAGCAGCGCTACCTCGTGATGATCGCGACGACCGCCGTCGTGACGGGCGTGCTGTTCCTCTTCTTCCGCTACTCGCGGATCGGGCTCGCGATGCGCGCGGTCGCCTACGACCAGGAGGTCGCGCTGGCACAGGGCGTGTCGGTCGGCTCGGTGTTCGCGCTGTCGTGGGCGCTGGCGGGCGGGCTCGCCGCGCTGGCCGGCGTGTTCGTCGCGACGGGCGCCGGTGTCGACCAGCAGCTGTGGATCGTGGCGCTGAAGGCGTTGCCCGCGATCATCATCGGCGGCCTGGAGTCGTTGGGCGGCGCCGTGGTCGGCGGTCTCACGGTCGGGGTCGTCGAGTCGCTGTTCGGCACGTACCAGAACGACTTCGCGCCCTGGCTCGGGCCGAACTTCGGGTTGGTGGCGCCGTACGCGTTGATGCTGCTCGTTCTTCTCGTCAGACCGTACGGGCTGTTCGGCAAGCGGGAGGTGGAACGTCTGTGAAGGGTCGTCCTGAGCTCTACACCTCCTACGGGCAGGACATGGCGTTCCTGAACACGCGTCCGAAACGCGCGTGGTCCGGCGGCCTCGTCGTGCTCGCCCTGCTCATGCCGTTCATGATCACCGACGACCTGCTGCAGCTGCTCGCGACCGGGTTCGTGGCGGCGATCGGCGCGATCGGCCTGAACATCGTCACGGGCTACGCGGGCCAGGTCTCGCTGGGCCACGCGTTCTTCCTCGCGATCGGCGCCTATACGGGCGCGGCGCTGTCCGGGTCGGAAACCGGGCGGGTGATCGGCTTCGGCATCACGTCGCTGCCGATCTGGCTGCTGGCCTCCGGGTTGGTGGCCGCGTTCTTCGGCGTCCTGGTGGCGCCGGTGGCGGTGCGGTTGCGCGGGCTCTACCTCGCGATCGTGACGCTGGGGCTGGTCTTCCTGGGAGAGCACGTGTTCCGGGAGTGGACGTCGCTCACCGGCGGTCCCGGTGTCGGGCGGCCCGCGGCCGTGCCCGAGCTGTTCGGGGTGCGCCTCGACCAGGACAACGCGGTGTTCACGGCGGCACAGCAGCTGTACCTGCTGATGTTCGTGCTGCTCGTGATCTTCGGTGTGCTGGCGCGGAACCTGGTGCGCTCGCGGGTCGGCCGGGCGTTCGCGGCGGTGCGGGACCGGGACCTGGCCGCGTCGGTGATCGGCGTGGACCTGACGAGGTACAAGGTCCTGGCGTTCGCGGTGTCCTCGTTCTACGCGGGGGTCGCGGGCGCGTTGTTGTTCGTGGTGAACGGGTTCTTCGACCCCGGCTCGTTCAGCCTGCTGTTGTCAGTGCAGTACATCGCGATGGTGCTCATCGGCGGCGCGGGCACCATCTCCGGAGCGATCATGGGCGCGCTCTTCATCACTCTGCTGCCACGCATCACCAGGGAACTGCCTTCGGTGCTGCCGTTCATCAGTGGTGACGCGACCGGCGTGATCACGGTCTTCCAGGTGGAGGCCGTGCTCTACGGCGTGCTCATCATCGTGTTCCTCATCGTCGAGCCACGCGGTTTGTTCGGCATCTGGATCCGCGTCCGCAACTACTGGCGCACCTGGCCGTTCTCGTACTGAGGAGATCTCCATGTCTGGAAAGAGACTCGCAGTCATCTTCGTCGGGGCGCTCGCCCTGGCATCGTGCCGAGGAGGGGACGGCGCGGCGCCACAGGAGGGCGCGGGCGGTGTCAAGGTCGACGTCGGCGTGACGTCCGAGGCCTGCCCGAACGCCGTCGACAAGTCCAAGGGCTGCATCTACCTGGGCACCATCTCGGACCTCACCGAGGGCCCGTTCAAGACGCTCGCGGTGCCGATCACGGACTCGCAGAAGGCGTTCTGGAAGCGCGTCAACGACAAGGGCGGCATCGGCGGCTACGAGGTCGACGTCACCAAGTACGTCAAGGACAACAAGTACAACCCGCAGATCCACAACCAGGTCTACCAGGAGATCAAGGGCAGCGTCCTCGCGCTGACCCAGACCCTGGGCTCGCCCACGACCGCGGCGATCCTGCCGGACATGAAGAACACGAAGATGGTCGCGGTGCCGGCGTCGTGGACCTCGTTGTGGGGCGTCGAGGACGGCGTGCTGGAGTCCGGCGCGAACTACTGCGTCGAGTCCATGAACACCGTCGACTACGCCGTCGAGAAGATGGGCGTGAAGTCCGTGATGGCCGTGCACAACGCCGGTGACTACGGCGACGACGCGGCGGCCGGCGCGAAGATCGCCGCCGAGAAGCGCGGTCTGACGTTCGAGAACGTGACCACCACCGCCGGTCAGGACAACCAGGGCGGCGCGATCGACGCGGTGGTGTCGAAGAAGCCGGACCTCGTCGTGCTGACGACCGGCCCGACCGACGCGGCCGTGATCATCGGCCAGGCCGCGGCACGAGGCTTCAAGGGCAAGTTCATCGGCACCTCGCCGACGTGGAACCCCGGTCTGCTGAAGTCGCCGGCCGCACCGGCGATCAAGGCGCTGTACATGCAGTCGGCGCCGTGGAAGTCGTGGAGCACCGAGTCCGTCGGCCACACCGCGATGCGCGCGGCCCTGCCGGGTGTGACGCCGAACGACGGCTACACCGCGGGCTGGGTGTGGGCCTACCCGTTGAAGGCGGCGCTCGAGAAGGCCGCCGCCAACAAGGACCTGACGCGGGCCGGTGTGCTCAACGCTGTGAAGCAGCTCACCTCCGTGGACTACGAGGGCATGCTTCCTTCGGGTGCGGGTAATTTCTCCGCTTCGCCCCAGGACGGGCTGTTCCGCCAGAGCACCCTCTACAAGCCCGACGACGCCTCTCCGACCGGAGTCACGCTGGTGGAGGACTTCTTCACCGGTTCCACGGCCAAGGACTTCAAGTTCGAGAAGCCCTGCTACCAATGAACCGAACGGGTGATGCTCGACTCTGAAACCGGACATTGCTGACTATCCTTGCTGGTTGAAGCCTGTAGGAGGTCGTCAGCGGTGTTGTCGTGCGTCGAGGTTCGCCGATCCGCCGGAGGGCTCCGGTTATTCGTTCGTCCCCCGGCCGCGCTGTGCTGGAACGCGCGGCTGGGGTACGAACGGGTGTCGGAGCTGTTGGTCGCGATTCGCCGGGCCGAGTCGTGCACCGTGCCGGACGTGGAGTTGAGGTACGTGCCCGACCAGCGCACCGGTGAGGCGGTGCTGGCGTGCGAGACGGGCACCGTGCTGCTGGACGCCGACGAGGTGTCGGCGCTGCACGCCGCGCTCCGCGCGCACATGCCGGACCGGATGAGGCCCTTGCCTATTTGACCCGGTTGCCGGACGGACGGTGCGTCCGGCACGCCCACGCATGCCGAAGGCGAGGCGTGCTTCCCAGCGCGAAGGGCAACGGCGAAGCCGAGCCACCTCAACGCCCCACACGCGATGGCGAAGCCGAGGCGTGTGAGCACTCGACGTCGGTCAAGCAACGTCTCACGCGATGGCGAAGCCGAGGCGTGTGAGTGATGGATGTCGGGTCAGTGGTGGTGACGCAACCACGACGGCGATTGGGGCTTGACTTTGGGTGCGAGGCCTTAAACTTGACCCTCGGCCGGGCTGTACAGACCCGGCTTTTCTGGGCCGAGGAAGGCCTCGCAAGGGCCCCGAAGTCAAGCCCCAATCGCAATCGTCGCGAAGCGGCGATGCCCGGCACCGGCTCGGTACACGACGCAAGGCGACCACGCTGGAAGGCGACAGGTCGCACGGCAGGTGACCACCCCGCTGGAACTTGACGTCCCAACGCAAACCGACCCGCGCAAGCCAAGGCCCCAGGTCGGCTCGCTCAACTCACAGGCGCGGGGGAGCTGGCCTCCGGGACGAGGACCGCGGGCGACCCGCTGCCGTCGGCCGGCACCGCCCACACGTCGTTCAGCCCGTCGTCGCGCTGGATCGAGTACGCCACGGTCCGGTCGTCCACCCACGCCGGCTGGTCGTCGACGCTGCGGGTCTCGGCCAACTCGGTGATCTTCCTGCTCGTCAGGTCCAGCACCGAGACCCGCCAGCCCTTCTGCGGGTCGCCCTCGACCGCCTTCTTGTAGGCGATGCGGGTGCCGTCCGGGGAGAGCGACGGGCACTCGACGTCGTCCAGGTCGGTGAGCGGACGGACCTTGCGGGCCGCGAAGTCGCCCTCGAGCAGCCACCGGTGACCGCCGGTGGACATCGTGGCGTAGAAGCGGTTGTCGTCGGCCGTGAACGTGACGCCCCAGTAGTTCGTGTCGACGGGCCGGGCCGGCATGCCCTCGACCGCGAACTCCTCCAGCGACGTGACCAGCGTGCCCGTCTTCGTGTCGAGGATGCCGGTGCTGGTGGAGAAACCGTTGGCGGCGTACGAATGCCCGTCGACGAACAGCGTCCACGCCACCATCCGGCCGCTCGCCGAGACCCGCGTGCGGTTCGGGAACCCGGTCAGCGGCACGGTCCTCAGCTCGCGCAGGTCGCGGTCGAGCACGGCGAGTTCGCCCGCCTTCAAGGCTCCGACGGGGCGCAGGCAGGAGATCGTGCCCGCGGCGGAGTAGACGCGGTCGCAGCTCTGCGCGGTGACCTCGCGCGCGCCGGCCGGGTCGTTCCTCGACACCGTGGAGAGCTTGCCGTTGCTCAGCACCATCAGGCGCGGCCCGCCGTCGGTCGGCACGGACCGCGCGGCGTTCTCCGGTGTGGCACCGGACAGGGCGGTGTAGCCGACGGCGACCCCGCCGAGCAGCACGGCGGCGGTCAGCAGGACCAGCAGGCGTCGGTTCATCGGCGTCGTCCCAGCAGTGCGGCGGTGGTGACCAGGGCGAGGACCACCGCGACGGCGGCGATCCTGGTGGCGGTCTCGGGGCTGGTGAACTGCCACGTGAGGCCGAAGAGCACGGACGAGCCGAGGTAGGCGAGCGCCTGTCCACTTTGGATCAGCGCGATGCCGGTGGTGCGCAGGCGTTCCGGCAGCACCGGGCCCGCGAGCGCCATCAGCACGCCGTCCGTGCAGGCGTAGAACACGCCGTACAGCACCACGACCAGCACGAGCAGCGGCCAGCCGCCCAGCGGTCCGTGCAGCAGCAGGTAGACCAGGGTCAGCGCGCCGTACCCGGCCAGCATCACCTTGAGCCGGCCGACCCTGTCGGCGAGCGCGCCCAGCGGTGCGGCTAGCAGGAGGTAGACGAGGCTCGTGCCGACGGCGAGCAACGGGAACCAGCCGAAGGCCAGCCCCTCGCGCTTCTGCAGCAACAGGTACACGAACCCGTCGCCGATCGTGACGAGGCCGAGCAGCGACGCCGCCAGCACGATCCGCCGGACGGCCGGGTCCTTCAGCAGCGCGAGCTTCAGGGGTTCCTTGCGCTCCAGCGGTTCCGGACGATCGCGCACGTAGAGCACGAGCACCAGCACGCCGAACGCGGCGATGCAGGCGCTCACCACGAACACGGCGTCGAACGACTGCGCGGACGCCGCGAGCACGGCCATCGCGACCAGCGGCCCGGCGAACGCGCCGATGCCGTCCATCGCCCGGTGCACGCCGAACGCCCGCCCCAGGTCTCCGCTCGGCGTGGAGAGCGTGATCAACGCGTCGCGTGGCGCCGTGCGGAGCCCCTTGCCCGCCCGGTCCGCGGTGATGACGATCCCCAGCGCGGTCAGGGAGTTGCCGGCCGCGAGCAAGCCCAGCTTGGCCACGGCGGAGATGCCGTAGCCGAAGCCCGCCACGGCCTTGCGCCGGTGCGTGCGGTCGGCGAGGTAGCCGCCCGCGAGTCTGAGCAGGGTGGTGGCGCCGGTGTAGACGCCGTCGATCAGCCCGTACGCGGCCGGGCTGAGCTGGAGGCCGATGACCAGGTACAGCGGCAGGACCGCGGCCACCATCTCCGACGACACGTCGGTGATGAGGCTGACGGTGCCGAGCGCGAAGACGTTGCCGCTCAGCCCCTTCCAGTTCGCCGTCCTGGGTTTGTCGAGAGTGGACAGGTACATCACCGGCCTCCAGCGGGTCCGTCAGTGGCAGTCGGTGGTGCCGCTGTCGGTGTAGGTCTTGCCCGCCTCGGGGACGAACTGCCAGTCGAAGCTGTTGTCGTGCAACGTGAACTTCAGGACCCCGCGCGTGCCGGTGTTGCGGGCCTCGCTGTTCGGCTTGATCGTGCCGAACCCGTAGGCGCCCGCGCCACCCATGCCCGCGACGAACGACCGGATGCCGCGCGCCGTGTCCAGGCCACCGCTCGGGTTCTGCGGTGCGAAGCGCTCGTACTGGTGGTTGTGCCCGAAGACCACGAGGTCCGCGTTGGCGTCGTACAGCGCCTGGAACAACGGCCTCGTGGCCGTCGAGGGCGCGTGGTTGGCGCCGCTCGTGAACAGCGGGTGGTGCCAGTACGCCGCGGTGCACGGCTTCGTGCTCGCCGCCAGGTCCTGCCGCAGCCACTGCTCCTGCGCGCTGCCCGCCGCCATGCTGATGTTGGAGTTCAGCGACACGATGTGCCAGTTGCCGAGGTCGTAGGAGTAGTACCCGCGCCCGGACGGACCGGCCTGCGCGCCGAAGTAGTTGTAGTACCCCGTGGCGCCGCTGGTGTGGTAGTCGTGGTTGCCGGGAGAAGGCTTCGTGCGTGCCTTGTGCCGGCCCCACGTCGGCTCGTAGTAGGTGCTGAACTGCGAGGCCGTGCCGTCCGGGTAGACGTTGTCACCGGTCGTCCAGACCGTGCCCTGGATGCCGTCGAGCAACGCGGCCGTGGCCGTGTCACCGGATCCCGAGTCGGCGATGTCGCCCGCGCCGACCCAGACCGGGTCGCCGGGAGGCGGCGTCGTGCCGTCGGTGACGACGAGCTGCGGTGCCGTGGACCCGCTCTCGCGCGAGTCGTAGTCGGCGCCGTCCGTGCTGCCCGACGTGATGGCGATGCTGTAGGTGCCGTTGCCCGTGACGAGGCTGGTGACGTCGACCTCGTACCAGGCGTTGCGCACGACCGCGCCCAGCGACCCGAGGGTGGCGCCGTCGACCGCGGGCTGGTTCGCCCAGGTGACCGCGGTCTCGGTCCAGCTGACGTTCGACATGGCCCGGAACGTGCCGCCGTTCGGGCTCTCCGCGCCGGAGACGTCGTCGGTGTGCAGACGCAGCTTGGCGTTGCTCACGCCGCTGACGCCGGAGACCGTGAACTTGAGGAACGTCCGCTTGACCGGCGAGTTGTCGATGCCGAGCTGGCCCGACGTGCCGAAGTTCGTGCCCGTGGACCCGTTGTCGACGTAGGTGTCGGCGGTGGGGGTGAACGTCGTGATGGCGGCGTGGGCCGCAGTGGAGGCGGTGAGGGTGGCCGCCGTGACGATGATGCTGGAGAGCACGGCTAAGGGAGCCCTGCGACGTGACATGCCTGTCCTCGTGGTGGTGGGCGGACATGGGCCGTCGGCGAGAGTAGGGCCGCGATGGTTCGGCCACCAATGATCGTTCGGCGGCGGTTGGGTGAACGCTCGGAAAACCCCTCCAGGGGGTGAGCACGTATTTCCCCCGCCCCCGCGCGCTCCGTACAGGCATGGGAGTCGAGGTCTGCGACCCTCGCTGGCTGCCGGCCGTGCCGGAGGCCGAGCTGGTGGTCGCGCTGGACGAGGTGGGAGAGCACGCCGCCGACGGGCACCGGGTGACGGTGCTGATCGACCTGGTGCCGGACAACGTGACCCTGCTGCGGGGGCTGGCCGCGCAGGCCGTGGGCGAGGGCGCGCGCAAGGTGCGGGTGCGCCCGCACGGCGTCGACCGGGTCGACCTCGTCTACGCGGCGGTGGAGCTGAACCGTGTCGCGGAGGACGACGCGGTCGAGGTGCAGTTCGACGTCACTTCGGCCGCGCTGCTGCGGGCCGATCCCGCCTCGTTCGTGCGGCCGGACCCGCTGGTGGTGAAGGCGGACGGCACGGTCGTGCCGATCTGCGCCGGGCTGGAGGACTACGCGCTGGGCTCACTCGGGTCGTTCGACGATCTGCTGGCCGCCTGGGACCCCGAACCGGTGCGCGACCTCTGCCGGGTGGCGCTGACCCGCGCGCTCGCCGACACCGGGCCGCTCGTGTCCTGGTACGAGCACCTCACCCGGACAGCAGCCGAGCTGCGCTCCTCGTGTTGATCACCCGTTCCGGCTCGACGCCGCACTCCTCGGCCCGCGCGCAGCCGTAGTTCAGCCAGTCCAGCTGGCCCGGCGCGTGCGCGTCGCTGTCGATGGAGAACGTGCACCCGGCGTCGACGGCCAGGCTGAGCAGCCGCCGCGGCGGGTCGAGCCGCTCCGGCCGCGAGTTGATCTCGACGGCGGTGCCGTGCTCGGCGCACGCCTCGAAGACCTCCTCGGCGTCGAACTGGGACTCGGGGCGGCCCTTGCCGACGACGAGCCGGCCGGTGCAGTGGCCGAGGATGTCGACGTGCGGGTTGCGCACCGCGTTGACCATCCGGCGGGTCATCTCCGCGCGCGGCATCTTCAGTTTCGAGTGGACACTCGCGACCACGACGTCCAGGCGTGCCAACAGGTCCTCGTCCTGGTCGAGTGAACCGTCGTCGAGGATGTCGACCTCGATGCCGGTGAGGACGACGAACGGCGCGAGTTCGGCGTTGAGCTCCGCGACGACCTCCAGCTGCTTCTCCAGCCGGTCGCGGGACAGTCCGTTCGCGACGGTCAGCCGCGGGGAGTGGTCGGTCAGCACCATGAACTCGTGGCCGAGGTCGCGAGCCGCCTCGGCCATGTCGCGGATCGGGCTGCCGCCGTCGGACCAGTCGGAGTGGACGTGGCAGTCGCCCTTGAGCCGCGCGCGCATCTCCTCGCCGCCGGTGATGTCGACGTGCCGCAGCTTCGCGAGGTAGGACGGTTCGCGGTTCGCCAGGGCGTCCACGACGACGCCGGCGGTGGACTTGCCGACGCCCTTGAGGTCGGTGAGCGTGCCCAGCTTCGCCCGCTTCTCGACGTCGGCCGGGTCGAGGTCGGCGAGGACGGCGGCCGCGTTGCGGAACGCCTGGACGCGGTAGGTCGGCTCGCCCGCCCGTTCGAGGTGGAAGGCCACCTGCTTCAACGCCTTGACCGGATCCATACCTCTTCCTACCCCATCCCCGGGGTACGCGCGGCTCCTACCGAGGGCGGGTTGACGTCTCGGCTGGTTTCGGCGGTACCCCGGGAAGGGGCCGAACGCGGTGAATTCCACGCGACCTTCGAGGGTGTCGACCGGACTCGCCACTGCGGAAGCGTTCTCGCGCAGGCCGACGAATCGGAGGGGTGCGCGGTGAGGAAGCGTTGGGGCGCGGCGGCTTTGGTCGCCCCGCTGGTCATGTCCCTGGTGGGAACGGCCCAGGCGGCGCCTGGGCCGCTGGACGAGTACTACGCCCAGACGGTCGCGTGGGCCGAGTGCCCGGCGGGCTGGGTCACGCCCTCGACGGGGGTCGAGTGCGCCACGGTCGTCGTGCCGATGGACTACAAGAACCCCGGCAACGGCAACCTGGAGATCGCGATCTCGCGCAAGAAGGCGACGGATCCCGCACGCCGCAGAGGCGTCCTGATGACCAACCCGGGCGGTCCCGGCGGCTCGGGTCTCGGTGCCGTGCACTGGTTCAACGCCCAGACCGAGGTGCTGAAGATCTACGACGTCATCGGCATGGACCCGCGCGGCGTCGGCCGGTCGACGAACATCCGGTGCGTCTCGACCCCGTCCGACGACGAGTTCCCTTCCCGCCCAACGGACTCGCAGCTCGCGAACTGGTCCGACTACGCGCGTGCGGTCGAGGCGAACTGCCAGCGCGGCGGCGGTGAGATGCGCCGGTTCATCTCGACGATGAACACCGCCCGCGACATGGACGTCATCCGCGGTGCCATGGGGGAGAAGAAGATCTCCTACGTCGGCTACTCCTACGGCACGCAGCTCGGCGCCGTCTACGGCTCGATGTTCCCGAAGAACCTCGACCGCAGCGTCCTCGACTCCGCGCTCGACCCGCTCAAGACGTGGCACGAGCAGGACGTCGACGTGGTCGACGCGATCACCGACAACCTCCGCAAGTGGACGGAGTGGACCGCCGCCCGTCACGGCACCTACGGCCTGGGCACCACCCCTGCCGCCGTGCGCGGGGAGCTCGACGCCATCGCGGCGAAGCTGAAGACCGGCCCGCACGGCGGCTACGCGGACGTGACCTCGTTCGACTACGCCGCCGGCGCCACCCGCTACCGTCGCTCGTGGGCGGCGTTCTCCCGGCACATCGCCTCGATCAAGGCGGGCGTCGCCGACCCCGCGGAGGCCTCCGCGATCGTCGCGGCGCTGAAGAAGGGCGACGTCGAACCGACCTCGCCGGGCACGTTCCAGGCCGTGGTGTGCGAGTGGGACTGGTCCACCGACGTCACCACCTACTACAACGACATGAAGCGCTGGCGCGACACCAACCCGTACGGCGGCACGGTGGACTACATGGCGCCGACCAACTGCACGTTCCGCGCCTTCCAGCGGCCGGAGAAGATCCCGGCGATCACGCGGAAGTACCCGGCGGGCCTGGTGGTCAACTCGGACGGCGACACGCAGACGCCGCTCGCCAACGGCCGGGTCATGGCCGAGCACCTCGGCCAGCCGTTGATCAGTGTCGCGAACGACGGGCAGCACGGGCACTACGCCTTGCGCCGCAACGCTTGTGTCGACACGATCGTCGACAAGTACCTGGTGTCGGGGATCCTGCCGGCGTCGCGGGTGACGTGCGCGGGGACGGACATCGCGGAGACCGTGCCGCCGGGGCAGGCCGCCTCGCTCGGCGCCCAGTCCGCACGGCCGTTGAGCGACATCCTGGGTGAGATCGCTGCGGAGACGAAACCCTTCTAACCGGGCGGCACGACGCGGCCGAGCCGTTTGCGCACTCCCTCTTCCTGGTAGCGCGCGACGGTCTCGGCCAGCTGCTCGCAGGCCCGTTCGATCGCCCTGCGGGCCTCGTTGCGCTCGCTGGTGATGGCGCTCAGGATCAACCCGGTCAGCGCCACCGAGCCGTTGAACGCCTGCAGCACGATCATCGTCGTGAGCAGGTCGCCGGCGGCGAAGTGGCCGCCCGCCGCGGACATCACGGCGGCCACGGACACGATCACCGCGCACGGGGCCGCGATCGCGTGCTGGAAGCGCAGCGCGGCCCAGATCAGCATCGGGAACACCAGGAACAGCAGGCGCGACTCCGCGGTCGTCACGAGGGACGCGAGCACGGTGGTCGCGGTCAGCAGCACACCCGCCTCGACCAGGCGGCGCGGCGTGAAGGCCCACCGGCGGGGCAGGGTGAGCAGTAGCGGCGTGAAGATCAGCACGCCCATCGCGTCACCCGTCCACCACACCGACACCACGGCCGGCACGTCGCGCCACGGGATCACGCCGCCGATGCGCAGTGCCGCCGCGCCGACGAGCGCGCTCACCATCATCGCGCCCAGCGCCCCGGCGAACACGAGCAGCAGGGCGTCCTTCAGCCGGTCGAGCGTGGGCCGGAAGCCGAAGCGGGTCAGCAGGTACCAGGCGAGCAGGGGTGCGGCGGTGTTGCCCGCGGTGATCACCAGTGCCGAGAACACGGGTGCGCCCAGGCCGATGTTGGCGACGAACGCGCCCAGCGTGATCCCCGGCCAGACCTTGCGGCCCGACATCAGCAGCGCCGCCACGGAGATCCCCGTCGGCAGCCACAGCGGGGTGACCTGACCCTCCACGAGGGCCAGGACCAGGCCGACCTGCGCGGTCGCGTAGTACGCGACCGCGACCGCGGCGATCGTCGCGACGGTGCGGAGTGCGGCGTTCACCGGAACATGCTGCACCCGTGCACACACGTTGGCCATACCTCGCGACGCGGCGTACCCACCTGGACTCCCTCCGCAGGCGGGCACCGGCCACGCGCGGTGGGTGATCGGTGCGAACGAGGACGAACAGGGCGCACCCTGCGGCGTTCCGCATTCGTTTGACCAGTGCAAATCGACATACCGGCTGGTATGCTCGGCCACTCTCGGTGGCCGTTGGGCTGTTCGGGTGGACCCTCGGCCGAGTGGTTGCGGTACGCCGGGGAGCGACTGGTACCCGTTGGTAACAAGCCGTGTGAGGGGACCCATGAGGACCGTGTTCACGACCTGCCCGCTCTGCGAGGCGACCTGCGGGCTGGAGCTGACGGTCGAGGGCGACCGCATCACCAAGGTGCGCGGTGACCGCGAGGACGAGTTCAGCAAGGGCTTCCTCTGCCCCAAGGGCGCGTCGCTCGGCACGCTCGACGCCGACCCCGACCGGCTGAGCCTCCCGCTGATCAAGCGCGACGGGGAGTTCCGGGAGGCGACCTGGGACGAGGCGTTCGCGCACATCGACGAGCGGCTGAAGGACTTCCCCGACCGCAACGCCGTCGCGCTGTACCTCGGCAACCCCGTCGTCCACTCGCTCGCCGGCGGCCTCTACGCCGGACCGCTGCGCAAGGCGCTGGGCAGCCGCAACGTCTTCACCGCGAGCACCGTCGACCAGATGCCCAAGCACGTCCAGGTCGGTCACGTGTTCGGCGGGATCTTCTCCATCCCCGTGCCCGACATCGACCGCACCGACTTCATGCTGGTGCTCGGCGCGGACCCGTTCTCGTCCAACGGCAGCCTGTGGACCGTCCCGGACGCGCCGGGCCGCTTCAAGGAGCTGCAGAAGCGCGGCGGCCGGTTCGTCGTCGTCGACCCGCGCCGCAGCCGCACCGCCCAGGCCGCCGACCAGCACGTCGTGATCCGGCCCGGCACCGACGTGTTCCTGCTGCTCGCGCTGATCCACGAGCTGTTCGCGCAGGACCTCGTGCGGCTACGCGACCTCGCGGAGCACGTCACCGACCACACCGTGATCCGCGAACACGTCGCCGAGTTCGGTCCCGAGGCCGTCGCGGAGCGCACCGGCGTCGACGCCGCCACGATCCGCGCGCTGGCGCGGCAGCTCGCCGAGGCCGACCGCGCCGTGGTCTACGGCCGCATCGGCACGACGACCGTCGAGTTCGGCACGATCGCGTCGTGGGCCGTCGACACGCTCAACGTCCTCACCGGCAACCTCGACCGGCCCGGCGGCGCGATGTGGCCGCTGCCTGCCCACTCGAAGCGCGGCACGGGCACCGGCAAGGGCTTCGGCACCGGCCGCTGGCACAGCCGCGTGCGGGGACACCCCGAGGTGATGGGGGAGTTCCCGGCGGTCACGATGGTCGACGAGATCGAGACGCCCGGCGAGGGGCAGGTGCGGGCGCTGGTCACGATCGGCGGCAACCCCGCGCTGTCGCTGCCGAACTCGGTCCGCGTGAACGCGGCGCTGTCCTCGCTGGACTTCATGGTCAGCGTCGACCCGTACCTCAACGAGACCACCCGGCACGCGGACGTCGTCCTGCCGACGCCGCCGCCCTCGCGCCGCGACCACTACGACATCGCGTTCCTGAACAACTCCGTGCGCAACGTCGCGAAGTACTCGCGCGCCGCGATCCCGTTGGAGGAGGGCAGGGTCGACGAGACGGACATCTTCTTCCGCCTCGCCACGATCTTCGGCGGTCTCGGCCCGGCCGCCGACCTCGACGCCGTCGCCGCGGCCCAGCTGGACGCGCTGAAGAGGCAGGCCGGCGTCGACTTCGAACCCGAGGGCGACACCCGCGAGGAACGCCTGCTGGACCTCAAGCTCCGCACCGGCGCGTACGGGATCTCTTTGCGGCAGCTGCTCGACAACCCGCACGGCATCGACCTCGGCCCGCTCACGCCGCGCCTGCCCGAGATCCTGCGCACGCCGTCCGGGAAGATCGAGCTCACCCCGGCGCCGATCATGGCCGACCTGCCGCGCGTGCGCACCGCCCTGCACGCGCCCGAGACAGGGCTGGTCCTCGTCGGCCGCAGGCACCTGCGCACCAACAACTCCTGGATGCACAACGTGCCCGCGCTGGTGAAGGGCAAGCCGTTGTGCACCCTGCTCGTGCACCCCGGCGACGCCGACCGCCTCGGCCTGACCGACGGCAAGCACGCCCGGGTCACCTCGCGCGTCGGCGAGGTCGAGGTGCTCGTCGAGGTCACGCCGGACATCGCGCCGGGCGTCGTCTCGATGCCGCACGGCTGGGGCCACGACCAGCCCGGCACGCGGCTGACCGTCGCGAACGAGCACGCCGGCGTGAACGTCAACCTCCTCACCGACGACCTCCGCATCGACCCGCTCTCGGGCACCGCCGTGCTGAACGGCACCCGCGTGAAGGTCCTGCCCGCCTGACCGTTCCCCCCGAAGTGCTGAGGAGCCGCCATGACCGCCGGAGTCACCAGCCCGACCGCGGTGCGAGCCGTCCGCCGGATAGCCGACCTGCCGTTCCTCGCGGAGCAGGCGTACGGGGACGCGGTGGCGTGGCGGTCCAAGCAGGACGGACGGTGGCACGAGCAGACCTACGCCGAGGTCGCCGAGGTGGTGCTGGACCTCGCGTCCGGGTTCGTCCACGCCGGACTGGCGGCGGGCGACCGGGTCTGCGTGCTCGCGAACACCCGTCCGGAGTGGACGGCGGTCGAGCTCGCGGTGCTCGCGGCGGGCGGCATCGTCGTGCCGATCTACCCGTCCAGCACGCCCGAGGAGATCGCCTGGGTCGTCGGCGACTCGGGCGCGTCGATCGTGGTGGCGGAGAACGAGGAGCAGTGCGCGAAGGTCGAGGCGGTGGCCGCCGGCCTGCCCGAGCTGCGCGCGGTCTTCGCGATCGACCAGGCCGGCGAACGGCCGCGGGTCGCCGAGCTGCAGGACGCGGGCCGCACCTCGCCGCTCGCCGACGTGCTGGACTCCCGGCGGGCCGCGATCAGGCCGGAGGACCCGAGCCTGATCATCTACACCTCGGGCACCACGGGACCGCCCAAGGGATGCGTGCTCACGAACGCCAACTGGGTCGCGCTGTGCCGGGTCGCGGAGGAGGCCCGCATCGACGCGATGACCGGTGTGGTCTACCTGTTCCTGCCGCTCGCGCACGTCTTCGCGCAGATCGTCATGTTCGGCACGATGTACCGCGGCGGCGCGCTCGCGTACTTCGGCGGGGACATGAAGGCGATCGTGCCGGAGCTCGCCGAGGTGCGGCCCACGTTCCTGCCGTCCGTGCCGCGGATCTTCGAGAAGATCTACACGTTCGTCACGGCGAGCGTGCCCGCGGACCAGCTCGAGCAGGCCGTCGCGCTCGGACTGGAGGTCCGGCGCCGGCGTGCCGCGGGAGAGGTCGTGCCGGCCGAGATGGCGGCGGCGTTCGAGAAGGTGGACGCGTTGTTCGCGAACGTGCGCGGAGCGTTCGGCGGCCGGCTCGTGCAGGCGTTGTCCGGTGCCGCACCGATCTCGCGTGAGGTGCTGCAGTTCTTCCACGCGGCCGGCGTGCCGGTGCTGGAGGGCTACGGCATGACCGAGTCCACCGCCGTCGGCACGATCAACACGCTGGAGAGCTTCAAGCTCGGCTCCGTGGGCGCGTCCGGCGTGGCGGGCCTCGAGATGACCGTGGGGGAGGACGGCGAGCTGCTCATGCGCGGCCCGCACGTCTTCGCGGGCTATTGGCGCAACGAGGAGGCCACGGCCGAGACGCTGCGGGACGGCTGGCTGCACACCGGCGACCTCGGCGAGATCGACGCGGACGGTTTCGTGACGATCACGGGGCGCAAGAAGGACATCATCATCACCGCGGGCGGCAAGAACATCGCGCCGGCCAACGTGGAGAACGTGCTGCGCCAGTCCCGCTGGATCTCGCACGCCGTGCTGTACGGCGAGCGCAAGCCGTACTGCGTGGCCCTGCTCACACTCGACGCGGACGAGATCGTGCCGTGGGCGGCGGCGCGCGGGTTGCCGTCCGACGTCGAATCATTGGTGGGTCACCCGGACGTGCGAACGCTCGTGCAGGGAGTTGTCGACGAAGCGAACGCGCACTTCGCCAGTGTTTCCCAGGTGAAGAAGTTCGTGCTGCTCACCAGGGATCTGTCCCAGGAGGAAGGTGAGCTCACGCCGACGTTGAAGGTCAAGCGCAGCGTGGTGCACCGCCTTCACTCTGGGTTGTACGAAGGGCTCTACGAGTAACCCGTACGTACGAGAATTCGAAAAACAGGTACATCCACCCTGGCGGTTTCGGTCCGGTCAGGGCAGAGTGGGACACCAAGCGGCGCCAGGCCCCCTCCCCCCTCGGGCCCAGCCGCTTCGCGGCCCCGGCTCAAGGCGTACTCCCCCCAGACGCCCAGCCGGGGCCGCCTTGCACATCCGTCCTCTGTGGTCAGCGCTTCGGCGGCGCGGTGGTGCCGCGCACGATCAGCTGCGTCTCCGCCACGATCTGCGGCACGTCGGCGTGGTCCGCGTCGAGCCAGTCCAGCAGGAGGTTCACGGCCGTGCGTCCCGCCTGCGCGACGGGCATCGCCACCGTCGTCAGCGCGGGGGAGCACAGCGACGCGTACGTGAGGTCGTCGAACCCCGTCACGGACACGTCCCCCGGCACGGACACGCCGCGGTCGCGCAGCCGCGCCAGCACGCCGAGCGCCATGATGTCGTTGTAGGCGGCGATCGCCGTCGTGTCCGCCGCCAGAGCCAGGTCCGCCGCCTGCAGCCCGCCCTCGTAGCGCGGCGCGAACGGCCCGAGGTCGACCAGGTCCACCCCGTGCCGCGCCACGGCCTTCATCAGGCCGCGCCGACGCTCCTGGTTGGACCACGACGTGCGCGGGCCGTTGAGGTAGGCGATCCGCCGGTGTCCCAACGCGACGAGGTGCTCGACGACGGCCTCCATCCCGCCCGCCGAGTCCATCAGCGCGGCGGGCACCCCGGGCAGCCGCCGGTTGAGCAGCACCAGCGACGTCACCCCGGCCACCTCGCGCACCTGGGAGTCCTCGAGCCCCGGCGCGCACAGCACGACCCCGTCGACCTGCTTCGCCATCGCGTGCACCAGCTTGGCCTCCGCGACCGGGTCCTCGTCGCTGTCCGCCACGAACACCGCGTAGTCGGCCTGCATCGCCCGCGCCTGCACCGCCTTGAGCACACCGGTGAAGAACGGGTTGTCGAGATCCGGCACGACGATGCCGATGTTGCCGGTCTTGCCGGTGATCAGCCCGCGCGCCGCCCGGTTGGGCTGGTAGCCGAGCTCGGTGGCGGCGGCGAGCACGCGCGACCGGGTCTCCGGGCGGACCAGCTCCGGGGACGTCAGCGCCCGGGACACGGTGGCGACCGACACGTGCGCCCTGCGTGCCACGTCGCGGATCGTGACTGCCACTAGTACCTCACCCTCGCCAGCCGGTTGGACCAATCATGACGGGTCGGCTGTGAAGCGGGGCCTCCGCGTGGACGGGCGGCGCCGAAGCCGGGCCGTGGCAAGGGAAACGCGACGCCTGGAGGGGCACCCCGGCGGAGTGCCCCTCCAGCGTCAGGCGGATCGGGTCCGCCGGCGGCGCACGAGGATCGTCGTGACCACGTACGACAGGAACGCCAGCTGCGCGCCGGCCACCGCGCCGGTCAGCCACACCGGCGCGCCCTCGGGAAGTGCTCCCAGCGCCAGTGTCGGACCGGCCACGCCACCGGCGGTGGCGACGGCCAGCGACATCGAGTCGGTCAGGTCGGGCAACCGGCTCGACGGTCCTCGGACGTCCACGGCCTTGTCGTCGAACTCGATGCGCAGTTGGGCCGTGTCGCCGGGCTCATCGAACGACTCCGGCTCGCCCACGTCCGGAGTCACAACACCTGTCTCCACAAGTGTTCCTTTCACCCCCGGCACGGCACGCGCCCACTCTGAACGCGGCGGCCGAGCAGACCGCGGCGCCGATGTGGCACGCCCCCCAGGTCACGCCACTCCCGCAGCGCGGTCCGTCCCCAGGATAGCGCCGCTCCCACCGCCTGAAGCAACCGATTCGCCACATTTTCTGTGTCAAAAAGTAGCCAGGGATGTGCGAGGCTGGCAGGCATGGGAACCGACAAACCCGCCGTCGCCGAGCGCGTCAACGTCGCGCTGATCGCCGACTCGGCCGCCGCCCTGGGCAAGCTCCAGGCGCGCACCGGCATGAAGAAGGTCGACATCGTCAACCGGGCCGTGCAGCTCTACGAGTTCCTGGAGGCGCAGATGCGCGAGGGCAGGGAGCTGGTGGTCCGCGACGAGAAGGGGATCGACCGCATCGTCAAGGTCTTCTGACGGAGGGCGCGGTTGACAAAGCGGAACAGCGCTCCGTATCGTTCCGGAACGTCGCTCCGCTTCAGGGGCCCGTCTTCGGAAGGAAACCCATGACCGTCTTCACGGTGAGTCCCGTCGTGCTCGACGTCCCCGGCCGGCCGGTGGACCTGCAGCTCAAGGTCTCCGCGCCGACCGAGGGCAGCGGGCTGCCGATCCTGTTGCTCTCGCACGGCCACGGCTACTCGAACCACCTGTCCTCGTTGAACGGCTACGCGCCGCTCGCGAACCACTGGGCCGAGCAGGGGTTCGTCGTCCTGCAGCCCACGCACCTGAGCAGCAGGTCGCTGGACCTGCCCGCGGACACGCCCGGCGCGCCGCTCTTCTGGCGGGAGCGCGCCGAGGACATGTCGGCGATCCTCGACCGGCTCGACGAGATCGAGAAGGCCGTGCCGCAGCTGCGGAACCGCCTGGACCGCACGAAGATCGCCGTCGTCGGCCACTCGATGGGCGGCCACACCGCGAGCCTGCTGCTCGGCATGAGGACCGAGGGCGTGAGTCTCCAGGACGACCGGATCAAGGCGGGCGTGCTGCTCGGCGCGACCGGCCGCGGCGACGCGGTCACCGACGTGGTGAAGGAGAACTACTCCTTCATGCAGACCACGGACTTCAGCACGATGACCACGCCCGCGCTCGTCGTCGCCGGTGACGCGGACGCCTCCGCCCACCTGACCACGATGGGGCCGGACTGGCACGCCGACCCGTACCACCTCGCGCCCGGCCCGAAGGACCTGCTCACGCTCTTCGGCGCGGAGCACGGGTTCGGCGGCGTGTCCGGGTACGACGTCGCCGAGACCACGGACGAGAGCCCGGAACGTGTCGCGGAGCTGCTGCGGCTGACCACGGCGTACCTGCGCGACCGGCTCGACGGCACCGGCGACTGGGACGGCATCGAACCGGTCGCCGGTCGGGTCGAGTCCAAGAGCTAGTGCGCGTTCGGCTCCGGGTTCGCGCCGGGGCGTGAGAGGAACTCGAAGTCGCAGCCCTCGTCGGCCTGCGTGATGTGCTCGTAGTACAGGGCGCCGTACCCGCGTTCGAACTTCGGCGGTGGCGCCGTCCACGCGGCTCTGCGCCGCGCCATCTCCTCGTCGGAGATCTCCACGCGCAACACCCGCGCCTCGACGTCCAGAGTCACGAGGTCGCCGTCCCGCACCAGTGCCAGCGGACCGCCCACGTGCGCCTCCGGTGCCACGTGCAGAACGCAAGCGCCGTAAGAGGTTCCGCTCATCCGCGCGTCCGACACGCGCACCATGTCCCGCACGCCCTGCCGCAGCAGCTTGTCCGGGATCGGCAGCATCCCGTACTCCGGCATGCCGGGCCCGCCCTTCGGGCCGCCGCCGGCGAGCACGATCACCGACTCCCTCGTCACGTCCAGCGACGGCGAGTTGATGCGTGCCTGAAGGTCTTGGTAGCCGTGGAAGACCACGGCGGGCCCGGTGTGCTTCAACAAGGAAGGATCCGCCGCCACGTACTTGATGACAGCGCCGTCCGGCGCGAGGTTTCCCCGCAGCACGGCCAGTCCGCCCTCCGCCGAGATCGGGTCGTCGAGCGGGCGGATCACCGCGTCGTCGTGGACCTCGGCACCTTCCAGGTCCTCGCCGAACGTCCGCCCCGTCACCGTGGTCCTGTCGAGGTGCAACGAGTCCCGCAGCCGCGACAGCAGTCCGCGCAGTCCACCCGCGTAGTAGAAGTCCTCCATCAGGAACGACCCGGCGGGCTGCACCGAGGCCAGCACGGGGACCTCGCGCGAGAGCCGGTCGAAGTCGGTGAGGGACAACGGGATCCGCGACCGCCCGGCCATCGCGATCAGGTGGATGTACGAGTTCGTCGACCCGCCCAGCGCCAGCACGGTCCGGACCGCGTCCTCGTACGCCGCAGCCGACAGCACGTCGGCGATCGTCAGTCCCTCGCGCACCATCTCGACGGCACGCGCACCCGCCGCGGCCGCCATCCGGTGGTGCGCCGAGTCGACCGCCGGGATCGACGACGCGCCGGGCAGCGTCAGGCCCAGGGCCTCGGCCGCCGCCGTCATCGTCGACGCCGTGCCCATCGTCATGCACGTGCCGGGGGAGCGGGCGAGGCCGGACTGGATCTCCGCCCAGTCCGCGCCGGAGATCGTCCCGGCGCGCCGTTCGTCCCAGTAGCGCCACATGTCCGTGCCGGACGCGAGCGGGTCGCCCCGCCAGTGGCCGCGCAGCATCGGCCCGGCCGGCACGAACACGGTGGGCAGCCCGGCGGAGGCCGCGCCCATCAGCAACGCGGGGGTGGTCTTGTCGCAGCCGCCCATCAGCACGCAGCCGTCGACCGGGTAGGACCGCAGGACCTCCTCGGTCTCCATCGACAGCATGTTCCGGTACAGCATCGGCGTCGGCTTCTGGAACGTCTCCGACAGAGTGGAAACCGGGAACTCCAGGGGGAAACCACCGGCCTGCCACACGCCGCGCTCGACCTGCTGGGCCCGTTCGCGCAAGTGCATGTGGCACGGGTTGATGCCGCTCCACGTGTTGAGGATCGCGATCACCGGCTTGCCGGTGTGCTCGACCGCGTTCACGCCGAGCTGCCGCATGCGCGCGTTGTGCGAGAACGCCCGCAAACCGTTGCCCTCGAACCACTCCGCGCTGCGCAGCCTCACAGCAGGCCCCACGAGTCGAGCAGCACGCCCACCGCCGAACGGCCGGCCTCGCCCAGCACCGACGCGGGCGGACGCACGTCGCGGCGGCACAACCCCAGCTGTGCCAACGCTTCCTTCACCACGGACACGTTGTTCGCCGATTCGTTCGCGGCCCGCAGCTCCTCGAACCCGCGGACGAACTCCCAGAGCTCCATCGCCGCACCGAACTCGCGGGCCCGCAGGCACCGCAACAACTGCACGGACAGCTGCGGCGCGACGTTCGCGAGCCCGGACGTGAACCCGGTGGCCCCGACCGCGAAGTACCCCGGCGCCGACAGCTCGGCGAGACCCGCGACCCACGTCAGCCGCTCCAGCCCGGCGTCACGGGCGACCGAGGCGAACCGCACCGGGTCGGGCACCGCGTACTTCACCCCGACGACGTTCGGGCACGCGTCCGCCAGTGCCGCGATGTGCGCGCCGCCGATCCGCGGGTTCCGCACGTACAGCACCACGCTCAGCTCGGGCACCGCGGCCGCGATCGCGCGGTGGTAGTCGACCCAGCCCTCCGGCGAGACGTACGGGTGCACCGGCTGGTGGACCATGATCCCCCTGGCGCCTGCCCGGTCCGCGAACCGGGCGGCCCGCACGGCCGAGTCGAGGTCGTGGCCTACCCCGGCGACGACCGCCGCCCGGTCCCCGACGGTGTCCGCGGTGATCCGCAGCGCGCGTTCGGTCTCGGCGGGCGACAGTGTGTAGAACTCGCTCGTGTTGCCGTTCGGCGTCACGACCGAGATCCCGCCCTCGACCACGCGGTCCACGACGGCGGCGTAGTTCTTCTCGTCGACCGCCCCGTCCGCGTCGAACGGCGTGACGGTGATCGCGACGACGGAAGCCAGCTGCTCGGTCAGGTCATCGAACGACATCGGTGAGCTCCTCCACCACTCGGTCGGCGAACGTGCGGATGTGGCGGCGCAGCAGCTCGGCGGCCTCGTCGGCGAAGCCCTCCTCGGCGGCGACCAGGATCGCCCGGTGCTCGGCGTCCTCGGCCTCCCAGGTCGGGCTGATGCCCCAGCCGGCGACGGCGATCAGCGCGGTCCTGTCGCGCAGCCCGTCCAGGATCTCGACCAGCAGGGGGTTGCCGCAGCCCGCGTACAGCGCGCGGTGGAACCGCCGGTTCGCGAGGCTGCGCCGGGCCAGGTCGTCGGTGTCGTCCAGCGCCGCCCTGGCCTCGGAGAGGTCCACCCGCAGCTCGACCGAGCGGCGCAGCGCCTCGGGTTCCAGCAGCAGTCGCACGTCGTGGACGGACCGGGCCAGCTCGGCGTCGACCGTGCGGACCGCGGCGCCCTTGTACGGGCTCATCACGACGAGGCCCGACCCGGCGAGGGTCTTGAGCGCCTCGCGCACGGGCGTCTTCGAGACGGCGAGCGTCGCGGCGAGATCGGTTTCGACGAGGGCCTGACCGGGCGTGAGTTTTCCAGAAAGAATCGCTTCTTTGATCGATTCCAGAACGAAGTCCGTTCGAGACGCAGGAGGCGCCGCTACCCGGTCATACATCATATATGAGAGCGTAGGAGCAGGTAGACGGCTGGTCAACCTTCTCGTGTGGTCTGCGCAACCTCCTTGTATCTGCGTTGAACCAACTTCCTCGCAGGCTCGTTCTGAGGGTGTTGGTCACCGCTTTGCGCGGGACTGGAGAAGGGGAAATTTGAGTGAATCGTTCCGCGTGACCGTGTCTCCCAACGAGTTGAACGAGAACGACATGCTGATGGAAGAACTGCCACCGGAGGCCGCGCTCGACGGGCCTCCGCCGGACATGGACCACCTGCTCCAGCGCACGCTGGGCACGGTCCGCGAAGAGAGACATCAGGCCGTGCGCCGCCGAGGCCGCATCACGGCCCTGTCGTCGACCCTCGCGGTCGCCGGCGTGCTCGCCGGGGGCGTCTGGCTGGGCCAGGGGATGGGGGTCGGCGACACCGCGGAGGCCGACGCGCTCCTGCGGGGGACCTCGTCGGCGGGCGCGCACCTGGCGGTGCGGGTCACCGACACCGAGGGCGGTCTGAGGCTGGTCGCGACGGTCGACGGCATGCAGGACGGGGAAGCCTGCTGGCTCGTCGTGCACACGAAGGACGGACGCACCTTCACCGCCGGGTCGTGGAGGGCGCACGAGGGCGAGGTGACCCTCGCCGGGTCCGCGATGGTGCGGGCCGGGGACGTGGCCGGGGTGAGCGTGGTGGACCACGACCGGCGGCCGCTGGTGACCGCCGGGTAGCGCGGGTGGCGGGGACGTGGGGTCCCCGCCTGCCAGCGCGTTTGCCTGGTCCGTTCGGGTGATGCCACCATTGGGTGACGACGTGACGATCAGTCGTCGTGTCCTGGGGGACAGCGCGTTTCTGTTCACCCGAACGGATTGGCAGGCTCTGGCCGTGACCCGCAGCAAGCCGGCGACCTTCGCGGTCGCGGTGGTCGCGCTCCTCGTCGTCACGGGTTCCGCGGTCCTGCTGCGGGGCACCTCCACCGGCGCGCCGTCGGCCGACCAGTACGTGAGCGTGCTCGACCAGGTGCTCACCGAACCCGAGGTGCCGGGCGTCGTCGTCCGCTGCGGCACGAACGAGGACCGCCACCTCAACGCGGACAACCCCGTTGTCTCGCCCGGCATCCCGTTCGGCGCCCACCACACGCACGAGTACGTGGGCAACCGGTCGGCCGACTCGAGGTCGACCGACGAGTCCCTCGCCGCCGCGACCACCACGTGCGAGAACGGCGACCTCTCCACCTACTACTGGCCGGTGCTGCGGCTGACCGACGCCGTCGGCCACGACGAGCACGCGGACGGCGGCGGCCTGCACGGCAACGCAGGCGAGGTGCTGCGGCCGACGAGCGTGGAGGTCCGCTACGACGGCAGCCCGGTGAGCGACGTGCTGCCGATGCCCCGGTTCCTGCGGCTGATCACCGGCGACCCGGCGGCGTTCACCAACGACCACGGCCCGAACACGCGGGCGCGGTGGGGCTGCTCGGACCAGCCCGGCCGGTTCACGACGAAGTACCCGCGGTGTGGAAGCGCGACCACGTTGCGCGGCTACGACTTCCCGAGCTGCTGGGACGGCAGCAACACCGACAGCGCCTCGCACCGCACGCACGTCGTGTTCCCGCTCGCGGGCGGCACGTGCCCGGCGAAGACCTTCCCCATCCCGCGGCTGCGCGTCACCGTGGGCTACGACGTCCCCGACGGCCGCCCGTTCGCGATCGACAGCTTCCAGGAGGAGCTGCGCGACCCGGCGACCGACCACGGCATGTACATCAACGTCATGCCGCAGGCGCGGATGGCGGAGCTGGTCGGACGGCTCAACCGGTCCCGCTAACATCCGTCGTTCCGATTTTTAGTTGAAACCCGTTGAACCGAAGCTCTCTGCCGCTCGTGTGTCGGCTGAGGTCTTGAACAGGACGCCCGCAAGAGGTGTTCGCGGGCGGGGAGGAGTGGGTGGATGGCGGCTTTGTTCTCCCGCAAACGGGAGACCGCGGCCGACGAGGCGCTGATCCGATCGCTCTACGAGGAGCACGGTCGGGCGTTGCTGGCGTACGCGACGCGGTTGACCGGTGATCGGGCGGCTGCCGAGGACGTGGTCCAGGAGACCCTGGTCCGAGCGTGGCGCCATCCCGACGCCCTCGTGAACGGCAAGGGATCGGTGCGCGGCTGGTTGCTCACGGTGGCACGCAACATCGTCACCGACAGGGTGCGGGCGAAGGCCGCGCGGCCTCAGGAGGTGGCGGAGTCCCCGGCGACGCCCCCGATCGAGCGCGACCACGCCGACCAGGTCGTCGACTCGGTGGTGGTGCTCGAAGCGCTCGACAGGCTGTCCTCCGACCACCGCGACGTGCTGATGGAGATCTACTTCCGCGGCCGGAGCGTGACGGAGGCGGCGGAGGCGCTCGGGGTGCCACCTGGCACAGTGAAGTCGAGATCGTATTACGCGTTGCGAGCCTTGAGGGAGACCTTCGGAGGTCAGAAGGTCGTACTGAAGGGGGTGGCCGGATGACCACGCAGCACGACCCGCAACTGCTCGGTGCCTACGTTCTGGGGGCGCTCGACGAGCAGGAGGTGCGTGAGATGGACCAGCACCTGGCGTCCTGCCCCGACTGCAAGCGTGAACTCGAAGAGCTCCGCGACATGGAGGCCTTCCTCGGCGAGGTGCCGCCGGAGGCCATGCTGGACGGGCCGCCCGAGGGCGGCGATCTGTTGTTGCAGCGCACCCTGCGCCAGGTGCGTGCCGAACGGGGCGGCGTCGCGAAACGCCGTCAGTTCGCACTCGGTGCCGCGGCCGCCGTGGTGGCCGCGCTGGTTCTCGGAGCCGGAGTCTTCGTCGGCAAGGCCACGTCACCCGATGTGACTGCCCTTCCCACTCCGACGGTGGCACCGGACCCGGCGGGCACCAGGCTCGCCACGTTCACGGACCCGGCCACCAAGGCGTCGATGACCGTGAAGGTCGTCCCCGCCGCCGGCTGGGTGCGCACGAACATGGCGATCAGCGGCATCCCCGAGGGCGAGAAGTGCCGGATCTTCGTGGTCGCGAAGGACGGCAGCCGCCAGGAGGCGGGCTCCTGGGTGGTGTCCAAGAAGGGCGCCGCCGAGGGCACGAACCTGGACGGTTCCGCGCTGGTCGCACCCGCCGACGTCAAGTCGGTCGTGGTGGAGAACTTCGCGGGCAAGAAGTTCGTCGAGGTGCCGGTCCAGGCGTGACCGAGGGTGATGGGGCCGTCCTCTTCGGACGGCCCCATTACCCTTTCGGCATGTCCGGCATCTTCAACCTCGACTGGCCCGACTTCCCCGACCGCGACTACGAGACGTGGAACCCGACGCGCGGCGCGATGCTGTGGGCTGTCGAGGTGTGCGCGGACCGCGTCCGGGACGAGTGGCTGGCCGGCTCCCTGCGGGAGATCGTGGACGGCGGGTACGGCTACTTCGGCCTGGGCTTCTTCACCCAGCAGCAGGCCGCCGAGATCGTGCGGGTCATCCGCACCGACCTCAAGGCGGCGACCGAGGCCGTGCAGCCGATCGCCGAACCGCGGAACGCGCTCATCCACGTCATGGTCGACGAGCTGATCGGCATGGCCGACCGCTGGGTCAAGGCCTGAGCACCACTTTCCCCGCCGTGGCACGGGACTCCAGCGCCTCGTGCGCGAGCGCCGCGTCCTTCAACGCGAACGGCGCGTGGACCGACGGCACGAACCGCCCGCTCGCGAGCCCCGCCATCGACTCGTCCTCCAACGCCCGGATCCCGCGCCGCATCAGCCCGGGCCCGAGCGCGACGGTCGCCGTGAGGCTGTTCGCGAACAACGCCTCCGCACTGATCGGCGTGGCACTCCCGGACGCCCATCCGTAGATGATCTGCCGCCCACCCGGCCCGAGCGTCGTCAACGCCTGAGCCCCCGCCTCACCACCGACACCGTCCAGCACGACGGTCATGTCCTTGAGCCCGTCCGCCCACCCGGGCCGCGTGTAGTCGATGGCGGCGTCCGCACCGTTGTCCATGACGAGGTCGAGCTTCGCCGTGCTCGCCAGCCCGATCACCCGCGCGCCGACGTTGCGCGCCTCCTGCACGAACAACGCCCCCATTCCGCCGGCCGCCGACGTCACGAGCACCACGTCGTCCTTCGTGAGCTTCGCGGCGTCGAGCACCCCGACCACCGTGCGGCCGGTGCCGATCATCGCGACGGCCGCCTCGAACGACACGTCGTCGGGCAGCGCGTGCAACGCACCGGTGTGCGCCACCGCCAGTTCGGCGTAGCCGCCGTTGGCCTGGCCGAGGTGAGCCACGACCCGCCGGCCCAGCCACTCGGCCTCGACCCCCTCGCCGAGCGCAGTGACGACGCCGGCGACCTCGCGGCCCGGTGTCATCGGGAACTCGACGGGGCCGAACCCGCCTTTGCGGATCGTGGTGTCGACGAGGTGGACGCCCGCCGCGGCGACTGTGATCCGCACTTGCCCACCCGCCGGCTCGGGATCGGGCACCTCCTCGAAGAGCAGGTTCTCCGCCGGACCGAACTCGTACTGCCTGATCGCGAACATGAATCGAAGCTAGGAGCTCCACTTATGTGGAGGTCAATCGTTCAACGAAGATCATCCGGCAGTGTTACGCGACAAGCGTCACCTCATGTGCCGTGGCAAACCGGCAAATCTGCAGGTACCGTTCCCGCCGCACGCTCTCGGAGCGTGCGGTGTTCTGGGGGAAGCGCGCTGATTTTGCGCGCTCTGGGGGTAAGAGGAGACGCTCGTGCGTTTTCGTGCTGCAGTAAGCAAAAAGATCATCATCGGCGTCTCGCTCGTCGCCGTCGGTTTCGCGGGCGTGCCGGTCGCGCAGGCGTTGTCGGGTGGTTCGGTCGTCCCCGACGGCTCCTACGAGTTCCTCGCTCGCCTCACGGCAGGGGACAAGGGGTGCTCGGGCGCGCTGATCGACCCGGAGTTCGTCGTCACCGCGGCCTCCTGCCTGCCGCAGGCCGGTGAGGTGAGAATCGTGGTGGGTAGGACGAACCTGGCGACAGGCGCCGGCCACGTCACGACCGCGGCGAAGATCGTCCGCCACACGGATCGCGACGTGGCGGTCGTCAAGCTCGCAGCGAAGACCACCGGCATCACGCCGCTGGCGCTCAGCGGTACCGCGCTGGCGCAGAACGAGTCCGTGAAGGCCGCCGGGTTCGGTCGCACCGAAACGGAATGGGTGCCGGCCCGGCCTCGTCTCGCGACGTTCACCGTCGGCGCGCTCAACGCCACCGAAGCGTCGCTCGCCGGGCAGAAGGACACGTGCAAGGGTGACGCCGGCGGTCCGGTGTTCCGCGAGGCCGGCGGCACGCCGCAGCTGGTCGCGCTGAACAGCAGGTCCTGGCAGAACGGCTGCCTGCTGGTCACCGAGACCCGCAAGGGCAGCACCGGCACCAGGGTCGACGACCTCGCTTCGTGGATCACCAAGCAGATCGTGCCCACGCCGGTCACGTGCGCGCCGGTGACGGTGTGGTCCGCCCGGCAGAACGGCGACCTGCACCGTTACGTGCACAACGACGCCAGGACGGGTGGCCTGTCCTGGTCCGGTGGGCAGGCGGTCGGCAACGGCTGGTTCGGGCGCATGCTCGCGGGCTCCGGCAACGTGGTGTGGGACTTCCACAAGAAGATCGACGGCAACGACCCGCACGCGGACGGCGTGCTCAAGCGCTGGGTGTGGAACCCGAGCGCGACCACTCCGGACACCGGCTTCTGGTCCGGTGGCCAGGTGGTCGGCAACGGCTGGGAGCGGTACCTCACCGCGGAGTACAAGAACCGCATCACGATCGACAGCGCCGGCCGGATCTTCATCATCGACGACCAGGGCAGGCTCCGGTACTACGTCTGGAACACCGCGACCGGCTCCTGGGTGAACGGCGCGGGCGACACGATCGAGTCCGGCTGGGAGCGCTTCGACCTGATCGCCGCCGCCGGCGACGGCGTCCTGTACGCCCGCAAGCCGAACGGTGAGCTGTTCCGCTTCGAGTACGACGTGCCGGCGAAGACGTGGATCCAGAAGGACAAGCCCGCAGGCACGGGCTGGAACATGTTCAGCGAGATCTTCTCGCCGGGCGGCGACCTCCTGTACGCCCGCGGCGCGCTGGGCAAGAACCCGTGGGGCGACGACACGGTGCCGGTGTTGCGCTGGTACGCGCACTACGACAACACCGACGGCTGGGCCCCCGGCGCGGCCGACAACACCGGCCGGTCCATCGGCTCGGGCTGGGACACCGAGCGTCACGTCTCCGCGCAGGCCGGTTCCTGCGCGCTGGTGAAGTGACATGCGCTCGAGCGGGATGAACGACACGGTGAAGAACGAGAAGACCTGGGGGTTCGACATGAAGGCTTGGTCGCGATCGGTGGCAGCGGGTCTGGCGGTCGGAGTGATCGCGGCAGGAGGTGTCTTCGTGGCGAACGCCACCGAGCCGACGGCTGCCGACGTGCAGCAGCCGCTCGTGGAGGACTTCGCCTACCCCGATGCCGCGAGGATCCTCGCCGAGGACAACGTCGAGCTGATCTCGGGCGACGGCCACATCGTCTACACCCCGTGCGTCCAGCAGCCGAAGAACGGCATCGGGGTGATGGAGGTCGGTTCGGTCGACGACACCGTGGGACCGACGGGCGACGGCAAGGTCTGTTTCAAGGTGCTGGGCAACACCGGCTGGCTGACGCTGCGGATCCCGAACGTGTTCGAGATCCGCGGTGACGGCTTCGGCACGGTGTCGGGCCACAAGGGCACCGCCGAGGTCACGCGCGACTCCGGTGAGCGCCGGAAGGTGGACCTCAACCCGAACGGTCACCAGCAGGTCGGCATCGGTTCCAACGGCCCCGAGGAAGCTCTCGTCAGGCTCGAGATCAAGCCGTGAGGCGGATGCCGGGCTGACACCCGTCCGCGGCGCGGTGGGTGTCAGCCCGGCACGACGAACGGGTACCTGACCCGCTCGGCCGGGCAGGCCGCTCCGGTGCAAGCACGAGGCGACCGGGATCGTCCACATCGGACGATCCCGGGTCCTCGCCTGTCGAAGTGAAGCTGAAGTCCTGGGGGAGTTGGATGAAACGCAACAGATCACGGCGCGTCTCGACGCGTCTGACCTCGCTGCTGCTCGCGTTCACCACGGTGGCTGGTTCCGTGGTCGTCGTACCGCGGGCCGTGGCGGAGGAGCCCGTTCCACAAGCCGACAACCGCCAGCGCGTCCTCGCGCTGTGGCGTCTGGGCGGCTCGGCGGTGAAGGAGGCGGCCGCCGCGGCACTGGTCGGGACCGACGCCGACATCACGAACTTCGTCAACGGCGACAGCTACCTGCGTGCCGCCGAGTCCGACGACCGCGCCTGGCTCGCGAAGATGCTGGAGACCGGCGGTGTGTCGGTCAAACGAGGAGCCCAGCAGGCGCTCGCCGCCGGCACGACCACCGCGGTCAAGGACTTCATCGGCACCGGCTGGCAGAACGCGCAGAACGTGGACGTGCGCATCGGCGTCAACCAGGTGATGGCCGTTTCCGGCCCCAACGTGCGGGTGAAGGCGCAGCAGGCGCTCGACTCCGGCGACGCGGAGGTCCAGCGCGAGTTCCTGCAGTCGGGCTGGCACGACGAGGACAAGCTCGACCAGCGCATCAAGGTCAACCAGCTGATGTCCGTCGGCGGGCCCAGGGTGCGCGCCAAGGCGCAGGAGGCACTCGACGCGGGCACGGTCGAGGCCTACACGAACTTCCTCACCTCGGAATGGCCGATCGCGCAGGCGCGTGACCAGGAGCTGGCCTCCGTCGCCGAACTCTCCCAGGTTGCCAAGGCCGCCGGCGAGCTCGCGGTCACCGAGACCCAGGCCGCCAAGGACGCGTCCGCGCGCGCCGTCGCCGAGGCCCAGCTCGCCAAGGAGGCCGCGGAGCGCGCGGCCAAGGCGACCGAGGAATCGAAGAACAACGCCGACGAGGCGGCTCGCTACGCCTCGGTCGCGGCGGACGCGGCCACGAGGGCGGCCCGGTCGGCCGGTGAGGCCGTGTCGGCCGCCAACAACGCCACCAGCGCCGCGCGAATGGCCGCGAGCGCCGCGTCCCGTGCCGCATCGGCCGCGGCCGCCGCCGGGCAGTCCGCGTCGGCCGCGCACACGGCGGCAGCCGCCGCTGTCGCCGACCGGAACAAGGCGGGCGATGCCCGCAACGCCGCGGTCAAGGCGAGGGACGACGCGAACAAGGTCGAGGAGGCGGCGGCCGCCGCCGGACTCGCCGCCGACGCGGCTCGCAACGCGCTGAGCGCGGCGCAGTCGGCGGTGTCGACGAGCCAGCACGCTGCGGCCGCCGCGGTGGCCGCTGCGTCCGCGGGCAACTTCGCGGACCAGGCCGGGGCAGACGCCCAGGCCGCCCGCAACGCCGCCGCGTACGCCCAGCGGGAAGCCGACCGGGCCAAGCGCGCGGCCACCGCCGCGGAGACCTTCGCCACCGCTTCGGCCAACGCGGCCGACCGGGCCAAGGCCGCCGCGCTCAGGGCGGCGCAGAATGCCAGGGACGCCGCCGACGCCGCCCAGCAGGCCGCTGACCACGCCGTCGAGGCGGACAAGCAGGCCGCCGAGGCGACCAAGCACGCGAACAACGCCACGGCCGCCGCTGAGAACGCCGTGAACGCCTCGACGCAGGCCAAGGCGGTCTACGACGCCGCCCGCCTGGTCGAGGAGGAGAACCTCGCGATCCACGCCGACCAGGCTCGCTCGGCGGCCCAGGACACGAGGACGGCGGCCGCCGCGGCACGGCCCGCTCCGCAGTGGGACGCCGACCAGGCGACCCTGCGCGACGCGGAGACGAACACGTTGATCGCCGAGGCCACCGCGGCCGGCGTCACCGATTCCGTCGTGGCGAGCAAGGGCCGCAGGATCGCGATGAAGCTGGCCGACTCGGACGGCGAGTGGACCAAGCGCGCCGCGCAGGGGGCGCTCGTCGGCACTGATGACGAGGTTGTCCGGTACGTGCGCGGCGGCATTCAGTTCGCCGCGGGCAAGGACGACCGGAACATCCTCTCCATCGTCGCCGCCGGCGGCACCCAGAGGTTGAAGGACGCCGCCAACGCCGCCCTGTCCGGATCGGACGCCGACGTCGTCGGGTTCCTGCGGAACAAGAACTACGCGGGACGCGACCAGGACGACCGCATCAAGATCAACCAGGTGCTCGCGGCGGAACGCGCGGAGAACCGCACCGCCACCGCGAACGCCGCGCAGAAGGCCCTCGACGCCGGTACCGCGGCCGCCTACCAGAAGTTCCTCACGAAGGACAGGTTCACCACCGCGGTCACGGACGACCGCATCGCGGTGAACAGGATCGTCAGCGACCCCGCCAGCGGCCCGGAGACCAAGGCCATGGGCAGTGCCGTGCTGGACGGCTCGCCCGCGGCGGTCCGGCAGTGGCTCGAGTCCGGCCGGTACGCCTCGATGCGCCGGGACGCCGAATCCGCGTCGCACATCGCCGAGGTGTCGACGCTGCTGTCGGTCGCTTCCAAGGCGGCGGCGACCGCCGTTCAGGCCGCCAACGAGGCCCAGGCCGTCGCCGCGACCGCACGTGGTGCGGCGACGGAGGCGGCGCAGTACGCGCAACTCGCTCGCAACAGCGCGAACGACGCGGCCAAGCACGCCCAGGACGCCTCCGCCTCCGCGGTCGAAGCCGAGAAGTCCGCGCAGCAGGCGGCCGAGTCGGCACGCACCGCCAAGCAGGCGGCGGCCAAGGCCTCGGCCGCGGCGAGTCAGGCTGCCAGGTCCGCGACCTGGGCGGAGTCGTCCGCGAGCCAGGCGAGGAGGTTCGCCAACGAGGCGTACGCGTCCTCGGAGGTGGCCTACCAGGCCGCCGTCGACGCGGGGAAGTCCGCGGGCGAGGCCAAGGCGGCCGCGGACGAGGCCTTCGACCGCGCCACCCTCCTCGTCGACGCCGCGAAGGCCCAGGAGGCGGTGTCGCAGGCCGAGTACTGCCGGATCCGCCACCCCGCGGGCTCTGGTGAGTACACCAACTGCATCAACCTGGTCGGCCAGACCGACGACGAGAAGACCTTGCGCGCGTTCCAGAACGGCATGGTCTGCGATCACCTGTACGGCCAGGGTCGCGACAGCGACATGTACAAGAACTGCACCGCCGAAGTGCTCCACCCCGGCTTCTCGGAGAACCGGAGCTTCGAACTCGGCATGGTGACCGCGCAGCTGCTCATGGCGATCCTGACGGTGTGGGTCGTGGGCAACGCGTCGGTGATCAACCTGCTGTACTGCGGCGCCATCTGCGGCGGTCTCCTGTCGTCGATCACGCCGGAGGGCATGGCCGTCGTCCCGTCGCTGGCTGCCCTGTCGGCTTCCAGGTCGGCCCTGACCAACACGATGACCAAGGCCATGGCCGAGGTGAACGCGTTCCAGTCCGAGCTCACGATGATCCGGACGTTGCGCGCGCAGCAGGCGGCACAGCTCAAGACAGCCGAGGACGCCCGCATCTACGCGCTCGGCTGGGATCCGGGGAAGAACAAGTTCCTGGTGGATGAGCAGAAGAGCGCCCTCTGGGCGGAGAAGCACTTCGGCAGGATGCTCTTCCGCTACACGGGTCCGCAGGCGAACAAGAACCCCGACTGGTACGACGTCGACGGGAAGACCTACGACGCCTTCGGCCCGTTCAACGCGCTGGCGGACCAGCACTTCGTGCAGAACTGGCCGAAGACGTCGGCGAGTCTGAAAGCACACACGGGCAAGGCCGACTACGTGCTGCTCGACACGACGGGACTGAGTCCGCAGAACTTGCAGACCATGATGAAGTACATCAAGGACAACTCCCTGCCGAACATCGTGTTCGTCAGGTGATGCGTCGACTGTCTATTTGAGACTGATGAGGGCCGTCCCGTGCCGCGGGGCGGCCCTCATCGGTAGAATCGAGCATCATGTCCAGTGACTTCACCGTCGATCGTGCCGGTACCTGGTACGGCCCGACCTGGAACACCTCCTCCGGCCTCTTCTCCTGGGTGCTGGAGCGGATCGCCGCCCTCACCGAGGACGAGGCCGTCGAGGCGGCGGTGCGCGAGCACTTCGCCGAGCCGAGCGGCATGTTCTTCCTCAGCTGGTACCCGGACGAGCAGGGCGCGGAGATGGTCCGGGTCATCCTGGGGCCGCTGCGGGACGAGTTGGCGGCCGAGACCCCGGACGTGCGGGCCTCGGTGGAGGAACTGGTCGCGATGGCGGAGGGCTGGGCCGACGCGACCGACGTGTTCCCCGTCTTCCTCCCGTGGAAGTTCGTCAGGCAGGCCACCGGACCGGTGGTGCGCTACCACAACTCCGAACGACCGCTGGACATCGTCTTCGACGGTGTGCGCGACGTCGAACTTCCCGCAGAACTCGTGCACCCGCAGATCAGCCTGGCCGAGAACGGCTACGCGGTGAACGCGGTCGGGTTCGACGGCCTCGTGCCTGCTGCCGGGCTGCGCCTGCTCGGCGACCCGTACAACGGCTCGTTCGAGCACCGCGTCCAGGACTGAGCGACGCCATCGCCAAAACCTTGGCGGTTGATGGCACGACTGTGTTAAAACACGGATGTGCTAAAAACAGTCATCGCGAGCCTGCTCCTGGTCACGTCCGCGCCCCTGGCGCCGGCGGCCGGACCGGAGCAGGTGCCGCACGTCGTCGCGTCGCACCACCGCGGCCTGGGGGACGGCATCGGGTTCGGGCAGGCGAAGTCGCACCTGTGCGAGATCTCCGGGATGTTCGCCCGCTACGCCGCCGACCCCCAGTTCCGGGACCTCGAGAAACGGCAGGTGGTCGAGCGGATTGTCGCGCAGCCTCCTCCGATCGGGCCGACCCGGAAGGTGCGCGACCTGTTCGCCGGGTACGTGCGGGGCTACAACCGTTACGCGGCAACGCGTCCGGAGTGCGGACGCCGGATCACCGAGACCGAGCTCTTCCGGTTCGCCCACGTCGCGTTCAACGAAGGGATCTTCCGGGCGCACGAAGGGATCTGGCCTGGACCGCCGCAGCAGGTGAAGGAGCGGGGCAGCAACACGATCGCCGTTGGTTCGAGGGGTACCAACGGAGGTCGTGGTGTGCTGCTGGGCAACCCGCACGTGCCGTGGCGCGGGGAGGTGTCGTTCTGGCACGCCAGGCTGACGATTCCGGGCTTGGTCGACGTCGACGGGGTGACGTTGCTCGGCCTGCCCGTCGTGTTCAACGGGTACAACCGCGGCGTGGCGTGGTCGGCCACGGTGTCCACCGCCGTGAGCTACTCGCTCGCCAGGCTGAAGCTCGTCGACCGGCACACCTACCTGGTCGACGGCAGGCCGGAGCGGATGGTCGACCGCGGCACGCACTGGGACACCCGCTACGGGCCCGTCACCACGAAGATCCGGACGAACCCGCACCTCACCGGTCACGAGATGACCGAGCTGCCGTGGACGGACGCGGAGGCGTACGCCGTCACCGACGCCGCGGCGGACCGGTTGCCGGCGGTGAACTCGGTGGCGGAGTTCCTCGAGGCGCGGACGACCCGCGACCTCAAGGAGAGTCTCGACCGGCACGGCGGCACGGTGCGGACGAACATCGTCGCGGCGGACCGGCGCGGCAGGACGCTGTACGCGGGGATCCAGGTCGTGCCGGACGTCGCCGACGACTGCGTGGTGGACCGGGAGTTCCTGCTGCGCACCAGCGTTCCGGTCGTGGACGGAACGCGGTCGGCGTGCCGGCCCGGGCTGCTGCCGGTCGGGGAGATGCCGTGGATCGAGAGCGACACGTACGCGACGAACTCCAACTCCACGCACGCGTTCGTGCGGGCGGACAAGCCGTTGACCGGGTTTCCTCCCGTGTTCGGTGACGAGAGCGTCGCGAACCTGCGGACCGAGTTCGGACTGAACGAGATTCCACGTCACCTGGGGCGGTTCGACGCGGAGACGGTGAAGGAGCTGGTGTTCGAGAACCGGAACACCGCCGCGGAGAAGTACCTCGACCGGATGCCGTGCCGGCGCGCGGAGTGCGAGGTGCTGCGGAAGTGGGACCGCCGCAACGAGATCGGCAGCGTCGGGGCGGTGCTGTTCGACCGGTGGTTCGCCGCGGGCGGGACCGAGAAGGCGTTCGACGAGGTGGTGGCCGAGCTCGGGCCGAAGATCCACCTGCCGCTGGGGGACACGCAGTACGTGGTCCACGACGGCAGGAGGATCCCGTTGCACGGCGGACCGGGGTCGTCCGGCGTCTACAACCTCGTCAACATGACACCCGGGAAGCAGGAGGTCAGCGACGGGTCGAGCTTCGTCTTCGCGGTGGAGTACACCGACGAGGCGTGCCCGACCGCGTACACGATCATGGCGCCCGCGCGGCCCGACCTCTACGGCGCGAAGAAGTGGCAGAAGGGCGCCCTCTGCCGGTAATCCTTTCGGGGTAAGGATCTTCAGCCCGCGCGGCGGAACGCGGAATGATCATGGTTGTGACGCTGGGACCGGAGTCGGTGACGTGGCGGCTCGGCTGGTACACCCGGTTCGAGCTGGTGGTGCTGGGACGTGCGGTGCTGATGCAGGTCGCGCACCCGGTGATCGCCGCCGCCGTGCGCGACGGGTACCGCGCCGACCCGTTCGCCCGGCTGACGAGGACGATCACGTCGTCGCAGCTGCGGTTGTTCGGGGGTGAGGAGGCCGCGCGGGAGGCGGAACGGCTGGTGCGGGCGCACGCCCGGATTCCCGGCGCGGACGAGGAGTTGTTCCGCTGGGTGCACGCCACCAGCTTCGACTCGCTGCTCACCGCGTACCGGTTGCTGCGGCCCCGGCTGCCCGCGATCCACGAGCAGCGGCTGTACCGGGAGTGGCGCGAGACGGGGGAGTCGCTCGGCATCAGGTCGATGCCAGGCGATCTCACCGAGCTGCGCGCGTACGTCGACGACGTGGTGGCGACGCAGCTGACGTGCACGGACGGGGTGCCGGGGTTGCTGGAGGCGTTCGAGTTCCGGTCGGGCCGGGCGCCGGGGTCCGAGCACCTGCCGGGCGCGCTGTGGCCGTTGGTGCGGCCGGTGGCGGCTCAGGTGCTGCCGGACTTCGCCGTCGGCACGCTGCCGGAGGCGTTGCGGGACAAGCTCGGTCTGGAGTGGACGGACCGCGACGAACGCAGGCTGCGCCGGTGGATCCGGATGATCCGGGTGGTCTCCGCGTTCGTCCCGTCCCGCCTTCTGCACTACCCGATGCCGTACCGGGCGATGGTCAGTGCGCGATCATCACGTGTTTGACGCGTGTGTAGTCCTCCAGGCCGTGCAGCGACAGGTCCTTGCCGTAGCCCGACGCGCCGAACCCGCCGTGCGGCATCTCGGACGCCACCGCGCCGTGCGTGTTGACCCAGACGATGCCGAAGTCGAGCCGTGCGGTCAGGGCGGCGGCCCGGCTCACGTCGCTGGTCCAGATCGACGACGCGAGTCCTTGCGGCACGCCGTTGGCGAGCGCCACCGCCTCGTCGTCGTCCGCGAACGACTGCACGGTGATCAGCGGCGCGAACGCCTCCTCCTGCACCAGCTCGTCGTCCTGCGACAGCCCTGAGATCACGGTGGGCTCCAGGAAGAAGCCCGCGGACCCGTGCCGCTTTCCTCCACAGTGGACGGTAGCGGGCGAACGGGACAGCAGGCCGAGCACGCGGTCGAGCTGGGCCTGGCTGTTCAACGGCCCGAAGTCGGTGCCGGGCACCTGCGCCGACGCCGCTTTCACCAGCGCCGCGATGAACTCGTCGTGCACCGCGGAGTGCACCAGCACGCGCGAGGCGGCCGTGCAGTCCTGGCCCGCGTTGTAGAACGCGGCGCCGACGATGCCCTCCACCGCCGCCGGCACGTCCACGTCGTCGAACACCAGGACCGGCGCGTTGCCACCGAGTTCGAGGTGCGTGCGCTTCACGGTCGCGGCGGCGGCGCGGGCCACCTCGACCCCGGCGCGGGTGGACCCCGTCAGCGACACCATCGCGGGTACGGGGTGCTCGACCAGCAACCGGCCGGTGTCGCGGTCGCCCAGCACGACGTTGAACACGCCCGCGGGCAGCACCTCCGCCGCCAGCCGCGCGAGCAGCACCGTCGACGACGGCGTGGTGTCCGCGGGTTTGAGCACCACCGTGTTGCCCGCGGCGAGCGCCGGCGCGATCTTCCACACCGCCATCATCAGCGGGTAGTTCCACGGCGTGATCTGCGCGATCACGCCGACCGCCTCGCGGCGCTGGTAGGACGTGTGGCCGGGGAGGTACTCACCCGCGGCGGCCGCGCCCAGCGCGCGGGCGGCGCCGGCGAAGAACCGGATCTGGTCCACGCACTGCGGGATCTCCTCGTCCAGCAGGACCGCGCGCACCTTGCCGGTCTCGCGGACCTCCGCGTCGGCGACCTCGGGTGCGTGCGCCTCCAGCAGATCGGCGAGCTTCAGCAACGCGAGCTGGCGGTCGCCCGGAGTCGTCCGCGACCAGGCGGGGAAAGCGCTTGCGGCCGCCCGCACGGCCGCGTCGACCTCGGCGGCCCGGGAGACGGCCGCGCGGCCGAACTCCTCGCCGGTCGCGGGATCGACGAGGGGCGAGGTCTCCTGCGTGGCAGCAGGAGCGCCGTTGACGAAGTTCGCGACGATCACGTGTGCTCCAGGTGCGTGGGGGCGAACATGCGCAACACCGCGGGCAGCACCACCACGTGCGGGCCGTCCCCGGCGAAGGCCTTGGCGAGGTCCTCGCGCAGCGACTCGGGCGTGCTGCGGGTGGCGGGCACGCCGAACGCTCCGGCGAGCGCCACGAAGTCCGGACGCGCGAGCTCGGTGGCGGTGGCCTCGCCGAACGCGTCGGTCATGTACTCGCGCAGGATCCCGTAGCCGCCGTCGTCGACGATCAGCCACACGACCCGCGAGCCGTGCTGCGCGGCCGTCGCGAGCTCCGAGATGCCGTACATCGCGCCGCCGTCACCGGACACCGCGAGCACCGGCCCGTCGACCGCCGCCGCGACCCCGAGCGCCGCCGGGAAGCCGTAGCCGAGCCCGCCGGCGCCCTGGGCGGAGAACTGCGCGCCACCGCGCGGGTCCCACGCCGACCAGGCCCAGTAGGCGAGGATCGTCATGTCCCAGCAGGTCGGCGTGCCGTCCGGGACGCCCGCCCGCACCGCGTCGAGCACCTGCCACTCCAGGTCGAGGTGCTGCGAGGTCAGCCGTTCCCGCACGCTCGCCAGCAGCCCCAGCACCCGTTCCTCGGCGACGCCGTCCGCGGCACGGGCCGTCACGCCGGAGGCCAGCGCGCGCACCGCGTGCCGGGCGTCGGCGTGGATGCCGAGCGCGGGCAGGGTCGCCTCCAGCTTGCCGAGGTCGGCCTCGACCTGGACCACCGCTCCGCGCGGCCGGAACGTCCGGTAGTTGGTCGACAGCTCGCCGAGCCCCGAGCCGACGACCAGCAGCACGTCCGCGTCGGCGAGGAACTCGGTGGTGTGCCAGTCCTCCAGCCACGACTGCGCGGACAGCGGGTGCTCCCACGGGAAGTTCCCCTTGCCGCCGAACGTCGACACGACCGGCGCGCGCAGCTTCTCCGCCAGCTCCAGCAACTCGTCCCGCGCGTGCAGGGCGCCACCACCGGCCAGGATCACCGGACGGGACGCGCCGTCGAGCAGCCGCACGGCCTCCTCGACCAGCTCGGCACGCGGATGCAGGTCACGCGGTGCCCACGGCACCGACGTCACCGGCGGCACGGACGCGGGCCCGAGCAGCACGTCCTGCGGGATCTCCAGCCACACCGGCCCGAACGGCGCGGTCATCGCGATCTCCCACGCCTCCGCCAGCGCCGACGGGATCTGCGAGGCGTGCCGCACGACCCGTGCGTGCTTCACGACGTCGCGGAACGACGCCAGCTGGTCCGTCAGCTCGTGCAGGTAGCCCCCGCGCACCCCGCCGAGCCCGGCGGACGGGATCTGCGACGAGATGCCCAGCACCGGCGCCGACGCGGCGGCCGACTCCTGCAGTCCCGCCAGGGTCTGCAGCGCGCCCGGCCCGGTCGACACCAGCAGCGGCGTGACCGACCCGGTGATCCGCGCGTGGCCGTCGGCGGCGAACGCGGCGTTGACCTCGGTCCGCGAGCCGACGTAGCGCAGGTCGGACCGGCGCAGCGCGTCGAAGAGGCCCAGCGCGTGCTGGCCGGGAATGCCGAACACGGTGCCGGCGCCCAGCGCCTCCAGCGTCTCGACGACGAGGTCGCCACCGGTGCGCGTCACAGGCCCTCCTTCAACGCCAGCAGGCTCACCAGGTCGTACGCCACGTGCGACGCCGCGACCGAGGTGATGTCCGCGTGGTCGTACGCGGGCGCCACCTCCACGACGTCCGCGCCGACCAGGTTCAGCCCGCGCAGCCCGCGGACGATCTCCAGCAGCTCGCGCGAGGTCATCCCGCCCGCCTCGGGCGTCCCGGTGCCGGGCGCGTGTGCCGGGTCCAGCACGTCGATGTCGATCGACACGTACAGCGGGCGTGCGCCGATCCGCTGCCGCAGCGCGTCGACCGTCTCGTCCACCCCCCGCCTCATCACGTCCGACGACGTCACGATCCCGAACCCGAGCCGCCGGTCGTCCTCGAGGTCCTTCTTGCCGTACAGCGGCCCGCGCGTGCCGACGTGCGAGAGCGCCTCGGTGTCGAGGATCCCCTCCTCGACCGCGCGCCGGAAGGGCGTCCCGTGCGTGAAGGGCTCGCCGAAGTAGGTGTCCCAGGTGTCGAGGTGCGCGTCGAAGTGCAGCAGCGCGACCGGTCCGTGGATCCGCGACACCGCCCGCAGCAGCGGCAGCGCGATCGTGTGGTCACCGCCGATCGTCACGAGCTTCGTGCCGCCCGCCTGCAGGTCCGAGGACGCCTGCTCGATCGTCTCGATCGCCTCGCCGATGTGGAACGGGTTGACCGCGACGTCGCCGCCGTCGACGACCTGCAGCCGTTCGAACGGCGACACGTCCAGGCCGGGGTTGTAGGGGCGCAGCAGCCGGGACGCCTCGCGCACGGCCGCGGGCGCGAACCGCGCGCCGGGCCGGTACGAGACGCCGGTGTCGAACGGGACCCCCACCACCGCCACGTCCGCGTGCGCCACCTCGTCGAGGCGCGGCAGCCGGGCGAAGGTCGCGGGGCCCGCGTAGCGCGGGACCCGCGAGGAGTCGACGGGGCCGATCATGCGTTCACCAGTTCCTCTTCCTCGTTCGCCTCACCGCGCACCCGGCGCTCCCAGTGCGCGAGCACCGCCGGGTCCGTGGCGGGCGTGACCAGACTGACCACCACGTACGTCACGAGCGACGCGCCGAGGCTGTAGTAGATGGGCGAGTCGGCCAGCACACCATCGATGATCATGAACGTGATCGATGTCAGCGCACCGACGGCCATCGACACCATCGCACCGATCCTCGTGCCGCGCTTCCAGATCAACCCGCCGATGATCGCCACCAGCAACCCGCCGACGAGGATGTTGTAGGCGACCGTCAACGCGGCCACGACGTCGTTCAGGACCACCGCGATCCCGATCGCGACGACGCCCAGGACCAGCGTGAACAGCCGGTTGGAGTGGACATCGGTCTTGCGCTTCCAGATGTCGTTCGCGGCGACGGTCGAACAGGCGATCAACGCACCGGACGACGTCGACATCATCGCCGCGAGAGCCGCCGCCAGGACCAGGCCGCGCACGCCGGTCGGCAGCAGGTTCTCGACCATCACCGCGAACGCCTCGTCCTTGTTGGCGATGTCCGGGTACAACGCCTTGCCGGCCGTGCCGATCAACGCGCCCGCGACGGCGTAGACCAGGCAGTACAGCCCGGACGTGATACCGCCCCACCGCGCGACCTCCGGCGACTTCGCGGTGAACACCCGCTGCCAGATGTCCTGGCCGATGAGCAGACCGAACACGTAGATCAACAGGAACGTGATGATCGTGCCGATGCCGATGTTGCCGATGTCGAACATCGCCGGATCGTCGAGCCGTTGCCGCATCCCGTCGAACCCGCCTGCCGCGACGATGCTGACCGGGAGCAGCAGGAACAGGATGCCGATCGTCTTGATGACGAACTGGACGATGTCGGTGAGGGTGATCGACCACATGCCGCCGAGCACGCTGTACAGCACGACGATCGACCCGCCGATGATCACGCCGACGGTCTTCGGGAGTCCGAAGAGGACGTTGAAGATCGTCGAGTACGCGATCGTCGACGTGACCGTCAGCATCAGCGTGTAGGCCCACATGACCGAGCCGGAGATCAGCGACGAGTTGCCGCCGTAGCGCAGGTCGAGCATCTGGGAGACGGTGTAGACCCTCAGCTTGACGATCCTGCGGGCGAACAGCGCCGAGAGCAGCAGGATGCCGAGCCCGATCGCGAACACCATCCAGGCGCCGGAGAGGCCGAACTTGTAGCCGAGCCCGACACCACCGATGGTCGACGCGCCACCGAGCACGACGGCCGACATCGTGCCGGAGTACATGCCGAACCCGAGCCGCCGCCCGGCGACCAGGTACTCGCTCTTGCTGGTGGCGCGGCGCATGCCCCACCAGCCCATGCCGATCATGCCGAGCACGTAGGCGGCGATCACCGCGTAGTCGAGAGCCACTGCCGGACCTCCTTGGGTTGCAGGTCACAGTAGGAACGCGTGCTGGCGCCGGTAAGTGGTCGTTGTGCACAATCCTGGACTTGTGGTTGTGCAAACCGTCCCCCTGCGTGCCCTGGTCGCGCGCGCCGACCTCGGCCTGACCGTCCTGTGTGGAGCCGGCGCGCTGGACCGGCCGGTCCGCTGGGCGCACGTGTCCGAGCTGGAGGACCCGACGCCGTACCTGGTCGGCGAGGAGCTGCTGCTCACGGCGGGCGTGCGGTTCCCGTCGGACGTCCCCGCGTACGTCGCGGGCCTGGTGTCCTCGGGCGTCAGCGCGATCGGCTTCGGCGTCGAACCAGAGTTCCCGATGGTGCCGTCGTCGCTGGTGGACGCCTGCTCCGCGCAGGGCATGCCGCTGCTGGAGGTGCCGCCCTCGACGCCGTTCCTCGCGGTGTCGCAGGCCCTGGGCGCGCTGCTCGCCGAGATCGCCGTGCGCGAGCAGCGGATGCTCGCCGACAGCCAGCGCGCCCTGACCCGCGCCGCGACCCGCGTCCGCCCGGTCGAGTCGGTCCTGACGACCCTCGCCGTGGTGCTGGACTGCCGCGCCGACCTCGTGGAGGCCTCGTCCGCGCCGGACGACGTCGCCTCGCTCGTGCGCCGGGTGGCGTCGGGGACGGGACCCCGTTCGGCCTCGACCCAGGTGGGTGACGAGCACGTGACGCTCGACCCGGTGGAGTCCGCGGTGCTCGTGGTGCGCCGGCCGACGCCGCTCTCTCCGGCCGAACGGGCGGTCGTCGCGGTCGCCCTGGCCTTGCTCGGGCTGCTGCGGCGGGACCTGGAGAGCGAGCGCGGGCAGATCGCGCGGCTCGCGGCGGGGGCGTTGCTGCGGGCCGAGGTGACCGGGGTGGAGGCGGTGCTCGGGGGCGGGCCGTACCGGGTGGTGGCGGGGCGGTCGCGGGCGGACTACGACGTGCTGGCGCAGCGGTACGGGCCGCTGGTGTCCGAGGTGGACGGTGGGTTCCTCGCGCTGGTGGGCGGCGGGCTGGACGTGACCGGGCCGGTGGGGGTGGCGCCGGTCGGGGTCGCGGACACCGCCGCACCCGGAGCGCGCACATCCGTGACGGCGACACCTTTCTCCGCTGCCGCAACGACTTCCGCGTCCACTGGCGCAATGCCCGGCGCGACTGCCATCGCGCCGCCGCCCACCCCGTCCGCCGCCCTGCCGTCCACTTCGGCCACTCTTTCCCGAGCCGCGGTCGACGCCGCGGCGGCGGAGGCGACCGCGTTGCTCCCCAGGGCCCTCGCCACCGGAGCACCCGCGCTGCCCGCCTCCACCCTGTCCGCCCTCGTCGACCCGGCTACCGCCCGCGCCTTCGCCCGCCGCACCCTCGCCCCGCTCCGCAACCGCCCCGAGCTGATCGACACCCTGCGCGCCTGGCTCGCCCAGCACGGCGGCTGGGACCGCACCGCGGCGGTGCTCGGCGTGCACCGCAACAGCGTCCGGCACCGGATCTCCCACGTCGAGCGACTGCTCGGGCAAGATCTCGCGGCGGCCGACGCGCGGGCGACGCTGTGGCTCGCCCTGATGTGGCTCGATTAATTCCTTTGCGACCCGTCCGTGTTCTCGGTCATCATTGTTCACATGATCCGAGCAGATGAGTGGGCCGGAGCGCCCTCCAAGCCGTGACCTGCTAGTTCACTTTCTTCTAATTCTGCGAGCAGGTGCAATTTAATGCTCGTTCGAAGGCGTGTTCGTCCAGTGGTCAGGACACCGGATTCTCACTCCGGAAACACGGGTTCGATCCCCGTACGCGCTACGTGGCCCGGTCTTCGTGGGGTGGACCGGGCCCTCCCGCGGGACGGTCCATGTCAGACGGACCCAAAGAATCTTCGAAAACTTCGCCCGAATGGTCTAGGCGCCAGTTACGCTCTGCGAATGGCTGCGGTCCCCGCCTTCGCACGCTACGAGGTCGACGTACGTCGGCCGAACGCCGCGCGCATCCATGACTTCTACCTCGGCGGCGCGCACAACTACGCCGCCGACCGCGCGTTCGCCAAGCAGGCCGTCCGGATCGACCCGGAGCTGCCGCTCGTGACCCGCGCCCAGCGGACGTTCCTCCGCCACGCCGTCCGCCACTGCTGGGCGTCCGGCGTGCGCCAGTTCCTCGACCTCGGCGCCGGCATCCCGACGTGCGGTGCCGTCCACCAGACGCTGCCCGAGGCGCGGGTCGTCTACGTGGACTCCGACCCGGTCACGGTCGCGTTCTCGCGTGGACTGCTGCGCGGCGAGCCGCGCGCGTGCGCGGTCGAGGCGGACCTGCGCCGGCCGGAGCAGGTGCTGCGGCACCCCGGCGTGATGGAGCACCTCGACCTCCGCGAGCCGTACGCGGTGCTGATGGTCGACGTGCTGCGGTACGTCGACGACGCCACCGGGCCCGGCCGGGTCGTGCGCCGCTACCGGCACGCGCTGCCCGCGGGCGGGTTCCTCGTCGTGTCGCACCCGGCTCCGGTCGAGCAGCTCATGGAGGGCCTGCGGATCGAGGCGCCCGCCGTCGTACCCGGTGCGTACGCGGGCATCGGCCGCAAGTGACGCGGAACGTTTGGTCCGTGTGAGGTCGGGGTAGTCCGCCAGGCGACAAGACACGGAGCCTGGAGGGCGTCATGACCCACCGCATCAAGGTCGCCGGTCTGCAGCCGGTGCAGCTGCTGGCCGGACTGGCCGGCATCGCGTTCATCGTGTTCGGCGTCGTGGGCTTCACCCGCACCGGGGTCGGGGACTGGGCCGCCCAGTCCTACGTGCTCGGGTTCTCGGTGAACCCGTTGCACAACACGGTCATGGTGGCCGTCGGCGTGCTGGGCGTGCTCACGGCCCTGGGTTCGGGGCTGTCGCGGCTGTACGGCTGGCTGCTGTTCGCGGGCTTCGCCGCGCTCTTCGTGTGGGACCTCATGATCACGGGGATCCTCGCGCAGAACCCGGCCGAGCAGTACGGCAACCCGCTGGCGGTCAACGTCAACGACAACTGGCTGCACCTCGGCATCGCCCTGTTCGGTCTGCTGCTCGCGGTCATGCCCGCGCGCCGCAAGCTGATCGAGGACGAGGAGCCGGTGGTGCCGGAGCCGCGGTCGGAGGCGTTCCGCGACGAGCGGGACACGCCGCACGTCGAGCCGACGGACCCGGCCGTCAGCACCACGCGGCGGACCGAGCCGTTCGACCGCGAGCCGGTCACCCGCGAGCAGGCGGTCCTCGACCCGAAGACCGAGCGCGTGAGCAAGGACAAGATCAAGCACTAGCGAGCAACCCCTGTCCGGCGCAGACGCGCCGTGAGAGCCCACATGCGGCTCTCACGGCGCGTCTGTTTCGATGTCGCGATGCCTTCCGACTTGCTGACCCACGAAGTGCTGATCACCTGGGGGACGGCGGCCGCCGCGTTCCTCGCGGTCGCGGTGCACGGGATCTGGCGGGTCACCCGCAACGTCATCACCATCGCCCACGAGGGCGGGCACGCGCTGCTGGCCGTGCTGACCGGGCGGCGCCTCAGCGGGATCAAGCTGCACTCCGACACGTCCGGCCTCACCGTGTCCCGCGGCAAGCCGCGCGGGCCCGGCATGGTGCTCACCGCGCTCGCGGGCTACGTCGCGCCGTCGCTGCTCGGCTTCGGCGCGGCCCTGCTGATCACCACCGAGCGGATCCAGCTGATGCTGTGGATCAGCATCGGCTTCCTCGCCGCGATGCTGATCATGATCCGCAACGTGTTCGGCGTGCTGTCGATCATCGTCACCGGCGGCGCCTTCTTCTTCGTCTCCTTCTACGCCACCCCCGAGGTCCGCGACGCGGCCGCGTACGTGTTCGCCTGGTTCCTGCTGCTCGGCGGCGTCCGGCCGGTGTGGGAGCTGCAGGTCAAGCGCTGGCGGCGGCAGGCTCCCCGCAGCGACGCCGACCAGCTCGCCTGGCTCACCGGCGTGCCCGCGCTGGGCTGGGTGACGTTCTTCGGCCTGATCAGCCTGGCCTCGCTCGTCGGCGGAGGGGCGCTGTTGCTCGGCCGGTGGTGAATCGGGTTGGTGCCGGGTGAAATACTCGGGTGAACAAGCCGGTCGTGGAGAGGTGGGTTCAGTGCTGCGTGGGGATGTCGGGCTCGAACTGGGCCAGCGGGTCGCGCGGGCGTTGCGCGCCGCGCTGGACGTGGACATCACCGCCGAGGAAGCGCTGATCCGACCGTCCACCCGAGACGGTGCCGACTACCAGTGCAACGTCGCGATGAGCCTCGCGAAGAAGGTCGGCCGCAACCCGCGCGAGGTCGCCGCGCTGATCGTCGAGCACCTCGACGCCGCGGACGCGCTGGAGACGCCCGAGATCGCGGGCCCCGGCTTCATCAACCTGAAGCTGCGCACCGAGTGGCTGCAGGAGCAGACCGCGCTGCTGCTCACCGACGACCGGCTGGGTGTGCCGCGCGTCGAACGGCCACGCCGGATCGCGATCGACTACAGCAGCCCCAACGTCGCGAAGGAGATGCACGTCGGCCACCTGCGCTCGACGATCATCGGCGACGCGTTCTGCCGGCTGCTCGCCTTCGCGGGCCACGAGGTCATCCCGCACAACCACCTCGGTGACTGGGGCACCCCGTTCGGCATGCTCATCGAGCACCTGACCGACGAGGGCCACGGCGCGGACCACGAGATCAGCGACCTCAACGCGTTCTACCAGCAGGCGCGGCAGAAGTTCGACAACGAGCCGGGCTTCGCCGACCGCGCCCGCCGCCGGGTGGTGCTGCTGCAGGGCGGCGACGAGGCCACCCTGAAGCTGTGGCACGAGCTGGTGGGGGAGTCGCAGCGGCACTTCAACCAGGTCTACGAGCTCCTGGAGATCGGGCTCACCGCCGAGGACAACTACGGCGAGAGCTTCTACAACCCGTACCTCGCGGACACGATCACCGAGCTGCAGTCCAAGGGCCTCGTCGAGACCAGCGACGGCGCGCTCTGCGTGTTCCCGCCCGGCTTCTCCAACCGCGAGGGCGACCGGCTGCCGCTCATCGTGCGCAAGAGCGACGGCGGCTACGGCTACGCCACCACCGACTTCGCGACCGTGCGGTACTGGGTGCGCGACCGCAAGGTCGACGACCTGATCTACGTCGTCGGCACCCCGCAGTCGCAGCACTTCCAGATGATCTTCGCGACGTCGAAGCAGGCCGGCTGGCTCGACGACGCGCACACCGCCGTCCACACGGGCTTCGGCACGATCCTCGGCAGCGACGGCAAGACGATCCGCACCCGCGCGGGCGGCACGATCAAGCTGATCGACCTGCTCACCGAGGCGGTCGAGAACTCCTACAAGGTGATGCCCGAGTCGTCCGAAGTGGAGGGTGCGGAGAAGGACGCGCTCGCCCGCACGATCGGGCTCGGCGCGGTCAAGTACGCGGACCTCTCCAACGACCGGGAGAAGGACTACGTCTTCACCTGGGAGAAGATGCTCGCGACGACGGGCGACACGTCGGTCTACATCCAGTACGCCAACGCGCGCATCCTGTCGATCGGCCGCAAGGTCGGCCGCGAGGCCCCGCAGGACGCCCCTCTCGTGCTCCAGGAGCAGGCCGAGCGGGACCTGGCGCTGAAGCTGCTGCAGCTGCCCACGGCCGTCCAGGCGGCCATCGACGAGCTCGCGCCGCACAAGCTCACGAACTACCTGTTCGAGACGGCCACGGCGTTCTCCACGTTCTACAACCACTGCCCGGTGGCGACCGCGGAGTCGACGGAGCTGCAGGACTCGCGCCTGCACCTGCTCACGCTCACTTCACGCGTGCTCACGCTGGGCCTGTCCCTGCTGGGAATCGGGGCCCCCGAAAGGCTGTAAGAAGGTTTATCCCTGGTCAAGCAGAGGTACGCAGAGATCGCAACTCTTTCCCCTAGTCCTCAGGGAGTCGCGATGACCTGCACGACCCGCCTGCCCAAGCCGGTCACCGACGTCTGGGACTGGCAGATGGACGGTCTGTGCCGGGGGGAGAACAGCGCGATCTTCTTCCACCCGGACAACGAGCGCGGGTACGCGCGCGCCGCCAGGGAGGACAAGGCCAAGGCGATCTGCGGGCACTGCCCGGTGCTCGCGCAGTGCCGCGCCCACGCGCTCGAGGCCCAGGAGCCGTACGGCGTGTGGGGCGGCATGGGGGAGGACGAACGGCGCCAGATCATCAACGCGGCCCGGCGCCGTGTCCGCGCCTACTCCTCCAGCACGTCCCGCAGCTGACGCAACGTCTTCGCGAGCAACCGCGAGACGTGCATCTGGGAGATGCCGACCTTCTGCGCGATCTGCGTCTGGGTCATGTTGCCGAAGAAGCGCATGATCACGATTTTGCGTTCGCGCTCGGGCAGCTTCTCGAGCAACGGGTGCAGCGCCTCCCGTTGCTCGATCATCGCGATCTCGGGGTCCTCCTCGCCGATGGTGGACCCCAGCGAGATCGACGAGTCCTCCGACATCAGCATGTCGTCCAGAGACGCGCTCTGGTAAGCGTTTCCGGCCGCGAGTCCTTCGTGGATCTCGTCGCGCGACAGTCCCAGGTGCTCGGCCAGCTCCGACGGCGTCGGCGCGCGGCCGAGCGACTGCGACAGGCGCGAGGTGCCCGCGTTGATCGCCAGGTGCAGCTCCTTGAGCCGCCTCGGCATCCGCACCGACCAGCTGGAGTCGCGGAAGTACTTCCGGACCTCACCCATGATCGTCGGCACGGCGAACGACAGGAAGTCGCTGCCGCGCTCGGGGTCGAACCGGTCGACCGCGTTGATCAGGCCGACCGTCGCCACCTGCACGAGGTCCTCGTGCGGCTCACCGCGGTGCCCGAACCGGCGGGCGATGTGCTGGGCGACGGGCAGGTGCTCGGTGACGAGCCGGTCCCGCAACGTGTCGCGCTTCGGGCCGGCCGGGGTCGTGGCGAGCTCGGCGAACAGCGGGGCCAGGTGGTCGTAGTCACCGGACCGGGACTTGCCCTCCTGCTTGGCCTCCGGCGCGTCGGTCTCCGCCGTCTTGGTGGCCTCGTCCGCCCCGGTCACGCATCCACCGCCCCTGCCGTGGACTTCACGAGGTCGATGTGCACCACGAACCCTTCGGTCTCCTCGACTCCGGTGCGCACCGAGTCGACGAGCGCGGTGAGCACCCGCCAGCCGAAGCTCGCCTCGTCGGGACCGGAGGCGGACTTGGCGGAGACCTTCGCCGAGACGTGGACGGCACCCTTGTCGTCCACCGCGAAGTGACAGCTGAGCACGGCGTCCTGCGCCGCCAGCGTGATCAGCGTCGAGCAGGTCTCGTCGACGGCGAGCTTCAGGTCCTCGATCGAGTCGAGGTCGAAGTCCTGCCGCATGGCGATGTCGGCCGCGACCGCGCGCACGGTGGACAGCTGGGTGGGATCCGCCGCCATCCGGAGTTCGACGCCTGACAATTGAGTCACAGCCACCTCGTAGTCCATTCTGCTGAAGGACGGCATGTCGTTGCCGTACCCGAATCGATCTCGGTTAACACGTGTACTGACGGCGCGCCCCGGGAAATCACCTGCTGGAGGCAAGAGTCCACGGAAGGGGCGCTGGTGTTGGTGCGCGAAGACTTCCTGGCCCTCCGCTTCCCGGCAGACGCGCGCGAAGTGGCGCCGGTACGGCACCGGGTGCGCGAGTGGCTGCAGGACAGCGGTTTCGGCGAGGACGAGGCGAGCGACCTCGTGCTCGCGGTCAGCGAAGCGGTCAACAACTCGGTCGAGCACGCCTACCCCGGTCCCGCCCGCGGCACCGTCGAGGTGCGCGGCCGGTTCGACACCGACGGGTCGGCGGTCGTCGACGTGGCGGACCACGGCCAGTGGCGCGTGCCGCCACCGGCGCTGACGATGCGGGGCCGCGGTCTCCTGCTCATGCGGGAGAGCGTGGACGACGTCGCCATAGAGCGCAGGGCGAGCGGCACGACCGTGCACCTGCGCCGGACGAGGACACCGGTGGTGCCCGCGGCCCGGTCGGCGCCCGAGTGCGACGTGCGTGTCCACGAAACCTCCTCGGGCGTCGTAGCGGTCGTGCGCGGGAACGTGCCCGTGGAGGCCGGTCCGTCGTTGCGTCGCACGCTGACCACCGCGGCGCGTGGGGGCACCGTGCCGTTGGTCGTCGACCTGAGTCAGGTCGGGACGGAGAAGAGCGGACTGGAACAGGCGCTCCTCGCCGTCGCCGAAGCGCTCAGAGCGGCCGGCAACCGCCTCACGGTCAAGACGCGCTAGGCGAGGGCCGAGTCCACGGACGAGTGGAGGTTGAAGACCTCACCCAGCCCCGTGGCCTCCAGCGGACGCGTCACGGCCCGGGCGGTGGCCACGACCTTGAGGGACGCGCTCTGCTGCTGCGCGAGCTTGGCGGCCTCGACCAGCACCGCGAGCCCGGCGGAGCCGAGGAACGTCACACCGGTCATGTCCACCACGAAAACGCCACCGTCACCCAGTCCGTTGACGAGGGCTTCGCGCAGAGTCGGCGCCGACACCATGTCGACCTCACCGGACACGGCGAGGACGGTGACTCCGGGCGCCGGCTGCCGCACCTTCAGCTCGATCTGCTCCGCACGTGGGTCCTGCACAGTCACCGAGATACTCCCTCTCACATACAGGGAGCCGCCACGCAGCGGCCCCGATGCGGCTGCTGGCTCAACCGCTGCGGACACCACCGTACGGGAGTGGCCGCTCTACAGGACAGGTCGAGTGGTCCGTACCCGGACAATGGTCGGTTCAAACGCGCCGACTCACTCTTCGTCGGGATTTTTCAGCGCGCCGGTCCGCAACGCCTCCCACAGCTTGCGCGCGACCGCGAACGCGGGCGGCGGCGGCTCGATCACCTCCTCGGCGCTGTCCTCGAGCGACCCGCCGACGACCAGCACCAGCGCCGTGGCCACGTCCCGCAGCTTCACGTTCGCGTGCTGGCTCGCTCGCACCAGCAGCTCGAAGGCCTCGCCGGGCGCACTCGGCCGCGCGCCCATGACCAGGCCCTTCGCCTGCTCGATGTAGCGGCGGTGCTGCACCATCTTGACCATCTGGTCCGCGCGCAGGATCTCGCCCGCGCAGAACTCGACGACCGAGGCCGCGGTCGCGATGAGCGGCTCCATCTCCTCGATCGCCTTGAGGTCGGCGAGCCGCGGCGGGTGGTCGAGGTAGACGGTCAGCACCACCGGGCCGCTGTCGCCCCAGCTGCCCGGCACCGCCACCACGTGCAGGTCGCCCACCTGGCCGGAGGTCTGCCGCTCGTCGCGCGAGGCGACGACGAGCGGTCCCTCGCCCGCGTCCAGCTGGGCCTGGTCCAGTTCGCCCGCGGCGCCGACCGACCGCAGCCGGTGGGCACCCGGCCAGACGCTCAGCCCCACGCCGGGACATCCCTCCGTCTGGGCGCACAGGTGGGTCATCAGCCGGGTGAGCAGCTCGTCGCCGAAGTTCAGCTGGGAGTTCACCAGGCGAGGTTAGGCCCGGCCGAACACGAACACGAGCCGTGCGGTCATCGTCGTACGACGAACGGTTGCGCAGGCAAGGACCTGCGCTTCCGCCGCGCTGCGGGTCCGGACAGCTCGGCGCGCCGATTGATCCAATTAACGCTTTGGACCCGAACACGACACGTGTTCTGAACCACAGTCCGGCAGACTTCGTTCTCAGGGATAACACCGGAGTCCCGGCGCACGACATCCCCGTTGTCACGAAGGGACAGAAATGAGAACCGCCATGGAAACCCAGCCGAAGCAGGACGCGGAGTGCGATTCAGCGCTGCCCACCACGCCGTGCAGCGTCGTGTGGAGCCGGGGCCACGCCTACGTGCTCGAGGGTTTCCGCGCCCGCTGGGTCGGTCGTGACGACCGCGGTCGCCCGCACGCCATCACCGGCGCCGAGATGCAGCGCCGCGGCTGGACGTTCACCCACACGGCCTGAGCCCCACCCCCCGCTGGACCGAACACCGCGCACCACCCGCAACCAGTCGCACAGCGTGCCGTGACGCCATCCGGCAGCCCTTGCGCAGTCACTCGTTTAGAGTGCGGGTGTGCGTGATCCGGCTGATCGCCTGCTGACGATTCCGAACCTGCTCAGCGTGTTGCGGCTGGCCGGTGTTCCGCTCTTCCTCTACCTGCTCCTCGGACCCCGCGCGGACGGCTGGGCGCTGCTCGTCCTCGTCTTCGCGGGCCTGTCCGACTGGCTCGACGGCAAGCTCGCGCGCTGGCTCAACCAGATGAGCCGGCTCGGCGCGCTGCTCGACCCCGCCGCGGACCGCCTCTACGTGTTCTGCACGCTGCTGGCGTTCGTGATCAGGGACATCGTGCCGCTGTGGGTCGCCCTCGTGCTCGTGGGGCGAGAGGTCGTCGTGGGCATCTGCCTGCTCGTGCTGCGGCAACGCGGCTGGGGTCCGTTCGAGGTGACCTACCTGGGCAAGGCCGCGACCTTCAACCTGCTCTACGCCTTCCCCCTGCTGCTGCTCGCGCAGGGGGACTCGGCGTGGGCGCAGGTCGCCCTGCCGTTCGCGTACGCGTTCACGGCCTGGGGCGGAGCGCTCTACCTGTGGTCGGCGCTGCTGTACGTCTACCAGTTCTTCCTGGCCCTGCGGGTCACACCTCGCACGGTCGCGTGAAAAGATCACCCCATACAGGTTCAGCACGAGGAGCGCAGTCAGTTGATTCCCGAGGAGCTTCGTTACACCGAGGAGCACGAGTGGGTCGCCAGCACAGGCGAGAACACCGTGCGCGTCGGCATCACCGACTACGCCCAGGAACAGCTCGGTGACGTGGTCTTCGTCCAGCTGCCCGAGGTCGGTCACACCGTGGCGGCGGGTGACACGTTCGGCGAGGTCGAGTCGACCAAGAGCGTCTCCGACCTCTACTCGCCGCTCGACGGCGAGGTCGTCGCGATCAACGACGCGTTGGTCCAGACGCCCGACTCGGTGAACAGCGACCCGTACGGCGAGGGCTGGATGGTCGAGATCCGGCTGAACGACCCCGAGGCGCTGGAAGGCCTGCTCGACGCGGACGGGTACAAGGCGCTGGTGGAGAAGGAGTGACGTCGATCTTTCGCCGGATCTTCGGCCGGAAGGGGAGCCGCGCTGAAGGCGGTGACCCCAACGCGATAGGTTTTACCGGAAGTGACGGATCCAGCAGCAGGAGGAGAGCTCAGGTGAGCACGAACGACGGCCCAGGCGTTCCGCCGGAGCAGTCCCCGGAGCGGACCTCCGTCTTCCGGGCGGACTTCCTCCAGGAGATGGAAGGCGGCGCCGAGGCGCCCGCACAGGAGCCGGCCGTTGCCGGTGTTGACGCCCTTCCCGCCGGTTCCGCGCTGCTCGTGGTCAAGCGCGGTCCGAACGCCGGTTCCCGGTTCCTGCTGGACCGAGACACGACGAGCGCCGGGCGCCACCCCGACAGCGACATCTTCCTGGACGACGTGACGGTCTCGCGCCGGCACGCCGAGTTCCGCCGGGAGAGCGGCGAGTTCGTCGTCATCGACGTCGGCAGCCTCAACGGCACCTACGTCAACCGCGAGCCGGTCGACCAGGCCGTCCTCGCGAACGGCGACGAGGTCCAGATCGGCAAGTTCCGCCTCGTCTTCCTGACGGGTCCTGGCTCCGCGGGAGCCTGACGCGTGACGGCCGGGCGGCCACAACGCGGGGGGTCGAGCATCGGGGCTGTGCTGGCACAGCTCCGGCCCGAGTTCCCCGACGTCACCATCTCCAAGATCCGCTTCCTGGAAGCGGAGGGGCTGGTCCGCCCGGCACGCACCGCCTCCGGCTACCGCCAGTTCAGCGCGGCGGACGTCGAGAGGCTGCGGTTCGTGCTGTCCGCGCAACGCGACAGGTACCTGCCGCTCAAGGTGATCCGCGAGCAGCTCGACGCCGGTGCGGACGCGGCCGCGTCCTCCACCGTCTCGCGGATCGATCTGCTGGCCCAGACGGGCCTCACCGCCGACCAGCTCTCCCAGCTGGAACGCGACGGTCTGCTGCGCCCCGGTCCCGGCGGCCGGTTCACCGCCGACGACATCACCGCGCTCCGCACGATCCGGACGATGACCGGGCTCGGCGTCGAGCGCGAGCACCTGCGCGCCGTGCGCGCGGCGGCCGACCACGAGGTGGTCGTCCTGAAATCTTTCTCAGATCCCGAGACGGTTCGGGAATTGGCCGACCTCTTCACCTCGTTGCACACGTTGTTGGTGAGGGCGGGTCTGCGTCAGTCCTGATCTAGGGCGAGCGGGTGCCTTCTTGATCACGATCTGCCCGCAACGATTGAGCACTCGGCCCGCTTGGCGGGTAGCGTCGGACAGGTACGCCGGGGGATGCTCGGGTGTGAATCCGGGTCGTCCCCGAACGATAAGAGGGAGGCGAGGCCCGATGAGCGAGATGCGTGTCGTCGGCGTGCGGGTGGAGCTGCCCCAGAACCAGCCGATCCTTCTTCTGCGCGAAACCGAGGGCGAGCGGTACCTGCCGATCTGGATCGGCAGCGTCGAGGCCACGGCGATCGCACTGGAGCAGCAGGGCGTGCGCCCGGCCCGTCCGCTCACCCACGACCTCCTCAAGGACGTCATCGGGGCGCTGGGGCGCAACCTGGAACAGGTGAGGATCACCGATCTGCAGGAGGGCACGTTCTTCGCGGAGCTCGTGTTCGACGGCGACGTGCGGGTGTCCGCGCGGCCCTCGGACTCGGTGGCGCTGGCGTTGCGCGTGGGGGTGCCGATCCACGCCGAGGAGTCGGTGCTGGCCGAGGCCGGCCTGATCATCCCGGACGAGCAGGAGGACGAGGTCGAGAAGTTCCGCGAGTTCCTCGACTCGGTCTCCCCCGAGGACTTCCGCGGAGCGGATACATAGGCACTGTCGCGGAGCGGACACATAGGCACCGTCGCGGGGCAGACTCGCGGTGCGACGCCTGGGACGCCTGTGAGTGAGTTTCGGTGCGTCGCACTCCGTCTCGTATGGGCTGTCGAACGTTCGTTTGGACGTCACCCGACAGGACTACTTTAGGTCGTTATTCTCGCTAAACGATCACTAAACGTCACCTGAACGTCCTAGTTCGGGTGACGGTATGACCCTCCACCTCAGGTTGAGGGTCGTCGCTCCCCGCGCGTCGCGTTGACCTGCCATCGGACCGGTCTTACCGTCGAACTCGAGTGGACGTCGCCGCTTCGCGAGAGTGGACGCGGCGGCTTGACGGTCATGAGTTTCGTGGCCGTTCCGAGGGGAGGCAGGCGTGGTCGAGGAAGCGCCCTTGAGGGCCGAATCCGGGCTGCAGGGTGAACTGTTCCCGGACTCCTCGCTGCCGGACGAGCTCGTCGGTTACCGAGGACCCGCGGCGTGCCAGATCGCGGGCATCACGTACCGGCAGCTCGACTACTGGGCAAGGACAGGGCTGGTCGCCCCGACGGTGCGGATGGCGCACGGCTCGGGCAGCCAGCGGCTGTACTCCTTCAAGGACATCCTGGTCCTCAAGGTCGTGAAGCGACTGCTGGACACCGGCGTCTCGCTGCAGAACATCCGGGTCGCGGTCGACCACCTGCGCCGCCGCGGCGTGCAGGACCTGGCGAGGATCACGCTCTTCTCCGACGGCACCACGGTCTACGAGTGCACCTCGCCGGAGGAGGTCGTCGACCTGCTGCAGGGCGGTCAGGGCGTGTTCGGCATCGCGGTGAGCGGTGCGATGCGCGAGATCTCCGGCACGATCCACGAGTTCCCGGCCGAACGTGCGGACGGCGTCGAGATCGCGCCGATGACCGAGGACGAGCTGACCCGCCGCCGGCGCGAGCGCGCCACCGGCTGATCATGGCCGACCGGCCGTCCCCGGTGGCCGGTCGGCAGCAGCGCGTGGCCGATCGGCGTCCCTACCGTCACGGTCATGACGCACACCCCTTCGTCGCAGGTCGTCAAAGTCCTCGCCGCGGCAGTGCAGCGCGCGTTCCGCCTGGAGTTCGGCTTCCTCGGCACTGAGAACCTGCTGATCTCGCTGATCGACACCACCGGTCCCGGCCGCAAGCTCGGCGTGAGGTCGCTGCGGGCGCAGGCGATGGCACGCGGCACCGAGCACTGGGCGGGCGACGACGGCGGCGTCGTTCCCGAGGCTGATCCGGACGTCACGGCGTTGATGAACGCCGCCTGCGACCATGCCCGCGTGGACACCGTTCTGCCGGTCAGTCGCGCACTGGAGGCGTGTCTCCGTACGGCGATCACGGAAGCGGGCGACGGCGTGCTCACCACGACCCACCTCTCTCTCGCGCTGCTGGCTCAGGACACGGGACGTGCGGCCGACCTGTTCGTCCTGCGCGGGGTGGACGTCGAGGAGACGGCTGCCGCGGTGCGCGCCGACGCCGCGCGGACCTACGCGGAGGTCGAGGAGGCGCCCGCGGTCTGGTTGCTGCGCAAGGCGGGCGCGCTGGAGGGGGAGTCCGGCGGCGGGTACGTGCGCTGGCTGACGCGGCTCGTCGCACGCGGTCAGGGACTGGGCGGGCCGGTGCTGACCGTCGTGCGCAACGAGGCCGAACGGCTCGCGGTCGCCGCCCGGCGCGACCTCTCCTCCCGCGACCTGGTGGCGGCGGTGCTGACGGTCGACGAGCAGGTGCGGGTCGCGGGCCGGACCCTGAAGCCGGAGTTCGAGTCGGGTGGCGCGGCGGCGTTGCGCGCGGCCGGCGTCGACCTGGAGGCGTTGCCCCGGGGCGGGTCCGTCGAACGGGCGGTGGAACGGGCGAAGCTCGTCGCGGCCCGGAGCGGGGACGCCGTGGTGGGCACCCGCCACCTGCTCGTGGCGCTGCGGGACGACCCCGCCGACCCCGTCGCGCCGGCGCTCGCCGGTCTCGCCACTGAGACGTAGGTCGCGTCCCTAGCGACTACCCGGGCTGCCTGCGGGTATTCTTCTCGGGTAGTCGCTGAACTCAGGCGGGAGAGACCGGGTCGCAGAGCCCGGCGCCGAAGGAGCAAGTCCCTCCCCGGGAACCTCTCAGGCATCCAGGACCGCCGAGTGAGACGCCTCTGGAAAGTGGATCCCCGCAAGGGATCCCGCCGACGGTGAAAGCCCGTTCTCGCAACGGGTGAACCTCTCAGGCGCCCCTCGGGGTACGGACAGAGCGGGGAGGGCACCAGGACACGTGTGCCCGCAGCCCCCCGGAGGCGTTTGATGACGCAGGACCGCATTCCGCTCGCCGCTCTCGAGCACGGCACCCCGTTCGCCGACCGCCACGTCGGCCCGCGCCCCGCCGAACTCGCGCGCATCCTCGACGTCATCGGCGTCGGGTCGCTGGAGGAGCTGGCGCAGCACGCGGTGCCTTCGTCCATCCACGAGCGCGACCTCGTGCTGGACCTGCCCGCCCCGGCCACCGAGACCGAGGCGCTCGCGGAGCTGCGCGAGCTCGCGTCGCAGAACCGCCCGATGACCCAGATGATCGGTCTCGGCTACTACGACACCGTGACGCCGGGCGTGATCCTGCGCAACGTCCTGGAAAGCCCCGCCTGGTACACGGCCTACACGCCGTACCAGCCGGAGATCTCGCAGGGCCGCCTCGAAGCGCTGCTGAACTTCCAGACCATGGTGGGCGACCTGACGGGCCTGCCGACCGCGAACGCGTCCATGCTGGACGAGTCGACCGCCGCCGCCGAGGCGATGACGCTGGTGCGCCGCGCCGGCAAGTCCAAGTCGAACAAGTTCGTCGTCGACGCCGACACGCTGCCGCAGACGCTCGCCGTCATCGAGACGCGTGCCGAGCCGCTCGGCATCGAGATCGTCGTCGCCGACCTGTCGCAGGGCATCGAGGGTCTGGGCCTCGGCGGTGACTTCTACGGCGTGCTGCTGTCCTACCCCGGCGCGTCCGGTGTGGTGCGCGACCAGAAGGCGCTGATCGAGGAGATCCACGCCGCCGGTGCGCAGGCCGTCGTGGTCGCCGACCTGCTCGCGCTGACGCTGCTGCGCGCGCCGGGCGAGATCGGCGCGGACGTCGTCGTCGGCACCACCCAGCGCTTCGGCGTCCCGATCGGCTTCGGTGGCCCGCACGCCGGTTACATGGCCGTCCGGTCCGGTCTGGAGCGCCAGCTGCCCGGCCGTCTCGTCGGCGTCTCCGTCGACTCGGACGGCTCGCTGGCCTACCGCCTCGCGCTCCAGACGCGCGAGCAGCACATCCGCCGTGAGAAGGCCACGTCCAACATCTGCACCGCGCAGGTGCTGCTGGCCGTGATCGCGTCCATGTACGCCGTCTACCACGGTCCCGAGGGCCTGAGGTCGATCGCGACCCGCGTGCACCGCCTGGCCACCGTGCTCGCCACGGGCCTGTGCGAGGCCGGGCTGGACGTCGTGCACGGCGAGTTCTTCGACACCGTCGAGGTCCGCGTCGAGGGTCGTGCCGCCGAGGTCGTCGCGAAGGCCCGCGAGGCCGGCATCAACCTCCGTCTCGTGGACGCCGACGTCGTCGCGATCGCCTGCGACGAGAAGACGACCCGCGCGCACGTCATCGCCGTGTGGAACGCGTTCGGTGTCACGGGTGCCGACGTGGACGCGATCGACGCCGACACCGCCGACGGCATCCCGGCCGACCTGCGCCGCACCTCGGACTACCTGACCCACCCGGTCTTCCACGCGCACCGCTCGGAGACGGCCCTGCTGCGCTACCTGCGCGCGCTGTCCGACAAGGACGTCGCCCTGGACCGCAGCATGATCCCGCTCGGCTCCTGCACGATGAAGCTGAACGCCACCGCGGAGATGGAGTCCATCACGTGGCCGGAGTTCTCGACGCTGCACCCGTTCGCGCCGGTCGAGGACGCCGCCGGGCTGCTGAAGATCGTGTCCGACCTGGAGGCGTGGCTCGCCGAGGTCACCGGCTACGACGCCGTCTCGCTGCAGCCGAACGCCGGCTCGCAGGGTGAGTTCGCCGGCCTGCTCGCGATCCGCGCGTACCACCGCGCGAACGGCAACGAGGCTCGCGACGTCTGCCTCATCCCGTCGTCCGCGCACGGCACCAACGCCGCGTCCGCCGTCATGGCCGGCATGCGCGTCGTCGTCGTGAAGTGCGACGACAAGGGCAACATCGACATGGGTCACCTGCGCACCACCGTCGCGGAGCACGCCGACGACCTGGCCGCGATCATGATCACCTACCCGTCGACCCACGGCGTGTACGAGGACACCGTCCGCGAGGTCTGCGGCCTGGTCCACGACGCGGGCGGCCAGGTGTACGTCGACGGCGCGAACCTCAACGCGTTGATCGGCCTGGCCCGCTACGGCAAGTTCGGCTCGGACGTCTCGCACCTGAACCTGCACAAGACGTTCTGCATCCCGCACGGCGGCGGTGGCCCCGGTGTCGGCCCGATCGGCGTGAAGTCCCACCTCGCGCCGTTCCTGCCGAACCACCCGCTGCAGCCGACGGCGGGCCCGGCCACCGGTGTCGGCCCGATCTCCGGCGCCCCGTGGGGTTCCGCGTCGATCCTGCCGATCTCGTGGGCGTACGTGCGCATGATGGGCGGCGACGGCCTGCGTCGCGCCACCCTGACCGCCGTGGCGGCCGCGAACTACGTGGCGCGGAGGTTGGACGAGCACTACCCGGTCCTCTACACCGGCGAGGGCGGCTTCGTCGCCCACGAGTGCATCCTCGACCTGCGCCCGATCACCAAGGCCACCGGCGTGACGGTGGACGACGTCGCGAAGCGCCTCGCCGACTACGGCCTGCACGCGCCGACGATGTCGTTCCCGGTCGCCGGCACGCTGATGGTCGAGCCGACCGAGTCCGAGGACCTGGCCGAGATCGACCGGTTCATCGACGCCATGATCGCCATCAAGCGCGAGATCGACAAGGTCGGCGCCGGCGAGTGGCCCGTCGAGGACAACCCGCTGCGCAACGCCCCGCACACCGCGGCCAGCGTGACCGTCGGCGAGTGGAACCACCCGTACACCCGCGAGGAGGCCGTGTACCCGGCCGGTACCGGTGCTCCGAAGATCTGGCCGCCGGTCCGCCGCATCGACGGCGCGAAGGGCGACCGCAACCTGGTCTGCTCCTGCCCGCCGCTCGAGGCGTACAGCAGCTGATCCGAGTCACGGGAAAGGGGCGCACTCGGGGGTGCGCCCCTTTTCTCATGCTCCGACGGGGCAGGTCTCGTCGCCGCAGTTCTCGTCGGCGCCGATGCCGGGCCGGGACAGGTCGTGCTCGAACGCGAAGTGGAAGCAGTCGGGGTGCATCCGCTCGAACAGCTCGAAGTCCTCGGTCTCCAGCTCGACCGTCTCACCGCAGCGCTGGCAGGTCTGTTCCTCTGACACGCGCTGATGGTCTCACCCCCGCGCGAACAGCACCGCGCCGTCGTCGCCCAGCAGCCACCGGGCCTCGACGGTGAAGCCCGCGTCCCGCAGCCACCCCGCCACCCGCTCGGGCGGGCGCAGGTGGACGTTCACCCTCATCGGGTGCCCGCCGTAGCCCGAGGTCTTGAGGTTCGTGCGGTCGCCGACGTGGAAACCCAGCTGCAGCAGGCCGTCCGGTGCCAGCGCGGCGCGGAAGTGCCCGAACACCACGGGCACGAGCTCGTCCGGCACGTGGATCAGCGACCACCAGCAGAGGATCCCGCCGAGCCCGCCCGGCAGCGGGTCGGTCATCGAGCCCACCTCGAACCGCAGCCCGGGATGCGAGGACCGGGCCAGGTCGATCATCCCGGGGGAGAGGTCCATCCCGAACGCGTCCACCCCGTACCCGTGCAGCAGCGCGGTGGTGTCGCCGGGCCCGCAGCCGACGTCCGCGACCGGCCCGCGCACCTCCTCCGCGAACAGCCGCAACGCTGCCCGCAGGTGTGGCAGGTCGTCGAGCAACCCGCGGGTGAGGTCCGCGTAGCTGGTCGCCACCGTGTCGTAGGAGTCGCGCGTGTCCGTCAGCCAGTCGCCCACGTGCGGAGAACCTACTCGCTGAACGGCTCCGGCCGGTGCCGTCCGAACAACGCGAGCGAGGAGATCCAGACGTCCGGATCACCGTCCCAGTCCAAAGCCTTGATCTGGTCGGCCGACCGCCGTCCGCCGATGGCCCGCATCAGCTCGAACGACGTCGTCCGCAACGTCCCGGCCGGGTCGCCGTGCCCGAGCACCCGGTCGCCGTGCTCCAGGGTGATGCGCAGCGCCGGCACGTCGTTCTCCCGCATCCGCTGGTCGAGCTGCTGCAACGGCTTCACGAGCGCCGCCCGCACCTCGACGCCGTTCCGGTCGCCGGGCACGCCCAGTGCCGCGCGGAGGTCGTGCTCGTGCGCGATCACCTCCGACACCAGGACCGGCCCCATCGGGGTGTCGAAGAGCGGTGCGGCGAGCTCGCGGTTCGCGTCCCACTCGGCGAAGGCGTCGGCGAGGGTGTTGTCGCGGCGGTCGCGCACCTGCCGTTCACCCCACTCGCCCGTCTCGACGCCGTCGAACCGGCGGTCCGCGAAGTCGCGCAGACCGCCGGCGAGGTGCGCCACCACGTCCTTGACCGACCAGCCGGGCGTCGCCGCCACGGGCGTCTGCGGGTCGTGGCCCTCGACGAGCGAGGCGATCCGCTGCTTGGCCGCGTCGTAGATGGGGGCGTTGGTCATCGTCAGACCTCGTACTCCAGGGTGTAGGTGCCGCTGCCATCCTCCGCCCAGTCCACCGTCACCGCACCTCGCGCGTTGAGGAACTTCCCGGTGCCGTCGACGATCTCGGTCGTACCCTCCACAGCGGACCGGTAGGCGCCGACGTGCCGCAGCACCAGCGTGCCGTCGTCGGTGACGACCTCCTCGATCGCGGTCGTCCACGCGACGTTCTCGCCGTAGTACATGAGGTACCGGCAGCTGCCGACACCGCTGATCTCGCCGCCGTAGGTGAACTGGACGTGTGCCTCGGTGAGCTTGCGGCCCTCCACGTCGGCGTAGGGCCGGCCTTCCCACGTCTTCTCGTCCCAGCTCTTCACGGCGATGGTTCCTGTTGCCTTCATGGACGCCACTCTGCTGGTAATTCCTGACAGAACGTGTCAGGTTCATCCCATGAAATCCGGCAGGCTCATCCAGGTCCTCCTGCTCCTGCAGTCGCGGGGCCGGATGACGGCGGACGAACTGGCGGCCGAGCTGGAGGTCTCGCCGCGCACGATCTACCGCGACGTCGAGGAGCTGTCCGCCGCGGGCATCCCCGTCTACGCCGACCGCGGCCCGGCGGGCGGCTACCGGCTCGTCGACGGCTACCGCACCCGGCTGACCGGCCTCACCACCGACGAGGCGCAGTCGCTGTTCCTCGCGGGCCTGCCCGGACCCGCGGAGGCGCTGGGGCTCAAGGAGTTCGCGGCCGCAGCGCAGCTCAAGCTCCTCGCCGCGCTGCCGACCGAGCTGCGCTCGCGTGCCGAGCAGATCCGCGGGCGCTTCCACCTCGACACCCCGACGTGGTTCCGCGGCGACGAGCCGACCGAGCACCTCGCCCCGATCGCCGACGCGGTCTGGGAACAGCGCCGGGTCCGCATGACCTACCAGCGCTGGGGCAGCGAGACCGTGGAGCGCGAGGTCGACCCGTACGGGCTCGTGCTGAAGGCCGGGACCTGGTACTTCGTCGGCAGCGGCCGCACCTACCGCGTCTCGCGCGTGCTCGCGCTGGAGGTCACCGCCGACACGTTCGACCGCCCGGAGGACTTCGACCTGGCGGCGTTCTGGGCCGACTGGTCCGAGCGGTTCGAGGCCCGCATGTACGGCGAGCGCGTCACGGTCCGCATGACGCGGTCCGGCCTGGACAAGACCCAGTACCTGCTCAGCGGCTACCAGGCGCGGGTCGTGCGCGAACTGGATCCGCGGCCGGGGGAGGAGTTCGGCTTCCCGACCGAGTCGACCCGGCACGCCGTCGCTGACCTGCTCAAATTCGGCGCGGACGTGGAAGTGTTGGCACCGAACGACTTGAGGGCCGACATCGCCGCGACAATCAAGGCGATGCACGACGTCTACAACGGTGCGAAGCTACCCGCATGGTTCCGCTGATCTCGTTGAACAACGGAGTACGGATCCCTCAACTCGGCTTCGGCGTCTACCAGGTGCCGGAGGAGCAGGTGGCCGGTGCGGTCACCACGGCCATCGAGGCCGGTTACCGCAGCATCGACACCGCCGCGGCCTACGGCAACGAGTCCGGTGTCGGCGACGCCATCGCCGGCATCCCCGACCTGTTCGTCACGACCAAGCTGTGGAACGCGGACCAGGGCCACGACGCCACGCTGCGCGCGTTCGACGAGAGCGCGCGGCGCCTGCGCCGCGACGTCATCGACCTCTACCTCATCCACTGGCCTACCCCGGAGCGCGACCTCTACGCCGAGTCGTGGCGCGCGATGGAACGCCTCTACGCCGACGGTCGCGTGCGCGCGATCGGCGTGTCCAACTTCCACACCCCGCACCTGCAGCGCCTGTTCGACGAGTTCCCGACCACCCCGGCGGTGAACCAGATCGAGCTGCACCCGTTGCTGCAGCAGGAGGAGATGCGCAAGGTGCACGTCACCCACCGCATCGTCACCGAGGCCTGGTCGCCGCTCGCGCAGGGCGCGCTGCTGCGGCAGCCGGACCTCACCTCGCTCGCCGAGAAGTACGGCAAGACCCCGGCCCAGATCGTGCTGCGCTGGCACGTCCAGCTGGGCATCGTGGTGATCCCGAAGTCCGTCACGCCCTACCGGATCAAGGAGAACATCGACGTCTTCGACTTCGAGCTGGCCCAGGACGACATGCTCGTGATCACCGAGCTCGACAACGGCACGCGCACCGGCCCGGACCCCGACCGCTTCAACGCCGCCTGAGCGGTCGCGCCCGGTCAGGCGTTAGTCGACAGCACCTGGCCGAGCGCGGCCTCCACGCCGCTCTCGTTCTCCACCACCGACACCGACCCGCCGGTGGTCTGCGCGATGTCCGTCAGCGCCGCCTTGTCCACCTCGCCGCCGATCGCGATGAAGCTGACCGGCAGGTCCGTCCCGTGCAGCTGCGCCTTGAGCGCCGCCAGGTCGATGCCGCCGTCCGGCGTGCCGTCGGTGATCACCACGACCCGGTTGACCCGCCCGGCCACGAACCCGTCGTGCGCCGTCTCGTAACAGGCCGCGAGCGCGCTGTAGAGCTGCGAGCCGTCCGCGGTCTTGAGCCCGTCGATCGACCGGCGCAACGCCTCGCGCTTCTCCCCGACCGGCCCGGTCGCGACCAGCTGCTTGTACGGCTTGGACCCGTCGCGGTCGCGGGCGAAGTCCCACAGCCCGAACGACCCCGACACCGCGCGGTCGACCTGGCCGCGCAGGGCCGCCTTCACCTTGTCCAGCCTGGGTTTCATCGACGTCGACACGTCCGTCAGGACCGTGACGACCTGCCCGCCGCGGTCGGCGGACTGCCACGCCGAGGAGATCTGCTGCGTGGTCGTCGCGTCGGCGGCGACCAGGTTCTCCGTGACGGCGGACCAGGACACGCCCGGCGAGGGCGACGGGCGGTCCTGAGTGGACTCGACGCGCAGGCCGCCGCGCGCGAGCACCGCCTGCTGCGCGGGTTCGGTCATGAAGTCGCGGAACGCCTGCGCCGCACGCTCTTCCGCCTCGCCGACCTCGCTGCCGCCGAGCGCGACGTACGGGAAGTCCGCCACCGGAGCCGGTCCGGCGGGCAGCACGCCCACCAACGGCTTCGACGGCGCCTCCTTGCCCGTGTTGTGCTTGAACAGGTCCACTTCGGACACCGGCGTGACGGAGAAGCCCGCCGCGTTCACGGTCGCGCTGTCACCCAGGCGCCCCAACGCGTCACGCGTCGTCGCGGGCACCTCCGGCGGCACCGCGGCCGCGAGCTTGGTCAGCGCGCCCTTCGAGGCGTCCGACGCGAGCGACTCCGCCGTGACCGGGCCCTTGCCGCCGGCCAGCGCCGCCTGGATCGCGAGCGCGGACGCCGTGTTCGCGGCCGGGTCGGGCATCGCGACGCTGAACCGGCCCCACGACTGGCCGTACTTGCTCCAGTCCGTGACCTCGGGCATGTCCGTCCAGCGGAAGTCCTTGAGGACCGGTGCGGCGGCCTCGGGGGCGGCGAGCAGCACCGGTGACGTGCCGACGGACTTCGGCGGCGAGCCGACCAGCTTCGCGTTCAGCGCGGAGAGGCGGTTGGCCCAGAGCGTCGAGTCGGGCAGCCACGCGTGCGGCCGCTTGCCGAGCTTCGTCTCGTCCCAGGCCGTCGTCAGACCCTCGAGCACCGCGGAGGAGTCCGCCGAGGTCACCTCGATGGCGATGCAGTGGTCGTACACGACCGGCCGGGTCTTGCTGTACTCCTGCGCGACGTCCCGGACGGCGCCGGCGACGCTGGGCGTCACGGACACGCGCAGCACCGAGTCGCCTTCGCTGCAGTTCTGGGCCAGGGCCTGCGAGCGCTTGTCGAGCACCCCGCCGGCCCACGACAGCGCGAGCCAGCTGAGGCCGAGCAGCACCACGAGCACGACGATGAGCACGGGCCACTTGGCGATTCCGCGCTTCACCTTCGCCCGCAGAGCGCGGTGTCGAGACATCGATCCCTCACAACTACTCAGCGGCCCCCGACGACCGCCAATCACGCTAACAGGTGAACTCAGTCAGACGAGTGAAGTCACTGCAAGTATCGACTGGCAAACGAAGATGAGCCGTTCTCGCAACGGTCGGGCCCGCTCGGCGAACGCCGCCTGTCTGCGCGCGTACTCCGCACGTCCCTCCGCCGTCTCGATCCGCACGGGCGCGTAGCCCAGCCCCGCGAGGTCGTACGGCGAGGCCTGCATGTCGAGTTCGCGCACGTCAGCGGCCAGTTCGAAGCAGTCGGCCACCAGCTCCGAGGGCGTCGCGGGCTCCAGCTTGTACGCCCACTTGAACAGGTCCATGTTCGCGTGCAGGCAGCCCGGTTGTTCGTTCTGCAACTGTTCGTCGCGGGTGGGCTGCAGAGCGTTACGCGGCCGGGCGGGTGGCGTGAAGAACCGGAACGCGTCGAAGTGCCCGCACTGGATCCGGCTCGCCTCGACCACCTCGTCGGTCCCGGCGCTGCCCAGCCGCAACGGCCACGCGTTGTGCCGGACCTCCTCGGGCTGCTGCCGGTAGACCATCGCCCACTCGTGCAACCCGAAGCACCCGAGCCGGGCCGGGCGGCTGAGCGTCGCCGTGAGCAGCCCCTGCACGAAGTCCAGCGTCTTGGCGCGCTGCCCGACGAAGCTCTCCACGTCGAGCGTGACGCCCTCGGCGACCGCCTTGTAGTGCGGGAACTCCAGGTACTCGGCCGCGTCCTCGAGGATCACGCCGGGCCCCGGATGCCACCGTTCGAGCCGCACGGGCCGATGGCTGTAGTACGTGAAGAGGAAGTCGATGACCGGGTGCTTCTCCTTGCGGAGCTTCCGCTCCTGGTGCGGACCCGTGAACCGGCGCATGCGCGCGAGGTGCGCGTCGCGGGATTGGTGCCATTCGGCTCGGGTCAGGACCTCCACGGACGGTTACCGTACGCGCATGGTGAAGAGCCAGGCCGCCACGGTCGCCCAGTACCTCGCCGAACTGCCCGACGAGCAGCGCGCGGAGGTCGAGGCCGTGCGCGAGGTCGTCCTCGCGAACCTCCCCGCCGGCTACGTGGAGATGATGGACTGGGGCCTGATCGTCTACGCGGTGCCGCTGGAGGTGAGCGGCCCCACGTACAACAAGAAGCCGCTGCTCTACGTCGCTTTGAGCGCCCAGAAGCGGTACTACTCCCTCTACCTGACCACGGTGATGGCGGAGTTCGAGGAGTCATTCCGGGCCAGGTGGGCCGAGACCGGCAAGAAGCTCGACATGGGCAAGGCCTGCGTGCGCTTCAAGCGGAGCGCGGACCTCGCCCTCGCCGTCGTGGCCGAAGAGGTGGCGCGCCTGTCCGTGCGCGAGTTCGTCGACTGGCACGCCGCGAGCAGGGCTAAACAGGAGGCACGAGCCCGGTGAACGTCCGCGCGCCGTGGCAGTGCGGGCACTCCCGCCCGTTGTCGACGGTCCGCGACGCGCCCCCGATGATCGCGAGCGTCGGCGCCGCGATGTAGCTCGCACCCCCGCACAGGTGGCACACCGTGCGCGGCTCGGGCGTGACGGCGAAGAGGTCGTCCGGGTCTTCCTCGTCCTCGAAGTCGTCGTCCTCGGCGAACTCGTCCTCGTCGTCCTCACTCATGCCGCCCAACCTAGTGGACCGGCTCTCCCGCACGGCTGAGCGACTCGACGGTCGCGTCCTGCCCGCAGTGCGCACACACGACCCGCGGCTCCAGCACATGACCGCACGAGTGCTGGTACACGAGCGGGAGGGGCCCCTGCGTCACGTACGCGTCGCCCCACTCCTTGAGCATCAGGAACACGTGGTGCAGCGCCCGCCCCGACTCCGTCAGGTGGTACTCGTGCCGCGGCGGGTGCTCGGAGTACTGGCGCTTCTCCAGCAGCCCGGCCGCGACGAGCTTCTTCAGCCGCGCGGTCAGCACGTCCCGGGACGCGCCGGTGTTCGCGACGATCTGGTCGAACCGCGTGTTGCCGAAGAAGACCTCGCGCAACGCCAGCAGCGACCAGCGCTCGCCCACGACTTCGAGTGCGTTCGCGACGGAGCAGCTTCGAGGTGCCATGTGACCATCCTAGCAGTGAGTTGGCAAATCCAACTTACCTCGCTAACGTGAGTTGGGAAGTCCAACTCAGGAGGTAGTCATGGGATTCGACGGTGCAGTGGTGCTGGTGACCGGTGCCAACCGCGGGCTCGGCCGCGCGTTCGCACAGGAGTTCGTGAAGCGCGGCGCGAAGGTCTACGGAGGCGCCCGCAACACGGCGTCCGTGGTGGACGAGGGCGTCCTGCCGGTCCAGCTGGACGTGACCGACGACGCGTCCGTGGCCGCCGCGGCCAAGGAACTGGGAGATGTCACGATCGTCGTCAACAACGCCGGCGTCACCGGCCCCGGCGCGGCGGTCGACGACATCAAGTCGGAGTTCGAGGTCAACTTCTACGGCGTGGTCCGCACGACGGACGCCTTCGCCCCCGTGCTGAAGGCCAACGGCGGCGGCACCCTCGTCAACGTGCTGAGCATCCTGTCGTGGCTCGGCTACCCCGGCGCCCGCGGCTATGCGGCGTCGAAGGCGGCGGCGTGGTCGTTCACGAAGTCGACCCGCGACGCGCTGCGCGAGCAGGGCACCCACGTGGTCGGCGTGCACGTCGGGTACATCGACACCGACATGGCGGCGCACATCGACCAGCCCAAGGTCGCGCCGGCCGACGTGGTCTCGCAGGTGCTGCGGGCGATCGAGAACGGTGAGGACGAGGTGCTGGCGGACGAGGGCACGCGCGCGGTGAAGGCTTCACTGGCCTCGTGAGGGGGAGTGGGGCGGGCGGCGGTTCGCGGACGATGCCGCGCGGCGGCCCGCAGACCGCCGGCCCTGCGTGCCCGCGCCGTTCACCAGCGACCCGCCTCGCGGCGGCCACCTGGCGGCGGTCCACCTCGCGACGGGTCACCTAACGGCGGCCACCTCACAGCGGCCGGCCTGCGGCTCGCCGCCCCTACGTCCCGAGCTCCCGGCTCGAGCCTCCGCCCGAGCCCCCGGCCCGAGCCCCAGCCCTGGCCCCCGGCCCCGCCCCCCATCCCGCCCGCAACCCCACCCGCGGCGCCCTCACTCGCCCCGCGAACCCGCCTCCGCCCGGCGCAGCTCCCACACGACGTCCACCCCGACCCGCCGCCCGATCGGCTCCACGCGCGACGGCGTGCGGCGCTCGACCTCGGTGAACCCGAGCCGCCTCGGCACGCCACTGCTCGCCACATTGGCCTCGTCGTGCCAGATCTGGACCCTGCGCACGCCACCCAGCCCGAACGCGAACTCGACGAGTTCCGCCGTCGCCGCGGTGGCGTGACCCTGTCCGGTGTGCCCGGGGTGCAGCCAGTAGCCGATCTCCACCAGGTCGCGCGGGTCGCGGCGCATCACCGTCGCCACGCCGACGATCGCGTCGTCGACGGTGATGGCGTGCGGGAAGGCGGTGCCGTTCGCCCACTCGTCCGCGGCCTCGCGGAGGAACGCGGCGGCGGTGTCCGCGTCGTAGCCGTTGGCCGCCCACGGAGCCCATGGCCGCAAGTGCGCCAACGACTCCGTGACGGCCCGGACCAGCTCGTCGGCGTCGGCCTCAGTCAGTCTCCGCAGCTTCATACTTCACCTTGTAGCGCAGGTGCGTGACCGAGCTCGACTCGATTACCGAGAGCGGGCCCTCCAGCTCGTAGCCGCGGCCGGGCGCGAAGAACGGCGTGCCGCCGCCCAGGATCACCGGCACCAGGTCGAGGAAGATCTCGTCCACCAGGCCCGCGTCGATCGCCTGCCGCGCGATCTCGCCGGAGTTCAGTCCCACGCCCTTGGTGCCCGCGTACTTCTGGGCTGCCGCGACGGCTTCCTCGATGCTGCCGTTGATGAACGTGAAGTGCTCGTTGTTCTCCAACGGCCGATGGGTGAGCACGACGGTGTGCACGCCCATCGGGTGCTGGCCGCCCCAGCCGTTCGTGAAGTCGTAGAGCTTGCGCCCCACCACCAACGCGCCGGTCGCCTCGATCAACCCGCTGTAGTGCGCGGCGCTCGCTGGCGTGAGGTGCACGGTCATCGCGCCCGTGGGCACCGTGAACGCCACGTCGCCGGCCTCGTACCAGGCGAACAGCTTGTCGAAACCGGAGAAGTCCGGGCCCGAGACGTAGCCGTCGATCGAGGTGCTGGCGCCCGTGTAGACCTTGCCCATGTCCTGTGCCTCCCTGTGTGGTCGTGTCACAGGGACGTCGAACGCGGCCGGACCCCGATCGACACGGGTCCGCGGGCCGCATACCGGTCAGCCGATGGGGTCGGGCAGCCGGGTGACCTCGTAGTCGCAGTCGATGACGTCACCGGTGGCGGGGTCGCGCAGCTCGACGCGCCAGCGCGACGCGAACTGGTCCACGCCGTGGTGCATCGGGATCGTGCCGGACAGCAGCACGGTTCCGGGCTCGAGCAGGTCGAGTTCCTTGAGCCGCTCCACCCAGTACTGCGGGGTCAGCAGCTCGGCGAGGGTGCCGCGCTGGATCTCCACGCCGTCCGCCCACGCGGTCAGCTCGATCGAGTCGATCCGGTCCGCCACGTCGGCGAGGCGCCACGCCTTGCGGCCCAGCACGTCCGGGCCGGCGTTCTTGCTCCAGGCGACGCCGTGGACTTCCAGCGCGCGGTCCGTGTGGTCGCATGCGACGGTCAGCAGGACATCTGAACCAGTCACCACCAGCGCCCACTCGGCCTCGCCCGACGTGCGGCCGTGCTGCGCGGGGACCGACGAGGTCTGCTGCGCGAGGTACGGCGACACGGGGTAGAGGCTCGGCGTCACGGACGGCGCCGGCACGCCCAGCTCGGCGAGTTCGCGCACGTGAGCGGCCACGTCGTCCTGGCTGCGACCGGCGTAGCCGCCGTTCAGCAGGGTCGTCACGGCGACCTCGGCGACGGTGCCGTCCGGCAGGTCGAACGCCAGCGCGACGGCCTGTGTACGAACAGTAGACATGCGGTACTCCTTGCGCATACGAGTTGTATACAGGCAGTATTACCGCATGCCGCCTGACACAGCAACGCAAGCCACGTCACCGGACGTGCCGCGGTCCGCCCTCGTCCGGGCCTTCGTGGCCTCGCTCTCCGGTACAGCACTCGAGTGGTACGACTTCGCGATCTACAACGTCGCCGCGGCCGTCGTGCTCGGCCCGTTGTTCTTCCCGAGCGAGGAACCGCTCACCGCGACGCTGCTCGCGTTCTCGACCTACGCCGTCGGTTACCTGTCCCGGCCGCTCGGCGGGTTCCTGTTCGGCCGCCTCGGCGACAAGATCGGCCGCAAGCGCGTGCTGGTCACGACGTTGCTGATCACCGGTATCGCCACGCTGCTCATCGGTCTGTTGCCGACGCACGCCGCGATCGGTCCCGCGGCCGGTGTGCTGCTCGTGCTGCTGCGGTTCGCGCAGGGCGTCGGCCTCGGCGGCGAGTGGGGCGGCGCGGTGCTGCTGTCCAGCGAGTACGGCGACCCGCGGCAGCGCGGCTTCTGGGCGAGCGCCGCCCAGATCGGCCCGCCCGCCGGCAACCTGATGGCGAACGGCGTGCTCGCGCTCCTCGGCGTCGCGCTGTCGGACGCCGCGTTCATGTCGTGGGGCTGGCGCGTCGCGTTCCTGCTGTCCGCGGTGCTCGTGATCTTCGGCCTGTGGATCCGCGTGAAGCTGGAGGAGACCCCGGTCTTCAAGGCGATCGAGGCCCGCGGCGACCGCCCGTCCGCGCCGATCAGCGAGGTGTTCCGCACGCAGACCCGGCCGCTGATCGCCGCCGTGCTGTGCCGCGTCGGCCCGGACGTGCTGTACGCGCTGCACACCGTGTTCGTGCTGACCTACCTCACGACCCAGCTCAAGCTGCCGCGCAACGTCGGTCTGATCGCCGTCCTGATCGCCTCGGGCTTCCAGCTGTTCCTGATGCCGCTCGCCGGGTGGCTGTCGGACAAGGTCAACCGGCGCGGCCTGTACGCGGTGGCGGCGGTGTGCGGCGCGGTGTGGCCGTTCGTGCTGTTCCCACTCATCGACACGAAGTCGTGGCCGCTCATCGTGCTCGGCGTCGTCATCGGACTCGGCTTCCACGCCTTCATGTACGGGCCGCAGGCCGCGTTCATCGCCGAGCAGTTCACCGAACGCCTGCGCTACACCGGCAGCTCGCTCGCGTACACGCTCGCCGGTGTGATCGGTGGCGCCATCGCGCCGTTGCTCTTCACGGCACTGTTGGCCAGCTTCGGCACGTGGGTGGTCGTCGGCCTCTACGTCACGGTGGCGTGCGTGGTGACGCTCGTGGGTCTGTGGCTCGGTCGCGACCCGCAGGAAGAAGGCGAGGCTCAGCCGTTGAGCAGCACCTTCAGCGTGGTGTCCAAGTGAGCGGTGATCGCCGCGGTGGCCGCGCCGACGTCTCCGGACTCGAGCGCGGCCACGATCTCGTCGTGCTCGTCGATCACGGCCTGCTGCCGGCCGTGCGCCCGGTACAACGCGACCACACCCGCGCGCACCTGCCGTGCGCGCAACCCCTCGTAGGTCTTCGTCAGCAGGTCGTTGCCCGTCGCCGCCACCAGCAGCGCGTGGAACTGCCGGTCGACGTCGATGAACTGCCGTGCGTCCTCGACCAGGAACCGCTGCTGCTCGATCAGCTCCTGCATGCGCCGCAGCGGAACGGTGCCCTCGGCCATCGTGCGCTCGGCCGCGTACCGCTCGATGACGCCGCGCAGCTCCATCAGCTCGCTGATCTGCCGCGAGGACAACGGCGCGACGTACGCGCCCTTCTTCGGCACGAGCTGCACCAGGTCCTCGGCGGCGAGCAGCAGCAGGGCCTCGCGGATCGGCGTGCGGGAGACGCCGATCTGGTTGGCGACGTCCTGCTCGCTGATGAACCGCCCCTGCATCTCGGGGTCGGCGAGAATGGTGTCCTTGAGGAACTCGTAGGCCTTTTCCCTGCCAGACAACGCGTCCGCACCTTGCATACAACATGTATACCAGAGGAGGATCATGCGCTTCGCGCTCAGCCAGATCAGCTCCACCGCTGATCCGCAGGAGAACCTTGCCACCGTGCGCGCCCATGTAGCCAGTGCGGCGGAACAAGGCGCACGCGTCGTGCACTTCCCGGAGGCCACTCAGTGCCGCTTCGGCGTGCCACTCAAGCCCGTCGCCGAACCTCTTGACGGCCCGTGGGCGTCAGCGGTCCGCGGCATCGCCGACGAGCACGACGTCGTCGTGGTCGCGGGCATGTTCACGCCGGGCGAAGGTGAGAGGGTCGCCAACACCACGCTCGTCACCGGCGCCGGCCTGCACCTCGGCTACGACAAGATCCACCTGTTCGACGCGTTCGGCTTCCGCGAGTCCGACGGCGTCACCCCTGGCGAGAAGCCCGTGACGTTCGAGGTCGACGGCACCACCATCGGCCTCGCCACCTGCTACGACGTCCGGTTCCCCGAGCTCTTCCGCGCCCTCGCGACGACCGCGCCCGTGATCCTGCTCGGCGCCTCCTGGGGAGCGGGCCCCGGCAAGGCCGACCAGTGGGACCTGCTCGTCCAGGCACGAGCCCTGGACGCCACGTCCTGGGTGCTGGCGACGGGCCAGGCCTTCCCCGACGCCGACCACGGCTCGGCCCCGACGGGCATCGGCCGCAGTGCCGTCGTCGACCCGCTCGGCACCGTCCGCGAGCGCCTCGACGGCCGGCCGGGCACCATCGTGTCCGATGTGGACACCGCACTCGTCGAGGACGTCCGCGCGAAGCTGCCCGTGCTCGCCAACCGGAGGCTGTGATGCGCGAGGAGCACGAGTTCTTCCCGACCGGCGACCTCGTCTGGCGGCAGGCGGACGAGGGCGTCACCGAACGCGTGCTCAGCCGCGACCCGGACACCACGACGCTGACGCGGATCGCGCGCTGGGCACCGGGCCTGGAAACGAGCGGCGTGCTCCGCCACGACTACCACGAGGAGGTCTACCTGCTGGAGGGCGAACTCACCGACCTCACGCTCGGCAGGACCTTCACCGCGGGCGACTTCGCGAGCCGCCGCCCCGGCATGCCGCACGGCCCGTACCGCACGGACACCGGCTGCGTGATGCTGGAGATCCGCACGGCCCTCTAAGTCGCGTTGCGGTAGACGTGCCACGCGATCACGAGGTCCTGCATCGGCAACCCGGCCGGGCTGTACACGGTGACCTGCTCCGCCGAGGTCCGCCCGGGGTGCTCGCCGCGCAGCACCGCGCCGATCGTCGTGTCGGCCGCGACGTGCGCGAGCCCCGGATCGTCCACCACGACCAGCGCCTCGTCGAGCAGGGCCGGTCCGAGCTCGGCCTTGCCCGGCTCGTCGGCGCCGAGGCTCGTCATGTGCGTGCCGGGCGGGACGCGGTGCAACACCGGCTCACGCGACGAAATCGCGCTCGGCCCGACTTCCGCGAGAACGGCACCGAGCAGGTTTCCGGCACTGCGCCGGACGGCACCGTGCACGCGTACAGCGCCGCTACCAGCACATCCGGCACCACGAACGCATCGTCTCCACGTACACGATGCACCAGAACGACACGCGCACGAGCGTCAGCCTCGCGACGATGGAGTTCGCGGAGACCGACGGCAAGACGACGCTCACCGTCACCGAGCACGGCGCGTTCTTCGACGGCCTAGACCGGCCCGAGTGGCGCGAGCAGGGCACCAACGCCCTGCTCGACGCCCTCGGCAGGATTCTTTAGACCCAGCGCACGTGGGTGCCGTCGCGCACGGTGCCCACGTACTCCTCGACCAGGTCCTCCAGCGCCACCACGCCGACGACCGCGCCGTCCGCGTCCACCGCCCGCGCGAGGTGCGACTGGGCCCGGCGCAAGGCGGTCAGCGCCTCGTCCAGGCGCGCGTCCACCGGCACGTCCGGCAGCCCGCGCACCCGGTCGCGCGGCACCGACGTCTCCGCGCCCTCCAGGTCCAGCACGTCCTTGACGTGCAGGTACCCGATCAGCCCGGTGTCGGTGAGCACCGGGAAGCGCGAGAACCCGGTCGTCGCCACCGCCGTCTCGATCTCGCCCACGGTGGGGGAGCCCGACACCGTCGTCAGCTTGTCGAGCGGCACCAGGACGTCGGCGACCGTGCGGGCGGCCGACGACAACGTCTGCGCCAGCCGCCGGTGCTCCGAGTCCTCCAGCAGGCCCTCGGAGCGGGACTGCCCGATCAGCAGCGCCAGGTCGTCCGGCGTGTAGGCCGACTCCAACTCGTCGACGGGCTCCACGCCGAACCGCCGCAGCACCCACCGGCCCACGGCCGTGAACAGCGCCAGCACCGGCGCGATCATCCGCGAGAACCCGTAGTGCACCGGCACGAGCCACACCGCGGCCCGTTCCGGACCGGCGATCGCGAGGTTCTTCGGCACCATCTCGCCGAGGATCGTGTGCAGCGCGACAACGATGACCAACGCCACCGCGAACGCCACACCGTGCACCACGGCCAACGGCAGCTCGACGGCACCGAGGGGCCCCTCCAGCACGGAAGCCAGCGCGGGTTCGGCGATCGCACCCAGGCCGAGCGAGCACAGGGTGATGCCGAGCTGCGCGCCCGCGATCAGCAACGGCAGCTCCTGCGACGCCTTGATCGCGGTGCGGGCCCGCGAGGACCCCTTGTCCGCCAACGCCTCCAGCCGGTCCCGGCGCGCGGTGATCACCGCGAACTCGGCGCCGACGAAGAACGCGTTGCCCGCCAGCAGCAGGAAGATCACGAGGAAGTTCACGAGGACGACACCACCCGCAGCTCGGCCACGCGGTGCTTGTCCATCCGCATGACGGTGACCCTCCAGCCGTCGACCCGGATCTCGTCGCCGACGTCCGGGATCCGGCCGAGCCGCGCCAGCACGAGGCCGGCCAGCGTCTCGTAGTCGCCCTCGGGCATCTGGAACCCGGTCGCGTCGGCCACCTCGTCGTCGCGCAGCAACCCGGACACGATCCAGCTGTCGGACCCCAGCGAGCGCACCGGCGCCGCCTCGCCGCGGTCGTGCTCGTCGCGCACGTCGCCGACGATCTCCTCGACCACGTCCTCCAGCGTCACCATGCCGGCCGTGCCGCCGTACTCGTCGACGACCAGCGCGGTCTGCAGCCCGGACGCGCGCAGCCGGTCCAGCAGCGCGTCGCCCTCCAGCGTCTCCGGCACCGAGTAGACCGGTCTGGTCAGCGCGGACAACGGCGTGGAGACGCGCAGCGCGGCCGGCACGGCGAAGGCCTGCTTCACGTGCACGATCCCGCTCACCTCGTCCAGCGAGCCGTTGTGCACGGGGAACCGGGAGAACCCGGTCTCGCGCGCCTTCAGCACCAGGTCCGCCACCGTCGCGTCGGCCCGCAGCGCCTCGACCCGCACGCGCGGCGTCATCAGCTCGCCGGCCGTGCGGTCGCCGAAGCGCAGCGACCGGTCCAGCAGCACCGCGGTGCCCTGGTCCAGCGTGCCGTGCTCGGCCGACGTGCGGACCAGCGCGCCCAGCTCCTCGGGCGACCGCGCGGACGCCAGCTCCTCGACCGGTTCGACGCCGAAGCGCCGGACCAGCCAGTTCGCCGCGTTGTTCATCGCGGTGATCAGCCAGCGGAACACCGTCGAGAACGCCGCCTGGAACCCGACCACGCCGCGCGCGGTCTCCAGGGGCTTCGCGATCGCCAGGTTCTTGGGGACCAGCTCGCCGAACACCATCGACAACGCCGTGGCGATCGCCAGCGCGAGCGCCAGCGACAGCCCGTTGGCCACCGCGGGCGGCACGCCCACCAGGGTCAGGCCGGGCTCGATCAGCTCGGCGATCGCGGGCTCCGCGATGTACCCGGTGATCAGCGTGGTCAGCGTGATGGCGAGCTGGGCTCCGGAGAGCTGGAACGAGAGCGTGCGGTGCGCCCGGTCGATGGTCCGCGCCTTCGCGTCGCCGACCTCGGCGACGTGGCGTTCGACGGTGCTCCGCTCCAGCGCGGTCAGCGAGAACTCCGCCGCCACCGCGATGAACGTGCCCGCGGTCAGCGCCACGACGGCGAGCAGGCCGAGCACGCTCAGAAGGATTCCGGTCACCTGCGCGCTCCAAAGGAACGGGGGACCGGGCTTATATGCCAGTCAGGGCCAGACCCCATGGGGACGGCTCAACTCCTCATGACCTGTGTACGTGATTAGCCAGACGAGTCTAATTGTGGGCAGTGGAGGCCCGGAGCACCACCTCACCCGCCACTCGGACGGTGCGGGCCTCGTCACCCCCGGCGTCGAGCACGAGACCTGCGGCGATCTCGCCCATCTCCTCCAGCGGGAGGCGCACGGTGGACAAAGCGGGCACCGTGTCGCGCAGCGTCGGGATGTCGTCGAACCCGGCGATCGACATGTCCTCCGGCACCCGCACGCCGCGTTCCCGCAGCGCCGCCATGGCCCCCATCGCCATCACGTCCGTCACGGCGAACACGCAGGTGGCGCGCGACTTCGAGGCCAGCAGCTCCATCGCGGCCTCGTACCCGCCGTCGCGGGTGAACGCGCCGTTGACCACGACCGGCGGCGCGATGCCGGCGTCGCTCAGGCCCGCCTTGAACCCGGCGAGCCGGTCACGGGCCACCACGAGCTCGGAAGGACCACCCAATACGGCGAACTTCTTGTGCCCGAGCTCCGCGAGCGCACGGGCCAGCGCACGTCCACCGGCGCGGTTGCCGGGCACGACCGTGTCGGTGCCGAGCTTCGCCTGCGACACGCACGCGACCCGTCCGCCCTGCTCGGTGAACGCGTCGATCTCGGCCGCGAGCCGTGCTTGCGCCGCACGGTCCGTGGTCCGCGAGCCGGCCAGCACCACCGCACGCGCCCGATGCGCACGCAGAGTGGACAACAGCTCCGCCTCACGCTCCGGACGGCGCCCGGTCGTCCCGAGGACGACGACGAGCCCGGCCTCCTCGGCCACCCGCGTCACCCCCGCCGCGATGCACGAGAAGTACGGGTCGGTGATGTCGTGGACCACCAGTCCGACGAGCGAGCTCGAGTTGCGGGCCAGCGCCTGCGCCGAGGCGTTCGGCACGTAGCCGAGCTCCTCGGCGGTGCGCAGGACGCGCTCGCTCAGGTCCTCGCTCACCTGCCGCGTGCTGCCGTTGAGCACGCGAGAAGCGGTCGCCAACGACACACCCGCCTGCTTCGCCACCTCGGCGAGCGTCACCTGTCGGGCGGACACGACCACCTCCGTCAACACACATGTGAGCGCTGAGACTAACTCGCGGGGAGGTTGACGTCCGCGAAGCGCCGCGATTAGCGTGGCGGGAAAGCGCTTTCCAGCGCTGCTACCAGGGAGGTGCGATGGCGGTTCGGACCATTGGCGTGGCGGTCAACGGCGTCACCGGGCGGATGGGATATCGCCAGCACCTGGTCCGGTCCCTGCTGCCGTTGCGCGACGAGGGCGTGCGGTTGCAGGACGGGACCGTGCTGAAGGTGGAGCCCGTCCTCGTGGGGCGCAACGCGGACAAGCTCAAGGAGATCGCCGAGCGCCACGACCTCGCGCGCTGGACGACGGACCTCGACTCCGCGCTCGCCGACCCGTCGGTCGAGATCTACTTCGACTCGCAGGTCACGTCGCGGCACGTGGAGTCGATCACGAAGGCGATCGAGGCGGGCAAGCACATCTACACCGAGAAGCCGGTGAGCGAGACCGTCGAGGAGGCGCTGCAGCTCGCCCGCCTCGCCGACGCGCGCGGCGTCAAGCACGGCGTGGTCGCGGACAAGCTGTACCTGCCGGGCATCCGCAAGCTCAAGCGGCTGATCGACGGCGGCTTCTTCGGCCGGATCCTCAGCGTGCGCGGCGAGTTCGGCTACTGGGTCTTCGAGGGCGACTGGCAGCCCGCGCAGCGCCCGAGCTGGAACTACCGGGCGCAGGACGGCGGCGGCATCGTCTCGGACATGTTCTGCCACTGGAGCTACCTGCTGCACGACCTTTTCGGGCGGGTCGAGGCCGTCACCGCGAAGGCCGTGACGCACGTCCCGACCCGCTGGGACGAGCAGGGCGACGCCTACGAGGCCACCGCGGACGACGCCGCGTACGGGATCTTCGAGATCGAGAACGGCGTCATCGCGCAGATCAACTCGTCGTGGTGCGTGCGGGTGCGCCGCGACGAGCTCGTCGAGTTCCAAGTGGACGGCACCGAGGGGAGTGCGGTCGCGGGGTTGCGCGAGTGCTTCGTGCAACCCCGCGCCGTCACGCCGAAGCCGGTCTGGAACCCGGACCTCCCGGTCACGCACCCGTTCCGCGAGCAGTGGCAGCAGGTGCCGGACAACGAGGAGTTCGACAACGGCTTCAAGGTGCAGTGGGCGGAGTTCCTGCGCCACGTCCACGAGGGCACGCCGTTCCCGCACGACTTCCGCGCGGGCGCACGGGGTGTCGCGCTGGCGGCCGCCGGCCTGCGGTCCTCTTCGGAGGGTCGCCGGGTGGAGATCGCCGATGTCTAGCCGCATCGTGTTCGCCGCGGCCCACGTCGTGGCGCGGGACGAGCGCACGGTGGACTGGGACGCGACCCTCGCGTTCCGGCACCACCTCTGGTCGCACGGCCTGGGCGTCGCCGAGGCCATGGACACCGCGCAACGCGGCATGGGCCTCGACTGGCCGACGGCCGCCGAGCTCGTCCGCCGCAGCGCCGCCGAGAAGGCCGGGCGGATCTGCGCGGGCGTCGCGACGGACCACCTGGACGGCGACGCGAGCCTCGACGCCGTGCTGAACGCCTACCTGGAGCAGCTCGACGTCGTCCAGGAGGCGGGCGCCCAGCCCGTGCTGATGTGCTCGCGGCAGCTCGCCGCGGCCGCCCGCGGTCCCGAGGACTACGAGAAGGTCTACGGCACGCTGCTCGACCGCGTCAGCGAGCCGGTGGTCCTGCACTGGCTCGGCACCGCGTTCGACCCGAAGCTCGAGGGCTACTGGGGTTCGGCCGAGATCCCGCAGGCCACCCGGAACTTCCTGGAGATCGTCCACTCGCGGCCGGACAAGGTCGACGGCGTCAAGGTCTCGCTGCTCGACGCCGACCACGAGATCGGGCTGCGCCGCGCGCTGCCGGAGGGCGTCCTCTGCTACACCGGCGACGACTTCAACTACCCGGACCTGATCGCGGGCGACGAGCAGGGCCACAGCCACGCGCTGCTCGGCATCTTCGACCCGATCGCCCCGGTCGCCGCGAAGGCCCTCGCGAAACTGGCCGAGGGCGACACCGACGAGTTCCACCGCATTCTGGCGCCGACGGTGCCGTTGTCCCGCCATCTGTTCAGCACGCCGACCTACTACTACAAGACAGGTGTCGTGTTCCTGGCCTGGCTCGCCGGGCACCAGGAACGGTTCCAGCTCCTCGGCGGCCTGGAGTCCGCGCGCACCGTCGAGCACCTGGCCGAGGCGAAACGGCTCGCCGAGATCGCCGGCGTGATCGACCCCGAGTTCGCGGAACGGCGGTGGAGCGCGTGGCTCGCCTCTCGTTGAACCAGGCCACGATCAAACGGGCCACCGTCGTCGAGGCGGTCGAAGGCTGTGCGCGGCACGGCGTCGAGGCGATCGGGCTGTGGCGTGAACCGGTCGCCGACCACGGCCTCGACCGCACCGCGAAACTCGTCGCCGACGCGGGCCTGCGGGTGTCGTCGTTGTGCCGCGGCGGGTTCCTCACGGCGCCGGACAACCGGGCCGCGCTCGACGACAACCGCCGCGCGATCGACGAGGCGGCGGCGCTGCGCACGGACACGCTGGTGATGGTCGTCGGGGGAGTGGCGGGCGACAAGGACCTCGTCGGCGCACGTCAGCGCGTCGCCGACGCCATCGCGGAACTGGCGCCGTACGCGGCGCAGGCGGGCGTGACGCTCGCGCTGGAACCGATGCACCCGGTGTTCTGCGCGGACCGCGGCGTGCTCTCGACACTGGGGCAGGCGCTGGACCTCGCCGAGGCGCACGAGTCCGTCGGCGTCGTCGTGGACGCGCTGCACGTCTGGTGGGACCCGGCGCTGGACGAGCAGGTCGTGCGCGCCGGCCCGCGCATCGCGTCGTACCAGGTGTGCGACTGGCTCACGCCCGTGCCCGCCGACGTGCTGCTCGGCCGCGGCTACCCCGGGGACGGTGACATCGACCTGGACCGCCTGACCAGGCAGGTCGCGGCGACCGGGTACGCGGGGGACGTCGAGGTGGAGATCTTCAACGCCGACATCTGGGCGGCGGACTTCGACGAGGTCATCGAGGAGGTGACGCGCAGGTACCACGACGTTGTGGAACCGGCGCTCTAGAACCCGCGCGGGGAAGCCGGTCGTCGACGGCGGCGACGACCGACCCCGGCGTGGTGCCTGTATATCCGAAATCCGCCGCACCCAGGTCCGGATTCCGGATAAATCTCGGGAATCAGCCGCCGTTGAAGAACCTGTAAACCTTTGCGCGGTGCTTGGGCTTCGACGTCGTGATCCTGATGACGGCGTCGAACATGGACCGCCCGAGTTCCGCGCGGGCCGCGACGGCCGGGTGCGTGGTGCTGAAGTCCTCGTCGTTCACGGCCTTGTCGCCCGCGAACTCACCCGACGCGAACATCGAGTAGATCAGGATCGCCCGGTCGTCCGCGCTGAACATGATCCCGGCCTCGTTGCGGCCGTCGGCGAACCAGCCGGCCTTCGTGGCGACGCGCAGCCGCTCGTTCGTCGTGAGGTTGAGGCGCACGCCGTCGGTGAAGCTCGCCGTGGCGCGCAGGATGTTCAGCAGGTACGCGGTGGACGCCGCGGACAGCAGCTGGCCGTCGACCAGCTTCTGCAGCAACGTGTGCGTTTCGCGCGCCGTCGTGGTGCCGAGGAAGAACCGGTTCGGGTTCGCGACCGGGACGACCTGGGTGTGCACGAAACCCTTGGCGCGCAGGATCTCGTTGAGCTCGAGCGCCGGCACGACGAGACCGCACAGGCGCACGGCGGTGTTGTCGGAGACCGTCAGCAGGTTCGCGAGCGCGTGGCCGACCGTGACCTCGCTCGGGTACGCGCCGTCGAGCGCGAAGATGCCGTCGGTGTCCTGGATGACGATCGCGGAGGAGACGGTGACCGTCTGGTCGAGCTTGATCAGCCCTCGGTCCACCTTGTCCAGCACGGCGACGGCGACGGCGATCTTGTTGACGCTGTAGGCCTCGACGACCTTGTCGGCGTCCTCGTCGACGGCGGGCTTCGTCGCCCCGTCGAGGTCGGCGACCGTGATCAGCGACGACCACGTGCCCCGCGCCCTGCGGGCCTGCCGCCGGTAGACCTGGGCCACGCGCTTGCGCGACCGGTCGGCCGTCGCCGGGGAGCGTTCGATCTCTACCTCCGCGTCTTCCTGCGCTTGTGCTGCACCGTTGGAGCCGAGCACGGCCGTCGCGGCCGCGACGGTTCCCAGCCCGAACACGGACCTGCGGTTCAATGTCATGGGCCACATCAAAACAGGCGGCACTGACACTTCCCTGACTAGGGTTCCCGATCATGGAACACGTCTTCGTGGTGACCGGCGCATCCCGCGGAATCGGGGCGGCGACCGCCTCCCTGGCTGCTCAGGCGGGGTATCGGGTGGTCAGGGCTTCGCGCAGTGCAGAAGAATCTGTCGGCGATCGCGGATGGGACGCCCGATGCGACGTTTCTTCCTGGGATTCCGTGCAGGATCTCATGTCCCGTGTGGAATCGCGTTGGGGACGAATAGACGTCGTGTTCGCGAACGCGGGCGTTTCGGTGGACACGTCGTTCGTCTCAACGTCGGGTGCCGAGCCGTCCGAATGGTCGGACATGGTGCTGACGAACGTCTGTGGACCGGCCTTCACCGCGCGTGCCGCGATGCCCGCGCTGATGCGGTCGGGCGGACATCTCGTGCTGACCGGGTCCGCCGCCGGGCGCGGCGTGCGCCCCGGCAACCTGTACTCCGCGACCAAGTGGGCGATCACCGGTCTGGCGCAGGCGATCCGCGCCGAGGCGGTCGGCACCGGCGTCCGGGTCACCGTGGTGCAGCCGGGGCTCGTCGACACGGAGGCCATCCCGGCGTCCCGCGTGGACGACCCGAAGCTCGCGCCGGAGGACGTGGGCAGGGCGGTGCTCTACGCCGTGTCCCAGCCGTCCACTGTGGACGTGAACGAGATCCTGCTGCGGCCGACCGGCCAGGCCGCGCACCGATGAGGGGGTAGTTCGTGATCGTGCTCTTCGCCGTCGGCGGCGGTGGCGACCCGGAACGGCACCGGCCGTTGCTGGACCACCTCGCCGCCCGCGGTCACCAGGTGATCGCGCCGTCGTTCCCGCGGCTGCACCCGCAGCAGGCGACGTGGGAGGACTACCTGGCCCGGCCGCTGGGCCTGGTCGAGGCGCTGCGGGACGTGGACCCGGACGCCGAGGTCGCGGTGGTCGGCCACTCGATCGGCGCGTGGGCGGGCCTGTGCCTCGCGGGCGCGACGCCGTGGAGCAGGGACCGCGCACCGCTGGAGGTGCCGCGCGACTCCCGCGTCCGCCGCCTGGTGCTCTACACGCCGCCCGCCGGGTGGTTCGCCGCACCGGGCGCGCTGGACGCCGTGACGACACCGATGCTCGTCTACGTCGGCGAGCTCGACACCTTCGTGCCCGCGTCCGAAGTGGAGCTCCTGCGCGCCGCACCGGCCGAAGTGGACCTGCGGGTCGTGCCGAAGGCGGGCCACTTCGGCTTCGTGCACGTGCCGCCGCCGGGGGTGGAGGACGACCCGGCGTTCGACCGGAACGGTTTCCTGGCGCGGATGGTCGACGAGACCAGCGCGTTCGTCAGCTCTCGCTGAGCACGTCCGAACACCGCCGCAGGAGCGCGCGCAGCTGGGCGCGCTCCTCGTCGGTGAACGCGTCCGCGAGCTTCCGCTCCACCGCCACCGCGGCCCGGTCCGCCTCGCGGAACCGCGCCTGCCCGGCCTCGGTCAGCCGGTTCTCCAGGACGTTGCTCTGCCACTGCTGCGGCGTGCGTTCCACGAGCCCGAGCGCGACCAGGTTCTGCAGGATCGTCGTCATCGTCTGAGGCGTCGTCAGGCACAACCGCGCGAGAGTCGCCGCGGGCGCACCGGGGTTCTCGCTCAACGCGAGCAACGCCGAGTACTGCGGCACGGTCAGCCCCGCGGGCTTCACCGCCGCCGACTTCGCGGTCATCAGGTCCAGCTCGGTGCGCTTGATGTCCCCGCCGAGCCGATCACCGCTGCGCATCCGTTCATCGTAAGAGTGTGGTAAGAGTATGGATAGATATCAGAACTCTGATACTCATCAGTGCTCGTACTGGAGGGAAGCAATGCGCGTCCTGCTCGCCGTCACGGCGGTGCTGGTGCTGTTCACGGGCACGGCCCAGGCCACACCGAGGCACGTCGAGGCCCGTTCCCCGTCGCTGCACCCCGAAGGTGTGGCCTGGGACCGGGGCCACTTCCTCGTCAGCTCACTGCGCCACGGCACGGTGTCGCGGGTCGGCCTCGACGGCCGCGTCCGCCCGTTCATCACCGGCACACCGATGGTGTCCACGTTCGGCCTGCGCGTGGACGGCGACCGGCTGCTGGTCACCTACGGGGACATCGGCTTCGGCGAACGCTCGGTGCCCGGCCAGTCCGGCCTGGGCGTCTTCGAACTGCGCACCGGCCGCGCACTGAGGTACGTCGACGTTCCGAACGGCGCCAACGACGTCACCGTCGACCCGCACGGCAACGCCTACGTCACCGGCACGTCCGGCGACACGATCTGGAAGGTGGACCGCGCCGGCGCCGTCACGCCGTTCGCCCGCGACCCGAGGCTGGGCGGCACGTCGTTCGGCAACAACGGCATCGTCTGGGACCCGAGGGGGTTCCTCGTCACCGGCCACTACACGAACGGCACGCTGTTCAAGGTCACGCGCGACCACGTGGAGGAGCTGCCCGCGCCGAAGCTGCCCGGCGCCGACGGTCTCACCTGGACCCCGCAGGGGCTTGTGGTGGTGACGAACTCCTTGGCGGCGCCGGGCAAGAACGCGGTCACGGTGCTGGACACCCGTACGTGGCAGGTGCGGTCGCAGCGTTCTTGGCCTACCGCGCCGACCACGGCGGCTCGCACGCCGTTCGGCACCTACGTGTTGAGCGGTCGCGTGGATCTGTTGGTGAAGGGGGAGACGACGGACGAGTTCAGCCTCGACCGGTAGGCAGGGTCAGGGTCACGAGGCGCCGTTCGCGGTCGACGTGGACGACGGCTTCGGCGAACAGAGGGAGGGGTCCGGCTGCAACGCTTTCAGCGACAGCCGGGCCTCCATCTGCCACGTGTCGTACTCGGCGAACTCACCCGCGACGCGTTGCCCCACCTCGACCGTCACGTCGTAGTTCCAGGACACGTCCGGGACCCTCACGAACCCGACGCCGGCGTAGAAGGGGTGCGGAGGGCTGTCGTCCAGAGCCACGAACACCCCGAAGTTCTCGACCGCCGCCACCGTGCCCGACAGCACCTGCCCCGGCCGCAACCCGTCCAGGTACGCGTGCAGCTCGGGGTAGTCCCGCACCATCTCCAGCCACTTGTCGTGCGGCGAGATCCGCTCCCTCACGCGGCGCCCAGGAACTCGACCAGCAGCCGGTTCACCTCGTCCGGCCGCTCCAGGTACCCGACGTGCCCGGCCCCGGCCACCTCCGCGTACCGCGCCCCCGGGATCACGTCCGCCACCTCGCGGGACAACCGGGGCGGCAGCACCAGGTCGTCGGCGAAGCCGATCACCAGCGTCCGCACCGCGATCGCCCGGTACGCCTCCAGCCGCGTGTCGTACTCGGCCAGGCCGAGCTGCGCGCGTTCGCCGGGGCCGAAGGTGTTGCCGGCGAACTCGTACATCTGCAGCCAGTCGCGCGCCACCACCGGGTCGGCCAGCGTCGCCTGCGACACGTTCCGGATCACCGACGCCACCGCGTAGAACGGCAGCGGGATCTCGACGCCCTTGTCGTGCAGGTCGCGCATCGCCTGCGACCACGCCTGCTGCACCGGTTCGGGCCGGCCCGCGGTCGCCATCAGCACCGCCGACCGCACCAGCGACGGGTGCGCCAGCGCCAGTTCCTGGGTGATGCGGGCGCCCAGCGACGTGCCGATCACGTGCGCCGGGGCGCCGAGGTGCTCGATCAGCGCGGCGGTGTCGGCGACCATGTCGTCCAGCGTGAAGCCCTCGCCGCACTCCGAGGAGGGCTTGATGCCGCGGTTGTCGAAGTACGCGACGCGGTAGCCCGCTTTCACCAGCGCCGGCATCTGGTACGTGCGCCACACCCGGCCGGGACTGCCGGTGCCCATCACGAGCACGACGAGATCGCCGGAACCCTCGGTCTGGACGTTCAGTTCGATGCCGTTGAGCGGGACGAGGGCCATGCCAAGATCCTAAGGCGCTAGAAGCGGCACAAGGGGCGGATTGCGGCCGCGTGGGACGGATAACGCGCGCACAGGTCGTCCGCGTGCCCGAACTCCACGACGTCATCGGTGTACGGCGGCACCACGACCGTGCCGACCAGCGACCAGTCCCCGGCCGGGGTGCTGCCCTGCCACACGCCCGCGGGCACGACGACCTGCGGGTGCGACGCGCTCAGCATCGGCTCGGTCACCGTGCCGTCCGGGTGCAGCAGCAGCATCCGCAACGGCGACCCGGCGTGGAAGTGGTAGATCTCCAGGTGCTCCAGCACGTGCATGCCGGAGAAATCGGGGCTGCGCAACAGGTACGCGATCGCGGACGCCTCGTCCGAGCGGTGCGTCTGCGCGAAGTACCCGCCCTCGACGGGCAGTTCCTGCATGCCGAGGTCGATGATCAGCTGCTCTGGGGTCACGTCATCTCCGGAAGCGGTGAACCGTGCACGACGACCATGCCCTTGCCGAGCCGCTTCGCCGTGTACATCGCGGCGTCCGCGGCCCCGAGCACGTCGTCGGCGGTGATCTTGGCATCGTACGAGAACCGTTGCGCCACACCGATGCTGGCGTGCACCCGGTGCACGCGGCCGAGCACCTCGTGCGGGTGGCCGAGCGCCTTGAGCAGCCGGTCGCCGATCTCGTCGGCGTCGCCGCCGTCGACCAGCACGCCGAACTCGTCCCCGCCGAGCCGCGCCACCGTGTCTTCGGGCCGTACGTTGTTCTGCAGCCGTGCGGCGACATTGCGCAGAACGGCGTCGCCCTCGGCGTGACCGTTGTTGTCGTTCACGGCCTTGAAGCCGTCCACGTCGATGAACAACAGGATCAGCGGCGTGGAGCGGTCACGCACGGACAGGGCGCGTTCGAGTCGTTCGCGGAAAAGCGAGCGGTTCGCGACGCCGGTCAACGGGTCGTGCGTCGCCTCGTGCCGTAGCTGTTCGCGAGAGACGCGCAGCTGATCCATCAGCCGTACGTTGTCCATCATCGTGAGGAGCTGCCGCACGATCACGAGGCACATGACCCCGAGTCCGACGTAGGTCTCGACGGGGTTCAGCCGGCCGCCGGTCGCGGTGTTCCAGAGCACGAACAGGCCCGTGATCGCGAGCGGCAGGTACGGCACGAGCAGGTGCAGCAGGTCGGCCGTGCGCATGCGACCGGGCGTGGGGGCGTGGTCGCGGGTCGGGGCCAGCGCGCTCAGCAGGAAGAACGCGGGGCACAGCATGAACCCGATGTCCGCCGTCGCGGGGATCGCCGTGTTGCCCTTGGCGATGTGGAACGCGAACACCCAGCCCGATGACGACTGCGCGATGCCCGCCAGTGCCACGAAAAGCATCGGCCACTGCCGCACGGACTGATGCGTCCACGACATCACCACGATCGCCACGAGCAGCACGAGGTACGCGGCGGGATGCGCGACCACGGTGGCGAACCCGGGACCTTCCGTGGCCCACGCACGGGACAGCGACTCCAGCGCCGACACCCACGTCAGCACGAACAGCGACCCGATCACGATCAGCCCGTCGAGCACGACCACCGTGCGGCTGCGGTAGTTCGGCAGCAGGTCGTCGGCGCGGCGTTGCTGCGCCTTCACGACGAGGGCGGCCAGGCAGAGGACCGGCACCATGGTGAACCCGAGCGGTGCGATCGTGGACGACGGCAGCTGCACGCCCATGATCTGCTGGCCCCAGATCCACGCGGACAACCCGATCGCGAGGCTGGTCATCGCCGCCGTCATCCACCGGTCGCGCTTGCGCGCGTAGGCGACCAACGCCGCGATGGCGAAGACGAGCTGCACCACCTTGTCGATTGCGATACCGATATCGCGAGGCGCGGCGAGAGCCGTGAGGATGGCGATCGCCATGAAGGCGCCGACGCCTCCCGCAACGGCCCAGAACCTCTTCACCGCGCACTCCCGTGATCGAAACCCGACCACCGTAGTAACGCCGGTGCGGACTTGTCGAACCGTGTCGGTGCCACCTGCCTATGGGTGCACCGGATATGGTTCGAACTGTTGTTCGTTCGGCGATCCGGGGAGCTGTTGTGCGCGTGTTCGGGGTCGACCCCGGTCTGACCAGGTGCGGCTTCGGCGTCGTCGACGGCGGACCCGGCCGGGTCGTGCGCGCCGTGGCCGTCGACGTCCTGCGCACCCCCGTGGACGCTCCTCTGTCCGTGCGCCTGCACGAGCTGTACGACGGCGTCTGCGTGTGGCTCGACCGTTACGAACCACAGGTCGTGGCGATCGAACGGGTCTTCGCACAACACAACGTCCGCACGGCCATGGGCGTCGCCCAGGCGTCGGGCGTCGTCGCCCTGGCCGCCGCACAACGGGGCCTGCCCGTCGAGTTCCACACGCCGTCCGAGGTGAAGGCCGCCGTCACCGGGTCGGGCCGCGCGGACAAGGCGCAGGTGACCGCCATGGTCACCAAGCTGCTCGGGCTGAAGGTCGCCCCGAAGCCGGCCGACGCGGCGGACGCGCTGGCGCTGGCGATCTGCCACCACTGGCGCGCGCCGATGCGGTCGCGGCTGGAGGAGGCGCAGGCCCGCGCCGCCGAACTGGCCCGCGTGCACAAGGCGAAGCTCGCCGAAGCGGCGCGGCGGAGCGGATCATGATCGCTTCAGCGCGCGCCGAAACTGTCGGTGCCGGCTGGAAGAATGAAATCAAGGGGTCCCCTTCGCGAGGGGACGCCTGCGTGAGCGTGAAGTCCGGAGGAACCAGGTGATCTCGTCACTGCGCGGCCAGGTGCAGCACGTCGGCCTCGACCACGCCGTCGTCGAGGTGGGCGGCGTCGGCTTCGCCGTCCAGATGACCCCGACCACCCTCGCCACGCTGCGCCGCGGCGAGGAGGCGAGCCTCGCCACCACCCTGATCGTCCGCGAGGACAGCCTCACCCTGTTCGGCTTCGCCGACGCCGAGGCCCGCGAGCTGTTCGGCCTGCTGCAGACCGTGAGCGGCATCGGCCCGCGGATCGCGCTCGCCACCCTCGCGGTGCTGGAGCCGGACAAGCTCCGCCATGCGCTCGCCGAGGGCAACATCACCGTCCTCACCCAGGTCCCCGGCATCGGCAAGAAGGGCGCGGAACGGCTCATCATCGAGCTCCGCGACAAGGTCGGCCAGCTCGCCGCGCCCACCACGCCCGCGCACAGCCAGACGCGCGACCACGTCGTCGAGGCGCTGCTCGGCCTCGGCTTCCCGGCCAAGGCCGCCGAGACCACGGTCGACAAGGTCCTCTCCGAGAACCCCGACCAGTCCACCTCCGCCGTCCTGCGCCGGGCGCTCGCGACCCTGGGGCGCAAGTGAGCGAGGAGGAGCTCAGCCCGTACGTCACCCCCGCCGAACGGGACGTCGAGACCAGCCTGCGCCCCGCCGACCTGCACGAGTTCGTCGGTCAGCACCGGGTCCGCGAGCAGCTCGAGCTCGTCCTGCACGGGGCGATGCGCCGCGGCACGGCCCCGGACCACGTCCTGCTCAGCGGCCCTCCCGGGCTCGGCAAGACCTCCCTCGCCATGATCATCGCGAAGGAGCTGGGCAGCGCCATCCGCATCACCAGCGGCCCGGCCCTGGAACGCGCGGGCGACCTCGCCGCGATGCTGTCCAACCTGGTCGAGGGCGACGTCCTGTTCATCGACGAGATCCACCGGATGGCCCGCCCCGCCGAGGAGATGCTCTACCTCGCGATGGAGGACTTCCGCGTCGACGTCGTCGTCGGCAAGGGGCCCGGCGCGACCAGCATCCCGCTCGACATCGCGCCGTTCACCCTGGTCGGGGCCACCACGAGGTCCGGGGCGCTGACCGGCCCGCTGCGCGACCGGTTCGGCTTCACCGGCCACATGGAGTTCTACAGCCCCGACGAGCTCGACCTCATCGTCAAGCGCAGCGCCAAGATCCTCGGCGTCGACATCGCCGAGGACGCCGCCCTCGAGATCGCGGGCCGCAGCCGGGGCACCCCGCGCATCGCGAACCGCCTGCTGCGCCGCGTCCGCGACTTCGCCGAGGTCAGGGCCGACGGCCGGGTCACGGCGGAGATCTCCCAGCAGGCGCTGCTGGTCTACGACGTCGACCACCTGGGCCTCGACCGGCTCGACCGCGCCGTGCTGTCCGCGCTGGTCAAGAGCTTCGGCGGCGGCCCCGTCGGCGTCTCCACCCTCGCGGTCGCGGTCGGTGAGGAGCCGACCACCGTGGAAGAGGTGTGCGAACCGTATTTGGTGCGAGCTGGCATGCTGGCCCGGACACCACGCGGCCGAGTGGCGACGCCCGCCGCGTGGCACCACCTGGGGCTGGAACCGCCCGCCGGTGATCAACTGTGGTGACCTGGCACAATCGGTGAGAGCACCTGGACATATCGGGCGTGTGTTGAGGCATGTCCATTTGATCGGAGAATGATGGACCTTGGCAGTTTGATGTTCCCGTTGCTTCTGGTTCTGCTCGCGGTGCCGCTGTTCCTCAGCGCGCGCAAGCAGAAGCGGGCGATGGCCGAGCAGCAGCAGCTGCAGAGCTCTCTCGCCCCGGGCGACAAGGTCATGACGACCTCGGGTCTGTACGGCACCGTCGCCGACGCGAGCCACGACACCACGATCGACATCGAGATCTCCGAGGGTGTCGTCACCCGCTGGCTGCGTGCCGCGATCCGCGAGAAGGTGGCGGAGACCGACGAGGCCGTCGTCGTGGACAAGGACGACGAGGACGAGGTCGTCGCCGCGGACAAGACCGAGGACAAGGCCGAGGTGACCACCGCACAGGTCGCCGAGCCCCTGGACCACAACGCCAAGAAGTAACCAACAGGATCGTGACACCTGGAGTTGGCAACTGTGAACACCGCCAACTCCAGGTAGTGACGCGCAGCTCACCTGGCGCGCGTTACGCTGCGCGCTCGGAAACCATCGCTACTAGGAGACGGACGGATCGTGGCACCTCCGGCCGGGCAAATTCGCCCTGCGAAGTATCTGGCGAGTTTTGTCCTCATCGTGGTCGCGCTCTACGCCCTGGTCTTTTTGACCGGGAACGGTTCGGCCAAACCCAAGCTCGGAATCGACCTGCAGGGTGGCACGCTCGTCACGCTGACCGCGCGTCAGGAAGACGGAGCCCAACCCAGCGAGGAAGCGCTCAACCGCGCACGTGACCTCATCGAGGTCCGCGTGAACGGTCTCGGCGTCTCCGGTGCCGAGGTCGTGCGAGACGGCAACAACCTGGTGATCACGGTCCCGGGCGCGGACAGCGAAGGCGCGAAGGGCCTCGGCCAGACCGCTCGCCTCGCGTTCCGCAAGGTCATCGGCCAGCCGGTGCCCGCCGGTGCCGCGCCGAACCCGACCGAGACCTCGTCGAGCACCCCGCCGTCGAGCGGCGCGAGCACGCCTCCGTCGGCGCCGCCGAGCCAGAGCGCCGGCCAGGCCCCGCCCTCGAGCGGTGCCCCGCAGGGCCGTCCCGCGCCGAACCTGGCCGCGCAGCCGTCCAGCACGCCGCCGTCGAGCAGTGCCGCGCCGTCGAGCAGCGCCGCCCCGACCACGCCGTCCGCCCCCTCCAACGTCGACCCGAAGGTCGCGAAGGAGATCCAGGAGGCCAAGGCGCTGCGCCAGTCCACGGACCCGCAGGTCCTGCAGCAGGCCGCGCTCATGCTCGACTGCACGAAGGCCGACCCGTTGCGCGGCAACGACGACCTCGACAAGCCTCTCGTCACCTGTGACGAGAAGGGTGAGTTCAAGTACACGCTGGCCCCGGTCAACCCTCCCAAGGAGGACACCCAGACCAAGGCCGACGACTTCTCGAACTACTCCCGCCTGACCGGTGAGGACATCAGCAACGCCGCCGCGAACGCCAACCCGAACGGCACCGGCTACGTCGTCAACCTCGACTTCAAGTCCGAGGGCGGCACGAAGTGGGGCTCGTTCACCGCGGCCAACGTCCAGCAGGCCGTCGCGGTCGTGCTCGACGGCGAGGTCATGTCCGCGCCGACCATCCAGTCGGCCATCTCCGGTGGCTCCACCGAGATCAGCGGCAAGTTCACGCTGAAGGAAGCCACGAACCTCGCGAACACGCTGAAGTACGGCGCGCTGCCGCTGTCCTTCGACTCGTCCGAGGCGCAGACGGTCTCCCCGACGCTCGGCCTGCAGTCGCTCAAGGCGGGTCTCATCGCCGGCGGCATCGGCCTCGCGCTGGTCTTCGTGTACTGCCTCTTCTACTACCGCCTGCTCGGCATCCTGACGATCCTGTCGCTCGCGCTGTCCGCGGTCGTCATCTACGCCGTGCTGGTGCTGCTCGGCCGCGTCATCGGCTTCACGCTCGACCTCGCCGGCATCGCGGGCTTCATCGTCGCCATCGGTATCACAGCGGACTCGTTCATCGTCTTCTTCGAACGACTGAAAGACGAAGTGCGAGAAGGCCGTTCGTTCCGTTCGGCCGTCCCGCGCGCATGGGTCCGTTCGCGCCGCACGATCCTCTCGGCCGACGCGGTCAGCTTCATCGCCGCCGCCGTGCTGTACGTGATCGCGGTCGGCCAGGTGAAGGGCTTCGCGTTCACCCTGGGCATGTCGACGGTCCTCGACCTCGTGGTCGTGTTCCTCGTGACGCACCCGCTGGTCGCGATGGCCTCGAAGTCCAAGTTCCTGTCCAACCCGAGCCTGTCCGGCCTGGGCGGTGCCGCCCGCGAGGGTGCCGCACACCGCGCCGCCACGACCGGCAAGACGACCGCCGTGAAGGAGGCCTGACATGAGCGTGTTCTCGCGTCTTTATGTGGGCAACGGCGCCTTCGACATCGTCGGCAAGCGCACCCGCTGGTACATCGTCTCCGGCATCATCCTGCTGGTCTGCATCGGCTCCATGGTGTTCAAGGGGTTCAACCTCGGCATCGACTTCGAGGGCGGCACCAAGATCTCGCTGCCGTCCGTGTCGGCGAGCGGCCAGACCATCTCGACGCAGGCCGTCGAAGACGCCTACGCCAAGGCCCTGCCCGGCAAGAAGCCGAACGCCGTGCAGGCCGTCGGTTCCGGCGCCAGCGCGACGATCCAGCTCAAGTCCCCGGCGCTGAACGTCGCCGAGGTCGCGACCCTCAAGGCCGCGCTCGCCGCCGACACCCAGCCGCAGGGCGGCCAGTCGGCGATCTCCGACAGCGCCGTCTCCGCGTCCTGGGGTGGTGAGATCAGCGGCAAGGCCCTGTGGGCCCTGTTCTGGTTCTTCGTCGCGGTGACGATCTTCCTGGTGCTCTACTTCGAGTGGCAGATGGCCGTCGGCGCGCTCGTCGCCGTGTTCCACGACGTCATCATCACCGCGGGCGTGTACTCGCTCATCGGCTTCGAGGTGACGCCGGCGACGGTCATCGGTCTGCTCACCATCCTCGGCTTCTCCCTGTACGACACGGTCGTCGTGTTCGACAAGGTCAAGGAGAACACCCGAGGCCTGCTGGGCCTGACCCGCCGCACGTACGCCGAGGCGTCGAACCTGGCGCTCAACCAGACCCTGATGCGCTCGATCAACACCTCGCTGATCGCACTGCTCCCGGTCATCGGCCTGCTGGTCGTCGGCGTCGGCATCCTGGGTGTCGGCACCCTGCAGGACCTGGCGCTCGTGCAGCTCGTCGGCATGTTCATCGGTGCCCTGTCCTCGATCTTCATCGCCACCCCGGTGCTGGTGGACCTGAAGATGCGCGACCCGAAGTACATCGCGCAGGCCAAGCGCGTGGCCGCCCGCCGCGCCAAGGCCACGGGCCCGCAGGTCGCCGAGGGCATCGAGTCGGTCGACGAGGACGCCCTCGCCGCCGACCTGCGCAAGGAGGAGGCGTACGCCGCCGCCGCGTCGGTGCCCCACCGCACCGCCAAGGCAGCCGACGCGCGCCGCCGTCCGACCGGGAAGCGCCAGCGTTGAAACTGGATCGTGCACTGGAACTGCTGCGTGAGGTCCCGGACTTCCCCCAGCCGGGGGTCGTCTTCCGGGACTTCACGCCGGTTCTCACCGACCCCGACGCCTTGCGCGCCGTGGTCGACGCCCTCCAGGACAAGATCGACGACAGCACCCAGGTGATCGCCGCCATCGAGTCGCGCGGATTTCTCCTGGGTGCTGCTCTGGGCTACGGCTGGCGCTACGGCGTCGTGCCGCTGCGCAAGCCGGGCAAGCTCCCGGTCGTCGCCGACTCGGTGTCCTACGCGCTCGAGTACGGCGAGGCGTCCCTGGAGTTGCCCGCCGACACCATTCAGCCGGGCCAGCGCGTGGTCGTGGTGGACGACGTGCTCGCGACCGGAGGCACCGCCGAGGCCGCGTGCACGCTGATCGAACGTGCCGGTGGCATCGTGACCGGTGTGTCGGTGCTGCTGGAGATCGCCGCGCTGGAGGGCCGCTCGCGGCTCGCGGGCCGCGAGGTCAGTGCTCTGCTGACCGTGTAACTGCTTGGTGTTCCACTGAGGTCGACCTGCTCGCCGCGTTCGGTGAGCAGGTCGACTTTTGTTTCTGGGCCGTCCTCACCCCGCCACCGGCACGATGAACCGGTAGGCGACCACGACGGTGATGGCCCACAGGAAGTAGAAGATCGGCAGGGCGAGCAGGACCAGCCGCCAGGCCTTCATGTCGCCGTGCCCGACCCGCATCAGCGCGGCGGACGCGCCGAGCCACGGCACCACCCCGAGCATCGCCGCACGGGCACCCTCGTCACCTCCGGTGGTGACGAGGTTCAGCACGACGATCGCGGCGTACCAGATGCCCGCGAACGTCAGGCAGTGCCAGATCGGCCGGTGTGAGTGCATGCGGCCAGTCTCTCAGCGGAACACGAGCTGGAACCCGACGCCCACCACGACCAGGACGATGGTGATGAGGATCGTCAGCAGGACGTAGACCGGCAGCGACAGGAAGATCAGCACCCACGGCTTGATCCGGACCCTCGACGCGATGAGCCAGGTCACGAACGAGGTGAGCATCCACACGACGACGTCGCCGGCGACGCCGCTCCCGAGCCCGTCCAGGCCGTAGCCGGTCCTCAGCCCGACGATGACCTGAACCGTGACGGCGGCGAAGAACCAGATCGACGCGCCCGCGACGCAGTGCAGGAACGGCGTGCCCCGCTGCGCGGCGGGAGTGGACGGTGGCGGTGCAGGAAACATGAGCGGTCCCCCCAGACCTCGTTCACGTCGAGTGACCGATCATGCCAGTTCCGCTACCGCCGCGTCACCGTGACTTGGAACAAGTGTCGCGTTTTCAGGCGAGTGGCGGAGGAGCCACGAACGCCGCCCCGACGCTCACGAACACGAGCGTCACCAACGACGCCGGCGCCGTCACGACCGCGATCTCCCACAGCTTCGGTGCCTTCGCGCGCCGCAGGAGCAGCCAGCTCAGCGTCGTCGCCACCACCCAGCCGACGGCGCTGCCGATGATCGACCGCGGGTCGATGTGGCCGGGGTCGTCGAGGGCCAGGTACGCCATCGTGCCGAGCCACACGAACGTCATGGCGGCGCACCAGAGCAAAGTCCTCACCCGAGCGAGTCTGTCAGGCGCGGTGCCGCGCCGATTTCGGGGGCTGGGCGGCCGTCGTCAGAAATGTTTCGTGGCAATTTTTGCGAGTTGCGTTCATAGCCGCGTGCGAGGCTTTTAGCTGGTTGAGCGCTAACGACACCTATGGCCAGATGTCCACGGCATTCGCCCGATCGTGTGACCGCTGACGTGGCTTTTCGGCGAGATCGTGCGGTACTGTCGAACGCATGAGCGAACCGAACCGCCGATTTCCGGAAAGCCGGATGAGGTGCGAGATCCTTAATTTCACCCGGACGAGCTGGTTCGTGGAGGAGGGTCAATGTCTACGGTCGGACGAATGACTGCGATCACCTCCACCGCCTACAGCCGCGACCTGGGCGACGAGTTGCGGCGCCTCCGCGAGAAGTTCAGCGGGCTGACGGGCCACGCGTTCGCGGAGCAGCTCGGCTGGGACCCGAGCAAGGTCTCCAACATCGAGAAGGGCAAGGCGCGTGCGAGCGAGATCGACCTGGTGCAGTACCTGATGATGTGCGGCCGGGACACGGACCACTTCGAGGCCTTCCGCGCCCGCTACCGCTACGCGTTCGACCCGTACGTGGTGACGGTGCCGGACAACCTGCGCACCCTCGCGCTGGCCGAGGCCCAGGCGCAGCGCATCACCACCTACGACGTGCACACGGTGCCGGGCCTGGTGCAGCTGCCGGAGTACGCGCGGGCGCTCTTCGTCGACGGCGGCCGGGTCGCCGCGGACGACATCGACAAGGGCGTGCGGCTGCGCACCGAACGCCAGGCGGTCCTGCGGAGGCACAACCCGCCGGAGTGCCGCTTCTACGTGCACGAGCTGGCCTTGCGGCTGAAGGTGGGTGATGCCCGTTTGATGGAAGAGCAGTACCTGCGCCTGCTGTTCCACACGCACGTGCTGCGGATCGTGCCGATCTCGGCGGGGACGGCGCCGATGCGGCAGTCGGCGCGGATGTTGTTCAGCTTCGAGAAACACGCGCCCCTCGCGTACGGCGAGACCGCGCTGGGGCAGGTGTTCTCGCACGACGGCGCCTCCATCCGGGACAGCCGTGAGTTCTTCCAGTGGTTGGATGCGCGCGCCTTGGATGAGGGACAATCGCGGAGCTTGCTGGCGAACTACGTCAGCGGACTCCGGGAGGATCTCGATGAGCCGCGAACGGACCTGGCGTAAGAGCTCCTACAGCAACGACACGATCGAGAGCGCGTGCGTGGAGGTGTCGGTCGCCCACGACGCTCTCGTGCGTGACTCGAAGGCCGCGGGAGGTGCCGCCCTGGTCTTCTCGATTCAGGCGTGGCGGGCCTTCGTGGTGAGCGTCGCCTGATCGGCCCAACAAAAGTCCGGGGCGCGTTCACCGTGTGAGCTGTGCCGCTCAGCGCGCCATCGGAAGTTTCCGCATCGTAAACGCGTTATCCTCGGTACTCGCGAGACCCGAGGAGCGTGGGGTTGAGTCAAGACACCGAACCCGCTGCGACGGTTGTTCAACCGTCGGCTACCCGGCGTGTGCGCGCCCGCCTGGCGCGGCGCATCACCGCCCAACGTGCGGCCCCGGTGAAGCAGGTCCTCGAACCTCTCGCCGCCGTGCACCGTGACCTCCATCCCAAGGCCGATCTGGCGCTTCTGCAGCACGCGTACGACGTCGCCGAGGAGAAGCACCGCCCGCAGCGCCGCAAGTCCGGCGACCCGTACATCACCCACCCGCTCGCCGTGGCGACGATCCTCGCCGAGCTGGGCATGGACACCACGACGCTGGTGGCCGCGCTGCTGCACGACACCGTGGAAGACACCGACTACTCGCTCAACCAGCTCAAGGAGGACTTCGGCGAGGAGGTCGCCCGGCTGGTCGACGGCGTCACGAAGCTCGACAAGGTCAAGCTGGGGGCAGCGGCCGAGGCCGAGACCATCCGCAAGATGGTCATCGCGATGGCGAAGGACCCGCGGGTCCTGGTCATCAAGCTCGCCGACCGGCTGCACAACATGCGCACCATGCGGTTCCTGCCGCCGGAGAAGCAGGCCCGCAAGGCCCGTGAAACGCTCGAGGTGCTCGCGCCGCTCGCCCACCGGCTGGGCATGGCGACGGTCAAGTGGGAGCTCGAGGACCTGGCGTTCGCGATCCTGCAGCCGAAGAAGTACGACGAGATCGTCCGCCTGGTCGCGAAGCGCGCGCCGAGTCGCGACACGTACCTGCGGTCCGTGGTCGACGAGCTGAACACGCAGCTCGAGAGCGCGCGGATCGTCGCGAAGGTCGAGGGGCGGCCGAAGCACTACTACTCGATCAACCAGAAGATGATCGTCCGCGGGCGGGACTTCGACGACATCCACGACCTGGTGGGCGTCCGGATCCTCGTGGACGAGGTGCGCGACTGCTACGCCGCGATGGGCGTCGTGCACGCCGCCTGGCAGCCGATGCCGGGCCGGTTCAAGGACTACATCGCGCAGCCCCGGTTCGGCGTGTACCAGTCGCTGCACACGACCGTCATCGGTCCCGACGGCAAGCCCCTCGAGGTGCAGATCCGCACCCACGAGATGCACCAGCGGGCCGAGTACGGCATCGCGGCGCACTGGCGCTACAAGGAGACCAAGGGCACGCACAACGGCAAGTCCGTCGAGATCGACGAGATGGCGTGGATGCGTCAGCTCCTCGACTGGCAGCGGGAAGCCGCGGACCCCGGCGAGTTCCTCGAGGGGCTGCGCTGGGACCTCGCGGCGCGCGAGATCTTCGTGTTCACCCCCAAGGGTGACGTCGAGACGTTGCCGACGGGGTCCACGCCCGTCGACTTCGCCTACGCCGTGCACACCGAGGTGGGGCACCGCTGCATCGGCGCCCGCGTCAACGGCCGGCTGGTCGCCCTGGAGCGCAAGCTCGAGAACGGCGAGGTCGTCGAGATCTTCACCTCCAAGGCGGAGGGTGCGGGGCCGTCCCGCGACTGGCTGAGCTTCGTGGCGTCCCCGCGCGCCAAGGCGAAGATCAAGCAGTGGTTCGCCAAGGAGCGCAAGGAAGAGGCGATCGAGCAGGGCAAGGACGCGATCACCAAGGAGGTCCGGCGCGTCGGGCTCCCGATCCAGCGCCTGGTCTCGGTCGACTCGATGCAGGCGCTTGCGAAGGAACTGCACTACCCGGACATGAGCGCGCTGTACGCGGCGGTCGGCGAGGGCCACACCAGCGCCCGCCACGTCGTGCAGCGGCTCGTCGCCCAGCTCGGCGGTGTCGACCACGCCGAGGAGGAGCTGGCCGACCGCGCCACCCCGTCCACGGTCACGAGGCGTCGCCCCACCGGCGACGCGGGCGTGATCGTCAAGGACGCGGGCGACGTGTGGGTGAAGCTCGCCCGCTGCTGCACCCCGGTGCCGGGCGACGACATCCTCGGCTTCGTGACGCGCGGCGGCGGCGTGTCCGTGCACCGCACCGACTGCACGAACGCGGACGAGCTGCTGAAGTCGCCGGAACGGCTCCTCGACGTCGAGTGGGCGCCGAGCGCGTCCAGCGTCTTCCTGGTCGCCATCCAGGTGGAGGCGCTCGACCGGCACCGTCTGCTCTCGGACGTCACGAAGGTGCTGGCGGACGAGCGGGTGAACATCCTGTCGGCGTCGGTGACGACGTCGCGCGACCGGGTGGCCGTCAGCCGGTTCTCGTTCGAGATGGGCGACCCGAAGCACCTCGGCCACGTGCTCAAGGCCGTGCGCAGCGTCGAGGGCGTCTACGACGTCTACCGCGTGACGTCGGCGTCGTAAGCGCCACGGACTAGAAACAAAGAACGGCCCCGGAACCGCGGTTCCGGGGCCGTTCCTTTTCAAGAGTTAGCTGTGAAGAACTCGTCGCGGGAGTTAGTTCGCGACCAACGCCGACTTGATGTCGACCGGCGTCTTCGGCTTGCCGTCGCCCTGGCCCGGCTGCTGCGAGATCGTGCCGGTCTTCGCGACCTCGTCGACCTTCTTCAGCGACTCGGCGTCGACCGTGCCGAACACCGTGTAGTCCGGCTTCAGGGCCGAGGCGTCGCCGTAGACGATGAAGAACTGCGAGCCGTTGGTGTTCGGGCCCGAGTTCGCCATGGCGAGCACGCCGCGGCCGTAGGTGAGCTCCGGGTAGGTCTCGTCCTTGAACGCGTAGCCGGGGCCGCCCATGCCGTTGCCGCCGGGGTCGCCGCACTGCAGGACCTGGATGCCGGTCACCGTGAGGCGGTGGCAGGTCGTGTTGTCGAAGTACTTCTGCTTCGCGAGCTCGACGAAGTTGTGCACGGTGCACGGCGCGAGCGAGCGGTCCAGGTTCAGCTTCAGGTCACCGATCGAGGTGCCGAGCGTGACGCCGACCGTGCCGGTGGCGGGCTGCTCGCCGTTCGCGGGCGGCGTGTTCTCCTTGGCCGCCGGCTCCTGGCCCTTCGTGTACTCGCAGCTCACCTTCTCCGGCAGGGGAGTGGGGCGCTTCGCGACCTGGTGCAGCTCGGTGGGGATGTTCTCCGCCTTGTCCACCGACTCCTGGGTCGGAGTCTCCGACGCGGCGGCGTCACCGTTGCCGAAGACGTCGTTGGTCGCGAGGAACCACACGCCACCTCCAACGAGCGCAACAACGACGACCGTCGACACGACGGCGATGATGCGACGCTTCTTGGCCCGCTCCTGGCGGTAGACCATTTGACGCTCAAGCTTGCGCTTGGCGTTCGCGCGTCGCTGCTCGTTGGTGGGCACGTGCTCCCTCCCCAGGGACTCATGCGAATAGGGCGGTCGGCTCGGGAGTCTAGGGCCTGGGCATATGAGCTTTGTGTGGTGGTTAGGCTGTGGTTGAACAGGGAGGTCATTTTCGTGCTCGTGATCGGGTTCCCGACTGGTGCGCTCCAGGCGAACTGCTTCGTCCTGGCGGCCGGTGAGGGCGAGCCCTGCGTGATCATCGATCCCGGTCAGGACGCGGTCGAGCCGGTCGAGCAGGCCTTGCGCAAGCACCGCCTCGCGCCGGTCGCCGTGCTGCTCACGCACGGGCACTTCGACCACACGTTCTCCGTCACCCCGGTCTGCGACGGCAACGACATCCCCGCCTACATCCACCCGGACGACGTGGCGATGCTCTCCGACCCGCTGAAGGGCGTCAGCCGCGAGTCGGCCGCGTTCTTCGGGGGCAACCTGGAGATGCGCGAGCCCTCCGAGGTGCGCGAGCTGACCGACGGCGCCGAGCTGGACCTGGCCGGCCTGAAGATCACCGTCGACCACACGCCGGGCCATACCGGCGGGTCGGTGATGTTCCGGTCCGGCGTGCAGGAGGGCGGTCGCCTGGTGCTCTCGGGTGACACGCTCTTCGCCGGTTCCATCGGACGCACCGACCTGCCGGGTGGCGACCACTCCGCGATGCTGTCGTCTCTGCAGAGCAAGGTCATGACCTTGCCCGATGACACAGTGGTGCTGCCCGGCCACGGCCCGACGACGACCATAGGCCGTGAGCGCGCGACGAATCCTTACCTGCTTCAACTGCAGGATGCTCCGGCCGCCCCGCACCGAGGACTTTGAGAGACGTGTTTTCCGCACCCAAAGGCGTTCCCGACTACATCCCGCCGACGTCCGCCGCGTTCGCGCACGTCCGGTCGACGCTGACCCGCGCGGCCGAGCTCGCGGGCTACGGCTACATCGAGCTGCCTGTCTTCGAGGACACGGCGCTGTTCGCGCGTGGCGTCGGCGAGTCGACCGACGTCGTGACGAAGGAGATGTACACCTTCCTCGACCGCGGTGAGCGGTCCATCACGCTGCGGCCCGAGGGCACCGCGGGCGTGATGCGGGCCGTGATCGAGCACAGCCTCGACCGCGGCTCGCTGCCGGCGAAGCTCTACTACGCGGGCCAGTTCTTCCGCGCCGAGGCCCCGCAGGCGGGCCGGTACCGGCAGTTCCACCAGGTCGGCATCGAGGCGATCGGCATCGACGACCCGGCGCTCGACGCCGAGGTCATCGCCGTCGGCGACGCCGGGTTCCGCGCGATCGGCCTCACCGGCTACCGCCTGGAGCTCACGTCGCTGGGCGACGCGAACTGCCGTCCCGCGTACCGGGAGAAGCTGCAGGCGTTCCTCGCGGACCTGCCGCTCGACGAGGCGACCCGCCAGCGCGCCGAGCTGAACCCGCTGCGCGTGCTCGACGACAAGCGCCCCGAGGTGCGCGAGATGGTCGCCGAGGCGCCGCTGATGGTCGACAACCTGTGCGACGCGTGCCGCGAGCACTACGAGCTCGTCAAGGGGTACTTGACCGAGCTGGGCGTGAAGTTCGTCGAGAATCCGCGCATGGTCCGCGGTCTCGACTACTACACGAAGACGACGTTCGAGTTCGTGCACGACGGTCTCGGCGCCCAGTCGGGCATCGGCGGCGGCGGCCGGTACGACGGCCTGATGGCGCAGCTGGGCGGCCAGGAGCTGTCCGGCGTGGGCTTCGGTCTCGGCGTCGACCGCGCGCTGCTCGCGGCGCAGGCGGAGGGCGTGCTGCCGGAGTTCAGCCGCGTCGACGTGATCGGCGTCCCGCTCGGCGAGGCCGCGCGGGCGAGGCTCGTCGCGATCGCCGGCGAGCTGCGGGCCGCGGGCGTGCGGACCGACCTGGTCTACGGTGGCCGGTCGATGAAGGCGGGCTTCAAGGCCGCCGACAAGTCCGGCGCGAAGCTCGCGCTGGTGCTGGGCGAGCGCGACCTCGAGGCCGGCAACGTCGGCATCAAGACCCTCGCCACCGGCGAGCAGGTCACGGTGGGGCTGGCGGACGTGGTGTCGGTGGTGCGCGACGCGCTGAAGACCGCCGCGCTGGTGGCCGCGGTGCCGGGCGGCGTCGAGGGTCTGGCGTCGGACGTAGCCGAGGCGGTGCGAGAGACCCCGTGAGCGACGACAAGCTCGTTCTCGACCTGCTGGACAGGACGACGGTCCGCAAGCGGGCGCGCATGGTGGCGATCGGCGGCATCATGGTCGCCCTCGCCTTCGGCGCGATCGTGGGTCTGATCGGCGGCCGCTGGCCGGGCGTGATCGCCGGGGTGATCGTGTCGCTGCCGGTGATCCTGCTGGCGATCTCCGAGGCGCGCCGCACGGTCTGGCTCGAGGGCACGACCGTGCACGTGCGGGCGTTCGGCACGCGCAAGGTCGACCTGGCCACGGCCGACGGCCTCGACCTGCTGGTCACGGACCTGCGCGGAGCCCGGACCGTCGGCCTGTTCGTGCGCGGCGGCAAGAAGGCGATCAACATCGCCCTGTCGATGTACCAGGGCACCGGCGGCCGCGAGATGGGCGTCTACCAGCTGCGCCGCCTCGCGGACGCGCTGGCGGCCCGGGGCGACACGCCGGGTCTGGTGTTCTCGGAGCTGCTCGTCGCGCAGCTGCGGGCCGAGGCGCGCGGGCTGGCGGCGGCGGAACGGCCGCTGTACCGGCTGGGGTCGCTGGCGCCCGCCGGGAAGATGGCGCAGAAGCTGCACCCGGACGCCGTGTCGAAGTTCGTCACGTCGCTCGACTGAGAACGTGTGCTGGGAACGCCCGTCGCTCGCGCGGCGGGCGTTCGGCGTTTGAGGCGGCCGAAGTCGCGGTGCGGAGCTGTGGTGGCGGGCGTTCGGCGTTTGAGGCGGCCGAAGTTGCGGCGCGGAGCTGTGGTGGCGGGCGTGCGGTGTTTCAGGCGCCCGAAGTCGCGGCGGCAGGCTCGTGGTGGCAGGGACGGCGAGCGGGAGCCCCTACGTGCCCCAGAGCCCCGCAGGCGGCGCCGGGGACAGGGTCGCCGTCGCGTCCGTCGTCACCGGCGCGCCCCCGATGAACTTCGTCAGCCCCGTGCCGTGCTCCACCCGCCCAGGGAACGGGTCACCGGCCGTCGCGCGGGTCAGCTGCTGCATCGGCAGCCCCGTGTGCGAGGCCATGATCACGAAGTTGCCGAACCGCCTGCCGCGGAACACGCCCGGTTCGGCCAGCACGCAGACGTGCTCGAACACCGCGCGCACGGTCGCGCACTGGGCGCGGGCGAACTGCAGGCCGTTGCCGTCGCCGATGTTCGCCGTGTAGACGCCGTCCGGGGCCAGCGCGTCGGACGCCTGGCGCACGAACTCCACCGACGTCAGGTGCGCGGGGGTGCGGGCGCCGGCGAAGCAGTCGGTGACGATCAGGTCGAACGAGCCGGGGCGCGCCTTCACGAGCACCGTGCGGGCGTCGCCGGTCGTGATGCGGACGCGCGGGGGAGGCGGGAGCTCGCGGCGGACGAACGCGATCAGGCCCGCGTCGATCTCGGCCACCTGCTGAGACGCGCGAGGGAGTAGATCGGCCACGTAGCGCGCTAGCGTGAGAGCGCCACCACCGAGGTGGAGCACACGCGAGGGTGCGGTGAGATCGACGATGTGACCCAGCCGGCGGACGTACTCGAACTCCAGGTAGGTCGGGTCGTCCAGGTCCACATGCGACTGTGGGGTTCCGTTGACCCGCAACGTCCAGGAGTTCCGCCCACCCAGATCGGGGACCAGCTCCGCGACGCCGGAGTCGATCGACTCGGTGATCGCCTCTGTGTCGGGCCGTTGTCTTCCCACTGCTCTATTGTCTCACCGCGTGTGTCAGCTCTGAGGAGGAACCCAAGTGCAGGTCATCGCCAACGTTTTGCTCGCCCTCGTGGCGTTGATCCACATCTACATCGTGGTCCTGGAGATGTTCCTCTGGACGACGCCGCGCGGGCAGAAGGCGTTCGGCCTCACGCCCGAGTTCGCGCAGGCGTCCAAGGCGCTCGCCGCGAACCAGGGTCTCTACAACGGGTTCCTCGCCGCCGGTCTGATCTACGCGATCGTCCGCCAGGACTTCGGCGCGTCCGTGCTCTTCACGGTGTTCGTGATCGTCGCCGGCGTCTACGGCACGTTCACGGCGAGCCGGAAGATCTTCTTCGTGCAGGTGGTGCCGGGCGTGCTGGCGCTGCTCTTCGTGCTCTTGGCTCGCTAGGGCGTTCCCACGGCCCCTTGTCGGGGTCGTAGCCGGTGAAGAGGTCGCCCTCGATGCGCGCGGGCCGTGGTTTCACGGGCTTCGCGGCGCGCTTCACGGTCCTGGTCTCGGGCTCCGGTTCGGGATCGGGCTCGGGAGCCGCTAGAGGGGCGACCTCTTGGCGCACCGCGACCAGGGCGGCCAGGGCGGTGGTCACCGGGATCGCCGCGACCAGGCCGATGCTGCCGACCAGGGTCCGCACGATTTCCTGTGCGATCTGCTGCGCGGTGAGGATCTCGCCCATCGACCGCCCGGCCAGCGAGATCGCCAGCAGCAACGGCAGCGCCGCGCCCGCGTAGGCCATCACGAGGGTGTTCACGACCGACGACATGTGGTCACGCCCGATCCGCGAGCCCGCCGCGAAGAGCTCGCGCCACGTCAGCTTGTCGTTGGCCCGCCGGAGCTCCCACACCGCACTGGTCTGGGTGACCGTCACGTCGTCGAGCACGCCCAGCGCGCCGATCAGGGTGCCCGCGAGCAGCAGGCCGCGCGTGTCGATCTCCGTGCCGAGCAGCGTGACCAGGTTCGTCGTGTCGTCGTCGATGCCGGTCAGGCTCGCGAGCGCCGAGAACACCGCGCCCAGCACGCCGATCAGCGCGAGGCTGACCAGGGTTCCGAGCACGGCCGTCGACGTGCGCGCCGAGACGCCGTGCGTCAGGTACAGCACCACGAACATGATCAGTCCGGCGCCGACCACCGCGACCATCAGCGGGTTCTGGCCCGCCAGGATCGACGGCATGATGAACAGCACCAGCACCACGAAGCTCAGCAGCAACGCGCCGAGCGCGGCGAGGCCCTGCCACCGTCCGAGCAGCAGCACGGCGGCCGCGAACAGCAGTGCCAGCACGGCGAGCGACCAGCCGCGCTGGAAGTCGACGATCTGGTACGACTCGGCGGCCTGCGGCTGGCTGCCCGCGTAGGACAGCACCACCTCGTCGCCCAGCCCGAAGCTCGGTGCCCCCGGGCCCTTCACGCTCGGGATCGTGATGCTCTGCCCGCTCGCGGCGCCGTCGGTCATCCGCACCGTCACCGCGACGCACTTCTCGCCGCAGTTCTCCGCCACGCCCGTCACGACGGCCTCGACCGGCGTCTGGTGCAGGCCGATCTCCGCGCCCGTCTTCTGCTCCACCCCGAACGGGTACAGCAGCGCCACGCCGACGATCGTGGCCAGCGCCAACGGCACCAGCAGCCACATCAGCAACGTGCGCACGCGCTGCGACGCCGGTTCCTCGCTCAGCGCGTGGCTATGCCCGTGACCGTGACCCACGCGCGACATCCTGCCCCATGAGATGTTCGACGGCGGTTATGGCCGCCTCGAACCTGTCCTCGGTGAGCTTCAGCCACGGCACCCCACGCGCGGTGAGCTCCCGTTCGAACAGCGCGGTCATCCACTCGCGCAGGTGTTCGCCGTCGCGCCAGCCGTCCTGTTCGAACGGAACACCCACGTGGTCGGTCAGCAGGTACAGGTCCGGTGCGGAGCCGCGGAAGATCTCCGGCCGGAAACCGAGGTAGCGCTCGCCCCAGACCGTCGCGGCGAACGCGTCGTTGTCCGCGACCACCAGCGGCGCGGTCTCGGCCCGAATGCGGCGTTCCTGTTCCCGGGCAACGTCTTCGAAGTCACCCGGGGTCCACACCAGACCGTCCACGGTGGCGTCCGGCGAGAACGACCGTGCGGCGGTGAGCTTGTGCTCGGTGTGCTCGCGGCCGTACTCGGGGATCCAGGGCGCTCCGAAGTGGTCCGCGAGCTGCCGCGACAGCGTGGTCGTGCCGGTGCTCTCCGCTCCCAGGACCACGACCTTGCGGCCCAGGCCGCGCTGGGTCGCGGGCGCGAGGTGGTGCCAGTTCGCGACGGGATCGGTGCGCACCGCCGTGCCGGAGACCGGGTGCGTCAGGCGGTCGAGGTCGACGAGGACGTGCTGGGCGCCGAGCCTGCGGGCCAGTTCGTCGCCGTACTTCTCGCTGGAGAACACGACGTCGACGCGCGCGCCGGCCGGGTCGCCGTCGGCGATGGCGCGCCGGGCCAGCACCGCGCGGGTCAGGGCGACGTGCAGCTCCCAGATCTCGTCGGAGTCGAAGTCCATCGGGTGGTCGTCGAGGTCGCCGACGATCCGGACGCCCGGGGTGTCGCGGTGGGTCTCGGTCAGCCAGCGCACCCGGTCGTCGAGCGGGATGGTCTCGTGCGACGCGGCGAGCACGGTGACGGTCGTGCGGTCGCTGCGGGAGGCCGCCGTCTCGACGAGGTGGTGGTGGCCGTTGTGCGGTGGGTAGAACTTGCCGAGCACCAGCGCGTGGCCGAACTCCTTCACGCGGGCACCTCGTTGCTCTTCAGGTCCTTCAGCCAGTTCCGCAACCCCAGCACGCACAGCACCATGAACCCCACGTACAACACGGCGGTCAGGTACAGCTCCTTGTAGGCGTAGAGCGGGACGTAGATCACGTCCGCGGCGATCCACAGCCACCAGCACTCCACCTTCTTGCGGGCCTGGCCCCACGTCGCGAGCAGCGACAGCACCGTCGTGATGGCGTCCCAGAACGGCACGGTCGACTCGGTGAACGTGACCAGGACCCAGTGCAGCAGCGCCGTTCCGAGCACGCCGGTCACCGCGAGCCAGATCCACTGGGGCGTCGTGGTGCGGCTGACGTGCAGCACCGAGTGCTGCTCACCGCCGCGCACCCACGCCCACCAGCCGTAGACCGCGAGTGCCATGTAGACGATCTGCAGGCCGGAGTCGGCGTAGAGGCCGCTGCCCCAGAACAGCACGAGGAACGCGATGTTGTTGGCGATCCCGATGGGCCAGTTCCACGGGTTCTGGCGGGCGACCAGCCACACGCACAGTGCGCCGGTGACGAAGCCTGCTACCTCAATGGGTGACACGCGTTCTCCTTGACCGCTGTTCGAACATGTGTTCGAATCGAAGACGTGCGATGGGACGGGCAGAAACTCGAGGCAGAGCCGCAACAGGCACTACCGGGGCTACCGGGACTGGTGCGCAGCGTACGAACTCCTGAGTTCGCGGACGTGGTGTTCCACGAGGTCCGCGCCAAATCCGTGCTCAACGGGGTACCGGGGTCGTCGCTGCCGTTCTCGTGGACGGTGAACCCGTACCGCGGCTGTTCCCACGCCTGCACGTACTGCATGGCGGGCGACACACCGATCCTCATGGGCAACGGTCGCACGAAACCGTTGTCGCAGCTGCGTGAAGGTGACGAGATCTACGGCACCGAGCTCGTCGGCAACTACCGGCGCTACAAGCTCACGACCGTGCTCGCGCACTGGGAGACGCGCAAGACCGCGTACCGGCTGACGCTGGAGGACGGCACGACCGTGGTCGCGTCCGGGGACCACCGGTTCCTGACCGACCGCGGCTGGAAGCACGTGACGGGCGAGACGGCGGGCGTCGGACGCCGCCCGCACCTCACCACGGGCAACAAGCTGATGGGCACGGGCGCCTTCGTCGAGCAGCCGTCCGTGACCGACGACTACCGCCGCGGCTACCTGCGCGGCATGGTCGACGACGAGCACGAGTTCCGCATCCCCCTGGCCGACATCGAGGCCATGGACCGCACTCAGGAGTACCTCGACTACTTCGGAGTGCGGGAAGGGGGTGGTTTTCTGCACCAAGTGCGCGAGCTCGCGCACTGGCAGATAGCGCCGAACCCGGACTGGCTCAAGGGATTCCTGGCCGGCGCGTTCGACTACCTCGGGACCTGCTCGCGCAGCATCCTGCGGTTGTCCACGCGCAACGCCACCGTGCTGGAGGCGATCTGCCTGGCGCTCAAGCACTTCGACTTCGACTTCGCGATCGAGGAGCTGCGCCGCCGCCGTGGTGTGCGGGTCGTGCGGCTGCGCGGCGGGCTGCGGGAGAACCTGCGGTTCTTCCACACCGTCGACCCGGCGATCACCCGCAAGCGCGACATCGACGGCGTGGCGATCAAGTCGCAGCAGCCGCTCGGCGTCGTGTCCGTGGAACCGCTGGGGGAGATGCCTCTCTACGACATCTCGACCGGCACGGCGGACTTCATCGCGAACGGGATCGTGTCCCACAACTGCTTCGCCCGCAAGACGCACTCCTACCTCGACCTCGACACGGGCCGCGACTTCGACACCCAGCTGATCGTCAAGGTCAACGCGGGGGAGGTGCTGTCGCGCCAGCTGCGGTCGTCGAGGTGGAAGCAGGAGCACGTCGCGCTCGGCACGAACACCGATCCGTACCAGCGGGCGGAGGGGCGGTACGCCTTGATGCCAGGGATCATCGAGGCGTTGACCGCCTCCCGCACGCCCTTCTCGATCCTCACGAAGGGCACGCTGCTGGCACGGGACCTGCCGCTGCTGACGGCCGCCGCCGAGGTGGTGCCGGTCGGGATCGCGGTGTCGCTCGCGTTGATGGACCGCGACCTGCACAAGTCGCTGGAGCCCGGCACGCCGACGCCCGCCGCCCGGCTGGAGCTCGTGCGCAAGGTGCGCGAGGCGGGGCTGCCGTGCGGGGTGTTCGTGGCGCCGGTGTTACCGGAGCTCACGGATTCCGTGGAGCAACTGGACTTCCTGCTGGAGCAGATCGCGGAGGCCGGCGCCACGGGCGTGACCGTGCTGCCGCTGCACCTGCGCCCCGGTGCGAAGGAGTGGTTCGCGGCGTGGCTGCGGCGCGAGCACCCGGACCTCGTGGAGACGTACCGGTACCTGTACGGGCCTCGGTCCTATGTGGACAAGCGGTACCGCGAACGGCTGACCGCGCGGGTCGTGCCGTTGATCGAGAAGCACGGCCTGGCACCGAGGGGGCGGTCCACCGACGCCGTCACCGGTGTGCCCGGTGACGACGACGGCGTGTGGCCCGACGGCAGCCTGCCGGTGGGTGTGCCGGCCCCGCGCGTCGATCAGGAACAGCTCACCCTGCTGTGATCGCTTCGAGCTCCGGCTCGGAGAAGTGGAGGACTTCGTAGGCGCCCTCTTCCCCGGGGTGCTCCTCCCACAGTTCGAAGCGCACGACTTCCCACGTGCGCGGATCGACGCCCAGCGCCGCCGAGTGCAGGCCGGGCGCCTTCACCAGTTCGACCTCCGCCACCGCGTCGATCGGGTTCGCCTCGGGTGCGAGCCTGGTGATCCGACGGGTCGCGTACCTCGCCGCCGCCGCGTCGCCCCGCAGGAACGCGACGCCCGGCCAGTGCCGCACCTCCGGCCGGCCGAAGTCCGCGAGGATTCCCTGGAAACCCCCTCCGCGGTAGAGGAAGTTCGCCATGCCCGCCGAGGTGTTCCACACGTAGAACGGCGCGTACGTCGTGTCGCGGACCAGGTACGCCTTGAACCCCAGACCCGCGAACCGGTCGAGTGCGTGACCGCGGGTGCGGACCCGGTCGCGGATGATCTCCATGTCGTAGTTCGACGGCAGCCTGATCTCGTACTGCATTGCGATCATGCTTCCGTTGTACCTACGCCCACCCGCCCTGGGCCATCGTCTGGAACTTCCACTCCCCGTCCACGCGCGTGAGCAGGTCGCCGTAGCGCACCGTCATCCCGTTGATCGTGCCGTCCGTGATCACGAAGACCAGGTTGTCGTTGATGAAGTGCGGCGTCCTGGTGGACTCCATCTGCACCTCGCCGCCCAGCTGTGCCCCCATCTGCTCGAGGAACGTCGCGCGGTCCCACGACGTGGCCGACCCGTCCGTGACCGTGTTGATCGGGAACAGGGCCATGTCGGCCATCGCCTCGACGTCGCCCTTCACCGCGAGCGCGTCCCACTTCTCGAACCACTGCATGACCTCGTCGTACGACATACCGTACATTGTACGGACTTCAGCGCGATCCGACCACCGCATTGGTGTCTTCGCTGGTCACGAGCTTGGCGTTGAGCCCGGCGGCGGTGAACGCGGCGAGCGCGGCCGGTGCCTGGCGCTCGCTCGTCTCGCTCAGCAGGTGGCCGCCGGGGCGCAGCCAGGTCGCCGCCTGGGCGGCCACGCGGCGCAGGACCTCCAGGCCGTCCGGTCCTCCGTCGAGCGCCACCCGCGCCTCGTGGTCGCGGGCCTCGACCGGCATGAACGCGATGTCGTCGGTCGGCACGTACGGGACGTTGGCGACGACGACGTCGATCCGCCCGCGCAGGTGGCCCGGCAGGGCGTCGAACAGGTCGCCCTCGTGCACGTTCGTGAGGTTCTGGCGCGCGCACGCTACGGCCACGGGGTCGATGTCGGCGGCGTGGACCGTGGCGGCGGGCAGTCGGTGCTGGAGCACGGCACCGACCGCGCCGGAGCCGCAGCACAGGTCGACGAACAGTGACGGCTTCAGGTCGGTGGCGAGGTCCACGAGCAGCTCGGTGCGGTGGCGGGGGACGAAGACGCCCTTGGTGACCACGATCCGCTGCCCGCAGAACATCGCCCAGCCCAGGGCGTGTTCGAGCGGGAGGCCGTTCACCCGCTGCGTGACCAGGTCTTCCAGGTGTTCGGGGCCGGTGGCGGCCTCTTCGAGCAGTGCGGCCTCGTCCTCGGCGAACACGCAGCCGGCGGCCCTCAGTCTGTCCACGGTGTTCATCGAGGCGGACGGTACGCCGCTACTTACAAGCAGGCTTGACTGTTTGTTTGTTCGGCGGAAGACTCGGCCGGGTGGAGACGAGGCAGCGCCAGGCCGACCGCACGCGGGAGACGAAGCGGAAGCTGATGGAGGCGACCGTCGAGTGCCTGGTGGAACGCGGCTGGTCGGGCACCACGACGACGGAGGTGGCGGAGCGGGCCGGGGTGTCGCGCGGCGCGCAGCTGCACCACTTCCGCACGCGCGGCGAGCTGGTGGCGGCGGCCGTGGAGCACGTGGGCGCGGAGAGCGTCGAGGTGCTGAAGCGGCGCGCGGAGATCGCCGAGAAGACCACGCACGCCGTGGTGGAGCTGATCGCGGACTTCCACGCGAGCGACCTGTTCACCGCGGCGCTGGAGCTCTGGGTGGCCGCGCGCACCGACCCCGAGCTGCGCGAGCAGGTGCTGGAGCTGCAGGCGCGCCTGGGGCGTGAGGTGTACGGGCTCGCGTTGGAGCTGCTCGACGTGGACGACACCAGGCCCGGTGTGAAGGACGCCGTGCAGGCAACTCTTGATCTTGTGCGCGGGCTGGCGCTCGCCAACCAGCTCGCCGACGACGCCAAGCGCCGGGCGCACGTGGTGCGCTACTGGGCGCGGATGCTGGAGGAGCAGCTGTGATCACGGAACTGCTGGCCGACCTCGACGCCGAGTCTCGGTCGCTCGACGACCTGGCGGCCGGCGCCGACTGGAGTCTGCCCACGCCCGCGGAGGGCTGGACGATCGGGCACCAGATCGGCCATCTCATGTGGACGGACAAGGCCGCGGTCCTCGCCATCACCGATCCCGAGGCGTTCCAGGCGCAGCCGCTGACCGCCGACATCGTGGACCGGACGGCGGCCGAGGCGGCGGAACTGCCGGACCTGCTGGAGCAGTGGCGGGCGAGCCGGGCGGAGCTGCGGGAGCACCTCGCGCGGGCCGAGGGCAGGATCCTCTGGTTCGGGCCGCCGATGAGCCCGGCGTCGATGGCGACCGCGCGGATCATGGAGACCTGGGCGCACGGGCAGGACGTGGCGGACGCGCTCGGCGTCGTCCGCGAGCCCACCGCGCGCCTCAAGCACGTGTGCCACATCGGGGTGCGGACGATGGGTTTCGCCTTCCTGCTCAACGGGTTGGCGGCGCCGGAGGCCGACGTGCGGGTCGAGCTGACCGGGCCGTCCGGTGAGGCGTGGACGTGGGGTCCCGAAGACGCGGAGAACCGGGTTTCGGGGCCTGCACTGGACTTCGCGTGGCTCGTGACGCAGCGGCGCAACCGCAAGGAGCTCGCGATCGAGGCTTCCGGGCCGGTGGCGGAGGAGTGGGTGCCGATCGCGCAGGCGTTCGCGGGGCCGCCCGGAGGTGGCCGATGATCCGGATCGGCAACGCCTCGGGGTTCTACGGCGACCGGCTGTCCGCGGTGCGCGAGCAGCTGGAGGGCGGGCACCTCGACGTGCTGACCGGCGACTACCTCGCCGAGCTGACCATGCTGATCCTCGGGCGCGACCGGATGAAGGACTCCTCGCTGGGGTACGCGAAGACGTTCCTGCGGCAGATGGAGGACTGCCTGGGGTTGGCGCTGGATCGGGGCGTCCGGATCGTGGTGAACGCTGGTGGGTTGAATCCGGAGGGACTCGCGCGCAGGCTCGGCGAGCTCCACTCCGGTGACCTGGCGGACAAGCTCGGGGCGAAGGTCGGTTATGTAGCCGGCGACGACCTCAAAGGCCGGTTCCCCGAGGCGCTCACCGCCAACGCCTACCTCGGCGCGTGGGAGATCGCGGAGTGCCTCGACCAGGGCGCGCAGGTCGTGGTCACCGGCCGCGTCACCGACGCCAGCCTGGTTGTAGGCCCCGCCGCGGCGCACTTCGGCTGGGCGCGCGACGACTGGGACCGGCTGGCCGGCGCCACGGTCGCCGGGCACGTGCTGGAGTGCGGGACGCAGGCCACCGGCGGCAACTACTCGTTCTTCACCGAGATCGACGTGGACCGGCCGGGGTTCCCGATCGCGGAGGTCGACGAGGACGGGTCGTCGCTGATCACCAAGCACGACGGCACGGGCGGCGCGGTCACCGTCGACACCGTGACGGCGCAGCTGCTGTACGAGATCGGCGCGCCGGAGTACCTGGGGCCGGACGTCACCACGCACTTCGACACGATCCGGCTGGACGCGCACGAGCGCGGGGTCAGGATCAGCGGCACGAAGGGCTCTCCGCCGCCGGACACGCTGAAGGTGTGCCTGAACACGTTGGGCGGCTTCCGGAACTCCACGACGTTCGTCCTCACCGGACTCGACGTGGAGGCCAAGGCCTCGCTCGTGCGGAGGCAGCTGGAGAACGCGATCGGTGACGACGGGCTGACGTGGACGCTGGCGCGGACCGACCAGGCCGACGCCGCCACCGAGGAGCAGGCCAGCGCGTTGCTGCACGTCACGATCAAGACCACCGATCCCCAGCGGGCCAAGGGGTTCAGCCGGGCGGCGATCGAACTCGCGCTCGCCAGCTACCCCGGGTTCCACGTGACGGCACCACCGGGCGACGGGACGCCGTTCGGCGTGTACCGGGCCGCGTACGTGCCCCGTGACGAGGTCAGCGCCAAGGCGGTGTTGCTGTGAAGAGGCCGTTGGGAACGATCGCCGGCGCGCGCAGCGGGGACAAGGGCGGCGACGCGAACCTAGGCGTGTGGGTGCGCACCGACGCCGCTTTCGAGTGGCTGAACGGGTTTCTCACCGTCGCGAAGCTCCGGGAGCTGCTGCCCGAGGCCGTCGAGGTCAGCCGGTACGAGCTGCCGAACCTGCGGGCGCTCAACTTCGTGCTGCACGGCCTGCTCGGCGACGGCGTGGCGAGCAGCACCCGGTTCGACCCGCAGGCCAAGGCGCTCGGCGAATGGCTGCGGGCGCGGGAAGTCGAGATCCCGGAGGAGCTCCTGTGATCACGAAGGACCTGTACGAGCGGAAGGAGCTGCGGGCACTCGTCCGCGACTTCACCCGCAAGGAGATCGTGCCGCACCTCGACCAGTGGGAACGCGACGGCGAGATCCCGCGTGAGCTGCACAAGAAGGCGGCCGAGCTCGACCTGCTCGGCATCGGCTTCGAGCACGGCGACCTGCTCGACTCGGTCGCGCTGACCGAGGAGATCATCCAGAACGGCGGCTCGTCCGGCGTGATGGCCGCGCTGTTCACGCTCGGCATCGCGATCCCGCACATCTGGCAGAGCGGGAACACCGACCTGGTCGAGCGGTTCGCGAAGCCCGCGATCCGCGGCGAGAAGATCGGCAGCCTCGCGGTCACCGAACCCGGTGCGGGCTCGGACGTGGCGGCGATCAGGACGAAGGCCGTGCGGGACGGCGACCACTACGTCGTCACCGGCGAGAAGACGTTCATCACCTCGGGCTGCCGGGCGGACTTCGTCACGACGGCGGTCCGCACCGGCGGCGAGGGCTACCAGGGCATCTCGCTGCTCGTGATCGAGGACGGGTTCACCCGGCGCAGACTCGACAAGATGGGCTGGCACTGCAGCGACACCGCCGAACTGCACTTCGACGGGGTGCGCGTGCCGGTGGCGAACCTCGTGGGCGAGGAGAACCAGGGGTTCGCGCAGATCATGCGCCAGTTCCAGGTCGAGCGCGTGACGATGGCCGTCGAGGCCTACGCCACGGCCCAACGTGCGCTGGACCTCACCGTCGCGTGGACGCGCGACCGGCAGACGTTCGGCAAGCCGCTGATCAAGAACCAGGTGGTGCGGCACAAGCTCGCCGCGATGGCGCAGAAGATCGACCTGGCCCGCACCTACACCCGTGAGGTGGCCGCGCGGATCGACCGCGGCGAGGACTGCGTCACGGAGGTCTGCTTCGCGAAGAACGCCGCCGTGGACGCCTGCGCCGAGGTCGTGGACGACGCGGTGCAGCTGCACGGCGGCATGGGCTACATGCGGGAGTCCGAAGTGGAGCGCCACTACCGGGACGCCCGCATCCTCGGCATCGGGGGCGGGGCGAGTGAAGTGATGACCGAGCTCGCGGCACGACGATTGGGGTTCGCCTGATGGGCAACAGGGAGGCGCTGCTCGCGAAGATCGCGGGCCTCGACGCCGAGCACGCCAAGGCTCTGGCCGGAGGTGGGCCGAAGTACGTCGAGCGGCACCACAAGCGCGGCAAGCTGCTCGCCCGCGAACGGGTCGAGCTGCTGATCGACGAGGACAGCCCGTTCCTGGAGCTGTCCCCGCTCGCCGCCTGGGGCACCGACTTCCCGGTCGGCGCGTCGGTCGTCACCGGCATCGGCCGGATCGAGGGCGTCGAGTGCGTGATCGTCGCGAACGACCCGACCGTGCGCGGCGGGTCGTCGAACCCGTACACGCTGCGCAAGTCGCTGCGGGCCAACGACATCGCGTTGCAGAACCGGCTGCCGCTGGTCAGTCTCGTCGAGTCCGGCGGCGCCGACCTGCCGACGCAGAGCGAGATCTTCATCCCCGGCGGGCGGGCGTTCCGCGACCTGACCAGGCTCTCCGCGGCCGGGATCCCCACCATCACCGCGGTGTTCGGCAACGCGACGGCCGGCGGCGCGTACGTACCGGGCATGTCCGACTACGTGATCATGATCAAGGACCGGTCCAAGGTCTTCCTCGGTGGCCCGCCCCTGGTCAAGATGGCGACCGGCGAGGACGCGGACGACGAGTCGCTGGGCGGCGCGACCATGCACGGCGCCACGTCCGGGCTCGCGGACTTCGTGGCGGAGGACGAGACCGACGCGATCCGCCTGGCCCGCCGGGTGGTCGCACGGCTCAACTGGCGCAAGCAGGGACCAGAGCCGGCACCCGTCGAGGAGCCCCTGTTCGACGCCGAGAGCATCCTCGACATCGTGTCGGAGGACCAGCGCGTGCCGTTCGACCCGCGCGACGTCATCGCGCGGCTCGTGGACGGGTCGAGGTTCGACGAGTTCAAACCGTTGTACGGCACCAGCCTCGTCACCGGGTGGGCGCGCATCCACGGCTACCCGGTCGGCATCCTCGCCAACGCGCGCGGCGTGCTGTTCAGCGAGGAGTCGCAGAAGGCCACGCAGTTCATCCAGCTCGCCAACCAGAGCGACACACCGCTGGTGTTCCTGCAGAACACCACGGGCTACATGGTCGGCGCGCAGTACGAGCAGGGCGGCATCGTCAAGCACGGCTCGATGATGATCAACGCCGTCTCGAACAGCCGCGTGCCGCACCTGACGATCACGATGGGCGCGTCGTACGGCGCGGGCAACTACGGCATGTGCGGCCGCGCGTACGACCCGCGGTTCCTGTTCACCTGGCCCAACGCCAAGTCCGCCGTGATGGGGCCCGCGCAGCTCGCGGGCGTGCTGTCGATCGTCGGGCGGCAGGCCGCCGCCGCGAAGGGCCAGGAGTACAACGAGGAGCATGACGCCGCCATGCGCACGATGGTGGAGGCGCAGATCGAGGAGCAGTCGCTCGCGCCGTTCCTGTCCGGGAAGCTCTACGACGACGGCGTGATCGACCCGCGCGACACCAGGACCGTGCTCGCCCTCTGCCTCTCCGCTGTCCACAGCGGACCGATCAAGGGCGCCGACGGCTTCGGCGTCTTCCGGATGTGAGCGACATGATCAAGACGTTGCTGATCGCCAACCGCGGCGAGATCGCCCGCCGGATCATCCGCACCTGCCGGGACAACGGCATCCGCACGGTCGCGGTGTTCTCCGACCCGGACGCCGGGGCGCCGCACGTCCGGGAGGCCGACTTCGCGGTCCGGCTGCCGGGGGCGTCGCCCGCCGAGACCTACCTGCGGGCGGATCTGCTGGTGGACGCGGCCATCCAGGCCGGTGCGGACGCCGTCCACCCCGGCTACGGGTTCCTGAGCGAGAACGCGGAGTTCGCGCGCAAGGTGCAGGCCGCCGGGCTCACGTGGGTCGGTCCCGAGCCGGACTCGATCGAGGCGATGGGGTCCAAGGTCGCCGCGAAGAAGCGGATGGCCGCGGCCGGGGTGCCGACCCTGCCGGAACTCGACCCGGAGACCGTCACCGAGTTCCCCGTGCTGATCAAGGCGTCGGCGGGCGGTGGCGGGCGCGGCATGCGGATCGTGCGGGAGAAGGCCGAGTTCGCCGACGCGCTGGCCAGTGCGCGCCGCGAGGCCGAGTCGGCGTTCGGCGACCCCACGGTGTTCTGCGAGCCGTTGCTGGAACAAGCGCGGCACGTCGAGGTGCAGATCCTCGCCGACGCGCACGGCACGGTGTGGGCGCTCGGCGAACGCGAGTGCTCGATCCAGCGCCGGCACCAGAAGATCGTCGAGGAGTCGCCCAGCCCGGCGGTGACCGACGAGGTCCGCGCGCGCCTGTTCGCCGCGGCGACGGCGGCGGCCGAGTCGATCGGGTACATCGGCGCGGGCACCGTCGAGTTCATGCTGAAGGGCGAGGACTTCCACTTCCTGGAGGTCAACACCCGGCTGCAGGTCGAGCACCCGGTCACCGAACTGGTCTACGGCGTGGACCTCGTCGAGTGGCAGCTGCGGATCGCCGAGGGCGCCAGGCTTCCGGCGGAGGTGCCGCAGCCGCGCGGGCACGCGATCGAGGTCCGCCTCTACGCCGAGGACCCCGCGCACGACTGGCGGCCCGCGAGCGGCACGCTGCACCGGTTCGACGTGCCCGGCGACGTCCGGCTGGACAGCGGCGTCGAGGACGGCTCCGTCGTCTCCGTGCACTACGACCCCATGCTGGCCAAGGTGATCGCGCACGCACCGACCCGGCGGGCGGCCGCCCGCAAGCTCGCGACGGCGCTGGCGGGCGCGCGGATCCACGGTCTCGTCACCAACCGCGCGCTGCTCGTGGACATCCTCGAGCACGACGCGTTCCTCGACGGGGACACGCACACCGGGTTCCTCGCCGAGCACGACTTCACCAGGTCCGTTGACCCGCAACCGTTTGCGCGCGCGGCGGCGCTGGCGCAGGCGGCGACGCGCCGGATCGGGACGCTGCCGCTCGGCTGGCGCAACGTCCGGTCGCAGCAGCCGAAGGCGAAGTTCCTGCACGGCGAGGAACTGGTCGAGGTCGCGTACGACCCGGCGCAGGCGACCGAGAACACCGTGGTGCTCGACCTCGACGGCGTGCGCGTGCCGTTCCACGTGGCCCGCTACGGCGACGTGGTCGAGGTCGACTCGCCGCGCGGCTCGGTCACGCTGAAGGTCGTGCCGCGCTTCCCGGAACCGGAGTCGACGCTGGCGCCCGGCGCGACCGTCGCCCCGATGCCGGGCACCGTGGTCCGGGTCAGCGTCGCGCAGGGCGACGTGGTCGAGGCCGGCACCGAACTCCTGGTGCTGGAGGCCATGAAGATGGAACACCGGGTGCTCGCGACCAGCGCGGGCACCGTCACCGAACTCCTCGTCGCGCAGGCCCAGCAGGTCAACGCCGGCGACGTGCTGGCAGTGGTGGAGGAATCGTGAGCTTCGTCGAGTCCGAAGAGCGGATCGCGCTGCGCAAGGCCGTCGCCGAGTTCGGCGCGAAGTACGGGCACGACTACTTCACCGCCAAGGCGCGCGCGGGGGAGAAGACCACCGAGCTGTGGGAGGAGGCCGGCAAGCTCGGCTACCTCGGCGTGGCCGTGCCGGAGGAGTACGGCGGCGGTGGCGGCGGCATCGGCGACCTCGCGGCGGTGTGCGAGGAGCTCGCGGCGGCGGGATGTCCGTTGCTGCTCATGGTGGTCTCGCCCGCGATCTGCGCCACGGTGATCGCCCGGTTCGGCACGGACGAGCAGAAGTCCCGGTGGCTGCCCGGTTTCGCGGACGGCACGCTCAAGATGGCGTTCGCGATCACCGAGCCCGACGCGGGGTCTAACTCGCACAAGCTCAGGACCAACGTGCGCCGCGACGGCGACGGCTGGGTGCTGAACGGCGGCAAGACCTACATCTCCGGCGTCGACGAGGTCGACGCCGTGCTCGTCGTCGCGATCCTCGAGACCGGACCGGTGCTCGTCGTCGTCCCGACGGACGCCGAGGGCTTCACCTGGCAAGAGATCGACATGGACCTGTTCATGCCGGAGAAGCAGTTCACGCTGTTCTTCGACGACGTCCGGCTGCCGTCCGGCGCCGTCGTGGGCTCGCCCGACCAGGGGCTGCTGCAGGTCTTCGCCGGCCTCAACCCCGAACGGATCATGGGCGCGAGCATGGGCACCGGATCGGCCCGCCTCGCCGTCGCGAAGGCCGTGAAGTACGCGCAGGAGCGGAAGGTCTGGGACACACCGATCGGCGCGCACCAGGGCCTCGCGCACCCGCTCGCGAAGATCCACGTCGAGATCGAGCTCGCCCGGCTGATGACGCAGAAGGCCGCCGCGCTCTACGACTCCGGCCGTGACAAGGAGTCGGGCGAGGCCGCGAACATGGCCAAGTACGCGGCGGGCGAGGCGATCGCGGCCGCGGTCGACCAGGCGATCCAGATCCACGGCGGCAACGGGTTGAGCCGCGAGTTCGGCCTCGCGTCGATGCTCGCGTCGTCCCGCCTGTCCCGCATCGCGCCGGTGTCGCGGGAGATGGTGCTCAACTTCGTCGCGCAGAACTCCCTGAAACTGCCTCGCTCGTACTGACACACTGCGGGGCATGGGGACTTTCACGAACGCGGACGGGCTCGGCCTCGCCTACCACGGCGAGGCCGACAACCCGTTGGTCTGCCTGGCCGGCGGGCCGATGCAGGACTCGACGTACCTGGCCGGGCTGCCGCTGCCCGACGTGATCAGGATGGACCTGCGCGGCACGGGCGACTCCGACGAGGCGAGCGTCTACGGCGTCGACCACCAGGTGGCCGACGTCGACGCGTTGCGCCGGCACCTGGGACTCGAGCGGATCCGGCTGCTCGGCCACTCCGCGGGAGGCACGCTCGCGGTCCTCTACGCGACGCGCTATCCGGGACGGGTCGAGGAACTGGTGCTCGTCGCGCCCAGCCCGTTCGTGGTGGGGATCGACGTGAGCGACGACGACCGCCGCGCGGTGGCCCTGCGGCGCAGCGGGGAACCCTGGTACGCCGAGGCGATCGCGGGGTTCGAGGAGATGTGGGCGGGCCGGCCGACGCCCGAGGCGTTCGCGAAGATCACGCCGTTCTTCCACGGCCGCTGGGACGACGCCGCACGGGCGGTGGACGCCCACCCGCGCCACCCCAAGGCGGCCATGGAGTACTACAAGGAGGCCACCTTCGACCCCGCGAAGGTGCGCGAGAAGGTCCGGAAGCTCGACGTGCCGACGCTGCTGGTGGCCGGTGAGCTGGACGTGTCGCTGCCGCCGGACCGCGCGCGGGAGTACGCGGACCTGTTCCCGCGCGCGACGCTGGTCGTGCAGCCCGGTGCCGCTCACTTCCCCTGGGTGGACGACCCCGGGGCGTTCGCCGCGACCGTCCAGCGCATGCCGTAGAGCCCGGGACCGAAGTCGAGCGCGGCGGCGTGCGCGTACCCGCCCTCGTCCACGGGGGCGGGACGGGCACCGCCGGGCATTTCCGTTCCGGCCGGACCCGACGCGAATTGCTCGCAGGACGCGGGCGAGTCCTGGAATTTGATCTCCAGCACGTAGTCGTGGACGCGCTCTCCGAACCGCCGGAAATGCGTGTGCTCGGCCGTCGGGTGTGGATAGATCAATTCGTACTCGATCGCGATCGACTCCCCGGTGGAGATCGGTTCGTCGAACAACATCTCCGCGACGAGCACGCCGTTCGTGCGTTCCCTGGCGATCCGGCCGACCCGGCAGGACCGCACCGCCGTGAGCGCGGGCTGCGCGGAACCCGTTTCCTGGCACAGGATCCAGCGGTCCACATTGGCGCCGCGCGCCTGCATCACCTGCCGGGACCGGATGCCGCGCACCCCGCCGCAGGGCGCGACGTCGACCCGGTCGTGCTGGGCGGTGAGCACGAGGCCCGACCCGTCCCACGGTGCCCGTGCCGACTGCTCCCGCCTGCGGGAACGGCCGCGCGGCCGAGGTGGCCCGAGCAGGCGGCTCAGTGCCGCCGGAGGCAGTCCGAGCACGTCCTCGAGGTGGGCCAGCGCCATCAGCGACTCGGGTCTCTCGGGTCTGCGGCGACCCGACTGCCAGTAGCTCAGCGCCGTCACGCTGATCGGCGCGCCCCGCGTCTTGAGCCGGTGCTGCAGCCGTTCCAGGCTCAGTCCCCGCACCTGGATCGCGACCCGCAACGCGTCCGCGAACGGACCCGTCACGAGAAGGTCGGCGAGCTCCTCGCGCGGTGGGTAAATCGTGAGCATCACTCCTCCGTTTCACGGAGTCAAGATCGGAAGGCTATCGGCAGCAAAGGGAACGTGGTACAGCCAATCGGCGGTTTTGTCCTGGTTCGAAACCCGCCAGGTTCAGATCTCGGGACTATTACGCCGCCAATAGGACCGCGTCGGTTTCCTGCAGCATCCCTGCTACGAACAGGACTGCACAATGCGCAAGACTGCGACTCTGCTGGGCTCGGCGATCATGATCGCCGCGTTCGCGGCACCGGCCACCGCCGCGGTGGGGGAGATCCGCGTCTCACCCGGTGAGAACATCGCCGGCAGCTTCATCGTGAAGCTGAAGGACACCGGGATCACCGCGAGCGCGCAGACCCTCGGTGCCCGGTTCGGCGGTCAGGTCGGGCACGTCTACAACGCCGTGTTCCAGGGCTTCTCGGTGAAGATGAGCGACGCGCAGGCGCGCAGACTCGCCGCCGACCCCTCGGTCGAGTACGTCGAACGCGACCAGGTCGTCAGCATCCAGGCCACGCAGACGAACCCGCCGTCGTGGGGCCTCGACCGCATCGACCAGCGCAACCTGCCGCTCGACCAGCGCTACACCTACAACAGCACCGGTTCCGGCGTGAACGCCTACATCATCGACACCGGTGTCCGCATCTCGCACCGCGACTTCGGCGGCCGTGCCCGCAACGGCCGCGACCTCGTGGACAACGACGCCGTCGCGCAGGACGGCAACGGCCACGGCACGCACGTCGCCGGCACCGTCGCGGGCACGCTGCACGGCGTCGCCAAGCAAGCCACCATCATCGCGGTCCGCGTGCTCAACAACTCCGGCTCCGGCACCATCGCCGGTGTCGTCGCGGGCGTGGACTGGGTGGCGAACAACCACGTCAAGCCCGCGGTCGCGAACATGTCGCTCGGCGGTGGCGCGAACACCTCGCTCGACAACGCCGTGCAGGGCGCGATCACGCGCGGCGTGACGTTCGCCGTCGCGGCGGGCAACTCCAACGCCAACGCGTCGGGCTTCTCACCGGCCCGCGTGGCGGCGGCGCTGACCGTCGGCTCCACGGAGCGCACCGACGCGCGGTCCTCGTTCTCCAACTACGGCGCGGGTGTCGACGTGTTCGCACCCGGTGGCGGCATCACCTCCGCGTGGCACACCAGCGACACGGCCACGAACACCATCTCCGGCACCTCGATGGCGTCGCCGCACGTCGCCGGCGTGGTGGCGCGCTACCTGCAGGGCAACCGGAACGTGACGCCCGCCCAGGTGGCGACCGCGATCACGTCCAACGCCACCAACGGCAAGGTGACCAACCCCGGCCCGAGCACGACCACGAGGCTCCTGTACTGGCCGCCGACCAGCTGACCCCGAGAGATGTGCGGCCCCGGCTCTGCTCCTGAGCCGGGGCCGTTTTCCCTGCAAAAGAGAGGAATCTGCCCGTGAGAGCCCTGCTGGCAGTCGCCGCCGTCGCGGCAGCGGTCGTGGTCGCCCCGGCGTCCGCGGCCACGTCGTCCTACATCGTCGTGCTGAAGGACGGCGCCGTGTCGTCGTTCAGCGGCGAGGTCGAGCACACGTACTCCAGTGTGTTCACCGGTTTCAGCGCTCGGCTGACATCCGCACAGCTGCGCGCGCTGAAGGCCGACCCGAACGTGTCCTCTGTGGAGCGTGACGGGATCGTGCACGCGAACGGCGTCCAGCTCGACCCGCCGTGGGGGCTGGACCGCATCGACCAGCGCGCGTTGCCGCTGGACCAGCGCTACGAGTTCACCACCACCGGCCGCGGCGTGAACATCTACGTCATCGACACCGGCCTGCGCGTGACCCACGCCGACTTCGGCGGCCGTGCCCGCAACGGCTGGGACACCGTGGACAACGACGCGGTGGCGCAGGACGACAACGGCCACGGCACGCACGTCGCCGGCATCGCCGCGGGCGCCAAGTACGGCGTCGCCAAGCAGGCGACGGTGTGGGGCGTGCGGGTGCTCAACGGTTCGGGCTCCGGCACGATCTCCGGTGTCATCGCCGGTGTGGACTGGGTGACGCGCAACGCGGTCAAGCCCGCGGTGGCCAACATGTCGTTGGGCGGCAGTGCTTCCGCCGCGCTCGACACGGCGGTGAAGAAGTCGATCGACTCCGGTGTCTCCTACACGGTCGCGGCGGGCGGCAGCAACACCGACCCCGTGAACTCGTCGCCCCAACGGGTTTCCGCCGCGATCTGCGTGGGAGCGTTGACGCAGAACGACACCAAGGCCTCTTCGTCGAACTACGGGCCACTGGTGGACATCTGGGCGCCGGGCGTGAGCATTCCGTCGGCGTGGAACACTTCGGACACCGCGACCGCGACGCTGAGCGGCACGTCGATGGCCTCACCGCACGCGGCCGGTGTGGCGGCGAGGTTCCTGGAGCGCAACCGCACCGCCACGCCCGCGCAGGTCGAGCGCGAAGTGGTTACCACGGGCACCCCGGGCACGCCACCCGTCACTCGTATCCTCTACTGGCCGCCTTCGCTGTGAAAGGTGAATTGTCCGGCAATGCAAGCCCGTCTTAATCCCTAAGACACCCTTGGCAGGAACCGGATCTCTCCATAACGTCGAAAGCGCTTCGTTCCCCTGCAAAGAACGGAATGCAATCATGACGCGTAAGATCCGGTTCCTGGCCGGTGCCGGCGCGGCGACTCTCGCCATGTCGGTTCTGATGGTGCCCAACGCCTCCGCCGCCGAGGGCGAGGTGTTGTCCCTCAACGCTCCCGAGAAGATCGCCGGCAGCTTCATCGTGAAGCTGAAGGACGTCAAGGCCAACGGGCACGCCCTCGCTTCCCGTTTCGGAGGCACGGTCGCCCGCGAGTACAAGTCGTTCGGCGGCTTCAACGTGAAGCTCACCGAGAAGCAGGCGAAGCGCCTCGCCGCCGACCCGTCGGTGGAGTTCGTGGAGGCCGACCAGGTCGTCCACACGCAGGCCACGCAGACGAACCCGCCGTCGTGGGGTCTCGACCGCATCGACCAGCGCAACCTGCCGCTCAACAGCTCCTACAGCTACACCTCCACCGGCTCCGGCGTGACCGCCTACGTCATCGACACCGGTGTCCGCATCAGCCACTCGACGTTCGGGGGCCGCGCCTCGAACGGCCGTGACTTCGTGGACAACGACAACGTCGCGCAGGACGGCAACGGCCACGGCACGCACGTCGCCGGCACCATCGCGGGCTCGCAGTACGGCGTCGCGAAGGCCGCTCGCATCGTCGCTGTCCGAGTGCTCGACAACAACGGCTCCGGCACCCTCGCCGGTGTCGCCGCGGGCATCGACTGGGTGGGCGCCAACGCCGTCAAGCCGGCCGTCGCCAACCTGTCCCTCGGCGGTGGCGCCAACGCCACCCTCGACACGGCCGTGCGCAACGCCATCGCCAAGGGCGTCACGTTCGCCGTGGCCGCGGGCAACAGCAACGCCAACGCGTCCGGCTTCTCGCCGGCCCGCGTGACCGAGGCGATCACGGTCGGCTCCACCGACCGCACCGACGCCCGCTCGTCGTTCTCGAACTACGGATCGGTGCTCGACATCTTCGCCCCGGGCCGCGACATCACGTCGTCCTGGAGCACGTCCGACACCGCCACCAGCACCATCTCGGGCACGTCGATGGCCACCCCGCACGTCGCGGGTGCCGCCGCTCGCTACCTCTCGACGAACCCGTCGGCCACGCCCGCCCAGGTCGCCTCGTACCTGATCGGCCAGTCGACGCCGTCGAAGGTGACGAACCCCGGTTCCGGTTCGCCGAACCGCCTGCTGTACCTCGCGCCCACCGCGTGAGCTGAGCGCTGAGAAGGCCGCGACCCCTCGGGTCGCGGCCTTTTCCTATTGTTGGGTCCATGGTGGAGGCTCTGAAGAAGATCGACTGGTACCGGTTGCGCAGTCACAACGGGTACGCCGACGAGCTTCCCCGGTTGCTCAAGCAGGCCAGGACCTCCGTGGAACCGCACGCGGAACTGGTGGCGCACCTCACCGGTGACGAGACCGAGGTCAGCGAGGCGACCGCGGCGGCGTGGCCGTTCCTGCTGGACCTGGTCGCGCACGACCACACCCCCAGCCGCGAGTGGCTGCTGGAGAACGTGTGCGGGGCGATCGCGGTCGCCGGGGGCAGCGGCTCGGCCGGGGTGCACCCGAGCTGGCCGCCCGCGTTCGAGGCCTCGAAGCCCGCGCTGCTGGCCCTGCTCGACCACGGTTCGGCGGGCGTGCGGCGCGGCGTGCTGTTCGTGCTGGGCAAGGGGCTCGGGGACAGCGCGCCCGTGCTGCCCGCCCTGGCACTGCGGTGGGACGAGGAGGCCGACCCGGCCACCCGGCTGTGCCTCGTGATCGTCGCCACCGAGTTCGCCGGGCGCGGTGACGAGGCTGCCGTGTCGTGGTTGCGGGAGCTGCCGGTGGCCGACGACGAACCGCTGGCGCGGCTGCTCGTGTCCGCCGCGACCACACCGGACACCGACGTGATCCTGCGCGGCCTGACCGGCGACCTGGAGCCGTTCCTCGCCACCGGGTCGTTCGAGATGGGCTACGACGAGGTGCTCGAGCACGTGCTCTGGCTGGTGGGGCCCAAGGACTTCGAGGGCGTCGACCTGGTGCTGGCGCTGGTCGACGTGCTGCCGTGGCGCACGGAGGCGCTCGACTACCTGCGCCGGCTCTTCGAACGCGACACGACCGACGTGGGGCTCGTCGTGCCGTTCGTGCCGGTGTGGATCGCCGACCCGGACGTGCGGCTGCGCGCGTTCGCGGTGTGGCTGGTGGGGGTCGCGGGGGCGCGGGAGCACCGGGACCTCGTCGCCGAGCGGGTGCACGACCACGGCGTGACCTCGCTGGGCCAGCGCGTCTCCACGCTCGCCACGTCGGTGCTGCTGGAGCTGGGCTGATGCTGGAGGGGCTGGACGACGTCGCGTGGCACTCGGTCGACCACGCTTATGGGCCCGCGCTGGACACGCCGGGCCACCTCAGGGCGTTGCTGTCCGACGATCCCGAGGTGGTCGACCGGGCCATCACCGACCTGGACGAGACGATCCACGAGGAGGGCGGGTTCGTCTGCCCGGCCGCCACCGCCGTGCTGCCGTTCCTGGTCGAGGTGCTGCCGTCGCTCGCACCGCGGCCGCGGGCGCGACTGGTCGACCTGCTGCACCGGATCGCGGAGTGGGGGGACGCCGAGCAGGTCGACCCCGGCTGGCACGCCGCGTGGGCGGAGGCGGGACCGGCGCTCGGGAGATCATCTCCGGGGCCGGAAAGCCCTGCGTGAAAATCTGTCGGTGGCTCCGGCTAGCCTTGACGGCAAAGCTGACTTCGTCTACAAGGAGCCACCACCGTGTTGCGCACGCACGAGGCCGGATCACTCCGGGCCGAGCACGCCGGGCAGTCCGTCACCCTCACCGGGTGGGTCGCTCGCCGGCGGGATCACGGCGGTGTCATCTTCATCGACCTGCGGGACGCCTCCGGTGTCGCCCAGGTCGTCTTCCGCGAGGGCGAGATGGCCGAGCGCGCGCACCGGCTGCGCAGCGAGTACGTCATCAAGGTCACCGGCGACGTGAGCAAGCGCCCCGAGGGCAGCGAGAACCCCGAGCTCGCCACCGGCGCCATCGAGGTCTACGTGAGCGAGCTCGAGGTCCTCAACGAGGCCGCGCCGCTGCCGTTCCAGGTCGAGAGCGACGTGGAGCCCGGCGAGGAGGCCCGCCTCAAGCACCGCTACCTCGACCTGCGCCGCAGCGGTCCCGCGCAGGCGATCCGGCTGCGCAGCGAGGTCAGCCGCATCGCCCGCGACGTGCTGCACGGCGAGAAGTTCGTCGAGATCGAGACGCCCACGCTGACCCGCTCCACCCCCGAGGGCGCGCGCGACTTCCTGGTGCCGGCCCGCCTGCGCCCCGGTTCCTGGTACGCGCTGCCGCAGTCGCCGCAGCTGTTCAAGCAGCTGCTCATGGTCGGCGGCCTGGAGCGGTACTACCAGATCGCGCGCTGCTACCGCGACGAGGACTTCCGCGCCGACCGCCAGCCGGAGTTCACCCAGCTCGACATCGAGATGAGCTTCGTCGAGCAGGACGACGTGATCGCCCTGACCGAGAAGCTGCTCGCCGCGATCTGGAAGGAGACCAAGGGCGTCGACATCCCGGTGCCGTTCCGCCGCATCTCCTACGCGGACGCGATGGCGAAGTACGGCTCGGACAAGCCGGACCTGCGCTTCGAGCTGGAGCTGACGGACCTCACCGAGTACTTCAAGGACACGACGTTCCGGGTGTTCCAGGCGCCGTACGTCGGTGCCGTGGTCATGCCGGGCGGTGCCTCGCAGCCGCGCCGCACGCTCGACGCGTGGCAGGAGTTCGCCAAGCAGCGCGGCCACAAGGGCCTCGCGTACGTGCTGGTCCAGGAGGACGGCGCGCTGGGCGGCCCGGTCGCGAAGAACCTCACCGACACCGAGCGCGAGGGTCTCGCCAAGGCCGTCGGCGCCAACGCGGGCGACTGCATCTTCTTCGGCGCGGGCGACCCGCGCGACGCGCGTGCCCTGCTGGGCGCCGCTCGCGTCGAGATCGCGCACCGCGTCGGCCTGGTCGACGAGAACGCCTGGGCGTTCGGCTGGGTCGTCGACTTCCCGATGTTCGAGTCGGTCGACAAGCTCGAGGCCGGTGACGTCGCGGTCGGCGGCAGCAACTGGACCGCTCTGCACCACGCGTTCACCTCGCCGACCCCGGAGTGGATCGACACCTTCGAGTCCGACCCGGGCAACGCGCTGGCCTACGCCTACGACGTGATCCTCAACGGCAACGAGCTCGGCGGTGGCTCCATCCGTATCCACCGCGCGGACGTGCAGGAGCGCGCGTTCAACGTCATGGGCATCGGGCCGGAGGAGGCGCAGGAGAAGTTCGGCTTCCTGCTCGACGCGTTCAAGTACGGCGCCCCGCCCCACGGCGGCATCGCGCTCGGCTGGGACCGCCTCTGCATGCTGCTCGCGGGTGCCGACTCGATCCGCGAGGTCATCGCGTTCCCGAAGTCGGGCGGTGGCTACGACCCGCTGACGGCCGCTCCGGCGCCCATCACGGCGCTGCAGCGCAAGGAGGCCGGTGTGGACGCGAAGCCGCAGGACAAGGGCGCCGAGAAGGCCGAGCCGAAGGCGTAGCGAGCGCCACCGGACCGTGGCCGGCCGGGCGCGTCCTGGTCGGCCGTGTGCCGGACGGTGGTTCGCCCGCGTTCCGGTCGGCCGTGTGCCGGACGGTGGTTCGCCCGCGTCCTGGTCGGCCGTGTCTCGGCGGGTGGTCCGCCCGCCGAGATCGTGCGGCGCGTCGTGGTTGCAGCGAGCACCCTCGTGCCAGTCGCGCGGGGGCGGTGCAGGTAGGTGTTGCCGGTGCGCGCGGGCCGGTGCCGCGAGGCGTCCCGCCGGGCACGAAGCGGCCCGTCCACGTTCCGAGACGCGATTCCACGCGCGGAGGCAACCCACCTGCTGCCTCCGCGCGTCTCAGAACATGAGACCGGTTCGCCCGATCGAGCACCTACTTGATCGGTATTGACGCGCGCGAGGCGATCGATCCGCTTGATCGGCACGTAGTGGGCAACGGAAGGTGTTTCCACACGTCCACACGTCGGAGGGGTGTCCGGGACAGCGCACAGCCGTTATCAACGAGTGGTGGTGGTCGCAGCCCGGCCCGATTAGCGTCGGTCCGGCTCACGGATCTGGGGAGTAGGGTCGGAGGGGATGAGCGTGGAGATCACCGCGGGCCCTCCCGACACGACTTCACCGGAGATCACGGACGCTGTCGGGGCGGCTGAGCGGGTACTGACCAAACGACTGGGCGCACAGGTGCGCCTCGCGGACCCCGAGGCTCTCGGGGGTACCGGTCGTTCCGTCGTCATCCGCGTGCGTGTCGCCTCCTCGCCGTTCTCGATGCCGCGCACGCTGGTCGTGAAGCGCTACCCCGAGGGCACCGGCGACCGCGATCCGTGGGCGCACGAGGCCGTCAGCCACCAGCTGCTCACGGCGCTGCCCGCCGAGGAACGCGCCACCCCGGAACTGTTCGCCCACGACGCGGCCTCGCGGCTCGTCGTGCTGGAGGACCTCGGCCGGGCGCCGAGGCTGTCCGAGAAGCTGCACGCCAAGGACGCGCGCGCCGCCGAACGCGGGCTGCTGTCGTGGGCCCACGCGATGGGCCGGCTGCACGCCACGACGGCGGGCCGGGACGCGGACTTCGACGCGTTGATGCGCCGGGCCGGCGCGCAGTGCTGCCAGGACCCGATCGCGGTCGACGTGCACGCGGCGATCGCCGGGTTACCGGCGCTGCTCGAGTCCACCCTGGGCATCACCACGTCGACCCACGCGGTCGAGTTCGCCGCCGGGGCCGCACGGGCGTTCAGCACCTCGCGGCGCCGGGCTTTCAGCCCGTCGACGTCCTGTCCGGACAACCACCTGGTCACCTCGCGCGGGGTCCGGTTCGTCGACTTCGAGGGCGGCTGCGTCCGCGACATCGTGTTCGACGCGGCCGCGCTGCGCGTGCCGTTCCCGTCCTGCTGGTGCGGGTGGGGTCTGCCGCCGGGCATGTCCGAGGCCATGGTCGCCGCTTGGCGCGCGGAGGTCGGGTCGGTGTGGCCCGAGATGGACGACGACGCGGTCCTCTTACCGCGACTGCTCGAGGCCCAGCTGCTGTGGGTCTGGCTCGCGACCTGGCGGGCCATGTCGAAGCCCATGCCCACCGCGGACAACGCGCCGCCGCGCAGCGTCGTGCTGACCGGCCGGTGGCTGCGGTTGCGCTCCGACGCGGTGATCCTCGGCGAGAAGACCGTCGTGGAGCACGCCGACGCGGTGATCGAGGCGCTGACCGAGCGCTACGGCCCCGAGGTGCTCGAACTCCCGCTTTACCCAGCATTTCGCTGAACCGTTCCCGCGCGGTCATTCCCGGATCACCGGGCGAGTCGATCCTGACGTGCGTGCTGGTGTTACTCGGTGACTCGACAGCGGTCGGGATCGGCGACCTCGTGCCCGGCGGGTGGCGCGGCTTCGGCCCGATCCTCTCCTCCGCCTACGCGGACCACGGCTACCGCAACCACGCCGTCTCCGGCGCCCGCCTGGCCGACGTCCGCCGCTTCCAGCTGCCGCGGGCGTTGCGCGACAAGCCCTCCGTCGCCGTCGTCATCGCGGGCGTCAACGACACGCTGAGGTCGGACTTCTCCGTGCGGCGGATGCACGAGGACCTCGACCACGTCTGCCGCGAGCTCACGGCCGCGGGCGCGTCCGTGGTGACCGTGCGCTTCCACGACCAGGGCCGCGTGTTCAAGCTGCCCGGCAGGTTGCGGCGGGTGCTCAAGGACCGCATCGACGAGTACAACCGGGTCGTCGACGTCGTGGTGGCGCGGCACGGCGTGCGGTGCGTCGACCTGCACACGATGCCCGGCGCGTACGAGCTGGAGACGTGGGCGGTCGACCGGCTGCACCCGTCCGAGCGCGGGCACCGGATGCTCGCGCGGGCGTTCGCGGCGGAGTTCCGCGCGGTGGGGCACCCGTTCGGCGAGGTGAGCCTGGAGTGCTCGGGCGGGCGCGAGCTGACGGTGTGGCACCACGTCGCGTGGCTGGCGCTCAAGGGGATCCCGTGGCTGTTCCGGCGGGGTGCTGACCTGGTGCCGTTGCTGTGGCACGACGAGACGCCGGCCGAGGTGTTCCCGGCCGGCGTCCCCGAGGTTCAGCCCGTCGTCAGGTCGTAGAGCGTCTGCCCGCCGACCGTGGTGGCCGTGAAGGTCGCCGCGACCCACTCGCCGATGTCGCCGCTGCCGCCACCGGGACCGCCGCCCCGGCCGCCCTCGACGTAGTAGTGCACCTTCCCGGCGGCGACGAGCGCCTTGAACTCGTCGAGCGTCGGCGCGGGGTCGCTGCCGTTCCAGCCGCCGATCGCGATCACCGACCGGCCGGACGCGAGTTGCAGCGACGCGGCGCTCTGCGCACCGGTCGTGGCCGCGGCCCACTCGGTGTCGGTGGCCTTGAGCAGCTGCACGACCTCCGAGGACGACGAACCCTCGCGCATGCCCATCCCGGCGCCCTGCTGGGACCGCGGGCCGGACAACGGGATCGAGCCCGCGTGCGTGGTCGCCGCGGTCGCGAACGCGTAGCCGGACGTGCCGAGCAGAGCCGCGACCACCAGGACTCCGGCGAGCCAGCGGCGGTTCACGCCGAACACCAGCGCGAGCACGGCGACCGCGGCCACGGCCAGCAGGACCCAGCGCAGCCACGGCGTCCAGTCCGGGGTGCGGTCGAGCAGGATGAAGCCCCACACGCCGGTCGCCGCGACCATCGCGGTCAACGCCATCCGCGCCGGGAAGTGCCCGCGGCCGCGCCACAGCTCGGCACCGGCGATGCCGACGACGGCGGCGATCGCGGGGGCCAGTGCGACGGTGTAGTAGGGGTGCGTGATGCCGCTCATGAAGCTGAACACCGCGCCGCTCACGAGCACCCAGCCGCCCCAGACCACCAGCGCCGCCTGGGTGCGGTCGGTGCGGGGAGCGCGACGCAGGAACCACAGCCCGGCGCCGAGACCGATCAGCGCGGCGGGCAGCAGCCAGGAGATCTCGGGACCCATGCTGGCGCCGAACAACCGGGTGATGCCCGTTTCCCCGCCGAAGCCGATGTTGCCGTTGCCGCCCATTCCGCCCCCGCCGGGACCACCGCCGGAGTTGCCGAAGATGCGGCCGAGACCGTTGTACCCGATGGCGAGTTCCCACAAGGAGTTGTTCGTCGACCCGCCGATGTACGGGCGGCTGGACGTGGGCCAGAGGTCGACCAGCGCGATGAACCACCCGGCCGAGACGACGACCGCGAGCCCGGCGCCGAGCAGGTGCAGCAGGCGCTTGAGCGGGGACGTCGGCGCGGCGATCAGGTAGGCCAGCGCGAGGGCGGGCAGCACCAGGAACGCCTGCAACATCTTGGTGAGGAACGCGAAGCCGATCGCGGCACCGGCCAGCGCGAGCCACAGCGGGCTCGCCTTCTCCAACGCCCGCACCGTGCAGTAGGCGGCCGCGACCATCAGCAGCACCAGCAGCGCGTCCGGCAGGTTGAACCGGAACATCAGCGTGGCCACCGGGGTCAGCGCGAACGCGGCGCCCGCGAACAGTGCGGCCGTCGGGCCGGAGGTGCGCTTCACCGTGGCGTACAACAACCCCACGGCCGCGACGCCCTCGAACGCCTGCGGGGCGAGCACCGTCCAGCTGGAGAAGCCGAAGACCTTCGCGAACAGGCCGCTCACCCACAGGAACGCGGGCGGCTTGTCGACCGTGATCGTGTTGCCGGGGTCGAGCGACCCGAACAGCAACGCCTTCCAGCTCTGCGACGCGGCCTGCGTGGCCGCCGCGTAGAACTCGTTGCCGTAGCCGGACGCCGTGAGGTTCCACAGGTACAGCACGGCGGTACCGGCCAGGAGCGCGAAGAAACCGATGCGGTGCAGGGTCTTCGTGTCGCGCGGTGCCTTCGGCGCGGGCGCGGCGACAGGGGTGGGAGCGAGCGTGGCGGTCATGCCGTGACCCTTTCCGGTGCGGTGACCGGCAGGGCCGGCGTGGAGCGGCGCAACCGCGCGATGCCGCGCAGGTCGGCCAGTGCGGTGGCGACGATGTCGACGCTCGAGTCCGGGTCCTCGACCCAGTCGACGGGGACCTCGTGGACGCGCAGACCGGCGCGTTCGGCGAGCACGAGCAGCTCGGTGTCGAAGAACCAGCCGGTGTCCTCGACGAGGGGGAGCAGCCGGTGCGCGGCACGGGTGTGGATCGCCTTGAACCCGCACTGCGCGTCGCTGAAGTGCGTGCGCAGGCTGGCGCGCAGCACCCTGTTGTAGCAGCGGGAGATCACCTCGCGCTTGGTGCTGCGCACGACGCGGGCGCCGTGCGCGAGCCGGCTGCCGATGGCGAGGTCGGAGTGCCCGGACAGCAGCGGCGCGACGAGCGGGGACAGCGCGCGCAGGTCGGTCGAGAGGTCGACGTCCATGTACGCCAGCACTTCCGCGTCCGACACCGACCACACCGCCTTGAGCGCGCCGCCGCGGCCCTTGGCCGGGAGGTGGACGACGCGCACCTGGTCGTGCACGCGCGCCAGGTTCTCGGCGATCCGCAGCGTGTGGTCGGTGCTCGCGTTGTCCGCCACGGTGATCCGGAAGTCGTGCGGGAGGAGTCCCGGGAGCTCGGTGAGCAGCCGGTCGACGCACCTCGGCAGGTCGCGTTCCTCGTTGTAGACCGGGATCACCACGTCGAGAGTGGTCATGAGGCGTCCAGTTCGTAGAGGGTGGCACCGCCGACGGTGGTGGCGGTGTAGTTCTCGGCGACCCAGTCACCGATCTGGTGTGCGGCGTCGCTGCCGGTCTCGCCCTGCATCATGCGACCGGCCGCGACGTAGTAGTGGATCTGTCCACTTCGGACCATCTCCTGGAACTCCGCCAGCGTCGGCGCGGGATCGGTGCCGTTGAAGCCGCCGAGCGCCATCACCGGCAGGCCGCTGCCGAGCTGGAGTCCGGCCGCGTTGTTGGAGCCGATGGTCGCGGCGACCCAGCGGTAGCTGCCCGCGTCGTCCCGCAGCAGGGCCACGACCTCGTCGTCCGGCGTGGTGGCGTCGAGCAGGCCGCCGCCCATGCCGCCCATCCGGCCGCTCGACGGACCGGCGACCGGCAGCGCGCCGGTGTGCGGGGTGGTGACGGTGGCGAAGGAGTACGTGGTGGGGCCGAGCAACGCGGCGATCAGCGCGACCGGGATGGCCCAGCGCAGCGACAGCACCAGGCCGACCGCGGCGATCAGGCCCGCCATCAGCACGAGCACCGCGACGGCCGTGGAGAACTCGTTGATCAGCACGTGGCACTGCAGCGCGGACAGGGCGACCGAGCCGGAGAGCACGGCTGCCGCGACGGGTTCGCTGCGGCGTTCCCACAGTTCGGTGGCGGCGATGCCGATGACGGCGGCGATCGCCGGGGCCAGCGCCACGGTGTAGTAGGAGTGGATGATCCCGTTCATGTAGCTGAAGACCGCGGCCGTGACGATGAGCCAGCCGCCCCACAGCGCGAGCGCGGTGCGGGCGCGGCCCTTCGTCAGCCACAGCCCGGCGACCAGCAGCACCAGCGCCGCGGGCAGCAGCCACGCGATCTGGCTGCCCATCTCCGCGCCCAGCAGTCGGCTCCAGCCGGCCGAGCCCCAGCCGCGGCCGCCGCCGACGCTGCCGACCTCGTCTCCGGTCAGGCGGCCGAGACCGTTGTAGCCCAGCGTCAGTTCGAGCACGCTGTTCGTCTGCGAGCCGCCGATGTAGGGCCGGTCCGGCGTCAGTTCCACGGCGGCGATCCACCAGCCGCCCGCGACGATCATCGCGCCGAGCGCACCGGTGAGGTGCAGGACCTTGCGGCCGATCGTGGTGGGCGCGGCGATCAGGTAGACCAGCGCGAACGCGGGCAGCACCAGGAACGCCTGCAGCATCTTGGTGAGGAAGCCGAACCCGATGGCCACGCCGGCCCAGGCGAGCCACAGCGGACTGGCCTTCTCGACCGCGCGGGTCACGCAGTAGGCACCCGCGATCATCAGCAGCACCAGCAGCGCGTCCGGGTTGTTGAAGCGGAACATCAGCACCGCGACCGGGGTCAGCGCGAGCACCGCGCCGGAGATCAGCGCGGCGGCGGGGGAGAACCAGCGGCGCACCGTCGCGTACAGCAACCAGACGCTGCCGACGCCCATCAGCGCCTGCGGCACCAGGATGCTCCACGCGTTGACGCCGAAGAGCCGCGCGGACAGACCCATCACCCACAGCGAGGCGGGAGTCTTGTCCACGGTGATCGCGTTCGAGGCGTCCGACGAGCCGAAGAACCAGGCCTTCCAGCTCGTCGCACCGGCCTGCGCGGCCGCGGAGTAGTAGGCGTTGGCCCAGCCCGAGTCCCCCAGCCGCCACAGGTACAGCGCGCCGGTCGCGATCAGCAGGACCGCCAGCGCCAGGCGTTCTCGTCTCATGCGACGAGAGTCGCGGCCTAGCCTGGGTGGGTCGTGTGCCCTTGCTGTGAACGACCTGTGTCCGGAGACGTTTTCAGCGAGACCGTGAACGTGGTGCGGCCGGGACGGCTCTCCACGGACACCTCGCCGTCGTGCGCGCCCACCACGGCGGCCACGATCGACAGCCCGAGACCGGTGCTGCCCGCGGCCCGCGAGCGCGACGAGTCGCCGCGCGCGAACCGCTCGAAGACCTCCAGGCCCGCCGGGATGCCGGGACCGTCGTCGGTGACGCTCAGGTCGACGCGTCCGTTGTGGACGGACAGGCCGGTGGTCACGGTGGTGCCCGGCGGGGTGTGCGCGCGGGCGTTGGACAGCAGGTTGCCCAGCACCTGGTGGAGTCGTTGCACGTCACCGGGAACCGTGACGGGGTCCTCCGGCAGCGCGAGCTTCCAGCCGTGGTCCGGGCCCGCGATCCGGGCGTCGCCGACGACGTCCAGCACGAGCCGCGACAGGTCCACGGCCTCGCTCTCCAGCGGGCGGCCGGCGTCGAGACGGGCGAGCAGCAGCAGGTCCTCGACCAGCGACGTCATCCGCAGCGCCTCGGACTCGACCCGGCTCATCGCGTGCGTGACCTCGGGCGGCAGGTCCGCGTCAGTGCGGCGGGTCAGCTCGGCGTACCCGCGAATGGCGGCCAAGGGCGTGCGGAGCTCGTGCGAGGCGTCGGCGACGAACTGGCGCACGCGCGTTTCGCTGTCGTGCCGGGCTTTCAGGGCCTGGTCGACGTGGCCGAGCATCTTGTTCAGCGCGAGGCCGACCTTGCCGACCTCGGTGGCCGGATCGGTGTCCTCCTCCGGCACGCGTTCGGCGAGCGCGACCTCACCCTCGTGCAACGGGAGCTCGGAGACGCGGGTCGCGGTCTCGGCCACGCGGTCGAGCGGCACGAGCGCGCGCCGCACGATCACCCGGCCCGCCAGCGCGACCGCCGCCGCGCCCGCGACGATCAGCCCGGCGAGGATCCAGACCATCTGCCAGACGATGTCGGTGACGTTGGACAGCGGCAGGCCCTTGATCCCGCGCGGGTCGGTGGCCACCCGGAACTCGCCGGCCTCACCGAGGTCGACCGTGTGCACGCCCGACGGCGTGGCCGCGAGGACCCGGCGCTCGTCGTCGGTCAGCAGCCGCGGCGACTCCCAGCCGGGCAGCTCGATCGAGCCGCTGATGCTGCCGTCGGGGAAGATCCGCGCGTTGATGCCGGGCGGGCCGTACTGCTGGCCGGGCGGTCCGGGCCGCAGCGTCGTGACCTCGCGGTCGAGGTTGTTCATCAGGAACGCGTGCAGCGCGAGCACCGAGATCCCGCCGATCACCAGGCACAGCGCGGTGAGCAGGACGATCTGGCCCGAGACGAGCTGGGCCCGCAGGGTTCTAGGTCGCAGGCTTGAGGACATATCCGGCGCCTCGCATCGTGTGGATCATCGGGGTGCGCCCGGCGTCGATCTTCTTGCGCAGGTACGAGATGTAGAGCTCGACGATGTTCGCCTGGCCGCCGAAGTCGTAGCTCCACACGCGGTCCAGGATCTGGGCCTTGCTCAGCACGCGCTTAGGGTTGCGCATCAGGTAGCGCAGCAGCTCGAACTCCGTCGCGGTCAGGTCGATCGACGTGCCGCCGCGTTCGACCTCGCGGGTCTCCTCGTTCAGCGACAGGTCGCCGACGACGAGCCGCGTGCCCGCGTCCGCGTCGGTCACGCCGGTGCGCCGCAGCAGTGCGCGCAACCGCAGCACGACCTCCTCCAGCGAGAACGGCTTGGTGACGTAGTCGTCGCCGCCCGCGGTGAGACCCGCGATGCGGTCCTCCACGGCGTCCTTGGCCGTCAGGAACAGCACGGGCAGCGTGGGCGCCTCCGCGCGCATCTTGCGCAGCACCTCGAAGCCGTCGAAGTCGGGCAGCATCACGTCGAGCACCACGACGTCGGGCCGGAACTCGCGCGCGGTCCGCACCGCCGTCGTGCCGTCGAGGGCCGTGCGCACGTCCCACTTCTCCATGCGCAGCGCCATCGACATCAGCTCGGCCAGGGTGGACTCGTCGTCGACGACGAGCACCCGCACGGGCTGTCCGTCGGGCCGGCGGAGTTCGGTCTTCATCGCGCGCATGGCTCCCATCGTGAACGCGAAGTCTGTGTACCACCTGTGAGCGGTGCCCACAGCTCAGGCCTACGGCGCACACAGGTTCGGCACAGGTGGCGCCGCCACGGTGGTCGTCATGACCGAACAACAGGCCCCGGAGTGGGGCGCACCCCAGCCCGCCGCAGAGCCGGCGGCCCGCCCGGCGTGGACCGCGAAGAAGACGGTGGCGGCCGTGGCCATCGCCGTCGCGATCGCCGGAGCCGGTGGCGTCGCGATCTACGCCGCGAGCGGCACGAACCAGCAGACCGGCGCCGGGGGCATGGGACCCGGCGGCATGGGCGGCGCCCCGCCGGACGGCATGGGCGGCGGCATGCGCTTCGGCCTCGGCACCGGCGACACCACCCACGGCGAGTTCCAGACCGGTGAGGTCACCGCGATCAGCGACACCTCCGTCGAGGTGAAGTCGACCGACGGCTACACCAAGACGTACGTGATCGACGCCGACACCGTGGCCGAAGGTGTCGAGAAGGGGGACACCGTGACGGTGATCGCCACCACAGAAGACGGCAAGTCCGTCGCCTCCAGCGTCGTCGAGCCTGGTCAGCGCGGCCAGCGGAACGGGCAGGCCCCTCCCACGAGGTGATTTGGGGTCAAGTGTGAGCGGTTATGGTCGGGTGATCAGCCCGACCACAACCGGAGGTGAGCGGCGTGCGCACGTTCACACTGACTGTGATGGGGTCGACGGACCTGCACGGCAACCTGTTCAACTGGGACTACTACCTCAACCGCGAGTTCGACGACCACGCGCACGACGACGTGGGGCTCGCGAAGATCTCCACCCTGGTCAACGACGTGCGGGCGGCCGTGGGCCGGCACCGGACGTTGCTGCTCGACGCCGGCGACACCATCCAGGGCACCCCGCTCGCGTACTACTACGCGAAGGTCGAGCCGATCACGCGCGGCGTGCACCCGCACCCGATGGCCGCGGCGATGAACGCCATCGGCTACCACGCCGCCGCGCTGGGCAACCACGAGTTCAACTACGGCTTGGCGGTGCTGCGCACGTTCGAACGGCAGCTCGACTTCCCGTTGCTGGCGGCGAACGCGCTCGACGTCGAGACCGGGCTGCCCGCCTTCCCGCCGTACGTGGTGAAGACGTTGTGGCGCACCGGCGGCGAGCCGCTGCGGGTCGGGATCCTGGGACTGACCAACCCCGGCATCGCGGTGTGGGACCGCTCTCACGTCGAGGGCGTGCTGACCTTCCCCGGTCTGGTGGAGCAGGCGCTGCACTGGGTGCCGGAGATCCGCCGCCGGTCGGACCTCGTGATCGTGGTGGCGCACTCCGGCGCCGACCTGTCGTCCTCGCTGGGGGACCAGGTGCCGTTCCCGGAGAACTGCGCCGAGCTCGTGGCGGAGACCGTGCCGGGCATCGACGCGATCCTGGTCGGGCACGCGCACGTGGAGATCCCGGCGCGGACCGTCGTGAACAAGGTGACGGGGCGGCCGGTGCTGCTGACCGAGCCGCTGTACTGGGGCAAGCGCCTGTCGGTGATGGAGTTCGACCTGGAGCACGAAGGCCACTGGGAGCTGGTGGCGTCGCGCTCGTCGGTGCTGTCGTCGGCGTCGGTGGCGGAGGACCCGCGGATCGTGCGGCTGCTGCGGCACGACCACGAGAAGGTCGTGTCGTACGTGAACGCGCGGGTCGGGACGTGCGCGGCGGCGATGTCGGCCGCGCGGTCGCGGTTCGAGGACACGCCCGCGCTGCGGTTCATCAACCACGTGCAGGCGCTGGAGCTCGCGAAGTCCACCTCGCTGCCGGTGCTGTCGCTGTGCGCGCCCTTCAACCGGGCGGCCGCGATCCCGGCGGGCGAGGTGTCCATCCGGGACGTCGCCGGGCTCTACATCTTCGACAACACGCTGGTGGGCGTGCGGATGACCGGCGCGCAGCTGCGCGACTTCCTGGAGGAGTCGGCCCGGTACTTCGCCCAGGTGTCGTCTGCCGGACCGTTCACCGCCGCCGAGGTCTCGGCCGACGTGCCGGACTACAACTTCGACATCGCCCACGGCCTGACCGCGCCGCTGACGTACGACATCGACATCGCCCAGCCGGTGGGGTCGCGGATCGTGGGGCTGTCCTACGACGGACGGCCGGTGCCGGACTCGGTCGAGTTCGCCGTGGCCGTGAACAACTACCGGCAGGCGGGCGGCGGCGACTTCCCGCACGTCGCGTCCGCACCCGTGCTGCACAACCAGCAGCAGGAGATCCGGCAGCTCCTCATCGACTGGGTAAAGGCGGCGGGCGTGCTCGACCCGGCCGAGTTCACCGGCTCGGACTGGCGGCTCGTAGCGGACGGCGAGCCCGTCGTGGTGTCCACTATCGAGTGAATTCGGGTGTCCCGTCCTGCGGGTTCGGCGGACGCTGGTGGCACCCGGTCGGCCCGATGGGATAGTCCAAGCGCGTGCAGTTGCCGCAACGCGTTGTCGTCGGTGCGCTCGTCGTGCCGGCCTTGCTGGCCACGGTGGGGCTCGCGGCGTACCCCCTGGCGCCGTCCGGCCAGCTGGTGTTCGCGGTGCGGTCCTCGGAGGTCGTGCTGGCGGGCACCGCGGTCTCCGCGGGGGAGCGCCAGGAGCTCGTGGACGCCGTCCGCGCGCTGACCGCGCACCGGATCACCGACCTGGTCACCCCCGACGCGGGCGAACGCCTGCCGGTGCCGCCCGAGGTGGCCGCGTCGCTGCTGGCCGCCGTGCTCGGCCGCGGCGTCACCGAGTTCACCGGTGTGGTGCGCGCCGGCCACCTGACCGCCTCGGCGCGCGTCGAGGACGACGAGGGCGCGGGCGCGCTGAGCGACGCCCTGCGCGCCGCCGCCCCCGGACTGCGCGTCGACGAGGACTTCACGACCACCAGCTAGGAGCCGTTCGTTGTTCGGGTTCTTCTTGCAGATGTTCCTGCTGTGCGCGGGCGCGTTCCTCGCGGGCGTCCTGCTGACGTGGCTGACCATGCGCTCGCGCGAGCAGCCGCCGGCCGAGGCGTCCTTGACCATCCTGGAGGAGCCCGCCGCCGCCGTGCCCGCGATCAAGGCGAACTCGCGCACGATGATGTTCCACACGCCGGAGTCGCCGTACTACAAGCGGATGAAGGGGGACGCGTTCTTTCACTCGCCGGAGGACGCGCGGCGGGCCGGGTACACGATGTGGACGCCGCGTCCGCGCGTGCCGGCGGAAGCCTGAGCGGCGGCTCCGTCGGGCGCTGGTGGCGGCCAACGGAGCCGTGGACGGCGTTCGGTGTGAGGCCGTCGCGGCGACACCGTCCGCGCCCCTACCGGACGCGCCCCCTACCGGACGCGCCCGTCGGACACCTCCTGGTTCCCGCGCAGCCAGCCGTCGAGCTCGAGGTAGTCGGCGTCGGTGAGGCCGTGGCGCGGGTCGATCCGGCGCAGCAGGGCGTGGCCGTGGTGCTCGGCGACCCAGGCCCGGTCCCGTTCGCCGATCTCGTCGTCCACCCAGGCGAACGACCGGGTGCCCGCGAGCGCGACCAGCCCGCGGGTCTTCCAGTGCAGCCCGTGCTCGGGCTCCTCGTCGTCCGGCCAGGTGGCGACCGGCAGCGGCGGCAGGCCGAGCAGCGGCGCGATGTGCTCGTTGGCCTCGTCCATCCACGTTGTGGCCCAGATCAGCTCGCACGGCAGGGCGCGCAGCCACTCGCCGTGCGCGGGGTCGAGGCTGGCGAGACCCGGGGTGCCGGGCACGCCGTCGCCGAACGGCAGCAGCGGGCCGTCCACGTCGAGGAAGAGGATCGGGCGGGCGGTCACGGCACCACCGTAGGCTGGGCCACGTGATTGCGGACGTGATCAAGCCCGGCCTGCGCGTGCTCTTCTGCGGAATCAACCCCGGCCTCGTCTCCGAGGCCACCGGACACCACTTCGCCCGGCCCGGAAACCGGTTCTGGCCCGCACTTCATTTGTCCGGTTTCACGCCGTCCCAGTTCGCGCCCGCCGAGCAGGAGAAGCTCCTCGATCTCGGTCTCGGCATCACGAACGTCGTGGCCCGGCCCAGCGCACGGGCCGACGAATTAACAATTGACGAAATGCATCGGGGTGCGATCGAGCTGGCCGAAAAAGTCGAGACCTATTCGCCGAAGGTTCTCGCGGTGCTCGGCGTGACGGTGTACCGTGCGGCGTTCGACCGCAAGAAAGCGCAGGTCGGGCCGCAGTCGGACACCGTGGGGGGTGCTCGGGTGTGGATCCTGCCCAATCCGAGCGGGTTGAACGCGCACTGGCAGTTGCCGGCGCTCGCGGAAGAGTTCGGAAGGCTCCGGGCCAGTCTGTAGAAACGAAACAAAAGTTCACATTCATGCCCACTGAAAGTGGGCTGGACGTAGTGTGGTCTGGTCTGGTTGCATCCAGATCTGCGTCCGTTCGAGTGCATTCACCCAGAAGTGGAACCCCGGAAAGCCGGGCTGCGTCAAAATCTGACAATGCCGTGCAGAAGTCGGTGAATCTTCAACGCTGTGGGGGCGCAGTGGAGGTCAGGATTCTAGGGCCGGTCGAACCGCCGGTACCGCCGAAACCCGCGCAGATCCTGGCCGTCCTGGCCGTCGAGTGCGGGAAGGTCGTGCCCGTCGACCGGCTCATCGACCTGATCTGGGGCGAGGAGCCGCCGCCGCAGGCGCGCAAGTCGCTCCAGGTGCACATCTCGAGCCTGCGTCGGGCCGGGCTGCCGGTCGAGCACCGCGCGGCCGGGTACGTGCTCAACGCCGAACCGGAGAGCGTCGACCTGCACGCGTTCCGGCGGCTCGTGGCCAGGGCGGGCGACGAGGCCGACCTCAAGGTCAGGGCCGACGTCCTCGACCAGGCCCTGCAGCTCTGGCGCGGCGCGCCGGTGGTGTTCGCGCAGACGCTCGACGTGCAGCGGCTGGCGGCCGCCGAGGCCTGGGTCGACGCCGGGCTGGCGCTGGGCCGGCACGCCGAGCTCGTCGACCGGCTCGGGGCGTTCGTCGCCGAGTACCCGCTGGCCGAACGGTTGCGCGGGCAGCTCATGACGGCACTCGCGCGGGCCGGGCGGCGCGCGGACGCCATGCGGGTGTTCCGGGAGACGCGCAAGGTGCTCGTCGACGAGCTCGGGGTCGAGCCCGGCGAGCAGCTGCAGCAGCTCTACCGCGACGTGCTGGAGGGCGCGCGGGACAGCCGCCGCAACTACCTGCCGCGCGACGCGGGTGACTTCACCGGGCGCGACCGCGAGCTGTCCCGGCTGCTCGACGGCGACGGCGGCGTGTGGTGGATCGAGGGACCGGCGGGCGTCGGCAAGTCCGCGCTCGCCGTGCACGCGGCGCACCGGCTCGCCGACCGCTACCCGGACGGCCAGCTGTTCGTGGACCTGCACTCGCCGTCCGGCGCGCTGGACGCGTTGCTGCGCGCCATGGACGTGCCGAGCGAACGGATCCCGGAGTCCGCCGAGGAACGGGCCGCGCTGTGGCGGGCGACGGTCAGCGGGCGGCGCGTGGTGATCGTGCTGGACGGCGTCACGAGCGTCTCGCAGGTCCGGCCGCTGCTGCCCGGCAGTCCCGGCTGCCTGACGCTGATCACGAGCCGCAGCAGGCTTTGCGGGCTCGAAGGCGTGCGCCGGATCCCGTTGGACGTGCTCGGCAGTGACGAGGCCGTCACGCTGCTCGCGCGCATCCTCGGCGACGACCGGGTGGCCGCGGAACCCGGTCAGGCGCAGGAGGTCGCGCGGCTGTGCGGCTACCTGCCGCTCGCGGTGCGGATCACCGGCGCGCGGCTCGCCGGGCGGGCGCACTGGCCGGTGTCCAAACTGGTCCGCAGGCTCGCGGACGAACGCAGCAGGCTCGACGAGCTCGTCGCGGACGACCTGGCGGTGCGGGCCGGCCTGGAGCTCACCTACCGGGCGCTCGACGACCACGCCCGCCGCGCGTACCGGATCTTCGGCTTCCTCGGGCTGCCCGAGGTGCCGAGCTTCCTGTGGGCGCACCTGCTGGACGAGGACGTGCTGGACCGGCTCGTCGACGCGCGGTTGCTCGACGTGATCGGCAGCGCGCGGTACCGGATGCACGAGCTGGTGCGGCTGCACGCCCGCGAGCTCGCCGAGGCCGAGGACGCGCGGCAGGACCGCGAGGACGTCGTGCGCCGCGCGGTCGTCGCCGCACTGTCCACTGTGGATGGCCTGACCGAACAGCTCTTCCTCGCCGTGCCGCGCATGCAGGACTCTTTGGGCGTGGTCACGTCCGCGGCGCGCCCGACCGACAAGGACGCCTGGTTCGCGCGCGAGGAGCCGTTGCTGACGAGGCTCGTGGAACGCGCGGCGGAGCTGGGCCTCGCGGAGATGGCGTGCCAGCTGGCCGAGGTGCTGGTGTTCGCGTGGTTCGGGCTCAGGAACCGTTACGAGGCCTGGGAGCGCACGCACACGGCGGCGCTGGAGGCCGTGTGGCGGGCGGGGGACGTGCGGCTGGAGGCGGTGCTGCGGTGCAGCCTCGGGCAGATGCACTACAAGCGCGACAACCTGGAGCAGGCGCGGTCGTGGTTCGACACGGCGCAGACGTTGTTCGTGGGCCTGGGGGACCAGCGCGGCGAGGCCGTCGCGATGAACGGCATCGGCATGGTGTGCCGGGACCTGGGCCAGTACCCGTGCGCGCTGGAGGCGCTCGACCGAGCTCGCGTGCTGCTGGCGGGCACGGACCTCGAGGGCGAGGCGCACGCGCTGTACGGAATCGGCTCCATCAAACGGGAACTGGGCGACGACGAGGGCTCGTTCGGCACGCTGCGCCACGCGGAGGCGATCTACCGCAGAGCGCGCAGCCGGCGTGGTGAGGCGCTGGCGGCCCGCGGGATCGGCCTCGTGCACCGGGCCCGCGGCGAGCTCGACCAGGCCGAGGACCACGTCCGGCGCGCCCACGAGATGGTCGCGGGCACCGGCGACGAGCTGCTCGCCTGCTACACCGCTCAGGCGTGGGCGAAGGTGTTGCTGCGCAAAGGGGTTCTCGACCCGGCGGAGGCGCTGATCCAGCAGGCGCTGGACGGCTGCCGCGACGTGGGCGACCGGTTCGGCGAGGCGCTCGTGCGCCGCACCCTCGGCGAGTGGCGGCTGGCGGCGGGCGACCACGAGGGCGCGAGAGTCCTGCTGCTCGGCCTTTTGCCGGTGTGGAACGACCTGAGCCTGCCGTTGTGGCGGGCCAGGACGCTGCGCGACCTCGGAGCGGTCCACGCCCGTCTGGGGGACGTCGATGGCGCGGACCGCTCCTGGGAGGAGGCCGCCGGCCTGTTCACGAGACTGGGCACCAGAGAGCGGGGAGAGGTGCACCAGTGGCCGGCTCAGTGGGGCCTCGCGTCACTCAGCCCGTGATCTTCTTGTACTTCCACGGGGCGTAACCGCCGCTCTTCAGCGACGAGATCGACACGGTCTCGTGGTCCATGTCCGTCGCCGTGCTGCCCTCCTCGTAGATCCACGCGGAGGTCTTGGCGGAGTTGGCCCACTTCTCGAACAGCTTCACGTGGCCGTTGCGCAGGATCATGTCGCCCGGCTTGAGGCTCGCCCACGAGATCTTCGTGGCGACCTCGTCGAGGTTGCGCGTGTTGCGGCTCGTCGTGAGCTTCCACGTCATGGAGACGAAGCCCGAGCAGTCCGTGCGGTACTTCTTGCCCTTGTTGATGTCCCAGGCGTACGCGGACTGGCTGTACGGGACCTTGCGGTCCCACCAGTCCTTGGCGCGCTTGATGACCTCGGTGCGGCTGATGGAACCGCCGTACCCGGCCGCCGCCTGGACCTCGGAGATGCCGATCTCCTGCTCGGCGGGACCCTCCGGTGCCGCCTGGGCGATGCCGCTCATGCCACCGAGCAGCCCCAGTGAGAGGGCGGTCGCCGCAAGAGCGTGGCGAATGCGCATGGTGTAGCTCCGATCGACTTGCAGTTGGTGACGGGCGGAACTGTCCACTGAGGCGCCAAAGATCGGCCTAAGACCGTTTTAGGACTTCCTTTACCGGCTCTCCCTAGCGTCCGCGGCACCTTGGGCTTAAGGAGAGAAGGCACATGTTCGTTCGCACGATCGCAGCCGTGGTCGCGATGTTCGCCGCTCTGGTCATGGGCGCGTCCGTCGCGTCGGCGGCCCCGGCCAAGTACGCCCACGCGCAGGCGACCGCGCAGCTCCGCGCCGCCGGCATCGCGTGGGACTCGAGCGGCAACTGCAGTGACCGCAACAGGCCGAACTGCACCTCGTTCGAGCAGATCAACCAGACGACCATCGCGGGCGCCAAGACGTTCAAGAGCGCGTCGGGCTGCGCGCTGACCATCACCGGCGGCACGGAGACCGGTCACGCGTCGGGCACCTACTCGCACTGGAACGGCTACAAGGTCGACTACCGGCTGTCCAGCTGCGTCACGAACTACATCAAGAGCAAGTTCTCGTCCATCGGCGGGAACAAGTGGAAGTCGAACGCGGGCAACATCTACTACCTCGAGTCGAACCACTGGGACGTGACCTACCACAACTGCGGCTGCTGAAGCTTGTTGCCGAAGTGAGGTGGGGCCGGTAGTAGTTGTCGGGTGACCACACTCGGCGCTGTCTACCGGCCCCAGCTCCCTCCGGAGAACCTGCGATCCGTCGTCCTCGCGGCCGAGGAGTCCGGTGTGGACTCGTTGTGGCTGTGGGAGGACTGCTTCCTGGAGAGCGGCATCGCGTGCGCCTCCGCGGCGCTGGCCTGGACCTCGCGGCTCAAGGTCGGCGTCGGCCTGCTGCCCGTGCCGCTGCGCAACGTCGCGATCACCGCGATGGAGGCCGCGACCCTCGACCGGCTGTTCCCCGGCCGCGTCACGATCGGCATCGGGCACGGCGTGCAGGACTGGATGGGCCAGGTCGGTGCGCGGGTGGCGTCCCCGCTGACGTTGCTGCGCGAGTACACCGAGGCGTTGAAGGCGCTGCTGGCCGGCGAACGCGTCACCACCGAGGGTCGCTACGTGAAGCTGACCGGCGTGGCGCTCGACTGGCCGCCCGCCGCGCCGATGCCGATCTACGTCGGCGGGCTCGGCCAGAAGACGCTCGACCTCGCGGGCGAGGTCGGCGACGGCACGATCCTCGACGCGTCGGCTGACCTGGACCGCGTCCGGGCCGTCAGCGCCACCCGCGAGCACCCGGTGGTCGTCTACGTCGAGACGGACTCCCGCGACCGCGCGTTCGTCACGGACCTGGTGTCGCAGGTGGCTGCGGCAGGCGCGACCAGCGTGATCTTGCAGCAGTCCGCCACGAGCGAGGACCCCGAAGGGTTCGTTCGTTTCGTCGGATCACTCGATGGTGTGAGCGCATAGCGTCGTAGATAACGACGCATTCCTCCGTGCGATGGAACGGGCATGGTCCTTTCGTCGCTGTTCGGGGAGGTAAGCATGCTCGGGCGCAAGAACCGCCGGATCGCTGAGCTGGAGCGGGCCGTGGAAGGCCTGCAGGAACTCCTCGCCCGGATCGGTGACGCCCGGTCAGCGCAGACCGACGCGCTGGAAGAGGTCGACAGAGCCGGTGCCGAACTCGTAGCGCTGCGGCACCGGATCTCCAGCGCTCGCGCCGAACTGCAGCCGTTGAAGGAAGAACTCACCTTCCAGCGGGCAGGGGTGTTCCGCACCGACGCCGTCGCGGACCACCAGGCGCAGCTCGACCTCGTCCACGACGAGATGAAGACCCTGATCAAGACCGGTGCGGCGATCGAGGGTGGCGGGCAGGTCACCTTCAACGGATCGGACGCGACCGGCCGCAGGCTCGTCGAGGACTGGTCGGCGCTGATGCTCCGCTCGTACAACGGCGAGGCGGAGAACTGCCTGCGCATGCTGCGGGCGGGCGGCCTGGACGCGGCGAGGAGGAGGCTCGACCGCGCGGCGTCGGCGATCGAGCGCCTCAGCGGGATGTTCGCACTCCGCGTCTCGCCGCGGTACCAGGCCCTGCGCGCGTACGAGCTGGAGCTGACCGCCGACCACCTGCAGCGGAGGGCGGAGGCCCGGCGCACGCGCCGGATCGCGTCCTGATCGTCCGTTCGGGTGTGTTTGTCCGTTCGCTCTAACGGCCGTGTTCCGCCTCGCGATGACGCCGGTACGTGTCGTCGCAGCGAGGGAGCCCGCCGATGTTCGGCAGCAAGCAGAAGAAGATCGTGTCGCTCGAACAGGCCGCGGGTGGGCTCCAGGCACAGGTGAACCAGCTGAGCGGGCACCTGCGGCAGATCGGCGGCCTCGACTACGTGCAGGTGCGCCAGGAGGTCGACCGCCTGCGCGCGGAACTCGTGGGCCTGCAGCAGGCGCACGCCGGCGAGAGGCAGGCGCACCAGGCCGTGCTCGCCGGGGAGAGACAGGCGCACGCGGCTGCCCTGGCCGCCGAGCGGAGCGCGCAGGACGAGGCGCTGGCGTTGCAGAAGGCGGGGTTCGAGCAGGGACTGGTCCGGCTTCGGGCCGAGCTCGCGGACGCTAAGCAGCAGCTGGTGCCGTTCACGGACGAGCTGCTGTTCCAGGAAGCCGGCGTGTTCCGCTACCACCACCCGCTCGACAACGCCGAGGCCTACAAGCGCGAGCTGGACCGCGTGCAGGACGAGATGAAGCAGATGGTCAAGAACAAGACCGCGGTCACCGGCAGCGCGAACTTCACCTTCAACGGCTCGAGCCGGGAGGGCGCCAAGATGGTCGCCGACTGGTGCAGGCTGATGCTGCGCTCGTACAACTCCGAGGCCGAGAACAGCCTCCGGGTGATGAAGGCAGGTTCCGTCGACGCGGCCAAGAAGAGGCTGCTCAAAGCGGCGGAGGCGATCGAGAAGCTCGGCAAGATGCTCAGCATCGCGATCGACGACCGCTACGAGGCGCTGCGGATGCGCGAGCTCGAGCTCACGGCCGACTACCTCCAGAAGAAGCAGGAGGAGAAGGAGGACGAACGCGCCGAGCGCGAGCGCCTGCGCGAGGAGGCGAAGGCGCAGGCCGAGTTCCGCCGCGAGCTGGAGAAGCTCGAGAAGGAGCGCAAGCACCTGGAGAACGTCCGAACGGCGTTGCTGGCCAAGGGGGACGTCGCCGCCGCGGAGGAGCTCCAGTCCGAGTTGGACAAGGTGGTGTCCGGCATCGAGGGCGTGCACCAGCGCGAGGCCAACATCCGGGCCGGCTACGTCTACGTGATCAGCAACCTGGGCGCGTTCGGGCCGAAGATGGTCAAGATCGGCATGACGCGGCGGCTGCACCCCGAGGAGCGCGTGCTCGAGCTCGGGGACGCTTCGGTCCCGTTCCGCTACGACACCCACATCCTGCACTACTCGCCCGACGCGGTCTCGCTGGAGACCAAGCTGCACCAGGCGTTGTCCGACCGCCGCGTCAACCGGGTCAACATGCGGCGCGAGTTCTTCTACGCCACGCCGGAGGACGTCCGCGAACTGCTGAAGCAGCACTCCGGGCAGATGCTCGAGTACGTCCTCGAGCCGGAGGCCGCGGAGTACCGGCAAAGCATGGCCTCCTGAATCGCGGGTACCTCCAGGGCATGGCCGAGGTCTCGCTGAACGTCGAAGCACCCGTCGACGCCGTCTGGTCGGTACTCGCCGACGGCTGGTCCTACGCGGGCTGGGTGGTGGGCGCGTCGCACATCCGCGACGTGGACGCCGGCTGGCCCAAGACCGGTACGCGCATCCATCACAGTGTCGGCCCGTGGCCGTTGGTCATCGAGGACACCACCGAGGTCGTGCGCTGCGAGCCGGGCGAATTGCTGGAGCTCGACGCGCGGCTGTGGCCGGTCGGGGCGGCGCGGATCTCGTTCGCGCTGCGGCCGCGAGGTGAGTCGCTGACCGAGGTGCGGATGACCGAGCGCGCGGTGCGCGGGCCGACGACGTTGCTGCCGAAGATCGTGCAGGACGCGCTGCTCGTGCCGCGCAACAAGGAGACGTTGCAGCGCCTGAACGCGCTGGCCCAGGGGCGTTCAACACCCTTTAACTAGTTACCTAGTGAAAGGGTGCTACGGTTGCTCTCATGAGTCAGAGGGAGCACCCGCCGGTCCTCGCCGAGGACCTCGGGAAGAAGTACTCACGGGGGTGGGCGCTGCGCGAGTGCGCGCTCGAGATCCCCGCCGGGCGGATCGTGGCGCTCGTCGGGCCGAACGGGGCCGGCAAGAGCACGCTGATGGGCATGATCACCGGACTGCTGCGGCCCACGACCGGGCGCCTCTCGGTGTTCGGCGACGTGCCGGACGGGCGTGGGATGCACCCCTCGGTGGCATACCTGACGCAGGCCAAGCCGCTGTACCCGCAGTTCACGGTCGCCGAGACGCTGCACTACGGCCGCGACGCCAACCCCGGCTGGGACCAGGCGTACGCCGAGGAACTGGTCGAGAAGGCGCGCGTGCCGTTCGGGGCGAAGGTCGGCACGCTGTCGGGCGGCCAGCGGACGCGGGTCGCGCTCGCGCTGGCACTGGGGAAGCGGCCGCGGTTGCTGGTGCTGGACGAACCGCTCGCCGACCTCGACCCGCTCGCGCGCGAGACCGTGCTGCGGACGCTCGTGGAGGAGTCCCGCGCGCACGACATCACGGTGCTGCTCTCGTCGCACGTGCTCGCGGAACTGGAGGACGTGTGCGACCACCTGGTGCTGCTGACCGGCGGACGGGTGCGGCTCGCCGGTGACGTCAGCGCGCTGCTGGCGGCGCATCCGCAGCACGGGACCCTGAGCCGGCTCGCGCTCGCCCACATGCGCGCGGAGGTGGCGGCATGACGTGGATCGTGTGGCGCCAGCAGCGGCCCGTGTTCATCACGCTTTTCGCCGGACTCGTCGTCAGCGTCGCCGCCATCCTGTTGTGGCGGGCGGGAACGATCGCGGACGTCCGGGCGGGCAACCTCGCGGACTGCGTCGCGAGGGGCCTGGACGCCTGTCGCGGCAAGGCCGCGGACGACTTCCAGGACGCCTGGTTCGACAAGCTGCACATCGCCCAGGGCACGGTGCTCGCGGCACCCGCGCTCATCGGCGTCTTCGTCGGCGCGCCGCTGTTCGCGCGGGAGTTCGAGCAGGGCACGCACACGCTGGCGTTCACGCAGTCGGTCAGCAGGACGCGCTGGACGGCCACCAAGTTCCTCGTCGCGGCACTGCCCGCGCTCGTCGTGGTGCTCGTCTACCAGCTCGTCGTGCACAGCTGGCTCGACGTCGCCGGTGAGCTCGGGCCGCTGGCGACGGGGGAGTTCTACTTCACGACCTTCGAGTCGCAGGGCGTGTCCCCGATCGCGTACACGCTCTTCGCCTACACGCTCGGCATGGTCACGGGCGCGCTGTTCAAGCGGACGCTCGTCGCGATGACGCTGACGCTCGGGCTGTTCGTCGCCGCACGGGTGGTGCTCAGCGGCGTGCGGGAGTTCCTGGTCACGCCGACCCGCGTGATCTCGAACGACCTGGACGGCACCCGCGACCTCGACGGCCGCCCGCTCGTGGTCGAGTCCGGGTTCCTCGACGCCAAGGGCGCGGTGGTCGCGGACCCGACGCCGATGATGAACTGCGCGGGCCGGGGCGACGCGCAGGGAGCCGTGGACTTCGCGGCCTGCTACCGGGAGAACGGGCTCGCGCAGCGGTACGCGGACGTCGTCCCCGCCGACCAGGCGACGACGTTGCACCTGCTGGAGGCGTCGGTCTTCGCGGGGTTCGCGGTGCTGTTCGCGCTGGGCACGGTGTGGGCCGTGCGCAGGCAGGTGTGACCTCGGGTGGACGGGTGGGCACCTATGCTGAGCGGCGTGATCGAGTTTCGCATCGATCGGCACTCCGGGGTGTCCACCTATCTCCAGATCGCCGCACAGGTCAAGCAGGCCATGCGGATGGGGCTGCTCGGACCCGGCGACAAGCTGCCGACGGCACGGGAGGTGGTGGAGGCCACCAGGGTCAACCCGAACACCGTGCTGAAGGCGTACCGCGAGCTCGAGCACGAGGGTCTGGTCGAGGGCCGGCGCGGCATGGGCACGTTCGTCACGGCCTCGCTCGCCACCGACGCGGCGAAGGCGGACGCGCCGTTGCGGCAGGACCTGGAGCAGTGGATGGACCGCGCGGTCGGCGAGGGGCTCACCGCCGACGAGGTCGACGCGATCTACACCGACGTGCGGGGCACGCACTACTGATGTCCACTGTGGACTTGGGAGCACGATGAACGCCAGTCCGGTGCGGGCGGAGAACGTCGCGAAGCACTTCGGGCGCACCAAGGCCCTCGACGACTGCTCGTTCGTGTTGCCGGAGGGCAGCGTGACCGCGCTCGTCGGGCCGAACGGCGCGGGCAAGAGCACGTTGCTGTCGCTGATCGCCGGGCTCGCGCGGCCCACCGGCGGCGAGATCAGCGTCCACGGCACACCGGTGCGCGGCCGGATGCACCCGGACGTCTCGCTGCTGACCCAGAAGAGGCCGCTCTACGACCAGTTCACCGTCCGCGAGTTGATGCGGGCGGGCGCCGCGATGAACGACCGGTGGTCGGCCCGGCGCGCCGACGAGGTGCTGGACCTCCTCGCGGGCGTGGACAAGGACGCGAAGGTGCGCACGCTGTCGTCCGGGTCGCGCACGCAGGTCGCGATCGCGTTGGCACTGGGGCGCCTGCCGAAGGTGCTGCTGCTGGACGAACCGCTGTCCGACCTCGACCCGCTGGCGCGCGACGAGACTTTGCGGATCGTCATGACCGACGTCGCCGAGCGCGGCACGACCGTGCTGCTGTCCTCGCACCTGCTCACCGACCTCGGCGACGTCTGCGACCACCTGCTGCTGCTGGACGAGGGCCGCGTGCAGGTGTCCGGCGACATCGAGGAGGTCCTCGCCGGCCACCACGTCGTGGTCGGGCCGGCGGAGCTGGACCTCGCGACCGACGGCGTCGTGGTCGACTCCTCGCACACGTCCCGCCAGACGACCGCCCTGGTGCGCGGCGGGAGCGCGCCTTCCGGCTGGGAGGCGGCGCATCCCGACCTGGAGGCGCTGGTGATGGGGTACCTGCGGGCGTCCCGAACCCGGAGGCTGGCCCGCTCCGGGTAGAAAGCCTTTCAGTACAGGGCTTTGTGCAGGCCCTTCATCATCGTCTTGTAGAGCTCGCCCGCCGCGCCCCAGCGCGCGAGCGCCGCCCGTGCCGCGTTCGCCCCGGCCGCGCCGTGCACGCCGCCGCCCGGCCACGCCGACGAGCCCGTGAGGTAGAGGCGGTCGAACGGGGTGTCCGCGCGGCCGAGACCAGGCACCGGCCGGAAGACCAGCTGCTGGTGGATCGCCGCCGTGCCGCCGTTGACCGACCCGATGTCGTCCGGGCCGAGCACCGAGCGGCCGACGATGCGGGACCGGAAGCCGGGCGCGCGCTCCTCGATCATGACCTCCAGGCGGTCGGCGCGGCGCTTGAGCCGGTCCGGCGTCCAGGAGCCGCCCAGCGGCACGTGCGTGTACGCCCAGGCCGCCTCCGTACCCGCGGGGGAGCGGGTCGGGTCCGTCGTCGTCATCTGGCCGAGGATCATGAACGGGTTGCGCGGCACCTTGCCGCAGGCCAGTTCGTGGGCGACGTTCGCGAGACCGTTGACGTCGCCGCCGAGGTGGACGGTGCCCGCCTGCGCGGCCTCGGGGTTGGTCCAGGGGATCGGGCCGGACAGCGCCCAGTCGACCTTGATCGTGTCGCCGTCCCACTGGAACCGCTGAAGGTCCTCCGCGAGCTTCGCGGGCAGCGCGTCGCCGCCGATCAGGTCCAGGTAGAGCCTGGGCGCGGGGACGTCGGCCAGCACCGCACGGCGTGCGCGCACGACGGAACCGTCGGCGAGACGCACGCCCACGGCCACACCCCGTGCGTGCAGCACGCCGGTCACCTTCGCGCCGGTCTCGATCCGTCCGCCGAACCGGCGCACCAGGGACGCGGCCAGCTCGCCCGCCCCGCCGCGCGGCACGGGGTTGCCGACCTCCTGGGCGAGCATGGCGAGCAGCCAGCCGAAGCCCGCGCCACCGGCCTGGTCCGGGCCGAGGTCCGAGTGCATCGTGTTGCCCGCCAGCAGCACGCGGGCGCCCTCGCCGGAGAACAGCTCCTCGCCGAGCCGGCGCACCGGCTGGGTCAGCAGCCGCGTCAGCCGCAGCGTGTCGCCCAGGCCGAGCGTGCGCAGCAGCGAGAGCCCGCCGCGCACCGGGGGGAACGGGCGCAGCAGGCCTTCCAGCACGCCGTCGCGGACGCGCTGCCAGTGGGCGTACGCGGCCTGCCAGGCCTCGGCGTCGGAGTGGGCGAACGCGCCGACGGACTTCGCGGTGACGTCGACATCGCGGGACAGCAGTGCCACGCGGTCGTCCGGCAGCACATGGGCCAGCACGGCCGGTGCGTGCTGCCACTGCACGTCGAGGTTCAACGCGCCGATGACCGGCGATCCGAGCCCCAGGGGGTAGAACGCGCTGTAGACGTCGTTGGTGAAGCCGGGAGCGGTGATCTCGGCCGACGTCACGGCCCCGCCGGGTGTCTCGCGCTGCTCCAGCACGAGCACGTCCCAGCCCGCGTCCGCCAGCAGGGTCGCGGCGACCAGCCCGTTCGGGCCGGAGCCGATGACGACCGCGTCAACCTCGTTCACGCACGTCCTCCCATTGCCGTGACGACCTCACGCAGCACGTCCCGCGCGTCGTGTTCCGGCCACCATTTCAGATCTTCGTGTGCTCGTGTGGTCCGCACGAGCGGCGCCTGGTCGGCCATCCGGACCCATTCCGGCGTGAGCGGCTGCACCCCCAGCCGCGACGTCAGCCCCGCGAGCCGCTCGACCACCGGGTACGGCAGCGGCAGCCGGCCGGCGCCGGCCAGTCGCGCGATCATCGGGGCGGTCAGGACCGGTTCGGCGGCGAGGTTGAAGGCGCCCAGGGCCGTGCGCTCCACGATCGCGACGATCGCGCGCGCCACGTCGTCGGCGTGCACGAGCTGCAGGCGCAGGTCGTTCCACAGCGGGATCGGCAGGAAGGGCAGCAGCTTCGGCGGGAGCAGCGGGCTCAGCAGCCAGCGGCGGATCTTCGGCGCGGCGGCGGCCTGCGCGATCCCGCACGGCCGGATCACGCTGTGCGGCAGGGGATAGCGGCGCAGCGCCTCCTCCAGCCGCACCTTGTGCGCGCTGTAGGCGTTGCCCTCGACACCGGTCAGGGCCCAGGACTCGTCGACCCGCGCCCAGCGCTCCGCCGGCGCGTAGGCCGCGACCGAAGAGGCAACGACTAGGTGGCCCACGGTCTCCTCGACGCACGCGGCGAGCACATGCTCGGTGCCGTCGACGTTCGTGGCGTGGTCGGTGGGCTTGATCGCGAAGGCCAGGTGGATCACCACGTCGGCGCCGCGGAACGCCTCGCGCAGTGATGACGGAGCGCGCACGTCGGCGGCGGCGTCCTCGAAGTCCAGGTGGCGGCGCAGCGCGGTGCCGACGTTGCCGGACCCGCCGGTGACGACGATTCTCACCCCGCCCGGATACCCGCGATGTGACCGATCACGCGTATCTCATTTCGTTCGGTGCCGAAGAGCTAGCACACTCCGTAGTCGAACGGTAGTCACATGAACCTAACGTCCGTGTGTTCCGTAGCACATAAGGGGCCATTAAGTGAGTCCCCACTCAATACTGAGCTACCGCTTAGTATGCCGAGATCATCCGGACAAGGACTGCTGCATGCCCCTCCGCCGTGTACTGCCTCCCGCCGCCTTGGCCCTCGCCGTCCTCGTGGCCGGCTGCGGTGCCGAGACAGACGAGAAGCCCCAGGTCAAGACGGGGCCGGGCGTTACCGACGACACCATCTCGCTCGGCATCCTCACGGACATGACAGGCCCGTTCAAAGCCTCCGCGCTGACCCGCATGAAGGGCTACGAGCTCTACCTGAAGCAGGTCAACGACCGCGGCGGCATCTGCGGCCGCAGGGTCGAGCTCAAGCAGAAGGACCACGCGTACGACGTGCAGAAGGCGCTCGACGCGTACTTCGAGCTGGAGCCCCAGGTCCTCGGCCTGCTGGAGCTCGCGGGCACGCCGATGACCGCCGCGATCGAGCCCGACATCATGCAGACCCGCACGCTGACCGCGCCCGCCTCGTGGGCGGCGTCGCTGCTGGGCAACCCGCACATGATGATCGTGGGCACGACGTACGACCTCGACGTCATCAACGGGCTCGACCACTACAAGCGCCGCGGAGTGATCAAGGACGGCGACACCGTCGGTCACGTCTACGCCCAGGGCAGCTACGGCGACAACGCCGTCGAGGGCAGCCGGTTCGTCGGCACGCAGTGGAACATGAAGATCGCCGAACAGCCGATCAGCGAGACCACGGCCGACCTCACGCAGCAGATCGCCGCGCTGAAGGCCGCGGGCGCGAAGGCCGTCGTGCTGAGCACCACCCCCGCCCAGACCGCGGCCGCCGTCGGCGTCGCCGCGGCGCTCAAGTGGGAGGTGCCGTTCATGGTCAACGTGGTCGGCTTCGACACCGCGATCCTCGACTCGCCGGTCGGCCCGGCCGTGGAGAAGCAGGTGTCCGTGGTGACCTCGGTGGCGCCGTTCACCGGCAGCCAGCCGGGCCCGCGCGAGGTCGCGGCCGCGTTCAACAAGTACTACCCGAACGACAAGCCCGCGATCTACGTCGACCACGGCTACACGGTCGCGAAGGTGTTCCTCTCGGTCATCGAGAAGGCCTGCGAGAACGGCGACCTCAGCCGCGACGGCGTGCTGGACGCGTTCCACAACACCAACGGCCTGGACACCCAGGGCCTGACCAGCGCGCTGCACTACTCGCTGGTCGGACGGCCGTCGGCCACCCAGTCCTACATCACGAAGGTCGACAAGAAGGTGCCCGGCGGTCTCACCACCGTCGAGGAGCTCTTCGAGTCCGAACTGGTGAAGGCGAAGGGCACGCGCGCGAAGTAGTCGAAACGGGCCGCCGGCGTCCCCGAACGGGCACGAATCCACCCAGTCCTGCCCGACCAGGCACCAAATGAGAAACGGCCCCTCCCGAACCCGGGAGGGGCCGTTCGCCGTCGTCCTACTTGCCGAACCCGGCCTTGCGCAGCGCGTCCGCCATCGAGCCGTTCGCGGGCGCCGGCGCGGTGCGCTGCTGCCCACCGCCGCGCTGCCCACCGCGCTGCTGCGGACGGCCGCCGCGGTCCCGGCCACCGCCGCCCTGCTGCTTCGGGGCGGGCTTGCCCGGCTCGTCGGTCAGGCGCAGCGTCAGGCCGATGCGCTTGCGGGCCTCGTCGACCTCCAGCACCTTCACCCGCACCACGTCACCGGACTTCACGACGTCGCGCGGGTCCTTCACGTAGGTGTTCGAGAGCGCCGAGATGTGCACGAGACCGTCCTGGTGCACGCCGATGTCGACGAACGCGCCGAACGCGGCCACGTTCGTCACGACGCCCTCCAGCACCATGCCGGGCTTGAGGTCGGCGATCTTCTCGACGCCGTCCGCGAAGGTCGCCGTCTTGAACGCCGGGCGCGGGTCGCGGCCCGGCTTCTCCAGCTCGCGGAGGATGTCCGTGACGGTCGGCAGACCGAACTGCTCGTCCACGAACTGCTCGGGCCGCACCTTCGTCAGCACGGCGGTGTTGCCGATCAGCTCGGCTCCGGCGGCCTCCTGGATGCGGCGCACGACCGGGTACGCCTCGGGGTGCACCGAGGACGCGTCGAGCGGCTCGTCGCCCCCGCGGATCTTGAGGAAGCCCGCGCACTGCTCGAACGCCTTGGGGCCGAGCCGTGCGACGTCCATCAACGCCTTGCGGGTCCTGAACGGGCCGTTGGAGTCGCGGTGCAGCACGATGTTCTCCGCCAGACCGGCAGTGATGCCGGAGACGCGGGTCAGCAGCGGCACGGACGCCGTGTTCAGATCCACGCCGACCGCGTTCACGCAGTCCTCGACCACCGCGTCCAGGGAACGCGACAGCTTCGACTCCGCGAGGTCGTGCTGGTACTGGCCGACGCCGATGGACTTCGGGTCGATCTTCACGAGCTCGGCCAGCGGGTCCTGCAGGCGGCGCGCGATCGAGACGGCGCCGCGGATCGACACGTCGAGGCCCGGCAGTTCGGACGACGCGTAGGCCGACGCCGAGTACACCGACGCGCCCGCCTCGGACACGACGATCTTCGTCAGGCCCAGGTCGGGGTGGCGCTTGATCAGGTCGGCGGCCAGCTTGTCGGTCTCGCGCGAGGCCGTGCCGTTGCCGATCGCGATCAGGTCGACGTTGTGCTGCTTCGCCCACGCCGCGAGCTTCGCGATCGACTCGTCCCAGCGGTTCGCGGGCACGTGCGGCTGGATGACGCCGTGCGCGACGACCTTGCCGGTGGCGTCGACGACCGCGACCTTCACGCCCGTGCGGTAACCGGGGTCGAGGCCCATCGTCGCGCGCGTGCCGGCCGGGGCGGCCAGCAGCAGGTCGCGCAGGTTCGACGCGAACACCTTGACGGCCTCGTCCTCGGCGAACGCCCGGAGACGGCCGCGCAGGTCGATGCCCAGGTGCACGAGGATGCGCGTGCGCCACGCCCAGCGGACGGTGTCGGTGAGCCACTTGTCGCCGGGACGGCCCTGGTCGTCGATGCCGAAGCGGGACGCGATGCGCACCTCGAACGTCGAGGGACCCTCCTCACGCGGCTCCTCCGGCTCCAGGACGAGGTCGAGGACCTCCTCCTTCTCGCCGCGGAACAGCGCCAGGATGCGGTGCGACGGCAGCTTCGCGAACGGCTCGTCGAACTCGAAGTAGTCGGAGAACTTGGCGCCGTCGGTCTCCTTGCCCTCGCGGACCTTGGAGACGACGCGGCCGCGCGTCCACATCTGCTCGCGCAGCTCGCCGATCAGGTCGCCGTCCTCGCCGAACCGCTCGACCAGGATGGCCCGCGCGCCCTGCAGGGCCGCCGCGGCGTCCGCGACCTCCTTGGCGGGGTCGACGAACTTGGCGGCCTCCTCCTGCGGGTTCAGGCCGGGATCACCCAGGAGGGCGTCGGCCAGCGGCTCCAGGCCGGCCTCCTTGGCGATCTGGGCCTTCGTGCGGCGCTTCTGCTTGTACGGCAGGTAGAGGTCCTCGAGCCGCGCCTTCGAGTCGGCGGCGAGGATCTGCGCTTCGAGGGCGTCGTTCAGCTTGCCCTGCTCGCGGATCGAGTTGAGGACGGCCGTGCGGCGCTCCTCCAGTTCGCGCAGGTAGCCGAGGCGTTCCTCGAGCGTGCGCAGCTGGGCGTCGTCGAGACCGCCGGTCGCCTCCTTGCGGTAGCGGGCGACGAACGGGACGGTCGCGCCACCGTCGAGCAGTTCGACAGCAGAGCCGACCTGGCCGGCGGCCACTCCGAGCTCGTCAGCGATCTTCTGGTGGATGAGCGTTGTCACAGCGCGCCATTCTGCCCGCTGCCGGATTCGACGTGGCACGGTGTCTCTCATGACCATCGCCGCGGTCGTCCCATCACTGCTGTCGGGCCTGGAAGTTCCGGGCGCCGACAACACGCTCGGCCTGCCACCGGCCCGGCGTGTCGTCCTGCTGCTCGTCGACGGCCTCGGCCACGAGCTGCTGCGCACGTACGGCGCGCATGCCCCGTTCCTGTCGTCACTGCCGGACCGGTCGATCGACGCCGGGTTCCCGTCCTCGACGGCCACGAGCATCGCCTCGATCGGCACCGGCCTGCACTCCGGTGAGCACGGCATCGTCGGCTACACGTTCGCCGTCGGCGACGAGGTGCTGAACTCGCTGACCTGGTCGCGGGCCGCCGACCACGGCCACGACCTGCGCAAGGCGCTCGTGCCGGAGGTGGTGCAGCCGCACCCGACGCTGTTCGAGCGCGCGGCGGCCGCCGGGGTCGCGGTGAGCACGGTCGCGCCGTTGCCGCACCGCTCGTCCGGGCTGACCAGGGCGGTGCTGCGCGGGTCGTGGTACCGCGGCGCGGCGGGGTTCGGCGACCTGGCGCTCGGGGCCGTCGCGGCCGTCCGGCAGGACCGGTCGTTCTGCTACGCCTACCACGCGGACCTCGACACGATCGGGCACTTCTACGGGCCGGGGTCCGAGGAGTGGCTGGTGCAGCTGGAGTTCGTGGACTCGCTGGCCGAGCGGATCGCCGCGCGGCTGCCTTCCGGCGCGCAGCTCGTGGTCACGGCCGACCACGGCATGGTCACCGTGGGCGAGCGGATCGACTTCGACACGGAACCGTTGCTGTGGCAGGGGGTTCGGGTGATCGCGGGCGAGCCGCGGGTGCGGTACCTGCACGTCGAGAGCGACGAGGTGATCGCGACGTGGCGGGAGTTCCTCGGCGACCGCGCGGACGTGCTGACGCGGGAGGCCGCCGTGGAGGCCGGGTGGTTCGGGCCGGTGAGCCCGCTCGCGGCCGACCGGATCGGGGACGTCGTCGTGGTGATGCGGGACGAGCACGTGGTGGTGCGCAGCCAGGCCGAGCCGTTGCTGAGCGGGCTGACTGGGATGCACGGCGCGCGGACCAGGGCCGAGCTGGCGATCCCATTGCTCGTCCACTCAGTGACTTCAGTGTAGACCGAATCCAGCCTTCACCGCTGGTCAGCCTTAGGATCACCGGACGTGACGATCGAACTGCCTGGACCAGTCGCCTTCGTGCTCGGAGGCGGGGGAAGCCTCGGTGCCGCGCAGGTCGGCATGCTGCGCGCGCTGCGGGAGCACGGCGTGCGGCCCGACCTGGTCGTCGGCACCTCGGTCGGGTCGGTCAACGGCTCGCTGCTCGCCCTGGACCCGGACAAGGCGGCGGAACGGCTGGCCGTGCTGTGGGAGGGCATGACGCGCCAGCGGGTGTTCCCCGGCGGCCCGATCGCGCAGCTGAGGTCGTTGCGCACCAACAAGACCTACCTCTTCCCGAACACCGGGCTGGCGCACGTGCTGTCCGAGGGGCTCGACGGGTGTGCCGACTTCGCCGACCTGACGCTGCCGTTCGGCGCGGTGTCGGTGAACGGCGTGACGGGCGAGGCCGTGAACATCACCGAGGGCGAGCTGGTCCCCGCGATCCTCGCCAGCGCGGCGATCCCGGGCGTGTACCCGCCGGTGCGCATCGGCGAGCAGGTGCTCTACGACGGTGGCGTGCTCGCGAACGTGCCGATCCGGCAGGCGCTCGCGATGGGCGCGAAGTCGTTGGTGGTGCTGGACTGCGCGTTTCCCGGCCACCTGCCGGCCGTGCCGGAGACGCTGGCCGAGACGCTGCTGTTCTGGGCGACGCTGGGCATGCGCAACCAGGCCGTGCTGGAGGTGGAGCTCGCCTCGCAGAGCGCGCCGGTGCTGTACCTGCCGGGGCCGCCGGTGCAAGCCGTGACGCCGCTGGACTTCTCGCACACCGCGGAACTGGTCGAGGCCTCCTACCTGGCCTCGACCACGTTCCTCACGACGCTGGAGATCGCCGGCGCGGGGCTCTACGGCCACCCGTCACACGGGTAGCGCGCCGAACTGGCCGGCGGGGCGCTTGAGGCCGTAGTGCTCGCGCAGCGTCGTGCCGGTGTACTCGGTGCGGAACAGGCCGCGTTCGCGCAGGATCGGCAGCACGCCGTCCGCGAACCGCTCCAGCCCGGACGGCAGCACGGCGGGCATGATGTTGAACCCGTCCGCGGCGCCTGCCCGGTGCCACTCCTCGATGGTGTCGGCGACCTGGACCGCCGTGCCGGTGAAGGTGTTGTGGCCGCGCCCGCCGCCGAGCCTGCCGATCAGCTGGCGCACGGTCAGGCGTTCGCGCCGGGCCAGTTCCACGATCAGCGTGTACCGGGACTTGGCGCCCTCGATCGCGGACTCGTCCGGGAGGTCGGCGGGCAGTTCCTCGTCCAGTTCCAGGTGGTCGACCTTGAGCAGGCCCGCGAGTTGTCTCGCCGCGTGCTCGGGCACGATGAGCCGTTCGAGTTCGGCGTCGAGCGCGTGCGCCTCCTCCTCGGTGGAGCCGATGACCGGGACCAGGCCGGGCAGGATCTTGACCTCGTCCGGGTCGCGGCCGAACTCGATCGCCCGGCGCTTCACGTCCCGGTAGAACGCGACGGCGTCCTCCAGGGTCTGGTGCGCGGTGAAGACGGCCTCGGCGTGCCGCGCGGCGAAGTCCCGGCCGTCCTCTGAGCTGCCGGCCTGCACGAGCAGTGGGTGGCCCTGGGGTGAGCGCGGGACGTTGAGCGGGCCGCGGACTTTGAAGTGCGGGCCGACGTGGTCGATCGTGTGCACGCGGTCGTCCCTGGCGTGCACACCGCTCTCCTTGTCGGCGACGATCGCGTCGTCGTCCCAGGAGTCCCAGAGCTTCTTCGACACCTCCACGAACTCCGCGGCCCGGTCGTAGCGGGTGAGGTGGGCCGGCTGGGCGTCGAGGCCGAAGTTGCGGGCCGCGTCGTCGCCCGCCGTCGTGACGATGTTCCACCCGGCACGACCGCCGCTCACGTGGTCGAGGCTCGCGAACCGGCGGGCGAGGTTGAACGGCTCGTTGTAGGTCGTGGACGCCGTGGCGATCAGGCCGATCCTCGTCGTCACCGCCGCGATCGCGGTGAGCAGGATCGTGGGTTCGATCTTGCCGGACGGCCGGCGGCTCGGGTTTCCCCACAGCACGGGCGAGTCGGCGAGGAAGACCGAGTCGAACTTCGCCTCCTCGGCGATCCGCGCGATCCGCTGGTGGTAGGCGATGTCGATGTGCGCCAGCGGGTCCGACTCCGGCAGCCGCCAGGACGCCTCGTGGTGGCCGGTGTCGTGCAGGAAGAGGTTGAGGTGCAGCGTCATGCGGCGACTCCGATGCCGAGTGCGGACAACAGGTGCGTGCGGTCGGCGTCGTGCGCCGGGAGGTCGAGGCCGATGCGACCCTCCTGCAGGACGACCACGCGGTCGGCGAGCTCGATCGCCTCGTCGACGTCGTGCGTGACCAGCAGGACGGCCGGCCGGTGCTGGGCGCAGAGCTCGCGCAGCAGGGCGTGCATCTTGATGCGGGTCAACGCGTCCAGCGCGCCGAACGGTTCGTCGGCGAGCAGGAGGCGGGGTTCGCGGACGAGGCAGCGGGCGAGCGCGACCCGTTGCTGCTCACCGCCGGACAGCTCGGCGGGCCAGGCGCGTTCACGGCCCTTGAGCCCGACTTCTTCCAGTGCTGCCTTGCCCTTGCCGGGTTTCACGCCCAGTTCGACGTTGTCGAGGACGCGCAGCCACGGCAGCAGCCGCGAGTCCTGGAACGCGACGGCGACCTCGTGCGGTACTTCGAGGGTGCCTTCACCGGTGACGTCGTGGTCGAGTCCGGCGATCGCCTTGAGCAGCGTGGACTTCCCGGAACCGCTGCGGCCCAGCAGTGCCACGAACTCGCCGGGCGCGATGGTGAGGTCCAGGTCGTCGAGCACCTTGCGCTGCTGGAACTGCCTCGTCAGGCCGCTCACCCGGACAGCGTGCGTCGCCATGCCAGCGCCCTCCGTTCGATGACGCGCAGCAGTGCGTCGGAGACGAACCCGAACAGGCCGTAGACGACGAGGCCGACGACGATCACGTCGGTCTGGCCGTAGTTCTGCGCCTGGAACATCAGGTAGCCGATGCCACTGGTGGCGTTGATCTGCTCCAGCACCACGAGCGACAGCCACGACGCGGTGACGGCGAGCCGCAGCCCGAGGAAGAAACCGGGCAGGGCGCCGGGGAACACGACCTTGCGCACGTACTGGGAGCGCCTGAGGCCCACGGCTTCCGCGAGCTCGACGTACCGGCTGTCGATGCCGGTGAGCGCCGCGTGGGTCTGCAGGTACATGATCGTCGCGATGGTCACGGCGATCACCACGACCTTGAACTCCTCGCCGATGCCGAGCCAGAGGATCAGCAGCGGGATCAGGCCCAGCGACGGGATGGCGCGCTTGACCTGGACGGTGCCGTCGATCAGCGCCTCGCCGACGCGGCTGAGCCCGGAGGCGATCGCGAGCAGCGTTCCCGCGGTGGCACCGAAGAAGAAGCCGAGCGCGGCCCGCTGCAGCGAGGTGAGGATGCTCTCGGGGAGCTTGCCGTTCGCGGTCAGCTCGATTCCGGTGTGGACGATCGTCCACGGCGCGCTGAGGATGCGCGGGTCGAGCGCGCCGGTGGCGGAGGCGACGCTCCAGACGGCGATGATCAGCGCCGGGCCGAGGACCCGGCCGTACGGGATGGGCCTGCCGAGCCCGAGTCGCCTGCGCCGGGTCGGCGTGGCGGGGGTGGTGAGGGCGGCGGGGCGGTCGAGCACGTGGGTCATGTCCGGCTCCGGTACCTGGCGTCGACGGCCTCGGCGGCGATCTTCTCGAACCGGCGGTCGAAGAGTTCGGTGACGTCGAACCTCTCGACGAAACCGCCCTCCGCCAACAGGTCCGCGGTCTCCTGCTCCCACCGGATCGCGCGGTCCCAGTTCGTCGGGAAGGTGAGTGGCGGCTGGGACTTCACGATCCGGTCGCCGTCGGCCTTGGAGACGTTCTGGTCCTTCACGTAGTAGGTGTCGACCCACTGGTCGGGGTTCTCGTAGCTCCACACCGTGCCGCGCGCCCAGAACGGGATGAACGCCTTGACGGCGGCGAGTTTCGCCGGGTCGTTGAGCACGTCGACCGGCGCCCACAGGACGGTGAGGAGGTCGACGGAGTTCATCTTGATCGCGGTGGCGTCCGGGTACTGGCCCAGGTACTTGGTGAGCTGCGGTTCGGCGAGCACGGCGACGTCGACCTGACCGGCCTGCACAGCGGTGAGGAACTGGTTGCTGGTCAACGGGATCAGCTCGACGTCAGTGGGTTTGAGCCCGAGTTCCTTGAGCGTGCGCAGGACGACCACTCCCTGCGCCTGGCCCTGGCTGAACGCGATCTTCTTGCCCTTGAAGTCGTTCAGGCTCTTGATCGGCGAGCCGGGCTTGGTGGCGTAGGTGTAGAGCGGCTGGTCGCGTTCGCCGACGGCCACGATCCTGGTGGCGAGCCGGGTGGCCTGCGCCTGGATGGGCGGGATGCCGGCGTTGGCGGCGAGGTCGACGCTGCGGGCGCGGAACGCCTGGATGACGTCGGGACCGGCCTGGATGTTCGGCCAGTCGGTGACCTGGAACGGGAGCTTGCCCAGTTCACCGCTCGCTTCGAGCTGCTTGAGCGTGGTGCGGATGGAGATCGAGAGCTTGGTGTCCGGGGGCGGGGCGGTCGTGGGCAGGTCGCCGAGGACCTGCTGCGTGGTGGTGCCGCCCGCGGAGCACCCCGCGGCACCGAGAGCCGCGAGGCCGAGCAGCAGGGAACGCCTGGTCAGCATCAGTCCACCACCACGGCGTGGTCGGCGGTGAAGGGGCGACCGGCGAGCAGTGTCGACTCGCGGCCGTCCGGACCCACGGGGGTGTCGCCGATGAGCGTGACGCGGTGCAGCGTGCGCCGGACGTCGAGGTGCTCCAGGTCGCGCGGCGCGAGGTGGGCGGTGGCGCGGTTGTCCCAGAACGCGACGCTGCCCGGCTCCCAGCGGAACCGCACGGTGTACTCGGGGCGGGTGAGCTCGGCGTAGAGCAGGTCGAGGACCGCCTTGCTCTCGGCGGGGGAGACGCCGGTGATGTGGCTCGTGAAGCCGGGGTTGACGAACAGCCCCTTCTCGCCGGTGACGGGGTGCACGCGGACGACGGGGTGTTCGGCGACGAGCAGGTTGTCGTTGACGCGCTTGGCGTACGCGCCGTCGCCGACCTTCACCGACCCGCCGTAGCGGTGCTCCGCCCGCAGCCCGTCCACAAAGGACTTCACGGGCTCCGAGAGGCCGTCGTACGCGGCGACGAGGTTGGTCCACGTCGTGTCGCCGCCGATCTCGGGCACCACCTCGGCGCGCAGGATGGACGCGGCCGGCGGGTTCACCGCGGCGGTGACGTCGGTGTGCCAGCCGGAGAAGTAGCTGTACTGGCGCTTGCGGACCTGCTGGAACTCCTTGCCGTAGCGCTCCTCGTAGCGGCGCGGGTCGATCGTGAAGATCTCCGGGAAACCAGTCGGCGGGGCGTCGTCGTGCGGGTGGGCGTAGGTGAGCTCGCCGAACTGCCGGCCGAACGCGATCTGGCCCGCGTGGTCCAGCTGCTGGTTCCGGAAGAAAACCACCTTGTGCGCGTGGAGTGCCTTCTGGATGATTTCGAGCTCGATCGCGCGGAGTGGGCGGGAAATGTCGATGTCCGAGATTTCCGCGCCGATGTGACCGGCGATCGGCTTGACCGTGATGGTCTTTTCCTGAACTGAGGTCATGGATCAAGACTGCAGCTCAGGAGTGCTGGGTGTCTATTTTCTGCTCAGGGAAAATAAGTCGGTCCACCGTAGATCTCGCTGAGAATGACGCTTCCGGCCGCGACGCCGAGCACTTCGCTGCCGAAACTCGTCTGAATGACGTCGCCGGTGCGTTCGCCGATTTCCTCTGTCAATTCCGTCCAGCATCCGGGAATGAGGATAGCGCCGGCCTCGACGACCACGAGCACGTCCGGGTTGATCACGTCGAGCAGCAGCCGCGCGGCCTGCCCGACGAGCCGCGACCGCCGCCGGAACAGCGCCACCGCCCGCGGGTCCCCGCGTTGCCCGGCCTCGATCAGCAGGTCCAGCACCGGTTCCGCGACGATCCCGGCCCGCGCGGCCCGTTCGGCGAGCGTCCGGTTCGACGTCGCCGCCTCCAGGCACCCGCGCCGTCCGCACGGGCACGGCGTGTCGTCGCCGAGCAGCCGCAGGTGCGCGATCCCGCCCGCCGCGCCACCCGGTCCGCTGTGCACCGCGCCGCCGGTGACGATGGCCGCGTCGACCACGTTGCCCACGAACAGGTGCACCAGGCTGGTGCGGGCTCTGGGATCGGCCCCGAAGAGCTGCTCGGCCCGCGCGAGTGCTCTCGAGTGCGACTCGACCCGCACAGCGGTGCCGAGCGCGGTGGTCAGGAACTCCTCGGCGCGCACGTCCTGCCAGCCGAGCTGGCTGTGCTCGACGATCGTGCCGTCGTCCACGCGCCCGCCGGTGGCGACGCCGACCCCGATCGGCACGCGGTCGTGCCGCCGCAGGAACGCGGGCACCCGGTCGGCGATCCGCCGCAGCGCCCTGGCCGCCGACGGCCGGTCGTGCGGCTCGCGCTCCTGCGCCAGCACCCGCCCGCGCAGGTCGACGAGCGCCAGAGTCGTGTGCCCGTAAGCGATGTGCACGCCGCAGACCACGTGCCGGTCCACGTCGATGTCCACCGGCACGTGCGGCCGCCCGAGCGTCACGCGCGGCACGCGGGTGTCGACCTCGCGCACCAGCCCGCGTTCGGCCAGCTCGGCGTACTGCTTGGTGACGGTTGCGGCGCTCAGCCCTGTCAGCCGGGCGATCGTGCTGCGCGCGACGGGCCCGTGGTCCAGCACGGACCTGAGCACGGTGGCGGCGGTGCGGCTCACGCGTCCCTCCCCTTCTCGCAGGGGTTCGTCTGATCTCCGGTCAGGCGAAGGCGGGCACGGCACAGATCGCGCTCGCCTGCCGACGGAGGTCGACGTGGCGGCGCGTGCTGAGCACGGATGCCTGGGACATGCCCCGACTCTGACACCGACCGGCCGCGCGGCCAAGCGCGCCCACGTGGTGGGACGGAACCGAAGCGTCTTCTCTGTCGTCCCAACCCCATGCGCACCGCGGTGGTCGTCCTGCTCCTGCTGACCGGCGTGGCTGCGTGCACCGGGCCGGCCGACCCCTCGGTCACGGGCTTCGTGGAGCTGGGCACCCTGCGCGGGAAGGCGCCCGCGACCACGGAGTTGACCGGCGACAACGGTGACGCGACGTACCAGGCGCTGCGGCAGGCGTTCGCCAAGGACGTCGAGCCGGCCCGGGAACTGTTGACCCGCCCGCGACCCGGTGGCACCAGGACCTTCGCGTTCGTCGAACCCGGCTGCGTGGAGAACGGCGCGAAGCCGGTGGTCGAGGACGACGTGGTCGACGTCCGGCTCACCGGCGGCGAGAACACGAACTGCGCGCAGGCCAACTACTTCCTGGTGACCGTCACCGCCGAGGACCCGCAGAACCGGCTGCGGTTGCGCTAGTCGGACTCCGCCAGCACCCGTTCCACGTTGTGCTCGGCGATCTCCCGCATCGCGTCCCGGTGCGGGAAGTCCCCGTCCAGCAACCGCAGCGGACCCTCCGCAAGGGACAGGTGTTGCGCGAGCCGGTACAACGCCGTCCGTGCCGGGTCGAGCCCGGCCACCGGCCGGTAGTGCGGCCCGAACCGCATCTCCAGGAACACGTGCTCCCACTCGACGTCGAAGAACATCACGCCCTCGATGTCGATCAGCACGGGCCGTCCGTCCGCCACCAGCACGTGGTCGGGACCGAGTTCGCCGTGGATCAGCCCGTACTCCTCGCGCGGTTCGATCACCGCGTGTCGTTGGCGCAGAAGGGTTTCCAGGCGGTCACGCTCGGCGGTGATCCGCGGCACGCGCTCGGAGCACACCTTCAGGTGCCCAAGAGCTCGCTCCAGCACCACGTCCGGCACCGGTGGCGCGTCGAGCGGCTGCAACGTGCCGGGGCGGCCGTACCGGGGGCTCGTGCGCCGGTGCATTGCCTCCAGGTCGTCCCACAGCCGTTCGAGCGTTTCGGAGTCGTCGAGCTGCTTCTCCAGGAACTCGGCGCCGAGGTCCTCGACCACGACCACGTCGGTGTCGACCAGCACCAGCCGCGGCACGCACATGCCCGCCTCGGACAGCGCGGTGTGCGCGGTGAGGAACAGGTCGCGTCCGCTGGCGCCGCCGAACAACGGGTCCGGCTCGTGCTCGGGCCAGTAGTCCTCGGACGCCCGCCACACGTACGCGACGCCCGTCGTGCCGTCGTCGAGCGTCAGCCGGTAGACGCCCTTCTTGCTGCCGCCGCTCAGGCGGGCGACGTCGCGCAGGTCCCGGCCGTACGCCGCCTGCGCGGTGCCCGCGAGGTCGGCCACCCCCAGATGTGCCACGCTCCGCAGGCTAGCGAGCGGCACGTGAAACCGGTGCCAACACTTCCGGGGCGGGCGGACACGAAGAGGTATGACGACGGAAGACGACCGCGCGCTGTGGTCGCAGGCCGCCGGGGGCAGCGCACAGGCGTTCGGGGTGCTGTTCGACCGGCACGCCAGGGCGGTCTACAACCACTGCTTCCGGTTGACCGCCTCGTGGGCGGAAGCGGAGGACCAGCTGCAGGCCACGTTCCTGCTGGCCTGGCGCAAACGCGGCGACGTGCGGCTGGAACGCGAGTCCGCGCTGCCGTGGCTGCTGACCGTGGCGACCAACGTGGTGCGCAACGAGCAGCGTTCGCTGGCCCGGCGCCTCAAGAACCTCAAGCGCGTCGACGACGAGCAGACCGTGCCCGACCACGCCGACCTCGTCGCCGAACGGCTCGACGACCAGCGGCACATGCGCGACCTGCTCCAGGCCGTGCGCAAGCTGCCGCGCAACGAGCGTGAGGCGCTCGCCCTGTGCGTGTGGTCCGAGGTGTCTTACGCCGACGCGGCGGCGGTCCTCGGCATCACCGAGGGCAGCGTCCGGGCGCGGGTCAGCAAGGCCAAGTCGAAGCTCCAGCAGCACCACGAGGTGCTCGTGTCCGCAAGGGAGGACCGATGACCAGCATGCTCCCGCCCACCCGAGACCTGCCGCCGGGCCGCCACGCCCGGATCCGCGCCGAGCTCGAACGGGCCGCCGCGGGCCGCCGGCGCCGCCTGCTCTTCCCGGTCCTCGCCGGGGTGGCCTCGATCGCGGCGGTGGCCGCCAGCGTCGCGCTGCTGTCCCCGGCCCCGGGACCGCCCTCCCCGGCCGTCCAGATCACCAGCTCGCCGCCCGAGACGCCGAAGAGCCCGGACTTCGGGGTGCCGCCGGACACGGTCGCGGCGATCGAGAAGGGCTGCTCGAGGATCGCCGGGACCGGCGACGCGAAGCTCTACCAGCTGCTCGACGGCGAGACCCGGTGGGCGTTGCTCTACAGCGACAACGCCGCGCTGGGCTGCACCCTGGGGCAGGGCGGCATGGAGTACAACTCCGGCTTCTCCGGCACCGACGTGCGGTGGCTGCCCGGACTCCTCGCCGTGGACGAGAGCAGTGCGACCGCCGGTGGCGACCTGAACCTGAAGCCCGCCTACGCGGGCATGCCGGGCACCCGCACGGTGGCCGGCCGGGTCGATCCCAGGGTGGCGCGGGTGACGTACACGATCGACGGCAAGACCGTCGAGGCCAGCGTCGCCAACGGCACGTTCGCCGTGCGGATCCACTACCCGTCGAGCTGGACCATCCCGAACGACGACGTCCGCGGCGTGCTGAACGCCTACGACGCGCAGGGCGTCCTGCTCGTCACCCTGAACGGCTACCAGCCGGGCTGCTGGGTCGACCCCGGCGGCAGGATCGTCCAGGGCGACCGGCGGGCCGACCCGCTGACGTGCAAGCCGGCTGTCGCCTGGACGCCGAGGTAGAGCTCACTACCGGACGGTCACCCCAACCGACATACTGGTTGGTATGACGACTGTGGCGAACTTCGGCGGCACCAGCCACCACGCGGACCTCGGCGGGCCCGTGCACTGGGTCGACTTCGGCGGACCGGCGGACGGTCCCCGCGTCGTCCTCGTGCACGGGCTCGGCGGCTCGCACCTCAACTGGGTGCTGCTGGCACCGCTGCTCGCCGCGAAGGCCCGCGTCACGGCCGTCGACCTGGCCGGGCACGGCCTGACGAACCCGGAGGGGCGGCAGACGACCGTCCAGGCCAACACGAAGCTGCTGGGCCGGTTCCTGCGCGAGGTCGTGGGCGAGCCGTCGGTCCTGGTCGGCAACTCGATGGGCGGGCTGATCTCGCTCTTCCAGACCGCCTACGACCCCGAGCTGGTCCGCGGCCTGGTGCTGGTCGACCCGGCTCTGCCCATGGTGCTCGGGACGCGGCCCGACCCGACGATGCTGGCCACGTTCTTCATGTACTCGGTGCCGGGCCTGGGGGAGAGGTTCCTCGCGCGGTCGCGGACCGCCCCGGCGCGACGCCAGGTCGACCGGCTGCTGGAGCTCGTGTGCGCCGACCCGTCCGGCATCCCGGAGGAGCTCAAGGACGCAAGCGTGCACCTGATCGGCGAACGCGCCAAGGTCGAGGGCCTCGACAAGGCGTTCCTGGCGGCCGCGCGCAGCGTCGTGGCCACGACGTCCAAGCGCGGCGCCTACTACGCGGCGATGGCCAGGGTGCGCGTGCCGGTGTTCCTGATGAGCGGCGACCGCGACCGGCTGGTCAACGTCGCCGCCGCCCGCTCCGTGGCACGCCGGTACCCGCACTGGCGCTACGACGAGTTCGCGGGCGTCGGTCACGTGCCCCAGATGGAGATCCCCGAGGTCGTGTCCGAGCGGGTCCTCGACTGGATGGACGCCAACCGCCTGAGCACGTCCGCGAGCTGACCCAGCGTGAGCCGCTCCCGCAGCACGGGGGCGGCCCCGGTCAGCACGAAGTGGTCGTCGTGCTGCTCCACGCCCGTCAGCTCGATGCCGCGCGGCAGCTCGGGCACGGCGAACACCTTCGCCGGCAGCCACCGGTGCAGCCGCACGTGCAGCTCGGAGCCGACCAACCGGACGGTCAACGGGAACCAACTGACCGGTTGTAACTCCGGAATGTCCGCGAAGTCCACTTCGACGCGGAACTCGACCGGCGACGCCACCAGCACGGCGGGCGGGTTCACGTGCACGTCCCGGCAGACGACGGTCGCGCGGCGGGCTCGCCAGCGCGACCACCGCACGTCCTCCAGCTCGATCCGGACGTCGTCGAGCTGGCCGAGCGCCAGTCCCAGGGCGCCCAGCCGCGCGTCGAGTCCCACCACGGTCAGGTGCGCCTCGTGCGCGCCCGCCTGGAGGGTCAGGTCGTGCCTCAGGCCGTTGTCTCCGGCTTCACGCCGTTGTTCGCGGCCTTGGAGGTCGCGCGCACGGCCCGGGGCTTGGGAGCGGGCTTCTTCGCGGCGGGCTTGGGCGCGGCTTTGGGCGCGGGCTCGGAGGCGGCTTTGGGTGCGGGTGCGGCCTCCACCACCCTCTGGGCGGCCTCGGTCTTCTCCGCGGCCTCGGCGGCCAGCGCCACCATCTCGTCGAAGCCCGCGCGGATGCCGTCCGCGAGCAGCTGCACGTCCGGCACGCCGTCGAAGTCGGCGTTGATGCCGAAGGTGAACCGGTCGAGGTACGAGAAGATGCCGACGGTGATCCGGATCGTCGAGGCGACCGGCACGTACGGGAACATCTCGACCAGCGGCCGGCCGAGCATGTAGAGCGGGATGCGCGGCCCCGGCACGTTGGTCGTGACGGTCTGCAGGATCTGCTGCGGGAACCGCATCGCGGTGCGCGAGCCCAGCGCCATCAGCGTCGGCGCGGCGAAGTTCGACAGGTTCGTGATGACGTCGGCGCCCGCGGCCTGGCGCGAGCTCTTCAGGTCGTCCATCTGCGCGCGGATCGACGCGAGCCGCCGCACCGGGTCCGCCTCGCCCACGGGCAGGTTCACCAGCACGGCACTCACGCGGTTGTTGAGCTCGTTGTGCTGGTCGGCCTTGCGCATCGACACCGGCACCATGGTCCGCACGACCATGCCCTCGGTCAGCTCGCCGCGCTTCTCCAGCAGGTCCCGGAAACCGCGCGTGATCGCCGTCAGGATGACGTCGTTGACGGTGCCCCCGGCGGCCGTGCGGATCTGCTTGATCTCCGCGAGGTTCGCGCGCGCCCACACCCAGCGGCGGTGCGGCCCGATAGGACCGTTCAAAGAGGTCGCCGCGCGCGTGACCAGACGCTTGGCGGTACCGGGAAGAGAACCGAGAACGGACTTGCCGAAGTCCACGATCTCGCTGAGGGAACGGACGTTCCGGGCAACAGCGGGCAAGGCGGACAGGTGCTGCACCGGCGTCACGATGGCGTCGCGCACGCCGTCGACCACCAGGTCGAGAGTGGACGGCTGCGGCTCCGGCTTCCACTCCTTCGGCTCCGGCAACGGGTTGTCCTGCCGGAAGTCGAGGATGAGCTGGAGCATGTCCGAACCGGACACTCCGTCGATCATGCAGTGGTGGACCTTGGAGATGATCGCCCAGCGGCCGCCTTCGAGGCCCTCGACGAGCCACGCCTCCCACAGCGGCTTCTTGTCGTCGAGCTTCTGCGCGAAGATCCGGCCCGCGAGGTTGCGCAGCTGGTCCTCGCCGCCCGGCGACGGCACGGCGGTATGGCGCACGTGGTAGAGGATGTTGAAGTGGTCGTCGTCGACCCAGACCGGACGACCGACGTGGAACGGCAGCGCCTTCACCTTCTGGCGGTAGCGCGGCACCTGGTCCATGCGCGCCAGGAACAGGCGGATCACGTCACCGTAGGAGGGCACCGGCCCGTCGAAGACCAGGACGGAACCGACGTGCATGGGCACGTTCTCGTCCTCGATGAAGTAGAAGCTCGCGTCCAAACTGCTCATCCGATCCACTCGAAAAAGACTAGAGCAGCTCTGCGTCTCAATCGACGTCCATGCAGGTGAGAGGCACTGCACAGCTGTGAGGTTGCCGACGCGTTACCTGCGCGTGGCGAATCGAGACTCGAAAGTGCTGGCAAAAAGATCGTTCACGAAACATCATGGACTTCACCGGGCAACGCGGCCCGGGGCGCCGGCTCGGGGTTGTCGACGTGTGGGGAGGCTCCATGTCTGCCGTACCTTCGGACGAAGTCTTCGAAGCTCCTGCTGCTTCGCCCCTCCAGCTCGTCAGAGGCTCCGCGCCCGGACTGTTCTGGTACCTCACCGAGCCCACCCGCTGCGCGCTCGACGTCAGCGAGTTCGTCGCCACCCGGTCGATGTTGCGCGGCGCCCCCTCCGGTGACGGCCACCCGGTCCTCGTCTTCCCCGGCCTCGGTGCCGCGGACTCCTCCACGGTGATGCTGCGGCGTTTCCTGTCCGGCTTGGGTTACCGCGTGAACCCGTGGGGCCTCGGCCGCAACATCGGGCCGACGCGCAAGGCCGTGGACGGCATGCACGCCTTGGTGAAGAAGGTCTCCGACGAGCACGGCGCGCCCGTGTCGATCGTCGGCTGGTCGCTCGGCGGGATCTTCGCGCGCGAGATGGCGCGCGACCACCCGCACCGCGTGCGTCAGGTGATCACCCTGGGCTCGCCGTACAACATGAGCGATCCCGTGCAGTCACGGGCGATGCCGGCGTTCGCGCTGTTCTCCCGGCTGCACATCCCGAAGGACGAGTTCCCGCCGCCGGAGGCGACCCGGCCGCCGATCCCGGTGCCCGCGACGTCGATCTACTCCAAGACGGACGGCATCGTCTCGTGGGAGTCGTGCGTCGAGGAACCGGGGCCGCGCAGGGAGAACGTCCAGGTGTCGTCGTCACACCTGGGGTACGGCTTCAACTCGAGCGTCCTGTGGGTCGTCGCGGACCGGCTGGCGCAGGCGGAGGGTACGTGGGCACCCTTCGCCGCGCCTCCCGGCATGGCGAGCCTGTACCCGCGCGCGGCCTGAAACCGTTGCGGCGCCCGGAAAGCGGGTGGGACTTCGGTTCCCACCCGCTCACCGTGCGATCGCCTCAGCCGGTCAGTCGTCCACCACCTCGCTCGAGGTCGAGCTCGTCGCCACCGCGTCGCCGCTGTGGCCACCGTGGCCGGTGTTGCCACCGTGGGTGTTGCTGTTGTTGGTCGCGTTGCCCGTGTCGCCCGTGCCCGTCCAGCCCGAGTCGCCCGAGTCCGTGCCGGTCACGCACGTCGAGTGCACGCACATCACCATGGCGGAGTTGTGCCCGGTGTCGCCGGAGTCGCCGCTGTCGCCCGAGTCGCCCGTCGTGGCGGTGTCGGTGCTTTCGGCGTCGCCGCCCTCACCCGAGTTCCCGCCGTTGCCGGCCGCCGCGGCGGTCGTGGCGCCGGAGTCACCGTTCTCGTCGTCGTCATCCCACGCGGTGGAGGTCTCCGCCGCCGCGTCGGCGTCGCCGCCGTTGCCGCCACTGCCCGTGTTGCCGCCCTGGGTGTTGCTGTTGTTGGTCGCGTCGCCGGTGTCGCCCGTGCCCGTCCAACCGGACTCGCCCGAGTCCGTGCCCGTCAGGCAGATCGAGTGCACGCACATCACCATGGCGGAGTTGTGCCCGGTGTCGCCGGAGTCGCCGCTGTCGCCCGAGTCGCCCGTGGTGGCCTCGTTCGTGCTCTCGGCGTCACCGCCCTCGCCGGAGTTGCCGCCGTTGCCCGCCTGGGCGGCGGCAGCGGTGGCGTCGCCGTCACCGTGGGCGGGGGCGTCGTTCTGCTCCTTGCCCTCGTCCTCGTCGCCTTCCTCGTCCGCGTCCTCGTCCCAGGTCGTGGCCGAGTCCGCCGCCGCGGCACCGGCGTCGCCGCCGTTGCCACCGTTGCCGGTGTTGCCGCCGTGGGTGTTGCTGTTGTTGGTCGCGTCGCCGGTGTCGCCGGTGGGCGCGTCCGCGTCGTCGGAATCGCCCGAGTCGCCGGTGGTGGCGGTGTTGGTGCTGGTGGCGTCGCCGCCCTCACCGGAGTTCCCTCCGTACCCGCCCATAGCCCACGTCCACGCCTGATGCTCGTACCATTCCGCGGTCAGGTGTTCTGAGCCGCCGAAGTCGTACGGGTGGAACGCGCTGCTGTCAGCGCTGGCGGCAGGACCGCCCGCCAGCACGAGGCCTGTGGCCGTGATCGCGGCCAGAAGGCCGGTTACGACGTTCTTGCGCATGTTCTTCCTCTCTAGACGACAACTTCTCGTTCATGCGAGGTGATTTCGGTGGCGGGAGCCCATGCGTCCACCGCGGCCCGGAGTCACGCCGGCATCCGAGCCGCGGGGTTGACGTCGATCTGGGGAAGAGGACTTGCCGTCACCGTCGCGCCGGCGTTCCGCGCACTCACACCTCCCCTGAGCGGAACACCTTGTTGCGCCGTTTGGAGTAGCCGCGTTCGAGTCCGAAAAACCTGCGGGACGCGCGCCACCTGAACGAGCGACGCCGGTATGCCTGCGACTACCACCGGACGGATGAACCGTCAGTCGCGGCGGGGATCGGTGAGGCGACTGCGTTGCTGCTCGCTGGACGAGGCGCGGGGCTCGTGCTCGGAGCACGCCGGACGCGATCGCCCGCGCCGTCGCGTTCGCGCTGGAGCAGCCGGCCGACGTCGACGCGAACGAGGTCGTCGTGCGGCCGACCGCCCAGGCTCAGGGCCTTTGCTCAGCGGAAAGCGTTGCGGGTGTAGGTCAGGCTGAAGGCACCCTTGTTGGAGAAGTACCGGTCGACCACCGCGGCGGGGTCGGAGGCCAGGTAACCGCGGTAGACCGGGCCGTCGTTCTGGTCGTCCCAGCCCCACGGCGCGTGCGCGGCGTTGTCCTTGCCGTTGTCCCCGCGGAAGGTGCCGAACGACGCGAACGTCTCGGCGTTGTTCCGGCGCGCCCACATCCCGTTGGTGTCCAACGTGTTCACGAGGCGGTAGCCGACGCTGCGGTCGTTGCCGCCGGACGGCACCTCACCGGTGGCGGCGGGCCGGTAGACCACGCCGTCGCCGCCGGGGAAGTCGGCGCCGTTCCACCGGTAGAGGCCGTGACCCTTGGCCTCCTGGAACGTGGTCGGGCGGCCGTCGGTCAGCAACAGCGTGCCGTCGATGGTCTCCGCGCCGTTCTGGTAGGGCGACCCGGCGGGCACGTAGGAGTAGAAGTCGCTGTGCGCCACCGTGACCGCGGCTTCCAGCGTGCCGAACCCGGCGTCGCGGCGGACGGCGAGCAGGACGCCCTCCAGGTCGTTCTCGTGCGTGCGCTGGCCGAACGGGTCGGGCTGGTCGTCCCAGTCGCGCGGGTGGTAGAAGCCGTAGACGAGGAACCAGTGCGTCGAGGTCTCGACGACCGAGTAGTAGGCGGCGCCGGTGAGCTTCGCCGTCTGGGGCTGGTTCTCCCAGTTGTTCAGCGTGTTCCAGTCGCCGTCGAAGTCCACAGTGGACAGGTAGTCGGCGTCGGCGTCCGAGTCGTCGGTGTCCTGGTGGTGGACCGGCGCCCAGTGCAGGGCGAGGTCGTGGTCGGACACGGCGTGGGCGGGTGCAGGGGTCAGGGCGAGGAGAGCGATCGCCACCAGACCAGCGCGGATCGTTTTCACGCCGCCGCACGTTAGCTGTACAAGGTGACCGTCAGGCGGGGGTTCGAGCGAAAATCAGTCGACTCGTGGGAAACGCGCGCGAGCGGCATCGAGCCCGCGGCCGCCGTCAGGGTCGTCTCGATCTCGTGGCGCTCGTCCTCGGTCAGGAACGTCCAGAACGAGCTGTGCCAGACCACCGTGTAGGTGTTCCGGTCGTCCGGCGGCACGAGGTTCTCCCGCAGCCACCGCCCGGCGGGCGAGCGCGCGACCTTCACCCCGGTCCTCGCGGCCACCTCGATGGCGTCGTCGAGGTCCCACCGCTGCGCGTCGTGCTCCGGCGGGATGAACGACTGCAGGATCATCGCGTGCTTGGGGTCGGCGGGATCGCGCGGCTGCAGGTCGCAGCCCGCCCGGTCGACGATCTCGAGGTTCGGCGGCCGGGGCCCGGTGGCGGCCAGGCGCACCGGCGAGTCCTTCTCGCCCCACTCCCAGCCCAGGCCGAACCAGCGGTAGTGGTCGAGGATCAGGTTGAGCCCCGCGCACGCGCCGAGCTCGAGCAGCCGCACCTTGGGCGCGCCGATCATCGTGAGACCCCGCAGCAGGAACCCGGCGGTCTTCGGCTGGTGCTGCTGCACCGTCCGGTCGAGGGCGGCGAGGATGTCCCCGGCGTTCTCGACGATCGCCCGCCGTGCCGCGAGCCAGGCCAGCAACGCCGTCGAGTCCGACTCCCCGGCCATCGCCGCGGCGTGCGCGCTCGCGAACCGCTGGCTGAGCTCCGGCGCCTTGCCCGACAGCATCAGCAGCCGCACCCCCGCGAGCGCCTGGATGCCGAACAGCGGGCTGTGCACGGCGCTGTGCGAACACAGCAGGTCGGCCACCGGTCCGCCCTTGTCGAGCTCGCTCGCCAGCTCGGAGAGGATGCGCGCGGACACCGGCGCCGTGGTCCGCAACCGCACCGCGAGCGTGCGCAGCGTGGAAGCACCGATGGCAGCCGCCGTCACCCTGTCTCCCCTCGTAGGCAGAGGGACTTTACAAGGTCATGGGTATCGTGCGGCGCGTGAGCGAGTACCTGGACCTGACCACGGCCGGCCCGGTCGCGACCGTGACGATCAACCGCCCGGCCAAGCGCAACGCGATGTCGTACGAGATGTGGTCGGCCCTGCCCGCCCTGCTCGCGCGCGTCTCGGCGGACGACGACGTGCGGGTGCTCGTGATCCGCGGCGGCGAGCACTTCTCCGCCGGCGCCGACATCGCGGAGTTCTCGACCCTGCGCCGCGGTCCCGAGGGCGCCGCCCACTACGGCGAGGCCGTCCACCAGGGCGAACGCGCCATCGCCCAGTTCGACAAGCCGACCATCGCCGCCGTCTCCGGCTACTGCGTGGGCGGCGGCTGCGAGATAGCGCTGGCCTGCGACATCCGGATCGCGTCCACCGACGCCCGGTTCGGCATCACGCCCGCGAAGCTGGGCATCGTCTACAACTTCACGTCCACGAAGGCGCTGGTGGACGCGGTCGGCCCGGCCTGGGCGAAGCAGATCCTGTTCTCCGCCGACCTCCTCGACGCCGCCGTCGCGCTGCGGATCGGCCTGGTGAACGAGGTGGTGGAGTCGCTCGACGCGCGGGTGAAGGAGCTCGCGGAGCAGATCGCGGGGCGCGCGCAGGTGTCCGTGCGGGGCGCCAAGAAGATCATCAACTCGATCACGGACGGCGGGCACGAGGACGACTTCGTGCGGGCGCTGTACGCGGAGGCCGCCTCCAGCGCCGACTACGCCGAGGGCGTGACGGCGTTCCTGGAGAAGCGGCCGCCGAGGTTCTAGGCGTGGGCGAGTTGATCGGTGCCTTCACCGCGGCGGTGCACCACGGCTGCCTGGTGCTGGAGGACGACCAGGTGACGGGTCTGCGGCACGACTCGTGGGATCCGGCCGAGGCGCGGTACGACCTGGAGGACGACTCCGTCGTCTTCAGCGTGCAGCCGTCCGTGGACGGGCCGGTCACCGTGCGGGTGTGGCGCGGCGAGCCGGAGCCGGGTGCCACCGCGGTGCCGTACTTCTCCGGCGAGCTGCAGTGTGCACGGGGCCGTGCCAGGCTGTTCGACGCGAACGAGGACGTGTCGCTGACCTTCGAACTGGAGCCCGGGCCGAACCCGTTCCACGTGCTGACGGACTCGGTCGACCACCCCGAGTCCGTCGACATCGTCTTCGGCTAGAACACCCGGCTAGAACACCTCGGCGGCGATCGTCGTGTCGTCGCCGTGGCCCGTGTGCACCACGGTCTCGCCGGGCAGCGTCAGCAGCTTCGCCCGGATCGACGCCTCGATCGTCGGCCGGTCCGAGAACGACCGCCCGGTCGCGCCCGGCCCGCCCTGGAACAGCGTGTCGCCCGTGAACACCGCGCCCAGCGACGGCACGTAGAAGCACACGGCGCCAGGGGAGTGCCCCGGCGTGTGCAGCACGTGGATCTCCTCGCCGGCCACGGTGATCACCTGGCCGTCCTCCAGCGCCTGGTGCGGGATGACGCCGGTGTGCGTCAGGTTCCACACCACGTGGTCGGCCTGGTGCAACGCCATGGGCGCGCCCGTCGCGTGCGCCAGGTCCGGTGCGACGCGGACGTGGTCGTCGTGCGCGTGCGTCAGCAGGATCGCGGTGACCTTGCGGCCGTTCACGGTCTTGAGGATCGCGTCCACGTCGTGCGGCGCGTCGATGACGACGCACTCGGTGTCGTCGCCGATGACCCAGACGTTGTTGTCGACGTCGAACGTCTCGCCGTCGAGCGAGAACGTGCCGGACGTGACGGTGTGGTCCACGCGCAGCGCCATCAGAACACCACGACCGATCGCAGCACGTCGCCGTGGTGCATCTTCTCGAACGCGGCCTCGACGCCGTCGAGCTGGATCTCCTCGGTGACGAACGCGTCCAGGTCGAAGCGGCCCTGCTGGTACAGGTCCACGAGCATCGGGAAGTCGCGCGAGGGCAGGCAGTCGCCGTACCAGGACGACTTGAGCGCGCCGCCGCGGCTGAAGAAGTCGATCAGTGGCATCTCGAGCTGCATGTCCGGCGTCGGAACACCCACCAGGACAACGGTTCCGGCGAGGTCGCGGGCGTAGAACGCCTGCTTCCACGTCTCCGGGCGGCCGACCGCGTCGATCACGACGTCCGCGCCGAACGAGTCCGTCAGGTCCTGGATCGCCGTCACGACGTCGTCGACCTCGCGGGCGTTGATCGTGTGCGTGGCGCCGAACCCCTTGGCCCACTCCAGCTTCCGCGGGTCGGTGTCCACGGCGATGATCTTCGCGGCGCCGGCGATGCGGGCACCCGCGATGGCGCCGTCACCGACACCGCCGCAGCCGATCACGGCGACCGAGTCGCCGCGGCCGACGTTGCCGGTGTTCACGGCGGCGCCGACGCCCGCCATCACACCGCAGCCCAGCAGGCCGACGGCCGCGGCGCGCGCGGCGGGGTCGACCTTCGTGCACTGTCCGGAGTGGACGAGCGTCTTCTCCGCGAACGCGCCGATGCCCAGCGCGGGGGAGAGCTTCGTGCCGTCCGTCAGCGTCATCGGCTGCGACGCGTTGAACGTCGAGAAGCAGTACCAGGGCTTGCCGCGCTTGCAGGCGCGGCAGGTACCGCAGACCGCGCGCCAGTTCAGCACGACGAAGTCACCCGGTGCGAGGTCGGCGACCCCGTCGCCGACCGATTCCACGACGCCCGCGGCCTCGTGGCCGAGCAGGAACGGGAACTCGTCGTTGATACCGCCCTCGCGGTAGTGCAGGTCGGTGTGGCAGACGCCGCACGCCTGGATCTTCACGACTGCCTCGCCGGGGCCGGGATCGGGCACCAGCACCGAGGTCAGCTCGACGGGTTGTCCCTTGCCCCGGGCGACGATGCCCTTGACCTCTTGCGCCACTGCGACTCCGTCCTCAGTTGATCAGCGTCGTGCCTTCGAACTCACCGAGAACTTCCCGGTAGAACTCAATCCCTACACCGTTGGGGTCGCGGATGTACAGGCTGTCCTCGACGCCGCGGTCGGGCCCCAGGTACTCGATCCCGGCCTCGTCCAGCTTGGACTTGATCTCGTCGAACCGCTCGGGCGACGTCGAGAGCGCGAGGTGCTGCACGGCACCGATCGTCTCGGAGAACGCCGGGTGGTCGTGACCCGGGAAGTCGAAGAACCCCAGCAGGTTCTTGGCGCCGAGGTCGAAGAAGAAGTGGCTGGAGCCGTTGTAGTCGCGGTTCTCCACGAGCTCCACGAGCGGGAAGCCGAGGAACTCCTGGTAGAACTTGATCGTTTCCTCGACGTCCTTGCAGATCAACGCGATGTGGTGCACGCCCCGCGTCGGCGAGCCGCCCCGTTCGGCGAGCGGCTTCACGTACCTCTCGCGCAGCTCGTCGCGCTTGGCCCGGATGGCGGCGAGCTCTTCACCCTCTGGCTGTGGCATGAGCGTCAGAGTAGTTGAGGCTTCAAAGATTCGCAGGCCCACATGCCGATGCCCGGTCCGCGCGCGGACCGGGCATCCGGAGGCGGCGTCCGGTCAGTCTTCCTCGTCGCCGGGCCACTCGCCGGTGAGCTTCTGGAAACCCTTGGCACCGCCGCGGTCGATCGCGGCCTTGACCAGGCCGAAGATGGCGCCCTGCAAGGCGGCGGCCAGCAGGACCTCGCTCCAGGCGCGGTTGCGCATCGTGGCGCTCGGCGCTTCCTTGTCGCCCGCGACGAGCTTCCAGACCTGACCGAAGATCGCGGTCGCGAGGAAGCCGCCGAGCGCGCCGACCAGCATGCCCAGGGGGCGGTAGAGGAGCTTCACGCGTTCCTCCTCGAGATCGCCCAGATCGCGACGATCAGCGCGATGAGCGCCGCCGCGATGGCCCCGGGGTGGCGGCGTGCCTTCTCGACCTGCTGCGCCACGGGCTCGGGCAGCGCGTCCACGGCACCGTTGGTCGCCGCGGTGAGCTTGAGCCGCGTCTCCTGCGCCTGCACCTTGACCCGGTCCGCGGTCTCCTGCGCCTGGCTGCGCACCCGCTCGGCCGTCTCGTGCGCCTGCTCCTTCACGCGGCCGGGCACGTCCACCTTGTGCGCCAACGCCTCCACCGTCTCACCCAGCTCACGCCGGGTGCGTTCGACGTCGCGCTGCAACTGGTCCTTGGGATCGCTCATCGGTGCGCACTCTCCTTGATCGTCGCGATGTCCTGCTGGACGTTGTCCATCGCCTGCCGCGGCGCGGGCGGCACCGCCTGCTTGACCTGGCCCTTGCCTACGAGCGCGAAGATGCCCGCGAACAGCAGAAGGGCGGCCGCGACGATCAACGCGGCCGCCCACGGCGGTACGACGAGTGCCAGCAGCAGGATCAGGCCCGCGACGACGCTCAGCCCGCCCCACCACGCGAACACGCCGGCCGCGCCGAACATCCCGGCGCCGACACCGGCGTGCTTGCCCTTGTCCTTGAGCTCGGCGACGGCGAGACGGATCTCATCGCGCGCGAGCCTGCTCACCTGCTCGGACAGCTGGTGCACCAGCTGTGCGGTCGACGTGTCGGTGTTCATGCACGTCGATTACCCACAGGTGGGTTGAGCCAATCAGCCCCGCCGAGCCGTGCGGCCCCGCCGAGCCGTGCGGCCTCGTCGTGCCGTGCGGCCTCGTCGTGCCGTGCGGCCTCGTCGTGCCGTGCGGCCCTGTCTAGCTGTTCGGCCCTGTCTAGCGGTTCAACCCTGGCGAGCGGTTCAGCCCTGCTGGGCCTGCGCCTCCGCGACCTTCGCGCGGACCTCGTCCATGTCCACCTTGCGCGCCTGGTCGATCAGGTCGTCCAGAGCGGGCCCGGGCAGCGCGCCAGGCTGCGAGAACAGCATCACGCCGTCGCGCACGATCATCAGCGTCGGGATCGACCGGATGCCGAACGTGGCCGCGAGCTCCTGCTGCGCCTCGGTGTCGACCTTGCCGAACACGATGTCCTCGTTCTTGTCCGACGCGGCCTCGTACGTGGGCCCGAACGCGCGGCACGGACCGCACCACTCGGCCCAGAAGTCGACCAGGACGATGCCGGAGCCGTCGGAGCTGCCGACCACCTCGTCGAAGTTCTCCTTGGTCAGCTCGACCGTCGCCATGTTGGTCCTCCTCGTTCGCTGGGGGCAATCGGTCCAACGGAGGGGGAGGCGGTGGAATTCCCCGAGCGGGGTCGGGGGTGGGTCCGGTCACGCCTCGGCGGACGGGGACGGGGAGGCCCGGCCGGGCGGAAACGGGGTGATCGGGCGGGTTGGGTGGCGAACCGGGCGGGGACGGGGTGGCGGACCGGGCGGGTTGGAGTGGCGAAACGGGGTGGAGCGCAGTGGCGAAACGGGCGGTGTGAGGCGGGCGGTGCTGGAGCCGGCGCGTCCGCGCTGACGGGAGCCCGGCGGCCAGGCGAGCGATCGTCCTCGGTGCGGGAGCCTGCGCGGCTGCACTGACGGGAGCTGGGCGGCCGGGCAAGCGATCGCCCTCGGTTCGGGAGCCGGCGCGTCCGTACTGACAGGCGCCGCGCGGTCGGCCAAGCGATCGCCCTCGGTGCGGGAGCGCGCGGCCGCACGAGGCGTCCGCCGCGCGGTGAGCAGCCGCTGCCCCGAGCTGCTTCAACTTTTTGTGGAGCCCTTCAACAACCCCTAGATGGACCCGAAAGAAGCTCGTTTGCGCAGCTCATCGGCCATGCCCGAGTTCCCGGCCCAAGATCGCTCACTGCCCGTACGTCGCAAAAGTCGGTTTCAACTTTTTGTGGACGTCTTCAACTCGGCGTTGTACGGTCCCCGCCATGAAGCCGCGCCTGCTCGTGACCTCGCTGCTCGTCCTGGGGCTCGCCGCCTGCGGGTCCACGTCTGACACCTCCACGCAGACGTCCACTCCGCCGTCCTCCGACCTGTCGTCGGTCAAGAAGGACGACGCGCTCGCCGCGCTGGTGCCGGCCGAGATCGCCTCGACCGGCACGTTGAAGGTCGGGTCGAACATCCAGAACCCGCCCAACAACTTCTACGACCAGGACGGCAAGACCCCGATGGGGTCCGAGGTCGACCTGATCAAGGCGATCGCCGCCAAGCTCGGGCTCAAGGCCGAGCACAGCGACATGGCGTTCAGCTCGCTGATCACGAGCCTCGAGACCGGCCGGGTCGACGTGACCATGGCCGCGATGAACGACACCGCCGAGCGCCAGCAGAAGATCGACTTCGTCGACTACTTCACGTCCGGCATCACGATCATGGTGCAGAAGGGGAACCCGCAGGGGGTGAAGACCCCGGAGGACCTGTGCGGCAAGGGCATCGCGGTGAACCTGGGCAGCTCGCAGGAGCAGTTCGGCAAGGAGCAGAGCGAGAAGTGCAAGGCGGCGGGCAAGCCGGAGGTGACGCTCAGCGTGACCGACAGCGACACCGGCAACCAGAACCAGCTGCGCACCGGCCGCGTCGCCGCGATCCTCAACGACCTGCCGACCGCCGTCTACGTCGCGAAGACCGCGGGTGACGGCGAGTACTTCGAGGTCGTGCCGCTCGCGCCGATCAACGGTGGCCCGTACGGCATCGGCGTCGCCAAGAAGAACGCCAAGCTCTCCGAGGCGATCAAGGGCGCGCTGCAGTCCCTGATCGACGACGGCACCTACGACAAGATCGTCACCAATTGGGACATCAAGCAGGGTGCGATCACGAAGGCCGCCATCAATGGCAAGTGACACGCGTATGAACGATGTCAGGGAAGAACTGGTCGTCGTGCCGCTGCGCCACCCCTGGCGGTGGGTCAGCGGCGCGGTGATCGTGCTGGTCATCGCGGGGCTGGGCTGGGCGATGTCCGAGGCCCAGATCCAGTGGGAGGACGTGCCGGGGTTCTTCACGCACCCCGTGATGCTCGAAGGCCTGCTCAACACCATCGTGCTCGCGGTCGCGGCGCAGGGTGGCGCGATCGTGCTCGGGGTCGTCATCGCGCTGATGCGGTTGTCGGCCAACCCGGTCGCACGGTGGTTCGCGGTCGGCTACATCTGGCTCTTCCGCGGGCTGCCGGTGCTGCTGCAGATCCTGATCTGGTTCAACCTCGCGCTGATCTTCAAGAACATCAGCATCCCGATGCTGTTCTCCGTGCCCACCAACGTGGTCATGACGGCGTTCGTCGCGGCCCTGCTCGGCCTGGGTCTCAACGAGAGCGCGTACATGGCGGAGATCGTGCGGGCCGGGCTGAGCAGCGTCGACGAGGGGCAGACCGAGGCGGCGAAGTCGATCGGCATGACGCCGCTCAAGACGCTGAGCAGGGTCGTGCTGCCGCAGGCGATGCGCGTGATCATCCCGCCCACGGGCAACAACTTCATCAACATGATCAAGGGCACCTCGATGGCGTCGGTGATCGCCTTCCTGGAGCTCATCCACGCCGCGAACAACATCTCGTCGCGGAACCTGGAGATCATGGAAACCCTGTTCGCCGCCGCGGCCTGGTACCTCGTGATGGTGTCCCTCGCGTCGATCGGGCAGCACTACCTGGAGCGTGCTTATGGCCCTCGTTGAGGCGGTCGGTGTCCGCAAGTCGTTCGGCCACACCGAGGTGCTGAAGGGCATCGACCTGGAGGTCGAGCGCGGCGAGGTCGTGTGCCTGCTCGGGCCGTCGGGCGCGGGCAAGTCGACGTTCCTGCGCTGCGTGAACCACCTGGAGACCATCGACGCCGGCCGCATCTGGGTCGACGGCGTGCCGGTCGGGTTCCGCGCGTCGGGCGGCAAGCTGTACGAGCTGCGCGAGAAGGACGTGGCCGCGCAACGCCGCGACGTCGGGATGGTGTTCCAGCGGTTCAACCTGTTCCCGCACCGCACGGCGCTGGAGAACATCATGGAAGGCCCCGTGCAGGTGCTCGGGCGGCGCAAGGCCGAGGTGGGCGCGGAGGCGCTGGCCCTGCTCGACCGGGTCGGCCTGGCCGAGAAGGCCTCGGCGTACCCGGCGCAGCTGTCCGGTGGTCAGCAGCAACGTGTTGCGATCGCGCGTGCCCTGGCGATGAAACCCAAGCTGATGCTGTTCGACGAGCCCACGTCCGCGTTGGACCCGGAGCTGGTCGGCGAGGTGCTCGACGTGATGACCTCGCTGGCCCGCGACGGCATGACGATGATCGTGGTCACTCACGAGATCGGCTTCGCCCGCTCGGTCGCCGACCGCGTGGTGTTCCTCGTCGACGGCGCGGTGGTCGAGTCCGGCACACCCGCCGACGTGCTGGACAATCCGCAGCAGCCGCGCACGCAACAGTTCCTCGCAAAGGTGCTCTGAGTTGATCGACGCCTCGTACCTCGCCCAGTTCCGCGAACCGGAGGGGTATCTCGACTTCGCCCGGTTCGGCCCGCCCTCGCTGCCGGTGGTCACCGCCACCACGCGCCTGCTGGAACAGGCCTCGCTCGCCGGTCCCTCCACAGTGGACACGCTGATGCGCGAGGAACAACGGGTGAAGGCCGCCGTCGCGCGCCTCTGCCGCACCGACACCGACCACGTGGCGCTGGTGCCGAACACGTCGATCGGCCTGTTCCAGGCGGCCTTCGGCCTGTCCGGCACGGTCATGTACTCGGCGGCGGAGTTCCCGTCCAACACCTACCCGTGGGTGCGGGCGGGTCTGCCGTCGGTGGTGCTCGACGGCCCGGTCCACCCCGCGGCCGTCGCCACCCACCTGACACCGGAGGTCTCGGCGCTCTCGGTGTCCGCAGTGGACTTCCGCACCGGCTACCGCGCGGACCTGGCGGCGTTGCGCGAGGCGGTGGGCGACCGCCTGCTCGTCGTGGACGGCATCCAGGGCTTCGGTGTCGTCGACGAACCGTGGGAGCTGGCCGACGTCCTCGTGGTCGGCGGCCAGAAGTGGCTGCGGGCGGGCTGGAGCACCGGGTTCGTCGTGCTCTCGGACCGCGCCCTGGAACGGCTTTCGCCGGTGCTGTCCGGCTGGACCGGCGCGGTGGACGCGGGCCTGTTCGACGACGAGGTGCACGACGCCGCCCCGGACGCCGCCTCCTGGAACATCACGAACCTCTCCCCGGTCGTCTCCGGCGCCTTCGCCGAGGCACTGGAGTTGGTGGAACTGGCCGGCGTCACGGCGTTGGACACGGCCGTGGGCGAGATCGTCGCCGAGGTCGAGGAGATCGTGCTGTCGGCGGGCGGCAAGATCGTGTCGGCACGCGAACGCCGCGCCGGCATCCTGGCGTTCACCATGCCCGAGGCCGCCTCCGTGGTGGGGGAGGCGTTGAACGCCTTCGGCATCACCGCCACCGTTCGTCCCGAGCACGTGCGCCTCTCCCCGCACGCCACCACGTCACGAGGCACGCTGGAACGCCTGCGCGCCGCGCTGAAGTCGTTGTCCGGCGCCGCTTCCTCCCCGATCCCGGCAGCCCTTTCGGCACTGGTGCCCACCATCGACAGCCTCGCCTCCGCGCTGGGGCCGGACACCGAGGTGGTCGTGCACGACTTGTCGCGCTTGCCCAACTCGATCATCGCGATCGCGGGCTCGCTGACCGGCCGCCAGGTGGGCGGGCCGATGACGGACCTGCTGCTGGGGCTGGTCCGCCGCGGCACCACGACCGACATGCCCGGCTACGAGACCTACGCTCCCGACGGCCGCGCGATCTGGTCGTCGACCACCTTCGTGCGTGACGCCGCGGGGGTGGCCGTGGGCTGCCTGTGCGTCAACAAGCTCGCCTCGCACGAGGCGTCCGGTCCCGTCGAGTCGTTCCCGCAGGACGTGGACACGCTGCAGCGCTCGCTGGTCGAGAAGGCGATCGCGGACGTGGGCGTGCCGGTCGAGCTGATGAAGAAGGTGCACAAGTCGCAGGTGGTGCGGGTGCTGGACGAGGCGGGGTTCTTCCTGATCCGCGACTCGGTCGACCACCTGGCGGGCGTCCTGGAGGTCACCCGCTACACGATCTACAACTACCTCAACGAGCAGCGAGGGACCTGAGCAGCGCCCGCCAGGCGGGGGAGGAGAACGCGAGCACGTCGCCGCCCGCGTTCTTCGAGTCCCGGACGCGGGGGCGTTGCCGCGACGGGCGTGGGACGGGTGCCGGGACGTGGCGCGACTCCTGGGCGGGACTCATCCCGTTCCGACGGGCTGGGTGAGGTACTGGGCCAGCCGGTGGCGGGTTCGCTCGTGATCGAGGGCGACCTTCGCCAGCTGTTTGAAGTGCTGCCGGGCCTGGGCGATCGCGCCGAGGTCTTGGACGAACACGCGAGCGAACTCGGACTCGCTGTAGGCGACGGGGTTCGCCTTCTCGTACTCCCACATCATGAAGCCGGGCGACAGCACCGGGACGTCCGCCGGCACGAGCCGGATGAGGTGGGCTTTGGCGTGCAGCCGTCGGTACTGCGCTTGCATGATCTCGGGGCTGCCGAGCGTCTGCTGCAGCGCTAGCTCATGGAGGAAGAACACGCAATCCGGCCGATCGTGTCGCCGCAGGATCGACTGGCGGTCGGTCCGGCACCGCACGAGTTCGGGAATCCGCTCCTGTGAGACGGAGCCGTGCGCCTGGTAGACGGCCGTGGCGTACTCCGGAACCTGGAACAGGCCTGTCACGATCATCGTGTCGTAGCCGGTGATGGCCCTGGCGGTCGCCTCCGCCATGCCGACCGTCCGCAGGTTGCCGGACAGCTGCACGACGTACTCGTCGAAGGCATACTGGTAGCGGCGCTTGAAGTCGTTGATGTAGTCGATGTCCTTGCCGCACATGGACAAGTACTGGATGAGGTCGACCTCGCTCGCGCGCGCCTTGCCGTGCTCGATCGTGGAGATCTTGCTCGGGTCCCAGCCCAGCTTCACGGCCAACTTGTTCCCGCTCAAACCGGTGCAGGTCTCGCGCAGCCGGCGGAGCTCGTCGCCCAGGTCCCTGCTGTAGGCGGTGGATGCAGTCATACGCCGACGCTATGGCTTGCAGCCACTACAAGCAGGTGCTCGTTCGGGTGAAAACAAACCCGAGTCACGAAGCTTTCGTGAAACTTTCATCTTCCCCAACCGTCATCTCGGCTTTACCGTTCCAGGTGTGAGAGCGCTCTCAAAGACGAGATGGCGGCGGGGACTAGCCGCCGCAGCGATTGCCCTGTCGTCATTGGCGACGGTCGAGGCCGCGTACGCGGCCGACGACTACACGCAGAACGTGACCGCGATCGACGCGACTCAGGCCCGGATCAACTTCACGCCGACGACCCCTGCGAACTACGTCGACGTGCACTACCTGATCCCGGGTGTGCCACAGCAGAACTTCCGCATGACCAACAACGCCGGTACCTGGCAGAAGACCGTCGGGTCGCTGTCGGCCGGCACGGTCGTCGACTACTGGTTCACCTACGAGAAGAGCGGTCCGCAGTACGACACGCCGCACTTCAGCTACACCCACCAGGGTGCGGCGCAGCCGGTGGCGACGCCGACGTTCAGCCCGCCCGGCGGCACGTACTCGACCGCGCAGACGGTGACGATCTCCACGAGCACGTCCGGTGCGACGATCCGCTACACCACGGACGGGTCGACGCCGACCAGCAGCTCGCCGGTCTACAGCGGGCCGATCTCGGTGGCCGGCAACAGGACCATCAACGCGATCGGCATCAAGTCGGGTCAGCCCAACTCGGCGGTCGGCAGTGCGAGCTACGTGATCGGCACGCCGGTCGCGACGCCGACGTTCAGTCCGCCCGGTGGTGCTTACGCGTCCGCACAGACGGTGACGATCTCCACGGCGACGAGCGGTGCGACGATCCGGTACACAGTGGACGGATCGACGCCGACCACGAGCAGCCCGGTCTACAGCGGGCCGATCTCGGTGCCCAGCAACAGGACCATCAACGCGATCGGGATCAAGTCCGGGCTCGCGAACTCGGCCGTGGCCAGTGCGACGTACGCGATCGGGACGCAGCAAGGGTGTCTGCAGTCCGAGGTGCCGAACTTCGGGCCGAACACGCGCATCTTCGACCCGAGCATGTCGGCGACGAGCATCCAGACGCAGCTCGACATCGACTTCAACAACCAGAAGGACACGATCACCGCGCAGATGGCGCCGCGGCGGGTCGCGCACCTGTTCAAGCCCGGTACCTACAGCGGTATCCACGACGACGTCGGCTACTACACGTCGGTTTCGGGGCTGGGCCGCAACCCTGGCGATGTCGTGATCAACGGTGACATCACCGTCGACGCGTTCAACGAGTCCGACAAGGGTGTGGCGCTGCAGAACTTCTGGCGCTCCGCCGAGAACATGGCCGTGGTCCCGAGCAACGGCACCAACCGGTGGGCCGTCGCGCAGGCCGCGCCGTTCCGCCGCATGGACGTCCGCGGCAACCTGGCGCTCTACCCGGCCAGCTACGGGTTCGCGTCCGGCGGCTACACCGCGGACACCCGCGTGTCCGGTCAGACCGCCTCGGTGTCGCAGCAGCAGTGGTACACCCGCGACTCCAACTACGGCAGCTGGAACGGTGGCGTGTGGAACATGGTGTTCTCCGGAACGCCGGGTGCTCCCGCGACCACGTTCCCGAACCCGCCGTCGACGAACCTCGCGACGACGCCGATCTCGCGCGACGTGCCGTACCTGTACTTCGAGAACGGCAAGTACCGGGTGTTCCTGCCCTCGTTGCGCACCAACGCCTCCGGCGCGTCGTGGGTCAACGGCGGCACGCCCGGCACGTCGCTGTCGATGAGCGAGTTCTACGTCGTCAAGGCCGGCGACACCGCGGCCACGATCAACGCGGCGCTCGGCAACGGCTGCAACCTGTTCTTCACGCCTGGCATCTACAACGTCAACCAGACGATCAACATCACGCGGCCGAACACCGTCGTGCTGGGCATCGGCTACGCGACGATCGTGCCGCAGAACGGCGTCACCGCGATGCAGGTCGCGGACGTCGACGGCGTGCGGATCAAGGGCGTCCTGTTCGACGCGGGCACCACGCTGTCGAACTCGCTGCTGACCGTCGGCCCGGCCGGCTCGTCGGCCTCGCACGCGTCCAACCCGACCACGCTGCAGGACGTGTTCTTCCGCGTCGGCGGCGCGATCGCGGGCAAGGCGACGAACAGCCTCGTGATCAACAGCAACGACGTGATCATCGACCACACCTGGATCTGGCGCGCCGACCACGGCAACGCCGGCACCTGGGGCTGGGACGAGGCCATCGGTGACACCGGCCTGGTCGTGAACGGGGCCAACGTGCTGGCCACCGGCCTGTTCGTCGAGCACTACCAGAAGTACCAGGTCATCTGGAACGGCAACGGCGGGCGGACCATCTTCTTCCAGAACGAGATGCCGTACGACGTGCCCAACCAGGCGTCCTGGATGGCACCCAACGGCGTGACGGGCTACGCGGCCTACAAGGTCGCCGACAGCGTCACGACGCACGAGGCGTGGGGCCTGGGCAGCTACTGCTTCTTCAACGTCAACCCGTCGGTGCGCGCCGAGAACGCGTTCGAGGTGCCCAACCGGTCCGGCGTGAGGATGCACAACCTGCTGACCGTGTCGCTGAACTACCAGGGCACGATCTCCCACGTGATCAACGGCGTGGGCGGGGTGACACCGCCGGGCACGGTCCCGGTGAACGTCGTCAGCTACCCGTAGGACCGCTCTGACGTGCGGCCCGTCACCTCCTCCTGGTGACGGGCCGCACCGCTGCCGCCACCTATGATCGGGCCATGTCGATCGACCGTGGTGCCGCGTTCGCCGAGTTCTGGACCGAACGGCACCTGTGCACCCTCTCCACCGTCCGCCTCGACGGGACTCCGCACGTGGTGCCGGTCGGCGTCACGCTCGACGCCGAGGCGGGGATCGCCCGGGTCATCACCTCCGGCGCGTCGTGGAAGGTCAAGCACGTCAGCGAGGCCGGGTACGCGGCGGTGTGCCAGGTGGACGGTCGGCGGTGGTCCACGTTGGAGGGTCCCGCCGTCGTGCGCGACGACGTGGAATCCGTGCGCGAGGCCGAGCGGCGGTACGCGTTGCGGTACAAGAAGCCGCGGGTCAACCCCGAGCGGGTCGTGATCGAGATCCAGGTGAAGCGTGTCACCGGCACCGTCTGACGTCGTGGTCGTCGGCATCGGCGCCGACGGCTGGGACGGGCTGTCCCCTGCCGCCCAGCAGGCTGTTTCCACCTCGCGCGTGCTGATGGGCTCGCAGCGCCAGCTCGACCTGGTGCCGGGGGAGTTCGAACGGGTCGCGTGGCCGTCGCCGCTGGTACCCGCGCTGCCCGCGTTGTTCGAGAGGTACCGCGACGTGTGCGTCCTCGCGTCCGGTGACCCCATGTTCCACGGCATCGGCACGACGCTGGTGCGGCTGCTCGGCGACCGGGTGACGGTGATCCCGCATCCGTCCTCTGTGTCCCTCGCGTGCGCGCGGCTCGGCTGGGCGTTGAACGAGGTCGAGGTCGTGTCGCTGGTGGCGCGCTCGACCGACCTGCTACGCCCCGTGTTGACCCCGGGACAGCGCGTGCTCGTGCTCGGCGGGGACCCGGAGACCGTTGCGGCACTTGCCGGACCGATCACGGTGCTCGAACAGCTAGGTGGTCCCGCCGAGCGGGTTTACCCTTGGTCCGGGCAGGACTCGGACCCGCTGTGCGTGATCGCGGTCGAGTACCGCGGGAGCGCTCTCTCGAGGGTCCCCGGACTGCCCGACGACGTGTACGAATCCGATGGCCAGCTGACGAAGCGAGAGGTGCGGGCTATTTCGCTGTCGAGATTGGCGCCGCTGCCCGGGCAGCTGCTGTGGGACGTCGGCGCGGGTTCGGGTTCCATCGCCATCGAATGGGCGCGCACGCACCCGACGTGCCGCGCGATCGCGATCGAGCAGTCCGCCGAACGCGCAGAGCGAATCTCCGGTAACGCAGCGTCCCTGGGCGTGCCTGGGGTGGTGGTCCACATCGGACGCGCGCCGGACGCGCTGGAGGGTTTGGAGAAGCCCGACGCGATCTTCATCGGTGGCGGCGTGACGGTGCCCGGCGTGCTGCAGGCCTGCTGGGACGCCCTGGCGGCGGGCGGCCGGCTCGTCGTCAACGCCGTGACGCTCGAGTCCGAGGCCGTCGTGGCGCAGTGGTACGCGAAGCTCGGCGGCGACCTGGTGCGGATCGCGGTGAACCGCGGTTCGTCGGTCGGCAAGTTCACCGGGTGGCGGCCGCACATGCCCGTCACGACCTGGAGCGTGACGAAGTGACCGTGCACTTCATCGGGGCCGGCCCCGGAGCGGCCGACCTGATCACGGTGCGGGGCCGTGCGCTGATCGAGTCCTCGCCCGTCTGCCTGTACGCGGGCGCGCTGGTGCCCGTGGAGCTGCTGGACTTCTGCCCCGAGGGCGCGCGCAAGGTCGACACGGCCGAGCTGACGCTGGACGAGATCGTGGCCGAGCTGGTCGCGGCGTCGGAGCAGGGCCTCGACGTGGCCCGGCTGCACTCCGGGGACCCGGCGGTGTTCAGCGCGATGGCCGAGCAGATGCGCCGGTTGGACGCGCTGGAGATCGCCTACGACGTGACGCCCGGCGTGCCGGCGTTCGCGGCCGCCGCGGCGTCGTTGCAGCGCGAGCTGACGGTGCCGGGCGTGGGGCAGACGGTGATCCTCACGCGCACCTCGCAGCGCGCCACGCCGATGCCGGACGGTGAGGACCTGGACACGCTGGGTCGCAGCCGCGCGACCCTCGTGCTGCACCTGGCCGTGCAGCGGATCAACGAGGTCGTCGCCGAACTCGTGCCGAACTACGGGCTGGACTGCCCGGTCGCGGTCGTCGCCTACGCCTCCCGCGAGGACGAGGTCGTGCTGCGCGGGACGCTCGACGACATCGCCGCGCAGGTCGCCGCCGCCGGGATCAAGCGGACCGCGGTGATCATCGTGGGACGGACGCTCGGCGCGACCCAGTTCCCCGACAGCCACCTGTACTCCGCGACCCGCGTTCGATGATCCTGATCCTCGGCGGGACCGGGGAGGCGCGCGAGCTGGCGTCCCGCGTGCCTGCCGTCTCCTCGCTCGCCGGCCGGGTGAGCAACCCCGCTCTTCCCGCCGGCGAGGTGCGGATCGGCGGGTTCGGCGGTGTCGACGGGCTCGCGCAGTGGTTGCGCGACAACGATGTCCGGGCCGTGGTGGACGCGACGCACCCGTTCGCGCGGCAGATCACCGCGAACGCGTACGAGGCCTGTTCGCGGGTCGGCGTGCCGCTGCTGATCCTGCGGCGGCCGGGGTTCACGCCGGTCGAGGGCTGGCACTGGGTGGACAGCGTCGCCGAGGCCGCGGCGAACCTGCCCGGCGAGCGGGTCTTCCTCACCACCGGGCGGCAGGACCTGGCCGAGTTCGCCGGGTGCCCGCAGTGGTTCCTGGCCCGCATGGTCGAACCGCCGGAACCCCCGCTGCCGCAGCGGATCGAGGTGCTGCTGTCGCGCGGACCGTTCACTGTGGACGGTGAGCTGGAGCTGATGCGGTCGCACCGGATCGACGTGCTCGTCACCAAGGACAGCGGTGGTTCGATGACGTCGGCCAAGCTGGAGGCCGCGCGTCAGCTCGGGATTCCTGTGGTGATCGTGCGCCGGCCACCGCTCCCGCCCGCGGAAGTGGTGGCCGACGTCGATGCCGCTGTCAGGTGGTTGGGTACCGCCGGGGCGTGAACACGACGCCCTGCGGCGTCACGATCGTCTGCGACGAACCGATGATCAGCAGGCACCGCATGTCGATCGTGGCCGGGTCGAGCGCGCCGAGCGTCAGCACCCGGATCTCCTCCTCCGGGCCGCCGACGTCGCGGCCGACGACGACCGGGGTCTGCGGATCGCGGTGCTGGAGCAGCAGATCGCGCATGTCCGCCACCTGGTGGGTGCGCGCCTTCGACGCCGGGTTGTAGATCGCGATCACCAGGTCCGCCTTCGCGGTGGCGGCCAGGCGTTCGGCGATGACGTCCCACGGCTTGAGCCGGTCGCTCAGGGAGATCACCGCGTAGTCGTGGCCCAGCGGCGCGCCGGCCTTGGCCGCCACGGCGTTCGCCGCCGTCACACCGGGGATGACGCGGACCGGCACGTCGGCGGTCTCGGCGGCGACCTCCAGCACGGCGGTGGCCATCGCGAAGACACCGGGATCGCCGGACGAGACCACCGCGACCCGCGCACCCTTGCGGGCGAGGTCGAGCGCGAACGCCGCGCGCTCCGACTCCACCTGGTTGTGCGACAGGTGCCGCTGCTGGCCGGGCCGCTGCGGGACGCGGTTCAGGTAGGTGCTGTAGCCGACCAGCTCGTCGGCGGCCTCCAGCTCCTGACGGGCTTCCGGGGTGAGCCAGGCGCGGTCGCCCGGACCGAGGCCCACGACGACGACCTCACCCTTGGGCTTCGGCGGCCGAGACTGGCTCGGCAGCACGGCGATCGAGAAGTACGGCACCGACTCGGGATCGACGTCGGCCAGCGGCGCCATCTTCTGGCGCTTGCCGGTGGCGCGCTCGACGTACCAGGCGCCCTCGAGCCGGCCGGACGCCTCGAGCGCCTCGCGGACGTTGCCGAACGTGCGGCCCAGCTTGAGGATCGCGGCGCAGTCGGTGTCGGCGATCCGGGCGGCGAGCTCCGCGGGAGGCAGCGTGCCGGGCAGGATCGTGAGGACCTCGTCGCGTTCCACGAGCGGAGTGCCGAGAACGGCCGACGCGCCGCTCACCGACGTGACGCCGGGGACGACCTCCCACTCGTAGCGGTCCTTGAGGCGCTTGTGCATGTGCATGTAGGAGCCGTAGAAGAACGGGTCCCCGGCCGCGAGCACGACGACGTCGCGGCCGGCGTCGAGGTGCGCGGCCAGCTTGGCGGCGGCCTCCTCGTAGAAGGCGTCGATCTCACCCTGGTAGTCGTCGGTGTCCTCGGTGGTGACCGGGTAGACGAGCTGCTCGACGATCTGCGGGTTCGGGTCGTCCTGCGTGCGGAAGTACGGCTCCGCGATGGTCTTCGCGATGCTGCGGCCGTGGCGGGCGCTGTGGAACGCGACCACGTCGGCGTCGTGGATGAGCCGTGCGGCCTTGACCGTCACGAGTTCGGGGTCGCCGGGACCCACGCCGACGCCGTAGAGCTTGCCCGTCATCACTCTTCCTCGCTCGCGATCGCGTTGATGGCCGCCGCCGTCATGGCGCTGCCGCCGCGCCGGCCGCGCACCACCAGGTGCTCCAGATCCGTTGCGGCCAAAGCATCTTTGGACTCCGCCGCCCCGATGAACCCGACCGGGATGCCCAGCACCGCGGCGGGCCGCGGCGCACCGGCGGCGATCAGGTCAAGAAGGTGGAACAGTGCGGTGGGGGCGTTGCCGATCGCGATCACGGCACCGTCGAACCGGTCCGCGAGCAGTTCCAGGGCGGCGGCGCTGCGCGTGTTGCCGATCGTCTTCGCCAGCTCGGGCGTGCGCGGGTCCTGGAGGAAGCAGAGGACCTCGTTGTCCGCGGGCAGGCGGCGGCGGGTCACGCCGGACGCGACCATGTTGGCGTCGCACAGGATCGGCGCGCCGGCCCGCAACGCCGCGCGGGCGTCGCGGACCACGTTCGCCGAGAACGCGACGTCCTGCGGCAGGTCGGTCATGCCGCACGCGTGGATCATGCGGACGACGACCTTCGCGACGTCGTCGGGGAACCCGGTGAGGTCCGACTCCGCGCGGATGGTGGCGAAGGACTGGCGGTAGATCTCAGCCCCGTCCTTGATGTACTGCGTCAACGGATCTCCTCGTAGCCGTCGCCCGTCGCGACGAACTCGATCACTTCCCCTGCCGGGCGGCCGCAACGGCGGGCACACCCCGACCAGTGCACCGGGAGGGTGTGCGGGGTGCCGAGCCACGCCCGTGCGTCGGCTCGTACGTCGGACAGCGATTTCGCGCAGCCGGGGCGTCCGGTGCAGGCGCTCACGCCGTGCCACGGCGAGGCCGGGTCGGTGATGAGGCCGGCCGTGTCGGTACCGGCGGGCACCACGAGGCTGCGCCACGGCGTGAGGCGGAGCGCGACGCCGGGAAGCTGCGCGGCGTCGAGGCGGCCGAGCGGAACTCCCGGGGTCAACGGTGAAGGTGCGACAGGGGTCACAGCGGGCGTGACGCGCGGGGCATCGGAGGCGCCGAAGTGCGCGGTGATCTTTCGCACACCGTCGTCCACTTCGGACAGGCGCCAGGCCGCGCCGCGCAGCCGCTGGAAGAGGCGGGCGGCGGACAGGACGGCGGCCACCGGGTCGGTCACGCGGACGCCGGTGTCGCGGCCCGCGAGCAGCAGGACGAAGCCGCCGTCCGCGTCGCTGACCAGCCCGAAGTCCCCGCCGAGGCCGCTCACCGAGTGCCCGACCGTGAGCAGGAAACGGCCCGGCAGCGCGGCCAGCAGGGGGTCCGCGCACAGGGCCGCGTCGATCTCGTCGACGAGCTCCTGGTTGTCCTCCAGCGGCGCCGCGATGATGTTGCGCATCCGCTCGTGCGTGGCCGACGGCAGCAGGCCCGCCGCGGCCAGCCGCGCGCCCAGTTCCACGCCGTCCGCGAGTCCCCTGATCTGGAGGTTCGCCCGCGAAGTCAGTTCCACTGAACCGTTTCCGAGCTCGGCGGCCGCGACCCGCACGACGTCCCACTGAGCAGCGGAAAGAGTGCCGCCGGGCACCCGGATGCGCGCCAGCCCGCCGTCGGCTGCCTGGTGCAGCTCGACGGCGCCGGGGCAGGCATCCGGGTGACTACGCATAGGTCGGACTGTAACCCGCCGGTTAGGGTGAGCCCGAACGACGAAGCGCAGGAGGAAGCCGGTGCGAATCCGGCGCGGTCCCGCCACTGTGACCAGCACCGCTGGGAGTCAGGAACTCTGCTTCGGCCGTGACCCGCAACCTGGGGCGAGGACCCCACGAGGGATGGAGCCCTGCGTGATCCTGCTGCTGTCGACCTCCGACACCGACCTGCTGTCGGCGCGTGCGAGCGGTGCCGAGTACCGCCTCGGCAACCCCGCGAGACTCACCGTCGAGGACCTGCCCGCGCTCGTCGAGGGCGTCGACCTCGTGCTCGTGCGCATCCTCGGCGGCCGCCGGATGTGGGAGGAGGGCCTCGACTGGCTGCTCGCCCACGGCCTCCCCGTCGTCGTCCTCGGCGGTGAGATGCAGCCGGACGCGGCGTTGATGGAGCTGTCGACGGTGCCCGGCGGCGTGTGCGCGGAGGCGCACCTCTACCTCGCGCACGGCGGGCCGGCGAACCTCACCGAGCTGCACAAGTTCCTCTCCGACACCGTGCTGCTGACCGGCCACGGCTTCGCGGCACCGCAGGCCACGCCGACGTGGGGCGTGCTGGAGCGCGAGGCCTCGGACGCCGAGGGCCCCACGGTCGCGGTGCTCTACTACCGCGCGCACCACGTCGCCGGGAACACGGCGTTCATCCACGCCCTGTGCGACGCGATCGAGGCCAAGGGCGGCAAGGCACTGCCGGTCTTCTGCTCCTCGCTGCGCACCGCCGAGCCCGAGTTGCTCGACACGCTGCGCCAGGCCGACGCGCTCGTCGTGACGGTGCTCGCGGCCGGTGGGACGAACCCCGCCAAGGCGTCCGCCGGTGGCGACGACGACGCGTGGGACGTCGGGGCGCTCGCCGAGCTCGACGTACCGATCCTGCAGGGGTTGTGCCTCACGTCGAGCCGCGACACGTGGGATGAGAACGACGACGGTCTGTCTCCTTTGGACACCGCGACGCAGGTCGCGATCCCCGAGTTCGACGGCCGGATCATCACGGTCCCGTTCTCCTTCAAGGAGATCGACGAGGACGGGCTCACCGTCTACGTCGCCGACCCCGAGCGGGCGCTGCGCGTTGCGGGCATCGCGGTGCGGCACGGGCGGTTGCGGCACATCCCGACCAAGGACCGCAAGGTCGTCGTGATGCTGTCGGCCTACCCGACGAAGCACTCGCGCATCGGCAACGCGGTCGGCCTCGACACGCCCGCGTCGACCGTCCGGCTGCTCAAGGCCATGCGGGAGCACGGGTACGACATCGGCGACGAGCTGCCCGGCGTCGACGAGCTCGACGGCGACAAGCTGATCCACGCGCTGATCGCCGCCGGCGGCCAGGACGCCGACTGGCTCACGCAGGAGCAGTTCGAGAGCAACCCGATCCGCATCGCCGCGGCCGACTACCGCGAGTTCTACGAGACTCTGCCGGACGACTTCCGCGAGTCGATGCAGGAGCACTGGGGCGAGGCGCCCGGCTCGTTGTTCGTCGACCACTCGAAGTCGAAGGACGGCGAGATCGTGCTGGCCGCACTGCGGTCCGGCAACGTCGCGGTGATCGTCCAGCCGCCGCGCGGGTTCGGCGAGAACCCCATCGCGATCTACCACGACCCGGACCTGCCGCCGTCGCACCACTACCTCGCGGCGTACCGGTGGATCGAGTCGAACTTCGGCGCCGACGCCGTCGTGCACGTCGGCAAGCACGGCAACCTGGAGTGGCTGCCCGGCAAGACCGTCGGCATGTCGGCGTCCTGCGGCACGGACGCGGCGCTCGGCGACCTGCCGCTGATCTACCCGTTCCTCGTCAACGACCCCGGCGAGGGCACGCAGGCCAAGCGCCGCGCGCACGCCACGCTGGTCGACCACCTCGTGCCGCCGATGGCCCGCGCCGACAGCTACGGCGACATCGCGCGCCTGGAGCAGCTGCTCGACGAGTACGGGAACATTTCCGCGATGGACCCGGCCAAGGTGCCGGCGATCCGCGCGCAGATCTGGACGCTGATCAAGGCCGCGAAGCTCGACCACGACCTCGGCATGGAGGACCGGCCGCACGACGCGGAGTTCGACGAGTTCATCCTGCACGTCGACGGCTGGCTGTGCGAGGTCAAGGACGTCCAGATCCGCGACGGCCTGCACATCCTCGGCGAGGCGCCGACCGGGTCCGTCCGCGTCAACCTCGTGCTCGCCATGCTGCAGGCGCGGCAGATGTGGGGCGGCCAGGTCGCCGCGCTGCCCGGTCTGCGCGAGGCGCTCGGGCTCACGACCACGGGCCGTGAAGACGTGGACGCCGTGGAGGAAGAGGCCCGCGCGCTCGTCCAGGCGATGGAGGACGCGGGCTGGGACCGGTCCGCCGCGGCGGGTCTGCACGAGTCGGAGGACGTGCGGAAGATCCTGGAGTTCGCGGCCGTCGAGGTCGTGCCGAGGCTCGCGCGCACCACCGACGAGATGACGAACGTCCTGCACGCGCTGGACGGCGGCTACATCCCGGCCGGCCCGTCCGGTTCCCCGTTGCGCGGCCTGGTGAACGTGCTGCCGACCGGCCGCAACTTCTACTCGGTCGACCCGAAGGCCATCCCGTCGCGGCTCGCGTGGGAGACCGGTCAGGCGATGGCCGACTCGCTGCTGGAGCGCTACCGCTCCGAGAACGACGGCGAGTGGCCGCCGTCGGTCGGCCTGTCGGTCTGGGGCACGTCCGCGATGCGCACGGCCGGCGACGACATCGCCGAGGTGTTCGCGCTGCTCGGTGTCCGGCCGGTGTGGGACGACCAGTCGCGCCGCGTCACGGGCCTCGAAGTCGTGTCCCCGGAAGAACTGGGCAGGCCGCGCATCGACGTCACGGTCCGGATCTCCGGGTTCTTCCGCGACGCCTTCCCGCACGTCGTGTCCCTTTTGGACGACGCCGTGCAGCTGGTCGCGCACCTGGACGAGCCCGCCGAGCAGAACTTCGTGCGCGCGCACATGCTGCGCGACCTGGAGGAGCACGGCGACCAGCGCCGCGCCACGCTGCGCGTCTTCGGCTCCAAGCCGGGCGCGTACGGAGCGGGCGTGCTGCCGCTGATCGACAGCCGCAACTGGCGCGACTCGTCCGACATCGCCGAGGTCTACGCGGTGTGGGGCGGGTACGCGTACGGGCGTGGCGTCGACGGCGTCGCGGCGCGCGAGGACATGGAGTCGGCGTACCGGCGGATCGCGGTGGCTGCCAAGAACATCGACACCCGCGAGCACGACATCGCCGACTCGGACGACTACTTCCAGTACCACGGCGGCATGGTCACCATGGTGAAGGCGTTGACGGGCAAGGCACCCGCCGCGTACGTCGGCGACAGCACGCGCCCGGAGGCGGTCCGGACCCGCACGCTGACCGAGGAGACCTCGCGGATCTTCCGCGCCCGCGTGGTGAACCCGCGCTGGGTCGGGGCGATGCGCAACCACGGCTACAAGGGCGCGTTCGAGCTGCAGGCGACGGTCGAGTACCTGTTCGGCTACGACGCCACGACCGGCGTCGTCGCGGACTGGATGTACGAGAAGCTCACCGAGACCTACGTGCTCGACCCGGAGACCCGCAAGTTCCTGCAGACGTCGAACCCGTGGGCGTTGCACGGCATCGCGGAACGGCTGCTGGAGGCCGCCGAGCGCCAGATGTGGGAGCACCCGGAGGAGTCCACTTTGGACGCGCTGCGGGCGGCCTACCTGGAGACCGAGGGCGAGCTGGAGGACGGCGCCTGATCGACCCGGACGCAGCAGTGATCCGGTGAGGGGGCGAGGCGCGCGGTGTGCCCGTGCGCCTCGATCCCGTCGAGCAGTCCGCTGACCAGGCACAGGTTCATCCCGCACACCAGCTGCGTGTGCCGGTGAGCCAGGCTGTGGAACGGGCAGTTGCGCAGCAGGATCGAGCCGTCCTGGAAGCGCGGCTCGAACCCGAAGCCCGCCAACGCTTCCAGCACGGACGACGGCGCGGCGCCGGCCAGTTCGGCACCCCACTCGTACGCACGCCGGTTGAGGATCTCGCGCGGTGGCTCGCCGGTGCTCTCCGCCTCCATCAACGCGTCGGTGAGCAGGTGGCTCGCGGCCTCGTACCGGCGGTCCGGCAGCGACACCTCGATCTGCTCCGCCGAGCGCTGGTAGAGCTTGGCCGGTCGGCCCGCGCCCGGACCACCCGTGCGGCGCTCGCGCACCGTTGTGAGAAGTCCCATCTCCACCAGCTTGTCGAGGTGGAACCCGGCCGTCGTGCGGGGCAGCGCGACGGCCCGCGCGGCCTCGTCCTTGCTGATGGGAGCGGTCTGCCGCGCCACGAGGTCGTACAGGCGGCGGCGGTTCGGTTCGTCCAGGGCCGCGACGGCGGCGACGGGATCGGCCATCTCTAAAAACTACTCTTGTTGACTAAATTCGGCCAGCGGATCTACCGTGGCGGCATGGACGTCGAGGCGGCGCAGCAGGCGGTCACGGACCTGCTCAAGGCGCTGGGCAAGGACCCGTACTCGGTGCATCTGGCCGACACCCCGCGCCGCGTCGCCGAGGCCTACGCGGAGATGCTGACGCCGCGCGAGTTCTCCATGACGACGTTCCCCAACGACGAGGGCTACGACGAACTGGTGCTGGCGCGCAGCATTCCCGTGCAGTCGTTGTGCGAGCACCACATGCTGCCGTTCCACGGCGTCGCGCACGTCGGTTACCTGCCGGGGGAACGGATCCTGGGCCTGTCGAAGCTCGCGCGCGTCGTCGAGATGTTCGCGCGCGACCTGCAGGTGCAGGAGCGGCTCACCCAGCAGGTCGCCGACTGGCTGCAGGAGCGGTTGCGCCCCAAGGGAGTTGGCGTCGTCATCGAGGCCGAGCACATGTGCATGGCCCTGAGGGGCGTGCGGGTCACAGGATCCAGCACGGTCACGTCGGCGCTGAAGGGCGTGCTGCGCGAGAACCCCGCGTCACGTCAGGAGTTCTTCACCCTCGTTCACGCGGCCTGAACGGGCCCGAACACGTAGGAGCCGGGTGCCTCCGGGTCGTCGCCGGCCCAGAACTCCGCCCACAGCGTCGTGAACTCGTTGCGCGACAACCGTCCGTCGCCGTCGAGGTCGAGCTTCGCGAACACGGTCTCGGTCGAGCCGCCGGCCCACACGTCGATCATCACCTGGTACTCGTCCTCGGAGACGAAGTCGTCGCCGTCGGCGTCCACCGCGCCGAACATCGCGTCCGCGGTGCCCAGCACCGGTTCGATGTTGTCCGGCAGCACGTCCACGACGCTCAGCACGTCGTCCAGCGACACCCGCGCGGACCCGCCCGCGGCGTGGCTCAGCGTGTCCCACCAGCCGAGCATCACCGCGGACAGCAGCGCGTGGTCGCCGCCGCGCACCGCCGCCCAGCGCCGGGCGAGCAGCTCGAAGTCCCCGCGCTCGAGGAAGCCGTTGCCGTCGGCGTCCATCGCGCGGAACACCCGGTCCACCTTGCTGCGCTGAAATTCGCTCGCCATGGAGCAGGACGATAGGGCCGGAAGTCGCAGGGCAACTATCGGCCGAACGGGTCCGAACAAGCGCCATGGGGGTGAAGTGCTGCTAGTTCATTCGCGGCCAGGCGGGCATTCTGCGGTGCTGCGGGACCGCAACGATGTCACCCGGCTGAACTAGTCCACGAACAGAGCATCGGCCAGCTGCAAACGCCCGGACACACCCAGCTTGCGGTAGATCCCCGACAGCACGCCCACCACGCCGTCCGCGGGCATGAGCAGCGTGGCCGCGATCTCCTCGTCCGAACGACCGCGTGCGGCGAGCTCCGCCACCTGGTGCTCCACCGGGCTGAGCGCGGTCGGCCCGGTCTGCCGCATCCGCCGAGGCCCGGCGCTCGTCGCCACCAGTTCGGAGTAGGCCCGCGCGGCCATCGCCGTCGAACCGCACTTCTGCGCCAAGTCCACGGCGTCGCGCAGGCACGTCCGCGCGAAGGCCGTGTCACCCTGACGGCGCACCACGACCCCGAGGTCCACCAACGCGCGCGCGAGTTCCAGACGGCCGGGGGAGGCGCGCAGCACCCGCACCGCCTCTTCCAGCAACGTCCGCCCGGCCGCGCCCGCCGTGACCCTGCCCTCCGCGCGCAACGCCATGCCCAACGCCCTGGGCGCTCCCCACACGCGGGCGAGCGCCACCTCCTCTTGGGCCAGGTCCCGCGCGCGTTCACCGTCACCCATGGCCGCGCACGCCAGCGCGGCGCCGGAACGCCACGACAGCGCCGCCGGGTTGCGGTACGGCCAGGCGGCGCAGTGGCGGCCCGCGGCCAGGAACGCCTCCAAGGCCTCGTGGTCGTCACCCCGCGCGGTCAGCACGCGGCCGCGCACGGTCAGCACGCCGCCGAACGACCACGTGCGGCGAGCCTCGTCGGTCGAGGCCTTCGCGATCACCGCCGCGGCCTCGTCGAGGCGGCCCTCCTCCAGCAGGATGTCGGCGAGCAGCGCGGCGTGCCACGTCGAGACCGCGTGCCAGCGCCCGTCCTGCCGCAGGTGGTCCGCGGCCACCTCGAGGTCGGCGCGCGCGGAGGCGAGATCTCCCTTGCGGCGCTGGACGTTCGCCCTCATCACGTTCGTCAGCGCGCGCAACGCCGGTGCCTGCGCCCGGTCGACCTCGTCCAGCACGGCCAGCGCCTCGTCGAGCGAGTCGGCCAGGTTCAGCGTCATCGCGGACGCCAGCGACGCGAGCACGCCGTCAGCCGACACCAGCGGGACCGCCTCCGCCGCCGCGATGTCGCCGACCATCACGCGGTGCAGCACCCCGGCGGGTGTGTCGAGCGACACCGACGACGGCACGGCCTCCTGCCACACCAGGCCGTGCACCGCCAGATGCGCCTGTGCCACAGCGGAACCACCGGACAGCACCGCCGGAATTTCGCCGGGGCTCCCTTCGGCGTGCAGGGCGTAGGACAGCGCGATCGCGGACTCGTCGTCGTCCACATCGGACTGCCACGCCTCGCGCAGCCGGGCCGTCGCGCCGGGCAGGTTGCCGACCAGCTCGGCGATGCCCAGCAGCCGCAACGCCCGTGACGGGTTCGCCACCGGTTCGCGCAGCGCCCGCCACAGCAACCGCGCGGCACCGGCCGTGTCGCCGTGGTTCACCGCCTCCTGCGCGGCCCGGTCGAGCACCTCGCCCGCCCACGGTTCGAGGCCCGGCGAGGTCTCCAGCAGGTGGTCGGCGATCGCCCGGTCCGACGCGCCGTGCGACCGCAACGCCCTGGCGGCGCGCAGGTGCAGCGCCGCACGGGCGGGCGCGGGCATGTCGTCGAGCACCGCGGGACCCGCGACACCGAGCAGCTCCACCGTCCGCACGGCGTCGGCCAGTTCGGCCGGGCTCAGCCGCGTGAGCTCGGCCAGGACGGACGGGTGCGGCGACGGGCCGAGCGCCGCGAGGCAGTGCGCCGCGGTCACGACAGCGGCCGGGCGGCGGCGCAGCCGGGCCGCCATGATCTCGCCGGACACCTCCGCGCCCCGCTGGGCCACCCGCCACGCGGACTCGGCGACCGGCTCGACCTCGTCCTCGGCCAGCGCCCCGACCAGCCGCGTCACCGCCAGCGGGTTGCCGCCGGTCGCGTCGAAGCACGCCGCCGCGAACTCCGGCGCGGCCTCGCCCAGCACGGAGGTCACGACCCGGGCCGTCTCGGCGGCGGTCAGGTTGTCGAGCACGATCCGCCGGCAGGAGGCGGTGATCTCGCCGAACGACGGGTCGTCGCACCGCTCGCCCGCGCCCACCGCGAGCACGAGCGCGACCGGCAGGGACCGCACCCGCAACGCCAGGTAGGCGAGCCAGCGCAGGGACGCGGCGTCGGCCCAGTGCGCGTCGTCCACGACGACCAGCAGGTCCGCGCGGGACGCCAGCGCCGCGACCAGGCGGTAGACGCCGTGCAGCACGGGGAAGTCGGCGGTGGCGGCGGTCAGCCGCAGGGCGCCCGCCGCCTCCGCGGGCACGAGATCGGGGTCGACCAGGTCGAACAGCTGCGCCACGACGCCGAAGGGGAGGTCGCTCTCCAGCGCGCTTCCCCTGGCCCGCACCACCTTCCCGCCCTCTGCCTCCCAGCGCGCGGCGAGGGCGTCCAGGGCCGCGGTCTTGCCCGTGCCGGGCGCGCCTTCCACGACGGTGGTCGTGCCCGGCGCCGCCTGACCGCCGATTCCGGCGGACCACACTTTCAGCCGGTTTTCCAAGATCTCTCCACAATCCGCCGCTGAAAGCTCAGCGGAATTGATGCTAGGAGAAAGCGCTCCACTTGCCCAGGTAAAGGTTCCTGGGCTATGGGCGTCTCAACAGGAGTACGGCCCGTATGATCCCGCGGGCTACTACTCGAATGAGTAGCGGCAGCGCTTCCACGTCGTCCGGGTGGCCCAGAGCAGGCCTCTCGGGTCTGGTCGTGGTGCTGGTCGTTGTGGTAATGCAGTGCTTGTTCTCCGCCACCGCGGAGCGAAAGGAAGAATGCGTGTCGGGGAATCGGGACGGGGTGTTCCGCGGCCGTGAGGGAGAACGGGAGCTCCTGAACGGCGTGCTGGGCGCGGGCACCGGGGTCGTGCTCGTCGACGGTGCGGCCGGCACCGGCAAGACGCGGCTGCTCGCCGAGACCGCGGCCCTCGCCGCCGGACTCGGCTTCGACGTCGCCACCGCCGAGGACGAGCTCGACCAGCCGTTCCTGCTGGCCCGCCTCGCCGAACGCCGCCCGGACGGTCCCACGCTCGTCGTCCTCGACGACCTCCACCTGGCCGAGCCCGGCACCCTGGCCGCACTCCGCGCGCTGTTACCCGCCGCCACCCACGAGAAGGTCGTCTGGCTGCTCGCCCGCCGCCGCGACGAGGGCGCCGACCGCCTGTTCGCGACCGCCGCGGCCCGCGGAGCCACCAGGATCGAGCTGCGGCCGCTCGCCGACGACGTGGTCGCGGACCTCGTCACCGACCTCGCCGGCGCCGTCCCCGACCAGGACCTGAAAGCGCTTGCCTCCACCGCCCAGGGCAATCCGGGCGCGCTGCTCGCGCTCTTCGACGCCCTGCACGCGGACGACCAGGTGCTGCTCACCGCCGAGCACGCCGCGCTCAGGGCGGACCGGGTGCCCCGGCACACCGAGGCGGTGCTGCGCGAGCGCGTGAGCGCGTTGAGCGGCAAGGCGAGGCACCTGCTGCAGGTCGCGTCCGTGCTCGGCCCGCGCTTCGAACCCGGTGACGTCGCGGAGATGCTGGCGTCGAGCACCGCGATCCTGTTGCCCGCACTGGACGAGGTCATCGGCGCGGGTGTCGTCACGGCGCTCGACGACCGGCTCGCGTTCCGCCACGACCTGCTCTGGCGCCTGGTCGCCGACTCCGTGCCCCCGCCCGTGCGGCGCGCGTTGCACCGCGAGGCCGGCGAGATGCTGCTCCGGCGCGGCGACTCCGCGGTCGGCGCGGCCAGGCACCTGCTGCACGGAGCCCAGCGTGGCGACGCCCGGTCCATCGACGGACTCGTCGCGGCGGCGAAAGCCGTGCTGTGGAACGCTCCCGAGGCCGCTGCCGAGCTCGCCGTGCGCGCCCTGGAGCTGACCGACCAAGCGTCTGCTTCGCTGGTCCACCGCACGGTCATGGCGGTGCGAGCGCTCACCGCGGCGGGCCGGCTCTCCGCCGCGCAGACGTTGGCACAGGAGGCGTTGGCACGCCAGGTGGCCCCCGAGCCGGCCGCCAAGCTCCGGCACTGCGTGGCCACGACGACGTTGCTCGCCTCCCGGCACGCCGAGTCGCTCGCGATCTCCGAGGCCCTGCTCGCCGAACCCGACCTGGCCCCGGAACTGGCGCCGTGGGTGGAGATCACCCGCCTGATGGCGTTGCTCGGCCACGACCGGCGCCGCGCGGAGGAGGTGGCCGAGGCCGTCGTGCGGTCTCGGCAGGGCGGTCCGGACGACGTGTTGGCCACGGCCCTGGCCGTGCTGGCGGCGATCGCGCGCGACAGCGGTCGTCCCAGGGCCGCGCTGGACCTCGCCCGCGAGGCCGCCCGCTCGACCACCGCGCACGACCTCAGCGCGTACCCGCAGCTGCTGTTCGCGACGCTGCTCGCGGGGCTGCGGGAGTTCACCGAGGCCGCGGGTGTGGTGCGGCGGGTGCGGGGCGGACCGTCCGCCGTGGTCACCAGGGAGGTCATGACCGCGGTCGTGCAGGCCCGGATCCTGTTGCAGGCCGGGCGGATCGAGGAGGCCGCGGGGGAGGCCCGCGCGGCGCTCGCGGTGGCCGAGGAGACCGGGCACGAGACCGTGGTCGCGCCGGCGCTGGCCGTGCTCGCGATGGTCGCGCTGCACACCGGCGACCTGCCGGCCGCGCTCGAGCACGTCGAGCGCTTCCGCGACCGGGTGCCCGCCGACGAGATCATCTTCTCGCGGGCCTACTACCAGTGGACCGAGGTGCTCGTCACCCACGTCGACGCCGGGCTGGACAAGGCGGTGGCGCTGCTGCGCGCCGAGCACCCGGACCTGGTCGGCTCAGGGCTCTTCGCGGAGGAACCCCGTGCCGCCGGGTGGTTCGTGCGGCGCGCGCTGGAGGCGGGGGACCGGGAGCTCGCCCAGGCCGTCGTGGACCGCGCGGAACTGCTGGCGCGCGACGGGTTCCCGGCGGTCGCCGCGGCCGCCGTGCACACCCGCGGCCTGCTCGACGGCGACGCGGCGGCGCTGGAGCAGGCCGTGCGGGACCACCGCGACCTGTGGGCGCGGGCGAACGCGGCCGAGGACCTCGGCGTGCTGCTCGCGGACTCGGCCGACCGCGCGGAGTCGGTGAAGGCGCTGGAGAACGCGCTCGGCCTGTACCGGGAGATCGGCGCCTCCCGCGACGGCGCGCGGGTGCTGGGCCGGTTGCGCAAGCTCGGCCGGCGCCGCCGCGCGACCCCGGCCCGCCCCGAGTCCGGCTGGTCGAGCCTCGACGACACCGAGCTGGCGATCGCCAACCTGGTCGCCAAGGGTCAGACCAACCGGCAGATCTCCACGCAGCTCTTCATGTCACCGCACACGGTGAACTTCCACCTGCGCAAGATCTTCCGCAAGCTCGGGATCAGCTCTCGCGTCGAGCTGGTGATGAGGTCGAGGGACGACCAATAGGGGTCGCGGCCCGCTTGGCCTGACGCCGCAGCTGCAGGATCCGGGCCGCACCCACGACCGCGACCAGCAACGCGCCGCCGATCGCGCCGAACAGCAGCGCCACGCCCAGGGGAAGGCTGAACTCGCCCCACAGGAAGTGGATCGTGGTGTTGTCGCCGTTCTGCAGGATGAAGATCAGCAGGAAGATCAGCACGACGATCGCCACCAGCACCGCGATCCAGGTGCCGGAGATGCGGGTGGGCCGCATCTTCTTCGGTGCGGCCGCCGGGGTAGTCATGGGCGGGGACGCCGGAACCGGTTCCGTGACCGGCGTCTTCAGGGACTCGTCGCTCGGGTTCGCCACGCTCAGATTATCGGCGAGCCCGAGCGGTCCCGCGCGCTGGCGAACGGGTTACAACCTGCGCAGCCCCGACAGCACGCGCTCCAGCAGGGCCATGTTCGGCTTGTCGCCCGGCTCGTGCACGGCGACCAGGTTCAGCGTGATCAGGTCGCTCAGCAGCACCCGCGTGACGCCGAGCGGGATCTTCATGAGCGCCGAGATCTCCGCGACCGAGCGCGGCTGCAGGCACAGCCGCATCATCGCGGCCTGGTCGTTGGTCGCGCGGTAGAGGCGGTCCTCGTCGGTGGAGAGCAGCGTCTCCAGCCGCAGGTCGTGGCGGGCCGTCGTGCGTCCGCCGGTGCGGGCGTACGGACGGATGAGCGAGCTGTCCCGAGCGGGAGTGCCGGTCGGTTCGTCTTCTTGCACAGGCCACTCCGGGGGCGGTTCCGGTGGGCGTTGGCGCAACGGTTCCTGACGGGGCAGTTGTTGCGTCTCCGCGCCGGTGAAAGCTTCACTTCCGTCGGCGCGCAGCCGTCTACGGGTCGCCGGAGACCCGAATCGGGCCCCCGTGTAACCGATTTCCGTCGCTTCCTCGTCGTGCACGTGCTCAAGCTATAACGAAGTCGCCCAAATGTATGTGGATCACGTTGCCTTTTTGTCGGTCAGATCGAATCTGACCTGGATTGCAGTGCCGGACGACGTCGTTTGGGTGCGCACGAGGTCCGCCAAACGGTTGACAAGCAACAGACCGCGACCGCCTGGTTCGTTTGCGTGAACAGGGGTGCGTCCGGCCAGAACATCGGTGATGTGGCCGTTGTCGTTGACTTGGCAAACAATACTTTTGTTTTCCGCCCAGACGCGGACCGTGCTCTCGCCCCCGCCGTGCCGCACGCTGTTGGTCGCGAGCTCGGTGACCGCGAGCGCGAAGTCGTCCACGCGGTCGCGGGCCAGGCCGAGCTTCGTGGCCTGCTCGCGCGCGAACGCCCGCACCGCCGCCATCGCCCCTGCTCCGACGCATGTGCTCGCCGCGTCGGACGGGATCGTGAGCGGCAGGGAGTGCGCGGCGACGACCACCCGTGCGGGGTGGAAGTGGTCGCTCGGGCGGTGGCCGCCGGCGTCGATCACGACCGGGTGGGTCTTCTCGGCGTCGGCCAGGACGTCGTGGCTGAGGGCGGTGGTGTCGTAGGGGCAGAGGATGCTCAGGTCGCGTCCGCTGAACGCGTAGTTGACCAGTGCCTCGTGCAGCGCGCACGCCGGGTACTCGACTTCGGTGCGCATGTCCCACACCGGCTCGCTGATGATGCGGACGGCCCCGCGGTGCCGGTCGGCGAACGCGCGGAGATCCGGGATGATCCGGCCGGGGTTGCGGCCGGTCTCCTCCATGTCGACGAAGGTCACGAGGTGGGAGAACCCGCTGAGGGCCTCCCGGAGCAGCTGGAGGTTCCTGCTCGGCACCGCCACGGCGACGGGTTCGCCGCTCGCGAGTCCCTCCACCACGAACGGGACGGTCCCGTCGATGTAGGAGTCCTCGTCGGAGTAGAACAGCGCCGGATGTGCGAACGTCATGTGCCACCTCTCGTCAACGTCCCAGGATCCCCACCCGGTCCGTTGCTCAAACCATCATTTCTTGACCCTGACACCGTGTCAGCCCCTACACAGGAACGGTCATGTTCACCATCGGAGACTTCGCCCATCTGGGGCGCGTGTCGGTGCGGATGCTGCGCCATTACGACGCGGTCGGGTTGCTCCCGCCGGCACACGTCGACCCCTCCAGCGGCTACCGCTTCTACACCGCCGCCCAGCTGCAACGCCTCAACCGCCTCGTCGCGCTGAAGGACCTCGGTCTGACGCTCGACCAGGTGCGGGTCGTGCTCGACGAAAAGCTTTCCGCGGAGCAGTTGCACGGCATGCTTTCGTTGCGGCGAGCCGAGTTGCGGCAGCAGATCCTCGCGGACGAGTCGCGTCTGCGCCGGGTCGAGGCACGTCTCCGCGCCATCGAGAGAGAGGGCGCCATGCCCACCGACGAGATCGTCGTGAAGCCCGTTCCCGCCGTCCGGGTCGCCCGCCTGACCGCGACCGCCGCGTCCTACGGCCCCGAGGACATCGGCCCGGTCATCCAGCCGCTGTACCCGCAGCTCTTCGAACGGCTCGGGCGCGCGGGCGTCACGCCGTCCGGCTACGGCATCGCCACCTACGAGCAGGCCGCCGGCGACGAGGTGGTGGTGCGGGCCGGGGTGACCGTGTCGGTCGACCCGTCGCCCGCCCACGACTTCGAGGTCGTGGACCTGCCGGCGCTGAGCCAGGCGGCGACGATCGTGCACCGCGGCACGATGGACGACGTCGACGCGTCGTACCAGGCCGTGGCGGCGTGGATCGAGGCGCACGGGTACCGGCAGAACGGGTTCGCCCGCGAGGTGTACCTGAACTACGGCGAGGGCGACCCGGCCGACTGGGTGACCGAGCTGCAGCTGGAGATCACCAAGGCCTAGCGGGGCGCGGATCGCGGCGTCAGTCCGGGTGGATGCGGCGGTGCAACGACTCCATGCGTTCGTCCAGCTGCGCCGCGATCATCGCCGTCGACATCAGCTCGCCCACGAAGTCCGCGGGCGGGCTGTCGTCGTACTTGTAGAAGAGCTTGTGCTCCAGCGTCGCCCAGAAGTCCATCGCGATGGTCCGCAGCTGCACCTCGACCTTCACGTGCTCGACGCGGTCCGACAGGAACACCGGGATGCGCACGATCAGGTGCAGGCTGCGGTACCCGTTCGGCTTCGGCCGGGCGATGTAGTCCTTGGTGTGCAGGATCTCCACGTCGTGCTGGCGCGCGAGCATCGCCTTGACGCGGTAGACGTCCGAGACGAACGGGCACACCACGCGCACGCCCGCGATGTCGTCGAGCCAGTCGCCGATCGAGTCGAGGTCGAGCGGAAAACCCTTGCGCCGCAGCTTCTCCAGGATGCCCTCGGGCTTCTTCACCCGGTTGGTGATGTGCTCGATGGGGTCGTGCTGGTGGACCGAGTCGAACTCCTCGCTGAGGATGCGGAGCTTCGTCATGAGCTCCTCGATCGCGAACTTGTAGACCAGCAGACGCCGTTCGAGGTCGCGCAGCAGGCTCAGGTCGTCGGCCAGGTCGGTCACCACACCAGAGTACTGATCACGACCGGGTGAACCGCGCCACCGCCTCGGGCGCGTAGCCGTAGAAGCCGGGAAGACCACCTGTGTGGAGGAACACGACGGGAACGTCGCCGTGCGGCGCGATCTCGCGGAACTTCACGGCGGCCTTGCCGGTGTAGACCGGGTCGAGCAGCACGCCCTCGGTGCGGGCGAAGAGCTCCAGCACGTCCCACATCTCCGGCGTCGGGACGCCGTAGCCCTCGCCGATCGTGTCGTCGGTGACGGCGACGTGGCCGAGCTTCGGGGCAGGTTCACCGAGAAGGGTGGCGGCGTCGGTGGCGAGCGCGTGGAGTTCCCGCTCGGCGTCCGCGGCCGTGTGCGAGACGCTCACCGCGTGCACGGTGCCGGGCCAGCCCAGCAGTTCCGTGCCGAGCGCGATGCCCGCCGCCGTGGCGCCGCTGCCGTCCGGCACGACGATCGTGGCGTCGTCGATGCCGCGGTCGCCCAGTTGGCCGACGAGCTCGACCGCCGCCGCGACGTAGCCGAGGGTGCCGAGGCCGTTCGACCCGCCGACGGGCAGCGTGACGGCCTTGTCGTGGTTGATCCTCTCGTAGGCCGCGACGGTCTCGTCCGCGTCCGCGCACAGGTGCACGTTCGCGCCGAACATGTGGTCCAGCACGACGTTGCCGGACCGCTCGTACGCGTTGCCGGACATCGGCACCTTGGCGGTGAGGACGAGCTCGCACTTGAGGCCGAGCTTCGCGCACGCCGCCGCGGTCTGGCGGCCGTGGTTGGTCTGCAGCGCGCCGAACGTGATGATCGTGTCCGCGCCCTGCTCGATCGCGGCGCCGAGCAGGAACTCGAGCTTGCGCAGCTTGTTGCCGCCCGCGCCGAGGCCGTTGACGTCGTCGCGCTTGATCAGGACCGGCGGGCCGCCGAGCGCGGTGGTGAGCCTCGGAGCGTCCTCCAGCGGGGTCGGCCAGCTGCCCAGGGAGACTCGGGGGAACGCGCTCAGGTCCATGCGGCGAGCTTAATCGCCTCGTCCTCGGCGGGTGCCGGTCCGACGCCGTGCAGGACGTGCGCGAGGACCTCGATGCCGCGCACCACCCGCGGGCCCGGCCGGTTGAAGTAGGACGGGCCGTCGAGGACCCACGTCTCGGGCAGCCGCCGGTCCGGCAGCTCCCGCAGCGTCCGCGCGACGGGAAACCCGCACGGCATCAGCAGGACCACGTCCGGCCGCGCGTCGTCCACGGCCTGCCAGGTGATCGGTCCGGTGTGCTCGCCCTTCTCCGCGAGCAACGGCGTGCCGCCCGCCGCCGCGATCTGCTCGGGGACCCAGTGCCCGGCGGGCCAGGCCGGGTCGAGCCACTCGATCGCGGCCACGCGCGGGCGTGGCCGGTCCCGGGTCAGCCGTTCGACCTCCGCGATGCGGTGGCGCAGCGCGGCGATCTTGTCCGTGCTGTCGACACCCAGGACGTCGCCGACCGTCGCCAGGCAGCCGAGCACGTCGTCCAAAGTGGAAGGTTCGAGGCTCAGCACCGTCGGGCCGACGTCCATCACCCGGACGACGTCGGTGACCCTGCGGTAGGAGATCGCGCAGACGTCGCAGAGGTCCTGGGTGAGGACCACGTCCGGCTTCAGGTCGTGCAACAGGTCCGCGTCGAGGCCGTAGAGCGACGAGCCGCGGTGGACGGTCGCGTTGATCTCCCGGCTGCTGAGGGCGTCCTGGTCGACCGCGGTGCTCGTGACCACGGGCACGCTCGCGACCTCGGCCGGCCAGTCGCACTCGTGGGTGCGGCCCACCAGGTGCCCGGCGAGGCCGAGCTCGGCGACGACGTCGGTCGCGGCGGGCAGCAGCGAGACGATCCGCATCAGACCTCCCGGCCGAACTCGGCGTACCGCGTGGAACCGCTCTCAAGCGCCGCCAGGGCGAGGGTGAGGCGCCGGTGGAGTGACGGGTACACGCGGGGCCTCGCGTCGTCCAGCGTGAGGTACAGGACGCCTTCCAGCTCCGGGTCGCACGCCGCCGCACCATCCACCACGCCACCGTCGAAGACGAACTGGTGGCAGTCGCGCCAGACCCCGTTGCGCGGCGTCCAGTCGACCACCAGCAACCGTCCCAGCGGCACGGACAGCCCGAGCTCCTCGCGGACCTCCCGCGCGGCCGCGGCCTTCGGGGACTCGTCGTCCTCGGTCATGCCGCCGGGGATGTCCAGCACGGCCTTGTAGGTCGGCACGACGAACAGCACGCTGCCCGCCGAGTCGCGGATCAGCGCGCCGCCCGCGGAGGTCTTGGTGGGCCTGCTCGACGCCACTCCGGGCACGTGCTCGAGCTCGGCCGGTCCCTCGTCGAGGACGTCGGCGGCGAAGGCGGCGGGATCTCCCGCGTGCAGTGCGGACACGAGCCGATGATCACACCACCGAGTGATTCGCGCACCCCTCGAGCACGGGTTTCGCGCTGGTGGGCGGATGTCCGGGTGATGACGGTCCGCAACCAAACGATCGGGGAGTACGCTGACCGCTGTAACTCCGTGCGATCAATCGCCGATGTCCGAGGCAACATCGGTGGAGGTGACGCCAATGGGGGCAACCGGTGCCGCCCAGCGCAGACGTGACGGTGGATCGGCCCCGTGGTCGGTGGTCGGACTGACGGTCGTGTTCGTCGTGGTGGCCCAGGTCCAGTTCGCCATCGCGGTCGCGGAGTCGGTCTGGTGGCCGGCCGTGGTCGGGGTGCTGCTGCTGGCCGCGGCGGTCGCGTTCGTGAAGACGGCGCGCAGGCTGAGGCTGGACGAGAGCGACCTGTACACCGCGCCGCCCGAGGTGGCCAAGCCGCTTCCGGTCGAGCACTACGAGAGCCACGTCGACGCCGACGGCAGCCTGGCCCGCGCGGTGGGCGAGGTCGTCCACGCGTCGCGGCGCTGGAGGGCCTGACCACGAACTCGCGGAGACCGGGCCTCGACGAGGCCCGGTCATCTCGCCGTGACCAGGGGTTCTCGCTTTCTCCGTACTCCCTCGCGCCGATCTCCGTACCGCTCCACGGATGTCCCGCCCCGCACCCCGCGGCTGGAATGTCGACGTCACATTCCGAACCACGAGGGGGACACGGATGCGGAAGCTCTCCGCTCTGCTGAGCACAGGACTCATGGCGGGCGCGCTGCTCACGACGACCGCCGCGGCGCACGCCGCCCCGGCGGTCACGACCGTCATCACGCAGGACGTCAGCGACGTCGACTCCACCGAACCCAAGCCCGCGACCGCGCACTGCCCGCCGGGCATGGTCGTGACGGGTGGCGGGTTCTCCACCGCGACCGGCGTCGGCAACGACGGGTCGGTCGTGATGGACGAGCTGATCATCAGGGACACGTTCGTCACCGGCACCGCCTACGAGGACGCCAACGGCACGTCGAAGAACTGGGGCGTCACGGTCATGGCCGTGTGCTCCACGCCGTTGCCCGGCTACGAGATTAAGCTCGGGCGCAGCACGACCCTCGGCTCGGAGCACGAGAAGCCGGCCGTCGCGACGTGCTCGCCCGGCAAGGTCGTCGTCGGGGGCGGGTTCGCGGTCACCGGTGCCGCGGGGGACGTCGTGGTCGACGAGCTGCTGCCGACCCGCACGCAGGTCTTCACGAAGGCCTTCGAGGGCAAGGCGGGCACGACGAAGAACTGGTTCCTCGACGCCTACGCGGTCTGCGCGTTCGAGCCGCAGGGCTGGGAGATCGTGAGCAAGGGCGGCCCGATCGACTCGTTCGCCAAGATGACCAGCTTCGAGTGCCCGGTGGGCAAGCGGGTGCTCGGGCCGATGTTCGACCTGACCGGGTCGCTCGGGCAGGCCCACATGATGTCCCTGCTGCCGAGCGACTTCCCGGACCACGAGGTGTCGCTGGGTGCGCTGGAGGACGACGACGGCACCCCGAACTCGTGGGGCCTGAACAACTGGCAGGTCTGCGCCAACTGAGTGGAGGAGCCTCGGGGCACGTGCTCCGGGGCTCCGTCGCGGATCATGGAAACGCTTGCCGCGTCAGGGAAATCCATCGACCCCAGGGGTACGGGCCTGTCACGATGGCGTGCATGACCCCTGCGACCACGACCGGGCGGCGGGACCGGGAGATCGCCTTCGCGCTCGACCGGATCGGCACGCGCGGAGTCCTGGTCACCGGGGAGCCCGGTGCCGGCAGGACGTGGGTCGCGCGGGCCGTCGCCGCGGCGTCGCGCCGGGAGGTCCGCTGGGTCGTCGCGACCCGGACCAGCCGGTCCATCCCGTTCGGCGCGCTCGCCGCGCTGCTGCCGCCCGACCTCACCGACCCGCACCCGGTCCCCGTGCTGCACGCGCTGCGCCGCGCGCTCGGGCCGCGGTCGTTGCTCGTCGTGGACGACGCCCACCTGCTCGACGAGGCGTCGGCGACCACGCTGCTGGCGCTCGCTCCGGAACTCGGTCCCCGGCTGGTGGTCACCGCCCTGCTGCCCGGACCGGACGCGGTGAACGCCCTGGCCAGGGACGGGTTCCTGGACGTGCTGGCGCTCGAGCCGTTCGGGCGGGAGGACGCCGCCGGGGTGCTCGCGGACCGGCTCGGCGGCGAGGTCGCGCCCCGCACGGCCGACCTGCTCTGGCGGTGGAGCCGCGGCAACGCGCGGGACCTGGCCGAACTCGCGCGGCACAGCGCGTTGACCCGGCTCGACGGCGTGTGGATGTGGCGTGGTGACACCGCCGCCCCTCCCGTCGCGGCCCAGCCGGTCACCGGGCTCTCCGCCGCGGGCGTCGAGGCCCTGTGCGCGCTGGTGCTCGCGGAACCGGTGGCGGTGGACGTGCTCACCCGCGTGGCGTCGCCGGAGGGGTTCGCCGAGATCGAGGAACGCGGCCTGGTCGACGGGGCGGCGGGGATCGTCCGGCCGCGGCACCCGATGCTCGCGGCCGCCGCCGCACCCCACCTCACGCCGTCGCGGCGCCGCCGGCTCGCGGACCGGCTGCTGGCCGCCGACCCCGGCCCCGGCCGGGAGCACCTGCTGCTCGACTCGGGCGTCACCGATCCCGCCGTGCTCGTGGCGGCCGCGCGGACCGTGCTGCTGGACCGGCCGGAGCTCGCCGTGCGGCTAGCCGATCGCGCGGTGCCCGCCGATCCTGGTCCTGCAGCTGCACTCGTGCTGGCCGACGCCCACGCGGAGAGCGGTGCGCGGGACGAGGCGTGGAAGGCGCACCGCGTTGCGGCCCACCGGGTCCGGGACGACGCGGACCGCCTGGCCGTGCTGCTCACGGAGGCCTCGCTGACGATCTGGTGCGACCGCAGGCCGTCGGCCGCGGTGGCGTTGCTCGACGACGCCGTGGTGCCGGACCGCTTCCGCGCCGACGTGGACTCGGCGGCCGCGGTGGCGGCGTTGTTCTCGGCCCGTCCCGCCGATGCCCTGCTGCGCGCGGAGAAGGTGCTGACCGGCGACCCGCCGGCGACCGCGTGGGGGCGAGCGATGCTGGTCAGCGCCGCGGCCCTGGTGATGGCGGACCGGCCGGGAGAGGCCGCCGAGGCGATGGCCGCGCTGACCGCCGCGTCCGACGTGTCGCCGTACTACCGGGGGCTCGCGCGGTCCGTGGCGAGTCTGCTCGGACCGGACGTCGAGGCGCCGTCCCTGGCACGGGTGCGCGAGGCCCTGCTCGCGCAGAGCGGCCGGGGCGCGTTCCGGTCCGAGGTGACCGCGAACCTCGTCGTGGCCGAGGCCGCCGCCGGGGTCGCGAGCGCCCGTGAACCGGACGAGGTGGCGGTGCTGCCCGCGCTGGCCGCGTGGGTGGCCGCCGCGACCGCCGCCGTCCGGGGCGAGCCGGCGGCGGAGCTGTACCTGGCCGCGGCCCGCGAGGCGGAGGAGGCGGGATCGGTGCGGTGCGCGGTCTACTACCTCGCCGCGGCGGCCGAGCACGGAGCCGTCGCGCAGGCGGCCGGCGAGCTCGGCGACCGGTCGTTCGAGGCACCGGAGACCCGGGCCCGCGCGCTCGGCGTCCGGGCGCGTGCCTCCCGGGCGGTGCCCGACCTGCTCGTGGCGGCGCAGGCGCACCGCGACGCCGGGATGCCGGTGCAGGCGGCGAAGTTCACCGAGCTGGCGCAGACGCGGCACGGGCTCACCCGGCGCGAGCTGGAGGTCGTGCGGCACGCGGCCAGGGGCCTGACGGACCGGGCGATCGCCGACGCGCTGGTGGTGTCGGTGCGCACGGTCGAGAGCCACCTCGCCGCCGCGTACCGCAAGCTCGCGATCACGTCGCGGCAGGGGCTCGCCGGCCTGTTCACCTGAGGTGCGCACAATGGCGGCCATGCCGACGTCTGCCGAGTGGCTCGCAGTGCGCGCCCACCTGCTGCGGAACCGCCACGCGCTCGCGGTGGAGGCCGTCGCGGAGTACCCGGACGTGCCCAGGGTCGCCGACACGCCGCTGCTGACCTCCCCGGACTGGATGCCCGCCACGCCGGTGCCGCTCGCGGAGCTGACCCTGGAACTGCGGGAGTCGCCGGAACTGCCCGCACTGCCGGTGTCGGCCGTGCCCGACGGGTTCGGCGGCTACTCCGCCGCGATGGCCGCACTGGCCGCCCCGGTGGTGTTCCAGAACCGCGAGACCTACCGGCTGCTCGGCTTCACCGGGCGGCACCTGACGTTCGGGCTCGGCAGCTACTTCGACGGCATCGACGTGGGCGAGGCCTGCGCGCACGAGTACGCCGGACGGGTCGGCGGGCTCCCGCTGCGGACGGCCGTCGGCGACCCGCGCGACCCCCGGCGCAGGCCGGTCAACGTCGCCGTCTCGACGCTCACCCTCCGGCACGACGAGGTGTCCGGCGAGGCCACGTTCTACCTGCACTGGCGGGACCCGAAGCGGGTCGGGCACGCGGGCGGCATGTTCCAGGTGCTGCCGGTGGGCGTCTTCCAGGGGTCGTCGCCGGCCGACTTCTCGTTGTGGCACTGCATGATCCGCGAGTTCGCCGAGGAGATGCTGGGGGTGGAGGAGATCCACGACGCGGACTACGCGACGTGGCCGTTCGCACAGCGGCTCACCGACGCCGCCCGCGTGTTCTACCTCGGCATGGGCGTGGACCCGCTGACGTTCGCCACCGACATGCTGACGGTGGCGGTGATCGAGGCCGCGCGGTTCGACGAGCTGTTCGGCGACCTGGTGGCGCACAACGACGAGGGCCAGGTGCTGCGCGGACTTCCTTTCACCGCAGAGAACATCGACCGGTTCGTGCACCGCGAACCGACGCAGGCCGCCGGCGCCGCGCTGCTGTCCCTGGCGTGGGAGCACCGGGCGGAGCTGCTCAAGCCCTGAACGGGTTCGGCAGGAACGCCCACCTCGTGGTCGCCGGGTCCAGCCGCATCAGGGTGAGCGGCTTCGCGGGCAGCGGGTCGTGCAGCAGCGCGTGCCGGTCCGGGGTGTCCGGGACCGCCTTCGCCACCACGGCCCAGAGGTCGGCGGCCGGGGCGTCGAGCGCGTCGACCAGCCCGGTGAGGGCGGTGGCGAAGAACGTCGCGAACGTCTTGGCGCGCAACGCCTCCGGGCTCGCGTGCAGCCGGGTGGGCAGGGCGGCGCGCGGGCTGACGCGGATGTCGGCGAGGTCGCGGTAGATCACCCGGCTCGGCCTGCCGTCGACCAGGCCGACGACGAGGTTCTGCTCGTGCGCCTCCAGGGCGATGCCGCGCGCCAGCAGTGTCATCAGCGGCGGCACGGTCAGCTCGGCGAACTCGGCGAGCCAGCCGAGCGGGTCGGTGATGGGCGCGCCGCGCAGCGCGGCCAGGGGCAGCAGCGTCTCGCCCTCTCGCGGGACCGGCTTGTCGCGCAGGACCACGCCGAGCCGCCGGTCGGGGGCGCCGTCGGTGAGCACGGCGGCCGCTGCCCGGTTGGGCTGCAGCTCGATGCCCTCGACGGCCCCGGCCAGGAAGTCCGACACCGTCGTGGCGGTGGTGATCGACTCGCTCGAGATGTCCCGCACGGCCGAGGTGATCTGGGCGCTCAGCGTGGTCTTGACGTGCCAGTCGCCGGCCGAGAGGGTGCGCAGCGCCATCAGCGGGTGCGCGTCGATCGTGCCGGCGCCGCCGACGCCCAGGCGGTCGGCCTGCCAGGGGTGGACGGGCAGGAGGAGCCGTCCGCCGTCGCGGAGCTCGTCCGGCCAGTCGCCGAACACGACGTGGTCCGCCGCGGGGTGCAGCCGCAGCGGGACGACCGGGCGGTGCTCCGGGCCGTACGCGAGGTGGTCCGCGGCGGTGAACCCGGTGCGGTTGCGGCAGCACGGGTGCAGCGGGTGACCGTCGACGACGCTCTGCTCGTGCTCCTCCAGCGACCTCGTCGCGAACGGGGTCGTGAGCGGGTCCGTCGTGCGGGACAGGGCCAGTCCGGCGACGCTGTGGGCGACCTCACGGACCAGGTTCTCCGACCGCGGCCAGCGCAGTGCGGTGAGGAGGTCGACCGGATGGGTGAACCCGGCCGGGTCGATGCCGACCTGCGGCAACGGTTCGACGGCGATCGCGCGGCGCAGGCGCGCGAGAATGGCCGCGCGGGCTCCCGGCAGCGCCGCGATGAACCTTTCGGCGCGATTTCCGTCCAGTGCGGCGGCGAAAGCGGACTCGACCGGCGTGTGCGTCAGGATGATCTGATCTTGACACATCGCCAGGGGAAAGCGGACACCGGTGGAAGCGATCACTGATCCCGACGGCATCACCTCGACGGCCCTGCTGAACTGCCTGCGCCGGGAGGTGGGGGAGTGGGCGGGCGGCACGCTCCGGCTGCCCCGCAGCGGCACGGTGCTGCGCGCGCGGGAGGGTCGCTGGCTGTCGGACCCCGAGGTGTTCGCCGGGACGTGGCAACCGCTGTCGTGGCACGAGCTCGCCGTGCTCGTCACCAAGGAGCTCGGCGACCCGCCGGTCGGGTTCCTGGACGAGATCGCGGGGTCGCGGTCGGCGATCGCCGCCGTGCTGGACGCGCGCGGCACCCCGCCCGCCGACCTCTACCAGCGCTCCGAGCAGGCACTCGTCGCGGGCCACCGCTACCACCCGGCGCCGAAGGGCCGCGGCAACGTGCCCGCGCGGGAGTGGCTGCCGTACTCGCCGGAGGTGCACGCGAGCTTCTCGTTGGCGCAGCTGGAAGGCGTGTTCTCGGACGACGGCGAGGTGCCGTTCACCCCTGGCGTGCTGCCGGCCCACCCGTGGCAGCTCTCGTTGCTGGGGCGGGAGAGCGCGGCGGCCGGTCCCGAGGTGTGGCCGACGTCGTCCGTGCGCACGGTCTACGACCCCGCCGCCGACCTGTTCTACAAGTTCAGCCTGGACGTGCGGATCACCAACGACGTGCGCCGGCTGTGGGCGCACGACCTGCGCTGGATCCCGCCGCTCGCGCGCCTGCTGAGACCGGTCTTCGCGGACATCACCGAGGTCTTCCCCGGCGCGTCCTTCCTGATCGACCGCGGCTACCGGACGTCGCCGGAGGAGTTCGAGGGCCTCGCGGTCGTCGTGCGCGACGGCCTCCGCCCGCACCTGCTGCCCGGCGCGACCCCGTTGCTGGCGGCCGGGCTCAGCGAGGGGTTCGACGGCAATCCGTTGGACGGCCTGGACTCCTCTGCTGCCCTGCGGTGGTTCCGGCAGTACGTCTCCGTGGTGGTGCCGCCGGTGCTGCACGCTTTCTTCGCCCACGGCGTCGTGATGGAGTGCCACCTGCAGAACGTCCTCGTCGGCGTGGACGCCGGGGGAATGCCCGTGCAGGCGATCTTCCGCGACCCCGAGGGCATGCGGCTGCTGCCGCGCCACGCCGACCTGTTGTCCTCGATGTCCTCGATGGACGGACCGGACGGCGCGCGCGGCGTCTCCGAGGCCAAGGGCTGGGAGCGGCTGCGGTACTGCCTGGTCGTCAACCACCTGATCGAGATCGCGGGCGCGGTGCTGGCCCGGCACCCCGGGCTGGACGTGTGGGAGGAGGCACGGGCGGTCTTCGCCGCCTACGCGCGCGATCACGGCTACTCGCAGGCGCAGTCGTTGCTGGAGGACAGGTTCGTGCCCGCGAAGGCCAACCTGCTCCTGCGGTGGACGCGCGCGGAGGGCGCGGCGAGCCGGTACGTCGACTGCCCGAACCCGTTGTACCGCAACTAGTTCTGTTGCTCAGGTCAGCTCGGCGTCGTCCAGCACCAGCGGCCGCCAGGCGGTGGCGCCGGCACGACCGTGACCGGGGTCGACACCGACGAACATCCGCCCGCCGACCCGTACCCGCACGTGCCGCGCCTGCCAGTCGACCGTCGCCCGCTGCCGGACCCGCCCGTCGCAGGTCCACCTCTGGTCGCGGAAGTGCACGACCGTGGAGTGCCCGTGGATCTGCCCGAACGGCACGATGCCGCCGTACCGCATCCACGGCTCGTGCAACGCCGCCCCGGACTCGGCCCACAACGGCCCCGTCTCCGGGTCACGGCCGTGCGCGCCCATGCGCCAGATCAGGTCGGGGCGTTCGTTCAACAGGTCGGCGGCCTTGGCGGCGGTGGTGGGTTCACCCAGCTGTTGCCACGCCGCCAGCGTGAGGCCGGCGTGGGTGAGGAGGTACTCGTCGCCGCCTGCCGTGACGGCGGCGGCCACCCGCATGCGGCCGTCCGCCCACCAGGTGCGTAGCGTCTCTATGCCTTGCGGTGGTAGGGGATCGGGCCAGAAGACCTCGGCGCCGGGTAGGTACTGCGCCTCGTGGTTGCCGATCAGTTGCACCCAGCGTGGTCCTAGTCGTTCGGCGACTACGTCGAGGACGCCAAGGCTGTCCGGGCCTCGGTCGACCAGGTCGCCCACCTGGATCACCGTCAGTCCGGTCCCCAGTTCGGCCAGCGCCTGCCGCAGCAGGTCCGCGTGTCCGCCCACGTCTCCGATCACGGCGATCCTCGCCATGCCCCCACCCCCGTTGCCCGGGATCCACGCTACGCGCGGGATGGGAGCAGGGGCTGACCCGGCCGAGGTGCGTGTAGAGCACCAGGCCGGGGCAGGCGTTTGGTCGTGCTGCTGGCCGGGGCGCGGACGTCGGCCAGGAGGTGCCGCGTGCCGGGTCGGAGCGGCGCTCGACCTGGCCTTGGTGCCCGGCGGCGGCCACCGGGGTGCGAGCAGCGCTTGATCTCCCTTCGCCTCGGTGACCGGCCTCCACTGGCCCACCGGTCACCGAGTCCAGGCAACGCTCGGCCCCACCTCGTGCCCGGCGACAGCCGCCGCCGAAGCACGAAGGCCGGTCAGAGCAGGCGCTTGATCTCCCCGCGCGCCCGGTAGAAGCCGCCGCTCGCCGACGTGTGGATCTCGGTCACCAGGTACCGCGCCCCGGGCACCCGGATGTCCTTCGGGAACTGCACGGCGCGCGCCTGGTCGTAGCCCTCGGAGACCACGTGCACGCGCAGGCGGCCGCCCTCCTGCACGCACTGCACCACCACGCCGCCGGCCGGGACCGCGCTCGCCACCACGGTCTCCACCTCGGCCGTGGCCTCGACGCGCTGCCAGTGGTCGGCCTTGATGTCGTTGCGCTGCGGGAGGTCGCCCTGCTCGGCCGCGTGGATCGCGGCTGGGCTCGCGTCGATGCACGCCAGCGAGCCGTCGGTGGTGACGATGTAGAGCCGTTCGTCGCGGTACTGCATGGAGTACGCGGAGCCGCAGCCCGTGCCGAGCTTCCACAACCTCGTGCCGTCGGCCGCGAAGCAGTAGACGGACGAGTGGTTGTCGCCCGCGAAGACGTACTCGCCGCCCGGAGACGTGGCGCACGAGAACACCGCCGCGTCGCAGCGGTAGCGGGCGGTCTCGGTGCCCGTGGCGCGCGCTAACCGGTGCACCCAGCCTCGGCTCGTGCCCGCGTACACGGCGGCCGGTTCCTGCCAGCCGAACAGCACCGCGCCCGTGGTCTCGGTGTGCCACACGGGATCGCCGGTGCGGGCCGCGTAGTGCGTGACGCCGTGGGAGTGGCCGTGGAACACGCCTTCCGGTGCGTTCCGGACCATCCACGCGCTGTCGCCGCCGCTGCGCCTCGACCACTGGAACTCGTCCTCGTGGTCGACGATCGTGATGCCGCCCTGCCGGTCGGAGACGCCGAGCACGCCGTCGTCGATGTCGAGCCAGTAGATGTCGACGTCGCTCGCGATCTCGTACGCCACCCGCGGAACCTTGCCGCCCAGGTCGTACACGCGCCCGTCGTCGCAGCCCGCGTAGATCCAGAAGTCGTCGGCCACGATGCACTTCACGCCGTCCGGCAGGCCGTAGCGGCCGGTGACCTGGCCGTCGTGCGCCAGCGTGAACACGTCGCCGCGCTCGTTGCCGACCCACGCTTCGTCCTCGCCGATGAAGATGCCGAACGCGGGCGCGCCCGAGTGGAACCGCCACAGCACGGGAGCCTGCCGCGCGCTCGACCGCACGCTGGTGATCTCGCGGCGCGTGATGGCCCGCCGCTGCCGCTGCCCCTTGACCGCCGGCGCGTAGCCCTTGCGGACCTTCTCGCCGATCTTCTTCTGGGCCGCGCTCACGGCCTTGGCCTCGTCGGCGAACGTGGACTCGCGCGTGGAACCGCGCTCGCCGATGCGGCCGAAGGTGATCGTCACCTTCGTGCCCTCGACGACCACCTCGTAGAACTTGTGCGCGCTCCCGCTGGACTCCGACAGCTCCAGGTACGTGGTGGCAGCAGCCACGGTCTTTCCCCCTCGCGTTGATCAGCTGGAACGACCGTAGCAAGGGGGTCTGACAATTCCGGGACGGGCGGGGAGCCGGCTCCCCGCCCGGAGTCCTGGGCCGTGTCCCGGAAGTTCGTCCGGTGGCAGGCGCGGGCGAGAGCCCCGGAGGCGGGCGGAGCCCGGCG
>NZ_JBEXNC010000014.1:0-287503 GCF_040610935.1 Lentzea sp. NPDC003310
GTATTACTCTCAAAGGAATACCCCGACGAGGGGTATTCATATTACTGGCTGTGTTTCGGCACGCTGTTGAGTTCTCAAAGAACACGCGCTCACCGCAGCTCTTCTCCGAAGAGAGTCACTTCCGGGGCTGTGTCAGGCTTAGAAGTCTTTCGCCGCGCTCCGTTCCGGTCTGTTTCCCGGCCCGTTCCGCGCTGGCAGAGAGAAATTTACACGGGCGCCCTGCGAGATCCAAATCGGGGGTCCCGTACGGAGTAACCGCAGGTCAGGCGCCACGCGGACGGCCCAAACAGGCCAAGATCGACGCGCAGTGTGACCGGGGCCACGTTAGAAATCTCGTATCCACGGCTAGTGGGGTGCGCTCGGCAGGTGCACGGTGACGGACAAACCACCGGTCGGCACAGCCACTGCCTGCGCAAACCCGCCGTGGGCGGCCACCGCGGCGCGCACGATCGACAGCCCGAGGCCTGTGCCGGACTGGCTGGTCCGGTCCTTGACCCCGCGGCGGAACGGTTCGAACAGCTCTTCCACGCGGTCCGGCGGGATCATCGGGCCGGACGACGACACCCGCAGCACCGACCACTGCGGCCCGGTCTCCACCACGGTCTCGATCCACCCGCCCACGTGGTTGTGGCGGACGGCGTTCTCCAGCAGGTTGCCGGCGATCCGCTCCAGCAGTGCGGGATCCCCGACGGCGAGCGCCGGCACGCACCGGAACACCGTGCGCAGGTCGCGTGCCTCGGCCTCGGCCCGTGCGGCTCTCCACGCGGACTCGACCACAGCGGACAGGTCGACCGGCTCACGCACCGCAAGCCCGATCCCGTCCGTGCGCGCGAGCAGCAGCAGCGCGGACACCAACTGTTCGGCACGCTCCCCCGCCGACCGCACGACACCGGCCATGCGCCGCAGCTCTTCGACGTCGGCGTCCGGATCGGCGAGAGTCACGTCCAGCTCCGTGCGCACCACCGAGAGAGGAGTGCGCAGTTCGTGCGATGCGTTCGCCACGAACCGACGCTGCGAGTCGAAGGCGGCTTCCAACCGGTCGAGCATCGCGTCGAACGTGTCCGCGAGCTCCGCGACCTCGTCGCGTGGCCCCTCCAGGCGCAACCGCGAGCCCAACGACTCCGCGGACAGCCGACGGGCAGCACCTGTCACATCGTGCAGAGGCTTCAGCACGCGCCCGGTGAACGTCCACGCCAGGACAGCAGCAGCTACGACCATGCACGCGAACGCGATGAGGCCGGCGCGCAGCAGGTCCTGCCGTGCGGCGACCGTCAACGCGTCGGTCAGCACCTTCACCGTGACGGTCACGCCGTCCACCGTCACCTGGCTGTCGGACGGGAACGACGGCGACGAGTCGAAAACCCGGCCCACCAGCGTCCACCCGAGGAAGAGCAGGACAGCGCTCACCAGCGCGACGAGCGCGGTGGTGAGCAGGGTGATCCGGAGACGCAGTCCTGGTCCGCGCCTTCGCATAGGTCAGTCCTCAGCAGATCCGTTCGAAGCACTCGGCACCCGGTACCCGGAGCCCACGACGGTGTCGATGATGCCCGGTTCGCCCAGCTTCTTGCGCAACGTCATCACGGTGACGCGCACGGTCGTGGTGAACGGATCGGCGTTCTCGTCCCACACGCGCTCGAGCAGTTCCTCGCTGCTGACGACCGATCCCTTGGCCGCGAGCAGCACTTCGAGGACGCCGAACTCCTTGCGCGTGAGCTCGATGGGCGTGCCACCGCGCGAGACGGTGCGTCGTGCCGGATCGAGCTCCACGTCCTGTGCGGCGAGCACGGGCGGTGTGGCCGGAGTCGCGCGCCGGGCCAGCGCCCGTACGCGCGCGACCAGTTCGGGGAACGCGAACGGCTTCGCGAGGTAGTCGTCGGCACCGAGAGAGAGGCCGGAGACACGGTCCTCGATGGAGCCGCTGGCGGTCAGCATCATGACCCTGGTGAGCGCGCCGGAGCTGAGGATCTCCTTGCACAGCTCGTCGCCGGACATGCCGGGCAGGTCGCGGTCGAGCACAACCACGTCGTACCGCGTGACGGTCGACTTCTCGTGCCCGGTCTCGCCGTCGTAGGCGACGTCCACGGCCATACCTTCGCGCCTCAGGCCGCGAGCGATCGCGTCGGCCAGAGGCGCCTCGTCCTCGACTACCAGAATCCGCACGCCTCAAAGGTGCCACACGCACCTGAGAAAGCACTTAACGACACCTTCACAGGCTGTTTTTCGGCTACGACTTCCGTGCAGGCCGATCGACCACGACCGTCGAGGCAGCCTGAAGTGCGCGAAGCTCCAGCAACGCCGGGTGCTCCTCGGCCAGGCGTGCCGCGTTGAGCAACGACCGCAGCGCCGCCGTCTCCCCGCGGGCCCGCTCCAGCGCCGCACGTCCCTCGGACGCCGCCACGAGCTCGGCCAGCGCGGCACGCCGCAGCTCACCAGGCATGACCACGTCGCGGACCGCCACCTCGGAGACCGTCACGCCCAGTTCCTCCGCACGGGCGGCCACAGCTGCGGCGATCTCGGCGGCGATCGCCTCACGCTCGGCGTCGATGGCCGAGTGTGCGCGCGTGACCACCGCACCGCGCAATGCCAGCTGCACGGCCGTGTAGAGCTCATCCTCAGGACGGGCGGCCGCGACCACGAACGTCGTGGCCGAGGACACGGCCCAACGGACGACCACGGTCACACGGACCAGCACGCTGTCCGCGGTCGGCACGTCCTGTGCGGCCGGAGTCATCGTGCGCGGCCGAAGGTCGACGCGGTGCAGCACGACGCGTCGCGGCAACTTGTGCTCGCCGGGCTCGACCTCACCCACCAGCACGCCACGATCGAACTGGACTGCCCGCTCCCACGGGTACAACGTGTGCTTCATCGTCTCCACCTCCACCCGGACAGACCACGACCCCGGTCGGCGGGGCTCGGAGCGGAAGTCCGGAAAGGACCTTCAAGGCTCGTCGCCCCCGTGTGCGACCGGGGTCGTGGCGTTCAGGGTTTGAACCTGGTGCCGTTACAGGGCGCCAAGGCGCTCGCAGAACGCGGGACCCGAGCGAGGTAAACCTGCTGGGCCGCAAGAACGAACACCGTCGGGGTGGAGGTTAGCCGACCTACTTCTCCGCGTGCTCGTCAATTTCGACGGGCAGGCATTCCAGGCGCGCGGCCCACTCCGTCACGCGCCGTGCGACGTCCTGTGCCGTGATGCCGCACAGCGCGAGGACCTCGCCACGGGAGCCGTGGTCGTGGAACTCCTGCGGCAACGCGATGTCGCGCAAGGGCACGTCGACGTCGGCGTCACGCAACGCCGCCGCGAGAGAGGAGCCGAAGCCACCGTGGCGGCCACCGTCCTCGACGGTCACGACGAGCTTGTGCGCCGCGGCCATCTCCACGAGGTCCGTGGACATCGGGTAGATCCACCGCGGGTCGACGACCGTCACGCCGATGCCCTGGTCCTCCAGCCGTTGCGCGGCCTCGAGACCGAGCTCGCCCAACGCGCCGACGGTCACCAACAGCACGTCGTTGCCCGACCGCCGAAGAACGTCCACGGCACCCACGCGTTCCAACGCGGGCAGGTCCGGGCCGACCGAGGCCTTCGGGTAGCGGATCACAGACGGCGCGTCCGAGATCTCGACGGCCTCGCGCAGTTCCTCGACCAGCGATCCGGCGTCACGCGGCGCGGCCACGTGGATGCCGGGGACCACGCCGAGGATCGACATGTCCCACATGCCGTGGTGCGACGCGCCGTCCGGGCCGGTGACGCCCGCGCGGTCCAGCACGATGGTGACGCCCTGCCTGTGCAGCGCGACGTCCATCAGCAGCTGGTCGAACGCCCGGTTGAGGAACGTCGCGTAGACGGCCACGACCGGGTGCAGGCCGCCGAGCGCGAGCCCCGCGGCGGAGGTCATCGCGTGCTGCTCGGCGATGCCGACGTCGAAGAAGCGCTCCGGGAACGCCTTGGCGAATGGGTCGAGGCCCGTCGGCCCCTGCATCGCGGCGGTGATCGCCACGACGTCGGAGCGCTCGCGGCCGACGTCGACGAGGGCGTCGGAGAACACGTGCGTCCACGTCCTGCCGGACGGCTTGACGTCCTCACCGGTGATCGGGTCGATGACGCCGGTGGCGTGCATCTGGTCGGCCTCGTGGTTCTCGGCCGGCGCGAACCCCATGCCCTTGCGGGTGACCGCGTGCACGATCACGGGGCCGCCGAACGACTTGGCGCGCTGCAGTGCGGACTCCAGCGTCTCCAGGTCGTGGCCGTCGACCGGGCCGATGTACTTGAGGCCCAGGTCCTCGAACATCGCCTGCGGCGCCAGCGCGTCCTTGATGCCGCGCTTGGCGGCGTGCAGGGCGGCGTAGACGGGCTTGCCGAAGATCGGGGTCTGCTGCAGGGCGCTCTTGCCCTTCTCCAGCACGCGCTCGTAGCCGGGGCGCAGCCGCAGCGACGACAGGTGGTCCGCGAGACCGCCGATCGTCGGCGAGTACGAGCGGCCGTTGTCGTTGACGACGATCACGACCGGGCGGTTCTTGTCCGCCGCGATGTTGTTCAACGCCTCCCAGCACATGCCGCCGGTGAGCGCGCCGTCGCCGACGACGGCGACCACGTGGCCGTGCGCGCCGTTGATCTGCTTCGCCTTCGCCAGGCCGTCGGCGTACGACAGCGCCGTGGAGGCGTGCGAGCTCTCCTGCACGTCGTGCTCGGACTCCGACCGCGACGGGTAGCCCGACATGCCGCCCTGCTGGCGGAGCTTGTCGAACCCGTCGCGGCGGCCCGTGACGATCTTGTGGACGTACGACTGGTGTCCGGTGTCGAACACGATCGGGTCCTGCGGCGAGTCGAAGACCCGGTGCAGTGCCACGGTCAGCTCGACGACCCCCAGGTTCGGGCCCAGGTGTCCGCCCGTCTTGGACACCTTGTCGACCAGGAAACGCCGGATCTCCTCGCACAGCTGCGACAGCTGCGCCTCGTCCATCCGTTTCAGATCAGCTGGTCCGTGCACGGACTCCAGCAGGGTCACCACGCCCACCTCACTCCTGAAGACTTCGGCTCAGTCTACGGAGACGCGACTGAGACGACCTGTCAGCCGGTCTCAGGTACGAGCAGGGCGATGCACTCCATGTGGTGCGTCATCGGGAACGCGTCGAACGCCCGGAGGTCCGCGAGCCGGTACCCCTGAACTGTGAATTCGGCCAGGTCACGGGCGAGGGCGGCGGGGTCGCACGCCACGTAGACGACCCGCTGCGGGCGGCGTCGTGCGACTTCAGCCACAACGACCTTGCCCGCCCCCTTGCGAGGGGGGTCGAGAACCACGACGTGAGGGTCTTCCACGGGCAGACGACGCGTCACGGCGCGTTCGACCTTGTCCGCCACCCACTCCACCTGGGACATGCGGCGCAGGTTGCGCCGGCCGTCCTCCACAGCACCGGGGAAGGACTCCACGACCAGCACGGATCCGCTTTCGCCGACCTGACGGCCGAGCACGGAGGCGAAGAGCCCCGCACCGCCGTAGAGGTCCCACGCGCGCTGTCCCGGCTCGGCCGCGGCCCACTCCCCCACGACCGTCGCGAACGTGTCGGCGGCGGCCGGGTGGACCTGCCAGAAGCCGTCGGCCGAAATTCGCCACTTTCGGCTGGCGGCGATCTCGACAGCCGTACCTGTTCCGGCGCGGCGCGCGGTGTGTCGGCCGCGCACCTCACCCACATGACGGGTGCCGTCACCGTCCTGGACGATCGTGAGCTCCTGGGCCCGCCACCGCCGGTCGGCCACGGCCTCGACCATGCCCGGCCGGGAGATCACACAGTGGTCGACGGGGATCACATCGTGGGAACGGGTGCCGCGGAAACCCGGCCGTCCGTCGCGGTCGACGGCCATCCGGATGCGGGTCCGCCACTCCAGCGGGCCGCCCGGCAGCGCCTCGACGACCACGTCCCGTTCGATCTTGGCGAGACGGGCCAGCTGCTCGCGGACGACCTGGGCCTTGAGCTCCCGCTGGGCGTCCCACGACACGTGCTGGAAGTCGCAGCCGCCGCACATCCCCGGCCCGCTGAACGGGCACGGCGCCGCGACGCGGTCCGGTGACGGCTCCAGGACCTCCACGGCGTCCGCACGGCAGAACGAGCCACCGTTGTCCTCGTACACCGACGCCACGACGCGTTCGCCAGGCAGTGCGTGGCGCACGAACAGAACGCGCCCCTCGTGCCGTGCGACGAAATGCCCGCCGTGTGCGACAGGTCCTACTTCCACTTCGAACTTCGAGCCAACCCAGCTCATCGGTCGTCAAGTCCCCTTCGGACAGCGCCGGGCGCGATGACGTCCTTGTCCTTGACCTTCACCGACGACTCGAGCTGCCACGGCACACTGGTCACCATCACACCCGGCTGGAACAGCAGCCTTCCCTTGAGCCGCAACGCGCTCTGGTTGTGCAGGAGCTGCTCCCACCAGTGGCCGACCACGTACTCGGGGATGAACACCGTAACAACGTCGCGCGGGTTGTCCGTCTTGACGCGCTTGACGTAGTCGAGAACGGGCTTGGTGATCTCCCGGTAGGGGGACTCGATCACCTTGAGCGGGATCTTGAAGTTCTCCTTCTCCCACTCCTGCACGAGCCGGCGGGTGTCGCCGTCATCGACGTTGACCGTGACGGCCTCCAGCACGTCCGGGCGGGTGGCCTTCGCGTAGGACAACGCCCTGAGGGTGGGCATGTGCAGTTTGGACACGAGGACCATCGCGTGGTTGCGCGCGGGCATCGTGCGCACGCGCTCCTGCTTGCGCAGCTCCTCGGCGACGGTGTCGTAGTGCTTGCGGATGGCGGTCATCAACGCGTAGATGGCGGCCATCGCGGCGATGGCGATCCACGCGCCCTTGGTGAACTTCGTGATGAGCACGATGATCAGCACCGTAGCGGTCAGCGCGAGACCGAACGTGTTGATGGCCTGCGAGCGCCGCATCCTGGTGCGCGTCTGGGCGTCGGTCTCGGTCTTGAGCAGCCGCTGCCAGTGCTTGATCATGCCGAGCTGGCTGAGCGTGAACGAGACGAACACGCCGACGATGTAGAGCTGGATCAGCCGGGTGACCTCGGCGTCGAACGCGATCACCAGCACGACCGCGAACCCGGCGAGGAACAGGATGCCGTTGGAGAACGCGAGCCGGTCGCCGCGGGTGTGCAGCTGGCGGGGCAGGTAGCGGTCCTGGGCGAGGATCGAGCCGAGCACCGGGAAGCCGTTGAACGCGGTGTTCGCGGCGAGCACGAGGATGAGCGCGGTGACGCCCGCGATGAAGTAGAAGCCCGGCGGGAAGCTGTCGAACACGGCGTGCGCGATCTGCGCGACCATCGTCTTCTGCTCGTAGCCCTCGGGGGCGTTGGTGATCTGCTGCTTGGGGAACTCGGCCATCCGCACGTCGGTCAGCTGGGCGAGGATGATCAGGCCCATCAGCATGACCACCGAGATGCCGCCCATCAGCAGCAGGGTGGTGGCGGCGTTGCGGGACTTCGGCTTGCGGAACGCGGGCACGCCGTTGCTGATCGCCTCCACGCCCGTGAGCGCCGCACAGCCCGATGAGAACGCACGGAGCACGAGGAACACGAACGCGAGCCCCATCAGGTGGTCGGACTCGGCGTGGATCTCGAGGCCCGAGCTCTCGGCGCGCATGTCGTCGCCCATGACGAACCCGCGGAACAGGCCGTAGCCGATCAGGCCGAAGACGCCGATCATGAACGCGTAGACGGGGACGGCGAACGCGCTGCCGGACTCGCGGATGCCGCGCAGGTTCACCGCGGTCAGCAGCACGATGGCCGCGACCGCGAACTCCGCCTTGTGGGTCGCGACGAACGGGATGGCCGAGCCGATGTTCGCCGCGGCCGCCGAGATCGACACCGCGACCGTGAGGATGTAGTCGACGAGCAGGGCGCTCGCCACGGTGAGCCCCGCTCTGCGCCCGAGGTTGACCGTCGCGACCTCGTAGTCGCCGCCGCCGGACGGGTAGGCGTGCACGTTCTGCCGGTAGCTGGCGACCACGGTGAGCATGACCACGACGACCGCGACCCCCACCCACGGCGCCATGGCGTAGGCGCTCAGGCCCGCCACCGACAGCATCAGGAAGATCTCCTCCGGCGCGTACGCGACCGACGACATGGCGTCGGAGGCGAAGACGGGGAGGGCGATGCGCTTGGGCAGGAGGGTGTGAGCGAGGCGGTCGCTGCGGAACGGCCTGCCGACCAGGAGGCGTTTGGCAGCGGTGGCGAGCTTGGACACGGCCAGAGCGTAAGGGGTCCGCTCACCGGGACGGGCTAATGCTGGGTAGGTTCTGCGGAGAGTTCGCCTGAGGAGGCATGTCGTGCACGTGGTGATCATGGGGTGTGGCCGGGTGGGAGCCTCCCTGGCCAGGGCCCTCGAGCGTCTCGACCACCAGGTCGCCGTGATCGACAAGGAGTCGCAGTCGTTCCGCAGGCTGGGCAGCGACTTCCACGGACAGCAGGTCATCGGCAACGGTTTCGACCGCAATGTCCTGATCGAGGCGGGCATCGAGCGCGCGGGCGCGTTCGCGGCGGTCTCCAGCGGCGACAACTCCAACATCATCTCGGCGCGGGTCGCCCGCGAGACGTTCGGCGTCGAGCACGTCGTCGCCCGCATCTACGACCACAAGCGCGCGGCGGTCTACGAGCGCCTGGGCATCCCGACCGTGGCGACCGTGCCGTGGTCGACCGACCGGTTCCTGCGGATGCTGCTGCCCGAAGGGGCGTCGACCGCGTGGCGCGATCCGTCCGGCACCGTGGCCGTGCTGCCGATCGAGGTCTCCGAGGCGTGGGTCGGCCGGCCGGTGCGCGAGCTCGAGGACGCGATCGGCGCGCGCGTGGCGTTCGTGATGCGCTTCGGCACGGGCGTGCTGCCCGACGCGAAGACCGTCGTGCAGGCCGACGACACCATCTACGTGGCGGCGCTGTCCGGCACGATCACCGACGTCGCGGCGGCGGCGCTGCAGGCACCGGAGGAGAGCTGATGCGGGTCGCGATCGCGGGTGCGGGCGCCGTCGGGCGGTCCATCGCGCAGGAGCTCGTGTCGAACGGGCACCAGGTCATGCTGATCGAGCGGGACCGGGCGCACTTCGACCCCAACTCCGTCGAGCAGGCGGAGTGGGTGCAGGCCGACGCCTGCGAACTGTCCTCTTTGGAAGACGCCGGCATGCAGCTGTGCGACGTGGTGATCGCCGCGACCGGTGACGACAAGGTCAACCTCGTGGTGTCGCTGCTCGCCAAGACGGAGTTCGCAGTCCGTCGTGTCGTCGCGCGCGTGAACGACCCCACGAACGAATGGCTGTTCACCGAGTCGTGGGGCGTCGACGTCGCCGTGTCGACGCCACGACTGCTCGCGGCGATGGTCGAGGAGTCCGTGACGATCGGTGACGTCGTGCGGCTGCTGACGTTGCGGCAGGGACAGGCGAACCTCGTGGAGATCACGCTCGACGAGTCGACGCCGTTCGCCGGCCGCGCGGTGTCGGAGCTGACGCTGCCGCGGGACGCCGCCCTGGTGACGATCCTGCGCGGCGGGCGGGTCATCGTGCCGCAGCCGGACGACACCCTCGAGGGCGGCGACGAGCTCCTGTTCGTCACCACGGCCGCGGTCGAGCAGGACATCAAGACCGCTCTGGGCTACTAGGCCGGCGTCGCCCGGCAGGCTCGGTCTGCCGGGCATCCGCGCCGTGGAAGCGCTCATTTGCGCCGGGCGAGCGCCGCGGAAATCCGTTGCACCTCAGGGAACTCGTAGCCGCGGGCGCGGTGACCGACGGCGCCGGCACCGGAGCGGACCGTGACCGGGCTGACGAACGGGGAGAGCGCCGCACGGCTGTTCGGCCACGGCGCGTAAAACGATGTGCGCGGCGTGCCGGACCTTGGGCACACTGCGCGTCGTGTGGCCGTTCGTGGGCAGGGTGCGCGAGGTCGAGGACGTGCTGTCCACGCTCACCTCGGGTGGCGGCGCCGCGCTCGTCGGACCCGCCGGAGTGGGCAAGACCAGGCTCGCCGACGAGGTCGTCGCACGGCTGGAGCACGCGGGTCTCGTCGTGCGTCGCTGTTACGCGACGGTGGCGACGTCGGCGATCCCGTTCGGCGCGATGGCCGCGATGCTGCCCGCGGACCTGCGCTCCGCGAACCCGCTCGGTCGCGCCGTGGAGCACCTGCTGGCCGAACGGCAGCCGTTGGTCATCGTGGTGGACGACGCGCATCTGCTGGACGACGCCTCCATCGCGTTGCTGCACCACGTGATCCGGCACGGACACGCACGGGTGCTCGTGACCTCGCGACCGGGTGAGCGCACCGAACTGTGGCAGGAGGGCCTGCTCCGCCGCTACCCGCTCGGCGACCTGTCGCGCGCAGAGTCGGACCTGCTGCTCGAACGCGCGCTGAACGGTCCGGTGGACACGCGGTCGGCGGCGCTGCTGTGGTCCGTGAGCGCGGGAAACCCGTTGTACCTCAGGGAACTCGTCGTGTCGGGCCGGGCGATCGGGGCGTGGCGCGCCGACGACGGCATCTGGGCGTGGCACGGCGAGATCGACCTGGCCGGACGCCTCGGCGAGCTCGTGCGGACCAACCTCGGCCGCCTGGAACCGCCCCACCGGCACGCCCTCGAACTGCTGGCCTACTCCGAGCCGGCGGAACTCGACCTGCTGGCGTCAGTGGTGCGCGAGGAGGTGCTCGACGACCTGGAGACACGCAGTCTCATCCGTGTAGAGGCATCGGGCCGTCGCACGGTCGTGCGCCTAGGGCACCCCTTGTACGGAAGCCTGCTCCGCACCACATGCCCGACGTTGCGCGCACGGTCGCACCAACGCGCGTTGGCCACCGCACTGGAAGCAACGGGCGCACGCCGTCGCGAGGACCCCATGCGCATCGCCACGTGGCGCCTGGACAGCGGCTCCCCCATCTCCGTCGACCTGCTCGCCGCGGCCGCCGACCAAGCCTGGGCGGCAGGAGACGCGGCGCTCGCCGAACGCCTCTGCCGCGGCGCCGTCGAGGCAGGCGGCCTGAACCGCGTCGGCCACGTGTTCGGCCAGGTGCTCATGCACGGCCACGATCCCGCCCGGGCCGAAACGACCCTCGCCGACGTGATGGCCGCCCCGCTCTCGGCGGAGGACCTCAGCCGCCTGGCCGCCACCCGCGCGATGAACCTGCACTTCGGCCTGGCCGACGCGGACGCCGCCACCAAGACGCTCGACGCCGCGGACACCCCGTCCCTGACCGGAGACGCCCGCGAGTGGCTGCAGGTCGTCCGAGTCATCCTCGACGCCCAACACACCCACGTCGCAACAGTCCTGGAACGCACCCACCAACCCGTAGCACCTCATCTGTCCGTCCACATGCAACGCACCAGAGCCCTGTGCCTCCTGCACGCGGGCCGCTACAGCGAGGTAACGGACGAGATAGCCGCCTACGAGCCCGTGGACTCAACCCCAGACGACGGCGCCCTACGCATGCGCTGCTTCGCACTAGCGTTCGCCAGCCGTCTCGCCGAGGCAGAAGCCCTCGCGCTGACGATGTACGACCGACCGTTCGACGAACTGGCCTTCACCGGCGCGACATCGCTCTACAGCGTCCTGTCGTTCTGCGCGCGCATGCGCGGCAACGGCACCCAAGCCCTGCGCCTGGCCCGCGAAGGCACCCCGAAGTCCTCGACCACACCACTGATCTTCGACGCCATCGCCCTGGCCAACCTCGCCGCCTCGGCGGCACTCACCGGCGACACCACGCTGGCGCAGCAGGCCCAGGCCAGAGCCGAGCAGGCCCGCCGTCCAGCCTGGCGCCTGGCAGGAACAACGGTCTCGGTCACGCGTTCCTGGGTCCTGGCCGCGACAGGCCAGACCAAGGCCGCCGCCGACGCCGCTATGGCAGCCGCAAACGAATGCGCCTCCCTAGGCGCACACGGCAGCGAGGCCATGGCATTGCACGACGCAGCCCGCCTAGGTCTGAACACGTCACACCGCCTGACAGCCCTCACGGCCACGATGGACGACCCGATGACAGCGGCGTACGCGGCGCACGCCACCGCCCTCGCGCACGCGTCACCATCGGCACTGGAGGCCACCGCCACGTCCTTCCAGCAACTCGGCGCCACCCTCCACGCCGCCGAGGCCCTGGCCGCCGCCACCCGCCTGCACCGAACGCGGGGCAACCTCCACGCCGCCTCCCGGACGTCCGCTCGGCAGGCCCTGCTGACGCATGACTTCGACGGCGCCCGCACCCCGGTCCTGCGCACCGACGGCCTGACGCACCTGACCCGGCGCCAGGCCGAGGTCGCGCACCTCGCCACGTCCGGGCTCACCAACCAGCAGATCGCCGAGCGCCTCCACACGTCCAAGCGCACCGTCGACAACCACCTGCACGCGATCTACGGCGTCCTCGGCGTTACCGGTCGTGAGGAACTTCGCACCGTCCTCGGCACGAGCTGATTGCGGCTACGATCCCGACGGAAGGTTTCGTGGACCTGGGGGAACACAAATGAGATCACCGTCGTACAGACGCGCGTCCATCGGCGTATTCGCCTCCGCCCTGCTCGTTCTCGCCGGCACCGCCGCGAGCGCCGTCGGCGGTGGCACCACCGTCGGCAACGACGCCCACCGCTACGTCGCGAAGATCCAGGGCCCTGCCGGTGCCTGCACCGGCAGCCTGGTCGCGCCGCTGTGGGTCCTCACCGCCAAGAACTGCGTGCCGCACGACGCGAACGGCGTGCCGACCGGACCGACCACGCTCACCGTCGGCCGGGGCGACCTCACGGGCACAGCGGGCCGCGTGCAGAAGGCGACGAAGGTCGTCCCGCGCGCGGACCGCGACGTCGCACTGGTGAAGTTGTCGATCCCGGTCATCGACCTGCCGTTCCTGCCGCTCGCCACCACGGCACCGGCGAGCGGCGCGTCGGTGCAGGTCATCGGGTACGGCCGTACCACCGACACGTGGGTGCCGGACAAGGCGGGCATCGCGCCCTTCACCGTCGGGGCACTCGGCTCGGCCACGTTCGCGATGACCAGCCCGACCGGGAAGGACACCTGCAAGGGTGACGCGGGCGGCCCGACGCTGCTCGACGGCAAGCTCGCCGGCATCACCTCGACGTCGTGGCAGCACGGGTGCCTCACGGTCACCGAGACCCGGCAGGGCGGCACGCAGGCCCGCGTCGACGACATCGCGCCGTGGATCCGCCAGACCATCGACGTCGTGCCCGCCGGGACGATCACGGGCCCGGCCGGCAAGTGCGTCGAGAACGTCTACGCGAGGCTGCTGAACGGCAACCCGGTGCAGTACCACTCGTGCAACGTCGGCGGCACCCAGAACTGGGTGGTGGCGACCAGCGGCATGATCGAGCTGCAGAACAAGTGCGTCGAGGTCGCGGGCGGTGCCACGGCCAACGGCACCAAGATCCAGCTGGCGACCTGCGTCGACGACCCGAGGCAGAACTGGACGGCGGGCCCCGACGGGTCGTTCCGCGCCCTGGGCAAGTGCCTCGACGTGACCAACGGCGTCAACGCCAACGGCACGCCGATGCAGCTGCACGACTGCAACGGCACGGCCGCGCAGAGGTGGACGGGTGCGTTCGGCACGCTGCAGGCGTTCGGCCGCTGCCTCGACCTGCCCGGCGCCTACGCCACCGAGGGCAACCAGCTGCAGCTGCACGACTGCAACGGCACGGCGGCGCAGCAGTGGCGCCCGGCGGACGGCAAGATCACGACGGCGGCCCGCTGCATGGGCGTGGCCGGTGACAGCACGGTGACCGGGACGCTGATCGAGATCTTCGACTGCGGCGGCACCCCGGGCCAGCGGTGGCTGCCGCGCGACGACGGTTCGATCCTCAACCCGCCGTCGGGCAAGTGCCTCGACCTCCGGTACGGCGACACCTCCGACTTCACTCCGCTGCAGTTGCACGAGTGCAACGGCACGGTCGCACAGAAGTGGACGATCGCGGTCTGACCCGCCCCACACGCGAACAGGGCCGGTACCTCCGTCGTGGAGGTACCGGCCCTGTTCCGCTTGCGGTCAGTCCCTGGACCTGTCGCGGGACTCCGCGTCGACGACGCGCTTGAGCTCGTCCATGTCCGGGGTCAGCAGGTCGTCGGCCGTGCGGGCGAGGACCTCCTCGGCTTCAGCTTCGGACCGGGCCTCGGCCTCCTCCTTGGCCCGAGCCTCGGCGGCCTCCTCGGCCGCCTTGAGGCGCTTGTCCGCGCGGCGGACCGCCCAGACCGTGGCGAGGAGCGCGATGGCCATCAGCGGGTAGCCCATGCCGAGGCGGGCGACCGCGAGCCAGCCGACCTGGTTCTCGTCGTAGAGCCAGCGCTGGACCACGAACCGGGCGAAGAAGACGAGCGCCCACACGAAGGTCGCGATGTCGTAGTCGCGGACCGTGGCCTTGTCGTCGCGCCAGGAGCGGTCTCTGCCGTTGAGGAACGTCCAGATCACGCCGGCGAGCGGCCAGCGCACGATGATCGACAGCAGGAACGCGCTGCCGTACACGACGCTCTGCCAGATGCCGAAGAGGAAGAAACCCTTCGCCTCGCCCGTCTTGTAGGCGATGAACGCCGCGATGCCCACGCCGAAGACGGCGGAGATCGCAGGTTGAATGGTGCCCTTGCGCACGGCGAGGACGACACCGATGACGAGGGCGGCGGCGAGGGAGCTGATGATCGCGGCCATGAGGTTCTTGGTCGCGAAGTTGACGATCACGAAGACCAGGACGGGCAGCGACGAGTAGAGCATTCCGCTCACGCCGCCCATCTGCTCGAGGACGGTGGGCTGCTTTTCTTCGGTCTTGACTGAAGTCATGAAGCGTTCTGCAACTCGTAATAGGGGTTGTAGAGCACCTTGCGCCCGTTGCGCACGGCGATGCGGCCACGGACCTTGATCGTCCGACCAGGCTCGATGCCCGCGATGCGACGGCGGCCGAGCCAGACGAGGGTGACGCCCTCGGTGCCGTCGTAGAGCTCGGCTTCCAGGGTGGCGGCCGCGTCCCGGGGGCAGAGCTCCACGCTGCGGAGCCTTCCGAGGACGGTGACCTCCTCACCGGACTTGCAGTCGCAGGCCTTCACCGCGCCGACGGCCTCCGCTTTTCGCGACAGGTCGTCCGCGTCGAGCTCGGTGACGTCGCTGGTCAAGCGACGCACCAAGCGGCGCCAATAGCCGCTCATCCCCGACTCCTGCATTGCTCTGGTGGCCCCGTGGTGTGGACCGTCTGACAGTGAGGGTACGCACGGGCGACGACAATCCCCGGTGTGCCTGCCGAGACCGTTCTCCTGCTGCCCGGAACCGCCTCTGACGAGGTGTTCGTCCGTTCCGTGTTCGCCGAGCCGTTGTCGCAGGTCGGCGCCGTTCTCACCGCACCACGTGTCCGCACACTCCGTGAACGGTTGACGGCACTCGAAAATGCCCCGGCAGGCCACCCGATCGTGGTGGGCGGCGTCTCTCTCGGCGCGCACGTCGCCGCGCGGTGGGCCGTCGCCAACCCGGACCGGTGCGCGGGCCTGGTGCTGGCACTGCCGGCGTGGACCGGCGCACCGGACGGCGCCCCCGCGGCCCTCGCGGCCAGGGCGAGTGCCGAGATCGTGCGGTCGCAGGGCCTCACGACGGCGCTGGCCGGCACGACCGGCTGGCTGCACGACGAGCTGACGAGGGCGTGGCACGGCTACGGCGACCTGCTCGTGCCGCACCTCGAAGAAGCCGCCGGGTCGCTCGCGCCCACGCTCGACGAGCTGAGGTCGCTGGACGTGCCGACGGGGATCGTCGGGTGCACCGACGACCCGGTGCACCCGATCGAGGTCGCGCGGGCCTGGGCCGACGCCCTCCCCCGCGCCGTGCTCGTCACGACGACGCTCGACGCCTACCCGCACGCGCTCGGGCGTGCGGTGCAGGCGTGGCAGCAGGCCCGTTAGCCCTGCTGCTGGATGTGCCGGGCGATCGCCTCCGGCAGTTCGACCGGCAGCGGCGTGCGGGGCGGCATGGGCTGCTCGCCGCGCACGACCACGGTGCCGCGGATCATCTCGCGCAGCGCCGCGGAGTTCTGCTCGAAGTGCTCCTCGGGACCCGCCGCGACACCGCGCAGCATCCAGCGCGGGCCGTCGACGCCGACGAACAGGATCTGCACGCCCTGGTTGCGCGCGGTGATCTCCTCGCCCCACTCGCCGTTCTCACGGTTGATGCGGGCGCCGTCCTCCTTGAGGCCGTCGATCAGCTCGGTGCCGACCTCACGCCACAGACCGCCGGACTTCGGCGCGGCGAACGCGCTGACCGTCAGCTGGCCCACGGCCGTGAGGACGTGCACGGCGCGCACGGAGCCGTTCTGCTGGTCCATCTCGACCTGCAGCTGGGCCTCGTCGGGCATCGGCAGCTGCACCGAGCCCAGGTCCAGCCGCTGCACGTCGTCGTGGGGCGCCACCGTGGAGTCCCACGGTCCGTCGACGTCCTCGTCGAACGTCTCGTCGTGCTCCGGGCCGGTGTCGACCGCGCCCGAGGAGTGACGACCGCGCTTGCGGCGCCTTCCGAACATGCCCCTACCCCTCCGCCTTCATCCGGGTGAGCACCACGTGCCCACCGGTCGAGCCATAGCCTCCCGCACCCCGTTCCGTCTCCGGCAACTCGGGGACCTCGCGGAAGACCGCGTGCTCGACGCGTTGCACGACGAGCTGCGCGATCCGGTCGCCGCGCGTCAGCACGACCGGCTCCCGGAGATCATGATTCACGAGGCACACCCGGATCTCACCCCGGTAGCCGGAATCGATCGTGCCCGGGGTGTTCACGACGCTCAGCCCCACCCGCGCGGCCAGTCCGGACCGGGGGTGGACGAAGCCCGCGAAGCCGTCGGGCAGCGCGATGGCGACACCGGTGCCGACGACCGCGCGCTCTCCTGGTGGAATGACCACGTCCGACGTGGTGACCAGATCCGCGCCCGCGTCGCCGAGACGGGCGTAGGCGGGCACGGGAACCCCCGGATCGAGCCGGGTCAGCAACACCTCGACGCTGGACACGGCGGCCGAGATTACCCTGACGACGTGAGTGAGACTGCCGTGACCGCCACTACGACCTTCCGCGAGCGCCTGTACGTGACGTGGTGGATCTGGCCGCTGCCGCTGCTCGCGGCCGCGCTGCTGGCCGCCGAGGTGCACATGGGCTTCCCCGGCGTCCGGTCCTGGCTGCCGTACGTGATCCTGCTGCCGCTGACGGTCGCGCTGATCGTCAAGATGGGGTCCACCAAGGTGGAGGTCGCCGACGGCGAGCTGCGCGCCGGCGACGCGCACATCCCCCTGGAGCTGCTCGGCGAGGTCGAGATCTTCTCCACCGCGGACCGCCGCCGCGTCATGGGCCGCGAGCTCGACCCCGCGGCGTTCGTCGTGCACCGCGGCTGGGTCAAACCACTCGTGCGGGTGCACGTGACCGACCCCGAGGACCCGACGCCCTACTGGGTGATCAGCACGCGGCACCCCGAGGAGCTCGCCGCGGCCATCAGGGCCTGAAACACAACTGGGCGCCACCCGAGAGGGTGAGCGCCCAGTTTTTCTTCGGCGGACTGTCGCTGTCGTGGATCAGGCGCAGTCGCGGCAGATGTACGTGCCGCCGTTGTCCTCGGCGAGCCTGCTGCGGTGGTGCACCAGGAAGCACTTCGAGCACGTGAACTCGTCGGCCTGCTTGGGCAGGACCTTGAACGTGAGCTCCTCGCCGGACAGGTCGGCGCCCGGGAGCTCGAAGTTCTCCGCGCTCGCGTCCTCGTCGACGTCGACGACGCCGGACTGCGTCTCGTTCCGCCGGGCCTTCAACTCCTCGAGGGAGTCCTCAGCGAGTTCGTCCGCCTCGCTGCGACGCGGCGCGTCGTAGTCGGTCGCCATCTTCTTCACCCCTGCGGTCTACGGAGACTGTTCGTGTCGCTGGTTAACGCTCCAGCGACCTCTTTTGTGCCCCACGTCAAGGTGACGTAGGTCTCCCACACCCGGCGGGCAAGCCAACCCCCTCGACGTGACCGTCGGCTTGATCGAAATGTGTGCGGAGCGCGCAGAGGGTAGCTCATTGTCCGAGTGGCTCGACATCGGGTTACCCCTTACCGACCGGACGGGTGACACAACCTTTCTACGCTGGACCGATAGGCTGTGCGGCAGCACACGCGCCTCGGCGTGCAACCTGACGCCGAGCCGGTACCGTCCTGACTGTGAGCAATCAGGCTGGTGCGGTGGGTCACTCCCGCCGGGGCGCGCTACAGCCGGGCAAGGCCTAGGCTGATCTGAGGGACGGATCACGGGGAGGGCTTCGAACGTGGGATCCGCATCGGGAAGCTTGACGCCTTACAAGAGGCGTCGGCCCGTGCCCGCGCTCGTCCTGTTCGCGGTGCTGTTGGTCAGTTCCGTGTTCGTGTGGGTGAAGGTGCTCGGCAACGCGAGCGACGTGGACGCGGCCATCAAGTGCAACGCGCCGGGCAACGTCACGACGTCGGCGAGCGCCGCGGCGCCCGACCCGGCCGCCGCCTCGACGGCGGCGCCCCCGCCGCTCGGCACCGTCCTGGAGCACGACGCGCTGGACCGCACCAACCCGGTGCCGGTCGGCGAGGTCAACTTCAAGGTCGTCAACGCCTCGACGCAGCGCAACCACGCCAAGGCCGTCGCGACGATGTTCACCGAGCTCGGCCTGAAGCAGGCGGCCGACCCCGGCAACGACCCGGTCTACCCGGCGGGCGACATGGGCTGCCGCGGCCAGCTGCGCTTCGGCGCGCCCGGTGCCTCGGCGGCGCGGACGCTGTCGTTGCTGGAGCCGTGCCTGGAGCTCGTGCGCGACGACCGCCAGGACGCCACCGTCGACGTGGCGATCGGCAAGAAGTTCGACGAGGTCAAGCCGAACAGCAACGCCCGCAAGGTCCTCGACCAGCTCAGCGAGTGGGCGGCGCAGCAGCCCGAGCAGCAGGGCGGTCAGGTCGCCGCGGCCACCCCGCCGTCGCTCAACGCCGACAACCTGGCCGGCGCACGCGACGTGACCTGCTGATCTCTCCCGAGGTGCCCGCTATCTTGCGGGCATGGGGGTTGATCTTCTTCCCGGCGAGCACGTCCTCTGGGCGGGCAGACCGGCGAAACGCACCGTGTTCCTGCGCCACGACCCGCGCTGGATGCTGTTCAGCCTGAAGTTCGACGCGATCGGGCTCCTCGCCGTCGTGGCGGTCGTCGCGGTGCCGGCGCTGTGGACCGGAGAGTTCGACACGGAGCTGTTCCGGATCCTCGTGATCGTGTTCCTGGCCCCGGAGGCCGTTCGCTTCGTCGAACCGTTCATCTGGCGCTACCGCACCCTGCGGCGCACGACCTACTACGTCACCAACCAACGCGTCGTGTCCATCCCACGACGACGAGCGCGGTCGGTACGCCTCAAAGAGATCGACTACCTCGGGTTCTCCGAAGAGCCCGACGGCACCGGCTACGTGCGGCTCGACGGCCGCCTCATGCCGGACGGCTACGGCAACGGAACCGTCGCCGAACTGCTCCACGTCCCGGACGTCCGCGAAGTCGTCACCCTGCTCTCGACGCTGACCGACAAGCCCGCGAACGAGCATTGATCCGTCAACCTCGACATTGACTGGTCAACCTCGAACCGTCCGCGCTTATGCAAAAGACGTTTGCGGACGACCGCAAACGTCTTTGCATAAGCCCTCGAACAGGTGCTCTGAGCTGGGGTTTTCAGACCTTGCCGTAGCCGGACTCGACGAGCGCGGCGTACAGGGCGTCCGCGATGCCCGGGGTGGCGGCGAACGTCGCGTCCTCCCCCAGTTCGGGCGACGACCCCGGCAGCCGCACGACCGCGCCGGCCTCCGCGGCGATCAGCCCGCCGGCCGCCCAGTCCCACCGCCCGAGCCCGTGCTCGGTGTAGGCGTCGAGCCTCCCGGCCGCCACAGAGCACAGGTCCAGCGACGCCGCACCGGCACGGCGCAGGTCGCGCACGCGGGTCGACATGCCCGCCCACGCGTCGGCCTGCCGCTGACGCCGCTCCGGCCGGTACGCGAACCCGTAGCCGAGCAGCGACAGCGACAGGTCGGTGGTCGCGGAGACCCGCAGCGGCTCGCCGTCGAGGAACGCGCCGCACCCGCGCGCGGCCGTCCACATGCGTCCGGTCGCGGGCTCGAACACCGCGCCCGCCACGGACTCGCCGTCGAGCTGCGCCGCGATCGACACCGAGTACCAGGGGATGCCGTAGAGGTAGTTGACGGTGCCGTCGATGGGGTCGACGACCCAGGTGAGGCCAGGCAAGACGCTGCCGCCCTCTTCCTCGCCGAGCACCGGTTCACCGGGGCGCAACTCGGACAGACGCGTCCGGACGAGTTGTTCCGAGGCGCGGTCCGCGGCCGTGACCACGTCCGTCGAGGTGCTCTTCGTGTCGAACGAGACGACCGCGGCGGCGCGCATGCGCTGAACAAGAGCCCCCGCCTCCCGTCCGACGGCTGCCGCGATGTCAACGAGTGGCCGGGGATCGAACACGACCGGTTCCCTCCTGCGTCACTAGCACGGGACTATCGGACAACGTCAGGCTAATGTCTGCGCACCACGGTTACTGAATCGAAGCACGCAGGATCGAGTAGGAAGGACCACGGGGATGGGCATCACCCGCGGGTTCGGTGTGGACATCGGCGGCTCCGGCGTCAAGGGCGGCCTGGTCGACCTCGAGGCAGGAGCACTGGACGGCGAACGCATGCGGATCCCCACGCCCCAGCCGTCGACACCGGAGGCGGTGGCGGAGGTCGTCGCGGAGATCGTCGAGAAGTTCCAGTGGGACGGCCCGGTGGGCGTCACTCTGCCGTGCGTGGTCAAGCACGGGGTCGCCCTCAGCGCCGCGAACGTGGACAAGGGCTGGATCAACTGCGACGCGCAGGCGCTCTTCGCCGAGCGGCTCAAGCGCAGGCCCGAGGACATCGTCGTGATGAACGACGCGGACGCGGCCGGCATCGCGGAGATGTCGTTCGGCGCGGGTGTGGGCAAGAACGGCACCGTGGTCCTGCTGACGTTCGGCACGGGCATCGGCAGCGCGGTCTTCCTCGACGGCAAGCTGGTCCCGAACACCGAGTTCGGCCACCTGCAGGTCGACGGCCACGACGCCGAGAAGCGCGCGGCCGCCTCCGTGAAGGAGGAGAAGGAGCTGTCCTGGGAGGAGTGGACGCCCCGGGTCAGCCGGTACGTCAACGTGCTCGAGGACCTCATCTGGCCGGACCTCGTGATCGCCGGTGGCGGCGTGAGCAAGAAGGCGCACAAGTGGTTGCCATTGCTCAAGGTTCGCACCGAAGTGGTTGCCGCCGCACTGAAGAACGACGCCGGCATCGTGGGCGCCGCATGGGCCGCCGCGCACGGCGTCAGGCCCTAGTGAGCGTTCGACACCGAAACGTGTCCGACTCGATCTAGCTGCGACAACGCAGGTGAGAGCGCCCCGAACGACCTCGGGGCGCAACACCGGGTCACCGACGTCGTTACAATGGAACGCACACCCGCCGGGCAAGATCGGCGGGGAGATCCCCTGAACTCTGGCGACCGAGGTTTCGCGCCCTCTGGTCCGCCTTGAACGACCGTCGCGAAAGGGCGTACGTGGCAGCCGCAGAAACCGCAACCCGACGCTCCAGCTCCGCCGCGAGCGCCGCCAAGACGACCAAGGCGACCGCGGCCGGCGAGGCCGAGGAGAAGCCGAAGCGCAAGACGACCGCTGCGGCAGCGAAGAAGCCCGCCGCGGCCAAGGCCCCGCGCAAGACGGCCGGCAAGGCCGATCCTGCCGCGAAGGGCACCAAGAAGGACGGCGAAGAGCCCGAGGACATGGAGGGCGCTCCCGGCGCCGAGGACCTGGAGGACGTCGAGATCGTCGACGAGCCGGTCGTCGACGAGCCCGAGGAGGCGGAGGACCCCGAGAACAAGGGCGACTTCGTCTGGGACGAGGAGGAGTCCGAGGCCCTGCGCCAGGCGCGCAAGGACGCGGAGCTCACCGCCTCGGCCGACTCGGTCCGCGCGTACCTCAAGCAGATCGGCAAGGTCGCCCTCCTCAACGCCGAGGAGGAGGTCGAGCTCGCCAAGCGCATCGAGGCGGGTCTCTACGCCGCCGAGCGCGTCCGCCGGTCCGAGGAGGAGGCGGAGAAGCTCACCCCGCAGCTCCGCCGCGACCTGCGCTGGATCGTCCGCGACGGCGAGCGCGCCAAGAACCACCTGCTCGAGGCGAACCTCCGCCTCGTCGTCTCGCTGGCCAAGCGCTACACCGGCCGCGGCATGGCGTTCCTGGACCTGATCCAGGAGGGCAACCTCGGTCTGATCCGCGCGGTCGAGAAGTTCGACTACACCAAGGGCTACAAGTTCTCGACGTACGCCACCTGGTGGATCCGTCAGGCGATCACCCGCGCGATGGCCGACCAGGCCCGCACCATCCGCATCCCGGTGCACATGGTCGAGGTCATCAACAAGCTCGGTCGCATCCAGCGCGAACTGCTCCAGGACCTGGGCCGCGAGCCCACCCCGGAGGAGCTCGCCAAGGAAATGGACATCACGCCCGAGAAGGTGCTGGAGATCCAGCAGTACGCGCGTGAGCCCATCTCGCTGGACCAGACGATCGGTGACGAGGGCGACAGCCAGCTCGGCGACTTCATCGAGGACTCCGAGGCCGTTGTCGCGGTCGACGCCGTCTCGTTCACGCTGCTGCAGGACCAGCTGCAGTCCGTGCTCGCGACGCTGTCCGAACGCGAGGCGGGCGTCGTCCGGCTGCGCTTCGGCCTCACCGACGGCCAGCCGCGCACGCTGGACGAGATCGGTCAGGTCTACGGCGTCACGCGTGAGCGCATCCGCCAGATCGAGTCCAAGACGATGTCGAAGCTGCGTCACCCGTCGCGCTCGCAGGTCCTGCGCGACTACCTCGACTAGGTCTTACCCAGTCATACGCACACAGCCCCGCACCGGTTCGGTGCGGGGCTGTCGCGTTTTCGCGAAATGAGCATCCCCGTGCTCATGTGCCGTCCCGCTGGTCGCGCCAGCATCGGTTCCGGACAACGGAACGAGGGGGACACATGGGCAGGTCCGTGCTCGAAGGCGCGTTCTCACTGCTGGACCGGCTGACCGACGAGGGCGAACTGGGGCTCTCGCAGCTCGCCGACCGCTGCGCGTTGCCGAAGACCACGGTGTACCGGCTGCTGGACCAGCTGGAGTCGTTGGGCGCGGTGGAGAACGTGCGCGGCCGCTACCGGGTCGGTGCGCAGATGTTCCGGTTCGGGCAGGCCTGGGAACCGGCACCGGGCGTCCTGCGGGCGGCGCGGCAGCCGTTGCGGGCGCTGTCCGCGACGACCAGGACGTCGGCGATCTTCGCGGTGCCCCGGCACGACCGCGTGCTGGTGGCGGCGGCGAGCATCGTGCGAGCCGAGGACGTGGCCCGGTTGCGGCCGGGAGCGACGGTGCCGGCGGGTGTGGAGCTCGTCAGCGCACCGGTGCGGGCGCCGGCCGGTCTGGTCGTGGGGACGGTGTCCGCGGTGCTCGGCCACGGCCGCTCTGCAGCGGTTCTGGAGGCGGCCGTCGGGCACGCGGCGAAGGCCGTCAGCGCGGCGCTGGTGAGCTGAATGATCACGGTCTCGCGTCCGAATCGTGGGACGTTCGTGACCTGTTCGCTGCGGGCGGACAAGGGCAACCGATATCACACTCCCGGCCGCACGCAACCGACCGGATGGCCTGAACACACTGCTCCACCAGCGGGTTTCCGGTTGCTCAGCGTGCGTGTCAAGACGGTGAACCGGTGGCGAACACAGGTGTAGTCGTGCTGCAGGTGGGTAAATCGCAGAGTGACGCGAGTCGCCACGTACACGGGAACACTGACTATCGCCGAAACGTCTGTCAGAGTGGAGCCAGCGAGCACCGCGCACCGTCCAGGGGCGCTGTGGTCGCAGCTTGGTAAGAGGGCACCGAAACACACCGTTTCCGGTGCTGGGACGGAGGGAGATTCATCATGACTGCAGCACTCACCCGCCCCGAGTTGACCGCTGCCGACCGCTGCGACCGCTGCGGGGCTGCTGCCCAGGTTCGCGCCTTGCTCCCGTCCGGGGGCGAGCTGCTGTTCTGCGGGCACCACGCTCGCGCGCACAGTGAGAAGTTGCGCGAACTCGCTGCTGAGATTCAGCAGGGCTGACTTCCACCCCACCTAGCCGCTCGGGGCGGGGACCCTCACGGGTCTCCGCCCCCTTCGCTTTCTAGAGGGCGTCGAGCACCGGCTCGAAGGCCAGTTCGGCGGCTCCGACGAGCTTCGCGTCACGCCCCAGCGGCGACGTCACGACCTGGGTGCCGCCGACCGCGCGGGACACGAGACTGCGCACCTGCACGGCCGAGCTCACCGCGTCGACCACCGAGGCCGGCAACGCCGTGTAGAGGTCGCCGAGCACGACGAGCTCGGGTCCGAGGACGTTGACGATGTTCGCGAGCCCCAGTGCGAGCCAGTCGGCGAACTCGTCGAGCACCGACGGGTCGTCGAGCGCCCGCAGCGCCGCGACGACCGCGCCGCGCGGGGCGTCGTCGGGCAGGCCGAGCGCCCGGCACAGCGCCGGTTCGCCGACCTCGGTCTCCCAGCAGCCGTCGCAGCCGCAGTAGCACCGGCGGCCGCCGCGCGGGTTGACCACCATGTGCCCGAGCTCGCCGACGTACCCGCCGGAGCCGCGCAACGGTTGCCCCGACAGGATCACTCCCCCGCCGACGCCGACGTCCGCGGAGATGTAGACCATGTCCGAGGACTCCCTGGCCGCCCCGCGCACGTGCTCCGCGAGAGCGCCCAGTTCCGCGTCGTTGCCGACCTGGACCGGCAGCTTCAGCACCGCCTCGAGGCGCTTGCCGAGCGCGACACCGGTCCAGTGCAGGTTGGGTGCCTCGTGCACGTGCCCGTCGGCGCGTCGCACGACACCGGGCACCGAGACACCGACCCCGACGGCGGTGACGTCGAGGTCGTCGGCCATGAGGCGCGCCGACTCGACGATGTGCGTGATGACCTCACCCGGATCACGCGTCCGGTGCAGGTTCCAGCTGTCCCGACCGAGGATCTCGCCGCCGAGACCGACGAAGCCCATGGCCACGTGCTCCACCCGCACGTCGATCGCGATGACGACCGCGGCGTGCGGCTGGGGCAGGACCAGCAGAGAGGGCCGGCCCGCTCCGCTGCGCAGAGCGGGCACGCGTTCGGCGACCACACCGGCTTCGGCGAGGCCGTCCACCAGGGCCTTGATCGTGCTGCGGTTGAGCCCGAGCTCAGCCGCGAGCGACGCCCTGGTGGACGGTCCGTCGACGTGCAGTCGGCGCAGCAGCGCCGTCCTGTTGTGCCTGCGGATCTCGTCGGGACGGGTGCCGGACGTGGGTCCCGTCACCGCGGTCAGCGCGCCGCGGTGGCCGCCCGGCGGCGGGACAGCGCGTCGACGCTCGCGGCGAGCAGCAGGACCAGGCCGGTCACGATGAACACGACGGCGGCGGGCTGCCGGAGCAGACCCATGCCGTTCTGGATGATCGCGAGGACGGCACCACCGATGACGGCGTCGCGCAGGCGGCCCTTGCCACCGAACAGCGACGTGCCACCGATGACGGCCGCACCGACCGACAGCAGCAGCGTGTTGCCGCCACCGGCGTTCGGGTCGACCGAGCCGACCTTCGACGAGTACACGATGGCGCCGATCGCGGCCGCCGCGGAGGCGATCACGAACACGCTCATGCGGATGCGCTCGACGTTGATACCGGCGCGGCGCGCGGCCTCCTTGTTGCCGCCGACGGCGTAGAGGTGACGGCCGTAGGAGGTGCGGTCGAGCACGAACGTGCCGATCACCAGCAGCACCAGCACGATCGGCACCACGAACGGGACGCCCTCGATGATCACGAGGTCGCTCGGCGCGCGGTTGACCGACAGCGCGTAGGTGATGACGGCGGACAGCACCGCGAGGGCGCCGATCTTGATCAGCACCAGCGAGGTGGGCTGGGCGACGAGGCCCTTGCGCAGCCGCGAGAAGTGCCGCGTGAGCACGACACCCGCGTAGCCGCCGACGGCGACGATGAACAGGCCCCACGAGGCGACCGGGCTCAGGTTGCCGTTGGCGACGTTGAAGATCGTGTCGTCGCGCAGGCCGAGCGTGCCGCCCTGGCCGATGAGCTGCAGCACGACACCGCCCCAGACCAGGAACAGCGCCAGGGTCACGACGAACGACGGGATGCCGACCCGCGCGACGAGGAAGCCGGTGACGCAGCCGATGGCCGCGCCGACGCAGACCGCGAGCAGCATCTCGACCCACGGGTTCGCGGGCACGCCGACGGCGGCGATGACCAGTGCGATCGCGGACAGCACCGCGCCGGCCCAGATCTTCATCAGCGACGAGAGCACGATCGCGAGCACCAGCAGGCCGCAGAAGACGTAGAAGACGCCGTCGCCCATGCCGCCGAGCAGGTTTCCGCCGTGGATCAGGTGCAGTGCCATCACCGACGCGGTCACACCGGACGCGGTACCGGCGGACAGGTCGATCTCGCCGAGCAGCAGCACGAACACCAGGCCCATCGCGATGATGGTGATGCTGGCGCCCTGCTGGAGGAGGTTGGCGAGGTTGCCGAGGGTGAAGAACGTGTCGGACAACGAGCTGAACACGACCAGCAGCACGACCAGCCCGAGCAGCGCGGGCAGCGAGCCGAGCTCGCCGCCGCGGACCCTGGACCAGTAGTCGCGGACCGCCTCGCCCGTGGACTGGGACGTCGTGTCGATGCCGAAGTCGGAGATCGCGCCCTGCGGGGCGGCCTCGTTGTCGTGCTTTTCGGTGGTGTCGGTCATGCTCGCCTCTTCGGAACTCATCAGATCGTCGCCGCCTCGGGGCGGGCGATGCCCAGGTCACCGGAACGCCCGGCGGTGATCAGCTCGACGACCTGGCCGTGCGTGACGTCCTTGGTCGACACGACGGCGGCCATGCGGCCGAGGTAGAGGCACGCGATCTTGTCGGCGACCTCGAAGACGTCGTTCATGTTGTGGCTGATCAGAACGACGCCCAGGCCCTGCTCCGCGAGCCGGCGGACCAGGTCGAGCACCTGCCGCGTCTGCGCGACGCCGAGAGCCGCGGTGGGCTCGTCGAGCAGCACGACCTTGCTGTTCCACAGCACGGCCTTGGCGATCGCGACGGTCTGGCGCTGGCCACCGGACAGCGACGAGACCTGCGTGCGCACGGACTTGACGGTGCGGACGGACAGCGACGCCAGCGTCTTGCGCGCCGCCTGCTCCATGTCGGTCTCGTCGAGCAGACCGGTCTTCGTGGTGCGCTCGCGGCCGAGGAACATGTTCTGCACGATGTCGAGGTTGTCGGCCAGCGCGAGGTCCTGGTACACGACCTCGATTCCGAGCTCGGCGGCGTCGCGCGGGCCCTTGATGTGGACCGGCTCGCCGTTGAAAAGGACCTCACCCGAGTCGGTCGGGTGGATGCCCGCGATGCACTTGACCAGCGTCGACTTGCCCGCGCCGTTGTCGCCGACGAGGGCTGTGACCTCGCCGGGGTTCACGTCGAGGTCGATGTCGTGCAGGACGTGCACGGGACCGAAGCTCTTGTTGATGCCGCGCAGCTCGAGAATCGGCTCGCTCACTGGGGTTTCCTCCGTGGTTACCACGCGACGAGAGGCGGGGCGTGATCTCGCACGCCCCGCCCCCATCGCGAGCGCTACTACTTGATGCCGAGCTCGGTGCAGGCGGCCTGGGTGGCGGCCACGCAGATGTCCGACGCCTTGACGAACTGGGCGTCGACGACCGTCTTGACCTTGTCCTTGGTGATCAGCTGGGACGTGAGCAGCACGGACTTGACGTCGCGGTTGCCCGTGGTGTCCTTCGTGGTGCCCGACGCCAGCTTGTCGGCGCCCGCGGTGTCACCCTTGGCGAGCAGACCGGCGAGCTTCGCGGCGGCCTCGGCCTCTTCCTTGATCGGCTTGAAGACCGTCATGTACTGGTCGCCGAGCAGGACGGCCTGCAGGCCCTCCGGGGTGGCGTCCTGGCCCGTGACCGGGACCTTGCCGTTCAGGCCGTACTTCTTGAGCACGGTGATGACCGCGCCGGCCAGACCGTCGTTCGCGGCGACGACGCCGTCGACCTTGCCGCCGTTGCCGGTCAGGATCTGCTCGAAGACCTGGCCACCGACCTGGTTGTCCCACTTGTCGATCGCCTGGGACTGGACCAGCTTGAGCTTGCCCGAGTCGTACAGCGGCTTGAGGACCTTCTTCTGGCCGTCGGCGAAGAGGGTGGCGTTGTTGTCCGTCGGCGCGCCCTCGATCTCGATGACCTGAGCGCCCTGCGGCTTGTCCCTCATCGCGTCCGCGAGGCCCTGGCCCTGCAGCTCGCCGACCTTCACGTTGTCGAACGAGACGTAGTACGACGAGGAGCCACCCAGGTTCAGGCGGTCGTAGTCGATGACCTGGATGCCCTGCGCCTGGGCCTTCTTGGCGACGGAAGCGCCGACCTCGGAGTTCGGCGTGGCGATGATCAGGACCTTGACGCCGGCGTTGATCATGCCGTCGGCCAGGGTGCTGAACTTCTGGACGTCGCCCTGCGCGTTCTGGATGTCGGGGTCGAGACCCTCGGCCTTCAGAGCGGCCTCCAGGAGGGGCTTGTCGAAGCCCTCCCAGCGAGCGGAGGTGGCGGTCTCAGGAAGGATCACGCCGACCTTCGCGCCGCCTGCGCTGCCAGAGTTCGTGTTGGAGCTGCCCCCGGTGTTCGAGGACTGGTTGGCACCACATGCCGAGACTGCCAGGGCGAGGCCCGCGGTCAAGGCGATGGAAGCGAGAGTCTTGCTGCGCATCCGCCATCCCTTTCACTGCGCTGTGTCACAGAGAATGTTGTGGCGCACAACGTATGCCCGACATATGCGTGACCGGAACCACACTGGATCGATTAAGTCGCAACGATGCGGTAACCGTGGCGAAATTTAGTCACTGAGAGTCGTGAGAGCGTTACCACCGCGCTACCGAATCCTGCGGTGCCGGATCGGATCTCGCTCCCTGCGAACGCTCGCCGTTCATCTCCCGGACACCCCTAGGTTGGGTGCATGACCATCGACAAGGAAGCCGCCGAAAGGCTGGCGAACTCCTTCGGTGCCGAAGCGGCGCGCTACGACCGCACCCGTCCGCCCTACCCGGAGGCGTTGGTCGCCAATCTCGTCGCGGCGAGCCCCGGCCCGCGCGTCGTCGAGGTCGGCTGCGGCACCGGGGTGCTGTCCCGGCAGCTCCTGGCGGCCGGGCTGGAGGTGCTCGGGGTGGAGCACGACGAGCGGATGGCCGCGTTCGCCCGTGGCGCCGGGGTCGATGTCGAGGTGGGGAAGTTCGAGACCTGGGACCCGGCCGGTCGCGCGTTCGACGCCGTCGTCGCTGGGCAGTCGTGGCACTGGGTCGACGCCGAGGCCGGACCGCGGAAGGCGGCGGACGTGCTGCGGCCCGGCGGCGTGTTCGTGGCGCTGTGGCACGTGTTCGGCACACCGAAGGCGATCGCCGACGCGTACGTGGCGGCGTACGAGAAGGTGGCGCCGCGGATGCAGCACCGCGTCGGGCACGACTACGACGAGGCGTTCGAGGCCTACCGGGCGGGGTGCGTGCGCACGGGTGACGCGCTCGTCGCCACCGGTGCGTTCGGCGAGCCCGTCCACTGGCGGTCGGACTGGGAGCAGGTCTTCACGACCGCCGAGTACGCCGACCTCATGCGGACCATGAGCCCGATGGCACTGCTCGCCCCGGAGCAGGCCACCCGGCTCCTCGACGAGGTCGGCGCCGCGATCGACGCGATCGGCGGCCGGTTCACCCAGCGCTACTCGACGCTCGCCGTCGCCGTCCCCCGCCGCTGACCGCTACCAGGACCGCAGGGTCGCGATCCGCTCCTCGAGCTGCTCGATGGTGGCCATCGCCGTGGGCGGGCCGCCGCAGTACTCGCGCAACTGGTTGTGGATCTTGCCGTGCGGCTTCTTCGTGCGGTGGTGGTGCATCGCGACGAGGGTGTTGAGCTCCTTGCGCAGGGACGTGAGGCGTTCCTGCACGCCCACGGGCCGTGCCTCGCGCACGGGTGCCTCGGGCTTGGGGCGCTTGGCGGCGAGGGCCATCTGCTCCTCCTGCCGCTGCAGCAGCAGGGTCCGCACCTGGTCGGGTTCGAGCAGGCCGGGCAGGCCCAGGTACTCCTGCTCCTCCTCGGAGCCCGCGTGCGTCGGGGCGCCGAACGACGAGCCGTCGAAGATCACCTGGTCGAGCTCGGCGGTGGTGCCCAGGGCCGTGAAGGCGCGCTCGTCCTCGCCGGGCTCGTCCTTGGCCTGGTTGGCCGCGGCCATGAGCTCGTCGTCCCAGCCGTCCTTCTCGCGGTGCGGCTTGCCCAGGACGTGGTCGCGCTCGGCCTCCAGCTCGGAGGCGAGCTGCAGCAGCACCGGCACCGAGGGCACGAACACCGTGGCGGTCTCGCCGGGCTTCCGGTTGCGCACGAAGCGGCCGATGGCCTGGGCGAAGAACAGCGGAGTCGACGACGACGTCGCGTACACGCCGACCGCGAGCCGCGGCACGTCGACGCCCTCGGACACCATCCGGACGGCGATCATCCAGCGTTCGGTCGTGGCGGAGAACTCGGCGATCTTGCCGGACGCCTTCGGGTCGTCCGAGAGCACCAGCGTGGGGATCTGGCCGGTGACGCGTTGCAGGACCTGCGCGTAGGCCTTGGCGACGGTCTGGTCGGTGGCGATCACCAGGCCGCCCGCGTCCGGCAGGCCGTTCTCGCGCTTCTGCGTGAGCCGCTGGTCGGCGGCGCGCAGCACGGACGCCATCCAGTCGCCGGCCGGGTCCAGGGCCGTGCGCCACGCGCGCGCGGTCTGCTCCTGCGTCAGCGGCTCGCCCAGCCGTGCGGTGTACTCCTCGCCCGCGCTGGTCCGCCACGACGCCTCACCCGAGTACGCGAGAAACAGCACGGGCCGGACGACGCCGTCGCGCAACGCGTCGGCGTACCCGTACGTGTGATCGGCCTTCGAGGTCTTGAAGCCGCCGTTGCTCTCCTCGTACTGCACGAACGGGATCGGCGAGTCGTCCGAGCGGAACGGCGTGCCGGTGAGGCACAGGCGCCGCACCGCGGGAGTGAAGGCCTCGCGGATCGCGTCGCCCCACGACTTGGCGTCACCGCCGTGGTGCACCTCGTCGAGCAGCACGAGCGTCTTGCGGTTCTCGGTGCGCACCCGGTGCAACGTGGGGTGGGCGGCGACCTGCGCGTACGTGACAGCCACACCGTGGTAGTCGCGGGAGGTCATCGCGTTGGTGTTGCGGAAGTTCGAGTCGATGTGGATGCCCTGCTCGGCCGCGGCCTTGGCCCACTGGTGCTTGAGGTGCTCGGTGGGCGTGACGATCGTGACGGCCTCGATCGTCCGGTCGGCCAGCAACTCGGCCGCGACGCGCAGCCCGAAGGTCGTCTTGCCCGCGCCGGGCGTGGCGACGGCGAGGAAGTCCTGCGGCTTCGCGGCGAGGTACTTGGTCAGCGCGCGACGCTGCCAGGCTCGCAGCGGTCGCATTGCTGCCGGCGTTGCTGCTGGCGCTGTCACAGACGTGTTTCTCCTCATTTGCGCAGGTCAGACATAGCAATACCCTCAGGCGGACCGCGGCCGAGGGCACTGCGACTCTACCTGTTCCGGGCGTCGATGCCGCGAAACGTGGCGGTATGCACCATGCTTGTCACCGCGATGGTTTCGCCTTCCGACAACAGCACACGCAGGTCCGGCCGCAAGGGGCCGCTGCGTCTACTCGCGCGCACGCTGTCGAAGGCGTGGCAGGGCAACATCTTCTCAGAAGCCGCCGAGGCCGCGTTCTGGCAGACGCTCTCGTTCCCCCCGCTGCTGCTCGGAGTGCTGGGCTCGATGGGCTGGATCGGCACCTGGTTCGGCCCGGAGATCGTCCAGTCGGTCGAGGAGAAGATCATCGGGTTCACCCGGACGATCTTCAGCGCCGACGTCGTCAACGGCGTGATCCAGCCGACCGTCGCGGAGATCCTCTCGACCGGCAAGGGCGAGATCGTGTCGATCGGCTTCCTGATCTCGCTGTGGGCGGGCTCGTCGGCCATGTCGTCGTTCGTCGACGCGATCACGGTCGCGCACGGCCAGTACGGCGTGCGCAACGAACTGTGGCAGCGCATCTTCGCCCTGCTGCTCTACATGGTGTCACTGGTGGCACTGGTGGTCGGCCTGCCGGTGCTGGCACTGGGCCCGGACGTCCTGCCGCAGTTCTTCCCCGAGTCGTGGCAGCCCTACATCGAGACGTGGGTGGGCCGGTTCTACTACCCCGGCGTCGCGTTGCTGCTGGTGCTGTCGCTGTCGGCGCTCTACAAGGTCGCGCTGCCGCGCCGCCTGCCGTACCACCGCGTGCTGCCGGGCGCGATCCTCGCGATGGCCGTGTTCATCCTGTCGTCCATCGGCCTGCGCCTGTACATCCAGTGGATCACCACCACCGGCTACACCTACGGCGCGCTGGCGACGCCGATCGCGTTCCTGCTGTTCGTGTTCTTCATCGGCCTGGCGATCACGATCGGCGCGTACTTCAACAGCGCCATCCAGGACATGTGGCCCGCGCGCATGACCCGCCGGCAGCGCCGCCGCTGGCGCCGGCTGGAGATGGAACGGGCGGCGTCGCGCATCCGGTCCGAGGCGGCCGCGCCCAGGCCGGAGAACAACGGGGGCTACTCGGCGCCGTCTCCGGCCGACACGCAGCTCACGTCGCCGCTGCCGATCCAGAAGCCCTCGCCCGAGACCGAGGAGGAGAAGCAGCGCGGTTAGAACGCAGCAACGCCCGGCGCCTCGACCGGGTCGAGGCGCCGGGCGCGTGACGTGCGAGACCTACTCGTCGCCGCCGGGCGGCAGGTTCTCGTAGATCTTCTTGCAGTCCGGGCACACCGGCGAACCGGGCTTCGGCGACCGCGTGACCGGGAAGACCTCGCCGCACAGCGCGACCACGTGCGTGCCCATCACGGCGCTCTCGGCGATCTTCGCCTTGCGCACGTAGTGGAACATCTTCGGGGTGTCGTCCGAGGACTGGTCGGTCTCGTCCGGCCGTACGTCGACCTCGGGGAGAGTCTGGGTGCTCACGCGCCCAGGGTACCTGGGATGATGTCCCCTCGTGACCACGCTGCACATCGCCGATGAAGTTGCCGCCGCCCTCGCCGAGAACCGGCCGGTCGTCGCTCTCGAGAGCACCATCCTGTCCCACGGCCTGCCCGCGCCGCGCAACCTGGCCGTCGCCGCACGCCTGGAGAAGGTCGTGCGGGAGGCCGGTGCCGTCCCCGCGACGATCGCCGTCCTCGACGGCGTGCCGCGCATCGGCCTGACCTCCGCCGAGCTCGACCGCGTCTGCAACCAGGGCGACCTGGTGAAGCTCTCGCTGCGCGACCTCGGTCCCGCCTACGCCCTGGGCCGCGACGGCGCGACGACCGTGGCCTCGACCACCGCCCTCGCCCACCAGGCCGGCATCCGCGTCTTCGCGACCGGCGGTCTCGGCGGCGTGCACCGCGGCGCCCGCGAGACCTGGGACGTGTCCGCCGACCTCGACGTGGTGGCGACGACGCCGGTGCTCATCGTCTGCTCCGGGGTGAAGTCGATCCTGGACATGGGCGCGACCCTGGAGGTGCTGGAGACCCGTTCGGTGCCGGTCGTCGGCTACCAGACCTCGCGGTTCCCGGCCTTCTACCGCCGCGAGTCGGAGTTCGACGTCCCGTGGCGCGTCGAGAACCCCGCCGAGGCCGCCGCGGTCTTCGCCGCCGGTGACCGCGGGATGCTGCTCGCGAACCCGATCCCCGCCGCGTTCGAGATGGACTCCGCCCTGCACGACCGCCTGCTCGCCGAGGGCCTGCAGAAGCTGGTCGACGGCGACGTGCGCGGCAAGGACGTCACGCCCGTCCTGCTGGAGCACTTCCACACCGCCAGCGAGGGCGTGAGCCTCGACGCGAACGAGGAGCTCGTCGTCAACAACGCCTCCGTGGCCGCCGCGGTCGCCGTCGAGCTGTTCCGGTGAGGCCGGTTGTCGTCGTCGGTGACGCGGGCCTCGACGTGGTGGCCCGCCACACCGGCCCCATCGCGCACGGCGGCGACGTCCGCGCCAAGGTCACCATCGAACCGGGCGGCGCCGGCGCCAACACGGCCGTCTGGCTCGCCGCGTGCGGCGCCTCCCCGGTCCTGGTGGCGCGCGTCGGCGCCGACTCGGCGGGCCGCCAGGTCCACGCCGAACTCACCTCGGCGGGCGTCCAGTGCGCCTTCGCGGTGGACCCGGACCTCGCGACCTGCTGCGTCGTCGTCCTCGTCGACGAGGACGGCCAGCGCTCGATGCTGCCCGACCGCGGCGCGAACGCCCGCTTCTCCCCCGCCGACCTGACCCCGGGCCTGCTCGCCGCACCCGGCGGCCACCTGCACCTGTCCGGCTACGTGCTGCTCGACGCAACCTCACGCCCGGCGGGTCTGGCCGTGCTGGAGGCGGCCCGTGCCGCGGGGTGGACGACGTCGGTGGACCCCCAGGCCGCCGTCCTGATCCACTCGGCGGAGGCGTTCCTGGAGGACGTGCGCGGCGTCGACTTCCTCCTGCCCAACGCCGACGAGCTGCTCGCGCTCGCGGGCTCGTCGGAGCCTTCGGCGGCCAAGTCGTTGCTCTCGCACGTCGGTGCCGTGGTGGTGACGTCGGGACCGGACGGCGCGACGTGGGTCGACGCGGACGAGCTGGTTTCGGTCCCCGCTGAAGTCACCGAGTGCATCGACTCGACGGGTGCGGGCGACGCGTTCGACGCCGGGTTCCTGGCGGCCTGGCTGTCCGGGGCGTCGAAGCGTGACGCGTTGCTCGGCGGGGTTCGGGCGGGGTCTCGCGCGGTCGGTGTCGTCGGCGCCCAGCCGCCCCGCTAGCCCGCGCGTCCCCTGGGCTTCCCGGCCCACCCGCATGCAAAAAACGTTTGCGGACATCCGCAAAAGACTCATTGCAAAGCCGCGCAGGCGTGGCGATCTTTGCAACAGGTCTTTTGCGGACGAAGTCCAAAGAGCTGTTGCAAAGGCGAGGACGGCGTCGAGAGCTGCTCGGCGAGAACGGGGACGGCGGGTCAGCCGTCGATGACGGTGGTGCTCTTCGGCGCGATGGCGCGGCGCTCGACCTCGTAGCGGTTGGCCTTCTCGGTCTTGCGCGGCGGCCGGTCGTTCGCGATCAGCACGGCCATCCACGGCAGCGGCACGGACAGCACGATGAAGAACAGGGCGAGCCACCAGGTGTGCGCGAACAGGGCCGCGAGGATGAGGCACGGGAACCGCAGGCTCATCATGATCGCGTACTTCCGGCGCCGGGCGGCGTGCTGCTCTTCGTAGGACGGGGCCGCCTCGGTGATCAACACCGGGGTGTCGTTCCGGTCGGGACTGCTCACGACACCACCTCCACCCGTCAATGGTCCCACGTCCGGGTGACCGCCGGGACGGCCGGTCGGCGGTTAACATCCGCGAGTGGTCGCCCTTGATCGGCTCGTGGACGTGCTCGGCAGCCTGGGCACGCACCTGGCCTGCGCGCCGAGGGGGCGTGACGCCGAGCTGCGCGGGGTCGCGCTGCACGACCCGGCGGAGAACACGCCGGCCGCCGCGGGCGACGTGCTGCTCGGGCTGGGCACTCCGTCGGTGGCCTCGGCGGTGCGGCTGGTGTCGTCCACGGCGGCGTCCGCGGTCGTGCTGCACGGCAAGCCCCCGCTGGACGAGCGGGTCGTGGCGGCGGCGAAGAAGTCCGGGGCCGCCGTGTTGCTGGTGGATCCGTCGGTGCCGTGGAGCCAGCTCGCGAACGTGACGCAGACGCTGGTCAACGGCGGTACGCGGACCGGGGACCTGTTCGGGCTGGCCGACGTCATCGCGGGCGTGGTCGGCGGGCCGGTGACGATCGAGGACCAGCAGTCGCGCGTGCTCGCGTACTCCTACCGGCAGGAGGACGTCGACCCCGTGCGCGTGCAGACCATCCTCGGGCGGCGGGTGCCGGAGGAGGCCCGGCGGGCGCTGGACGAGTTCGGGGTGTTCACGCACCTCGCGTCGTCGGACGAGCCGATCTTCGTGCCCAAGCTGACCGACCAGCTGGGCAACCGGCTCGTCGCCGCCGTGCGGGCGGGTCGTGAGCTGCTCGGGTCGGTGTGGGTGGAGGTCACGGGGCCGGTGGACGCGGCGCGCAGTGCCGCGCTGGTCGACGGGGCGCGGACGGCGGCGTTGCACCTGCTGCGGTCGCGGGCATCGACGGACCTCGAACGCCAGGCCGAGGCGGACCTGGTGATCAGGTTGCTCGACCAGCCGGAGTCCGCCGACGTCGCCCGCCTCGGGCTGCCGTCGGCCGACCTGCGGGTGATCGCGGTGCAGGCGCACGCGGGCGAGGGCGAGCACGGTGCGGCGGTGCTCGCGTTCCAGCGGGCGACGGCCGGGTTCGGCTGGTCGCGGCCGGGACGCAGCGCGCTGTTCGGCAACGTGCTCTACACGATCATCCCGGCCGCCGACGACGCCGTCGCGTGGGTGCGGTCACTGGTGCGGGAGCTTCCGGCGGAGGCGACGGTGCTGGCGGGCATCGGCGGGCCGGCCGAGGCCACTCAGCTGCCGACGTCGCGGCAGGAGGCCGATGAATGCCTCGCGCTTTCCACCGGTGTACCGGTTGTGTACGACGACGCGTGGGCCGAAGTGCTGTTGCACCGGCTCGCCGCGGTCGCCGAGGCCGGGCGGCTGCCGAGCCGGGGTCCGATCTCCGAGATCGTGCGGTACGACGCCGAGTACGGGACGCAGTACGCGACGACGCTCCGGGCGTGGCTCGCGGCCCAGGGGGACGTGCGGGCGGCGGCCAAAGCGCTCAACGTGCACCCGAACACGCTGCGGTACCGCCTGCAGAAGATGGCCGAGGTGACGCCGCTCCCCCTCGACGACCCGGACCAGCGCCTCGCGATGGCCATCGCCCTCCGCATCACGCGCTGACCCACCGGGCGTGAAAGCATCTCCTCCCGTGCACCCCGATCTTTCTGCCGACCTGTGCGCCCGTCTGCGCGAGGCCTTCCTGACCGCCGGCTACACCGCGGACGGCGTCGTCGACGCGCTCGGCCCGCAGGCCCACGCCGCGCTCGGCCGCGGTGAGCCCGAGCCCGCCCGCCGCGCCAGCAAGGACGCCGGGTCGCTCGGCACGCTGATCCGCCTGTTCCTGCTCGGTGACGCCGAACCCGAGAAGGACGTCCGCGCGGCGCTCCACGGCGTCGACATCGACGACGCCGTGAAGAACGAGGTCCTCACGAAGGACCTGAAGGCCGGTCTCGACGTCCGGCCGTACGAGGACAACTGGTGGGTCGTCGCCGACCTCGACTCCGACCTGCGCGGCGGCGCCGTCCCCGAGGACCACGTGCTCGGCGTCGGCCACGCGTCCATCAGCCTCGCCCGCGCGACCAAGCGCACGCCCGTCGGCACGGTGCTCGACCTCGGCACCGGCTGCGGTGTCCAGGCCCTGCACGCCAGCACGCACGCCGAGCGCATCACCGCCACCGACCTGTCCGAACGCGCGCTGAGGCTCGCCCAGGGCACGTTCCGCCTGAACGAGCTCGACGTCGAGACGCTGCAGGGCGAGTGGTTCGGGCCGGTCCGCAACCGGCGGTTCGACCAGGTCGTCTGCAACCCGCCGTTCGTCGTCGGGCCGCCGCGCGTGGACTTCGTCTACCGCGACTCGGGCCTCGCCGGCGACGACGCGTCCGCGCTGGTCATCCGGCAGCTGCCCGCGTTCCTCAACGAGGGCGGCGTGGGCCAGCTGCTCGCGTCCTGGGTGCACCGCAAGGGCGAGGACTGGGAGGAGCGGGTCTCGAGCTGGCTCCCGCGGGGCGGCATCGACGCGTGGTTCGTGCAGCGCGACATCGCCGAGCCCGCCCTGTACGTCGGCACGTGGCTCAAGGACGCGGGCGTCGACCCGCGCAGCCCCGAGGGCCGGCAGAAGGCCGCGGCGTGGCTCGACTGGTTCGAGGAGAACGACGTCCAGGGCGTCGGCTTCGGCTACGTGACCCTGCGGCGCACCGACGAGATGCACTCCCAGGTCGTCTGCGAGGACCTGCGCCACGCCTACGACGACCCGCTGGGTCCGGAGGCGGCGCGCTGGCTCGACAACGTGGCGTGGCTCCGCGCGAACCCCGACCTGCTCGGTCAGCGGTTCCGGGTCGCCGACACCGTGCTGCTCGAGGAGGTGTCCGAGGCCGGTGACGAGGGCTGGCGCAAGGTCGTCGCCCGCCTGCACCGCACGGACGGGCCCGGCTGGCAGCACGAGGTCGACGAGGCCACCGCGAAGCTCGTGGCGGGCTGCACCGGCGCGTCGCCGCTGGAAGACCTGCTCTCGCTGCTCGAGTTCGCTTACGGAGAAATCGACGCGGAAGCGGCCTTGCCGATCGTTCGTGATCTCATCCGGCACGGAATGTTGATTCCCGCATGAAAGCAGTTGTGGCGCGCGTCACAGAGGCGAGCGTCGAAGTCGAAGGGGAGATCGTCGGCGCGATCGACGAGCCCGGATTGCTGGTGCTGCTCGGCGTCCACCACGACGACACGGCCGAGCAGGCCCGCAAAATGGCCCAGAAGCTGCACGGCCTGCGGATCCTCGACGACGAGCAGTCGTGTGAGTCCACCGGTGCTCCGCTGCTGGTCGTCAGCCAGTTCACCCTCTACGGGGACACTCGCAAGGGCCGCCGTCCGTCCTGGACGGCGGCCGCCCGGCCCGAGCACGCGGAACCGTTGGTGAACGCCGTGGTGCAGGAACTACGCCAAAAGGGCGCGCGCGTCGAAACAGGACGATTCAGAGCCGAGATGAAGGTACGCAGCGTGAACGACGGTCCGTTCACGGTGATCGTAGAGCTCTGAGGAAAGGGTTCTCAGGCAGTTCTCAGATTAGTCGCGCAACCGCTGTGACAGCGGTGACGTCTTCAGGTCATGGAAGTCGGGAACGAATTCGGAATCGCGTTCGTTACCCAGGTATCAGCCAGCTAGCGATGGGATCCCGAGCGGGCCCACCGCAACCGGCAACCAGGGCGCAGCGCCGCGCCGCCTTGACCGCCACGCGCGACTGATCGATCAGGAGCCACAGGCCTGACCGACAGCAGCGTCGCCCGCACCAGGGGGAGGGAGATCCATGACCGTCACGAGGATCTCCGACCGTGAAGTCGGAGAGAACACCAGCACCGTCGTCGAGCACGAACTCGACGCGCAGGGCCCCGCAGCCGACCTCGTTCGAGTCTACCTGAACGGAATCGGCAAGACCGCGCTCCTCACCGCCGAGGAGGAGGTGGAGCTCGCCAAGCGCATCGAGGCAGGTGTGTTCGCGCAGCACGTCATGGAGACGGCCAAGCGCCTCACGCCCACCCGCCGCGACGAGCTGGGGGAGCTCGTCCGCGACGGCCGCCGCGCCAAGGACCACCTGCTCAAGGCGAACCTGCGCCTCGTCGTGTCGCTGGCCAAGCGCTACACGGGCCGGGGCATGCCGCTGCTGGACCTGATCCAGGAGGGGAACCTGGGTCTGATCCGCGCGGTCGAGAAGTTCGACTACACCAAGGGCTTCAAGTTCTCGACGTACGCGACGTGGTGGATCCGCCAGGCGATCACCCGCGGCATGGCCGACCAGGGCCGCACCATCCGCCTCCCCGTCCACCTCGTCGAGCAGGTGAACAAGCTCGCGCGGATCAAGCGCGACCTGCACCAGACGCTCGGCCGCGAGGCGACGAACGAGGAGCTCGCGAAGGAAGCGGGCCTCAACGTCGACAAGGTCGCCGACCTGCTCGACCACGCCCGTGACCCGGTATCGCTCGACATGCCGGTCGGCACGGAGGAGGACGCGCCCCTCGGTGACTTCATCGAGGACTCGGACGCCACCGACGCCGAGAGCGCCGTCATCTCCGGGCTGCTGCAGGACGACCTGCGCCGCGTCCTCGCGACGCTGGAGCCGCGCGAGCAGGCCGTGATCCGGCTGCGCTACGGCCTCGAGGACGGCCAGCCGCGCACGCTCGACCAGATCGGCAAGCGGTTCGGCCTGTCGCGCGAGCGGGTGCGCCAGATCGAGCGCGAGGTCATGTCGAAGCTCCGCCAGGGCGAGCGGGCCGCGAAGCTGCGGGCCTACGCCTCCTAGCAACCGAGGCGTCACGGTCGGATCTCACCCGTCCAGCAGTATTGACTTGTGACTCAACTCACGGCACGGTCGGGCGTTACCAGAGCCACGCGACGCCCGTCGTGAGCCGGGTTTCGCACGCGAAGGAAGGTCGGGGCGGCCGGGGGCCGCCCCGGCCTTCCGCGTTTGCGCAGGCGTAGTGAAGAACACGGTGGACGCGGACCGGAAGGTCCGGTTGATGGCGGTACGGTTTTCTGATCCGAACTGCACACCGTTGGAGTTGTGTACGCCGTGCCCACCACTTTCGAGTACACCGACGTCCTGCCTCTGGCGAAGGACACCGAGACCGAGTACCGCCTCGTCACGTCGGACGGGGTGAAGCTGATCGAGGCCGGTGACCGCAAGTTCCTGGAGGTCGCCCCCGAGACGCTGACGCTGCTCGCGAAGGAAGCGATCAAGGACATCCAGCACCTGCTGCGTCCGTCGCACCTCGCCCAGCTGCGCAAGATCGTCGACGACCCCGAGGCGTCCGGCAACGACCGCTTCGTCGCCATGGACCTGCTGCGCAACGCCGCCATCGCGTCCGGCGGCGTGCTGCCGATGTGCCAGGACACCGGCACGGCGATCATCATGGGCAAGCGCTCGGAGACCGTCCTGACCGGCGGCGAGGACGAGAAGGCGCTCGCCCGCGGCGTCTACGAGGCCTACCAGGAGCTCAACCTGCGCTACTCGCAGATGGCTCCCGTGACGTTCTGGGACGAGAAGAACACCGGCACGAACCTGCCCGCGCAGATCGAGGTGTTCCACAAGCCCGGCCAGGAGCCCGTCTACGAGTTCCTGTTCATGGCCAAGGGCGGCGGCAGCGCGAACAAGACGTTCCTCTACCAGGAGACGAAGGCGGTGCTGAACCCGAAGCGCCTCGCGTCGTTCCTGGACGAGAAGCTCCGCTCGCTCGGCACCGCGGCCTGCCCGCCGTACCACCTCGCGGTCGTCGTCGGCGGTCTGTCGGCCGAGCAGAACCTCAAGGTCGCGAAGCTCGCCTCCGCCCGCTACCTCGACACCCTGCCCACCGAGGGCTCGGCGTCGGGCCACGCGTTCCGCGACACGGACCTCGAGCAGCAGGTCCTGGAGCTGACGCGGAACTTCGGCATCGGCGCGCAGTTCGGCGGCAAGTACTTCTGCCACGACGTGCGCGTCATCCGCCTCCCCCGCCACGGCGCGTCGCTGCCGGTCGGCATCGCGGTCTCGTGCTCGGCCGACCGCCAGGCCAAGGCCCGCATCACGCCGGAGGGGGTGTTCCTGGAGCAGATGGAACGCGACCCGGCGCAGTTCCTGCCCGAGATCGAAGGCGAGGACCTCTCCGACGAGGTCGTCAACATCGACCTCACGCGCCCGATGGCGGAGATCCGCGAGATCCTCACCAAGCTTCCGGTGAAGACCCGCGTGTCCCTCACCGGCCCGCTGGTCGTGGCCCGCGACATCGCGCACGCCAAGATCAAGGAGCGCCTCGACGCCGGCGAGGACATGCCGCAGTACATGAAGGACCACCCGGTCTACTACGCCGGTCCGGCCAAGACGCCCGAGGGCTACGCCTCCGGTTCGTTCGGTCCGACCACCGCGGGCAGGATGGACTCGTACGTGGAGCAGTTCCAGGCGGCGGGCGGTTCGATGGTGATGCTCGCGAAGGGCAACCGCTCCAAGCAGGTCACCAACGCGTGCGCGACGCACGGCGGCTTCTACCTGGGCTCGATCGGTGGCCCGGCGGCGCGGCTCGCGCAGGACTGCATCCGCAAGGTCGAGGTGCTCGAGTACCCCGAGCTCGGCATGGAGGCGGTCTGGAAGATCGAGGTCGAGGACTTCCCCGCGTTCGTCGTGGTCGACGACAAGGGCAACGACTTCTTCGCGGAGACGTCGACCCCGACCTTGCAGATCAGCTTCCGCCGGTAATTTCCTCCGAGACCCCCAATCAACCAGTACGCTCGTACTGGTTGATTGGGGTCTCGTCGTGATCCACCACGTGCAGGTCGCCTGCCCCGCGGGCGCCGAGGACGACCAACGCGCGTTCTACACGGGCGTGCTCGGCTGGACCGAGTTGCCGAAGCCACCGCTGCTCGCGGCACGCGGAGGGTGCTGGTTCGCCGTGCCGGGCGGGGGCGAGGTGCACGTCGGGGTCGAGGACGGCTTCCGGCCCGCGCGCAAGGCGCACCCGGCGTTCGTGGTCGACGTGACGCGGACGGCGGAAGCGGTCGCCGCGGCCGGTCATCCCGTCGTCTGGGCGGATCCGGCGGAGATCCCCGGCCGGCGGCGGTTCCACACGTTCGACGGTGTGGGCAACCGGATCGAGTTCCTCGCCGACGCCTGACTTGGCGGGACAACCGTCAGTCGAGGTCGTCGGCGGCATCGATCGGCACCGAGATGTTGTCCGGCCGCCTCGCCGAGCCACGACGACTCGCCCCTCAGCGTGACGAGGTTGGCCTCGGAGAAACTCGGGGTCCTGTTCGACGCCCGACGCCTCGTACCGCTCCTTCTCCACACGGCCCACGGCCGTCACGCGGTCCGGCATCAGGGCGGCGCACGCGAGGGCGTGTGGTGCGCCGCCGGAATGACCGGCCACCGCGAACCGCGTGAGGCCGAGCTCGTCGGCGATGTGCGCTGTCAGGGTGGCGGCGGATCCCACCGGGCGGTCACAGGCGGGAGTGGAGCCGCCATAGCCGGGTCTGTCGTAGGAGACCCACCGCACGCCCGGTCTGAAAAAGCGGCTCCGGTGGCAGGCCCAGGTTGGGCGTGCCGTGGTGCCAGAACACCGCAGTACCCACGTCGTATACACGCGGTACGCGGTCGCCATACGGCACGTCCACAGGCTGTACGCGCACGTCAGCCGGTTTCTTCGCGGGCCTCGAGGACCAGGCGGCGGGTGCCGAGCGGGGCGTCCAGGCGCACGGTCAGCGGCACCTGGCGGACCTCCTGCGTGCACATCGTGCCGGGAGGCTGCTTGGTGATGGTGACCAGCGTGATCTGGACGACGTCGGCGGACTGGCCGGTGATCTCGGCGCGCGCCTCCTTGCAGCCGCCGCCGATGCCGAACACCTCCACGTCGCGGCCGTCGCCGAAGACGTAGGCCTCGTCGCGGTAGGTGTCTGACAACGATGTCGTGTCGACCTTCTCCTTCGCCACGGGCGTGACGTTGGGCGGCACGACGGGCTTCTCCTCCGAGATGGAGACCGGGGGCTGCACCGGGGCGGTGGGGTTCGCGCCGGACGACCCCGGGGTACCGCTCGAACCGGGCGCGGAGGTGCCGGTCGGCGCGGTGCCCGACGAACTGGAGCCCGGCGCGCCCGATTGCGCGCCGGACGAGCAGCCGACGAGCAAGGCGGCGAGAGCAACGGCGGCGAGAGCAACGGCGGCGACGGCGTTTCTCATGCGGTCCATCCTCGCAAACCGGGACAAGAAGTCCCTGTTAAATGTCCTGCGACCTGTCCGGTCCCGAGCGCGGTGGCACGAGCGGGAGGTGCCCGGCCGGCGGGGCAGATGCCGGCCGGGCACCGTGGGGAGGGAGGTCTACTTCTGTTCCTGCCGCGACGTCAGCACGACCGTGCGCTCACCGAGGGGCTCGGACAGCTGCACCGTCAGCGGGGGGAAGCGGATGTCCATGGTGCACATCTGCTTGGTCAGCGGCAGCGTCTCGAGCATCTCGATCTTCACCGTGGACGCGTTCTGCTCCAGTACGGACGCGCTCGCCTTGCCGCAGCCGCCTTCCTGGGCCACCACGCCGACGGTCTTCCCGTCGCCCTGCGTCCACACCGTCCGCGGCTGGTCCGGCGGCAGCGCGTTCGCGTCGAGCTTCGTCACGGGTTTGCCGTCCGGCGGGACCTCACCGGGTGCGACGTTCGGGGGCACCTCGGAGGAGGAGGTGGCGACAGGCAGTTCCTGACCGCCACCCGCTCCGGTGCCCGCGTTCTGGGCGCTGCCACAGGCCGAGAGGGCGAGCAGCAGGACGCCAGTGCCAACTACGGTTCCTATGTGCCTCATGGTGAGAGGACGGAACCGCGGTCACGACGGGTTGCACGGACTTCTCTTCACAGTTACCGGCTGACGGCGGTTACCGCCTCTCGCAACGCTTCCAGCCTGGCCGCCGACGCGAGACCCCCGTGGTAGAGGTGGAACTCCTCCACGCCGGCGTCGACGTAGGCGAGCCACTCCTTCGACAGCGCCGCGCCGTCGGCGGGCTTCGGCGGCAGCCCCAGCACGTACGCGGCGATGCGCGTGTCCGGGGCGACCGCGCGCAGGGCCTCGATGCCGGGCACCGCGACCTCGGGGCCGGGCCAGCACATCGTCGTCAGCACGTCGACGTCCGCGCCCACTCCCCCGGCCACCGTCGCGAACGGACCGGTGCCCCACGGGTCCGCCGTCACGTGCATGCCGACTCGCACGGACGGCGCGGCGGCGCGGATCTCGCCGACCAGCCGTTGCCGCAACGACCGCACCACCCCGGTGCGCACAGCTCGAACGTCGTCCGCGAGCGCGCCCAGCGCTTCCTCGACGCTGGACGCGCCGCGATCGACTCCGGCTCGGACCGCGTCGCGCAGAGCATCCGGGTCGGCGTACAGGGCGGTGCAGGCAGTGCAGAAGCACAGCGACAACAGCTTCTGCTGCACCGCGTTCCAGTCGGTGCCGTCGGTCTTCTCGTGGTGCCCTCCGTGGAAGAACCCGAGCGGCCCGGCGGCCTCCAGGATGATCCCGTCGGGCGCGCCGAGTTCCAGCACCTCGGACACCAGCACCGACGCGTACTCGACGACGTCGGGCTGCGCGGTGCACAGCGCGTACGGGTAGCGGTCCCCGAACGCGTTCACCACGGTCAGGTCCGGGTGCAGGTCGCCGAGACGCGAGCTGTGCGTCAGCACGGTCCACGCGTACACGGGCAGCCCGGCGGCACGCACCAGTGCGGCCGCCTCGCCGAACGAGTCCGGACCGTCCACCCAGGACGGTTCGGCGGGCACCAGCCGGCCGTACTTCTCCTGGCGCACCGGCAGGTAGAACGCCGCGTGCCGCGCGTCGACCATGCGGTGCGACGGGTGGAGCGGCGTCGCGGCCCGCACGGTGTGGTACGACGCGGCCAGGGCGATCGCGTCGACCCCTAGGTCCTGGTAGCGCGCGACAGCGTCGGGATCCCCGATCAGGTCCCACGGGTAGGCGTGGACAACCGACTTCACCACCGGGGCCGCTTCCTCTCGTAGCTCGGGTCGAACTTCTGCATGTAGCCCGTGTCGTCCCGAGCCGTGATGCCGCACCGGACGTAGTTCTCGGCCAGGCGTGCCAGCGCGTCGCGGTCCAGCGTGACGCCGAGGCCGGGCGTGACCGGCACCGGCACCGCGCCGTCCACAAAGGACAAAACACCGGGTTCCACGACCTCGTCGGCCGCGTTCCACGGGTAGTGCGTGTCGCACGCGTAGTTCAGGTTCGGCGTGGCGGCGGCCAGGTGCGTCATCGCCGCGAGCGAGATGCCGAGGTGCGAGTTCGAGTGCATCGACAGGCCGATGCCGAACGTCTGGCAGATCATCCCCAGCTGCCGCGAGCGCTGCAGCCCGCCCCAGTAGTGGTGGTCGGACAGCAACACCTGCACGGCGTCCTGCTCCACGGACGGCTTGAGGTGCTCGAACGCGACCACGCACATGTTGGTGGCCAACGGCATCGGCGCCTTCGCGGCCACCTCCGCCATCCCGGAGATCTCCGGCGTCGGGTCCTCCAGGTACTCCAGCACGCCGTCGAGCTCGGCGGCGACGCGGAGCGAGGTCTCGACCGACCACGCCGCGTTCGGGTCGAGCCGCAGCGGGTGGCCGGGGAACGCCTCGCGCAGCGCCCGGATCGCCTCGATCTCCTGCTCCGGCGGGAAGACACCGCCCTTGAGCTTGATCGACCCGAACCCGTACTCGGAGATCATCTTGGTGGCCTGCGCGACGATGCCCGCGGGGTCGACCGCCTCGCCCCACCCGTCCGGCTCGGCGCCGGGGTGCCCGTCCCACTTGTAGAACAGGTAGGCGGAGTAAGGCACCGCGTCGCGGACCTTGCCGCCGAGCAGGTCGTGCACCGGGCGTCCGAGCGCCTTGCCCTGGATGTCGAGGCACGCGACCTCGAACGGCGAGAACACGCGGTCGACGGTGCTCTCGGCGGTGATCTTGCCGGTGAGGCCGTGCTTGTCCGGCCCCGCCTCGCCTCCGAGCGCCGCGGCGACCCGCGCGTGCATCTCGTTGAGCGCGAACACGTCGAGGCCGACCAGGGAGTCCACAACGGACCGCGAGCGCTCCAGGTGCCCGAGGTCGCCGTAGGTCTCCCCCAGCCCGGAGATGCCCTCGTCGGTGTGCACCTCGACGATCGTGCGCAGTGCCCACGGCTCGTGCACGCCGGCCGAGTTGAGCAGCGGCGGGTCCCGGAACGCGATCGGTGTCAGGACAATCTCGGTGATCTTCATGCCGACCGCCCTCTCAGCTCAGCAGTGCCTTGCCCGCGGCGATGATCTTGTCCAGCGCGGCCAGGTGCTCGTCAGCCGGGTCGACGAGCGGCGGGCGCACGCCCCCGACGTCGAGGCCGTTCGCGCGCACCGCGGCCTTCACCAGCGCGACCGCGTAGCCGGGGACCTTGTCCCGCAGCTCGACCAGCGGCTTGTAGAACTCGAACAGGAACCGGTTCACGAGCTCGGTGTCGCCCGCCTGTACAGCGTTGTAAAAACCGATCGAGATCTCCGGCGCGAAGCAGAACACCGCCGACGAGTACAGCTCGACCCCGATCGCCCGGTACGCGAGCTGCGTCATCTCCGCGGTCGGCAGGCCGTTGAAGAACTGGAACGGCTTGTCCACACCGGCGCGCACGGACAGCACGATCCGCTGCATCTGGTCGAGGTCGCCCAGGCCGTCCTTGAAACCGACGACGTTCGGGATCTTCGCGACCTCGACGGCGGTCTCCGGCGTGAACCGCGCGTTGTTGCGCTGGTACACGATGATCGGCAGTTCGGTGATGCCCGCGACGTCGGCCACGTACCGCACGAGGCCGGCGGCCGGGTTGGTCACGAGGTACGGCGGGAGCAGCAGGATGCCCTGCGCGCCGGCACGTTCGGCCGCCTTCACGAACTCCTTGGTCAGGGCGACCGAGCCGCCGGCGCCCGCGAAGACCGGCACCTTGCCCGCGGTCGCCTCGACCGCGACGGCGACCGCGCGTTCGAACTCCTCCAGCCCCAGCGCGTGGAACTCGCCGGTGCCGCAGGCCGCGAACACCGCGCCCGGCCCGGCGGAGACACCGTGCTTGACGTGCTCGGCGAGCACGTCGTACGCGATGTTCCCCTCGCTGTCGAACGGGGTCACCGGAAAGAACAGCACACCATCGAGTTGCATAACCAGACTCATCCCTTGATCGCTCCGGTGGTGATCCCACGCAGGAAGGACTTCTGCAGCGACAGGTACACGACGAGACTCGGCACCAGCGCCAGCAACGCACCGGCCAGCACGATGCCCGTTCCGACCTGGTCGTCGGAGCGGAGCGCGAGAAGTGCGACCGTGAGCGTGTAATCGGAGGGGTCAGCGGCGACGATCAGGGGGAGCAGGTACTGCTCCCAAATCATGTTGAAACCGAACACGGCGATGACGCCGAGCGCGGGTTTGCACAGCGGGAGGATGATCTGCGCGAAGAGGCGCAGCTCCCCGGCACCGTCCACTTTGGCCGCCTCCTCCAGCTCGTTGGGGATCTCCTTCATGAACTCCGTCATGACGAAGATGGAGAACCCCCAAGCCCCCAGCGGGAGGATGACACCGAGCAGGGTGCCCTTGAGACTCACGTGCACCAGTGGTAGGTCTCCGATCACCAGCGAGAGCGGGATCGCGATGACCTCCTCCGGCAACATCATCGTGGCGAGGATGACCAACAGGGCGATGGCCTGACCGCGGAACTTCTTGCGCGCCAACGCGTATGCGGCGAAAACGCTCACCGACAGCTGCAGCAGCAGCGCACCACCGGCGATGACCAGCGAGTTCATCAGGTAGTGCCAGATCTTGTTCTCCGCCGCGACCTGGAAGTTGATCAGCGACGGGCTGTCCGGGACGACCGACAGCTTGGTCGGGTCCGGGTTGTGGTCGAACGCTCCGGAGAAGATGACCAGCAGCGGGCCGCAGAAAAGGATTACAGCGAGGGCGCTCAGAAAGAACCGGATGCCCCGGCTGGCCCACGCGTCCGTGCGGGTGGACCAGCCGATGGCGCTGTCGAAGCGGCTCGAGTTGACGCTCATCGCGCCTCCCTCCTGCGGCGGTACCACTGCACGCTGACCGTCAAAATCAAGGTAACCAGGAACAACAGCACGGATCCAGCCGAAGCGAGTCCGGCTTCGGACTGCTCGAACGCCGTGGTGTAGACGCGCGTCATCCAGACGTCGGTCGATCCGGCCGGACCGCCGCCCGTCAGCACGTAGACCTCGGTGAACACGCGCAGGCCGCGGATCGCCGCCAGCGTCAGGAGGATCGTGATGACCGGGCGCAAGGCGGGGAGCGTCACGTTCCAGATCCGCTGCGGCGTCGAGGCACCGTCGATTGCGGCGGCCTCGTACTGCTGGCGGTCGATGCCCGCGAGACCCGCGAGGATCAGCACCATGTCGTACGGCGCGTGCTTCCAGATGCCGACGAACATGACCGACACCAGCGAGGTGTCCGTGCTGTGGATGTACTCCCACGGCCCGAGACCGACCCACGAGATGAGCTCGTTGAGGAAGCCTTCGGGCGCCGGGTAGAAGAACAGCCGCCAGATCTCACCGATAACCGCGGTGGCCGCCACGACGGGCAGGAACACCGCGGACCGGACGAACCACAGCGACTTGGTGTGGCCTTCGAGCAGCAGCGCGAGGAAGAAGCCGATCACCATCGCGCCGACCGTCTGACCGCCGGCCAGCACGAGCGTGTGCCAGCTGGCGGTCAGGAACTTCTCGTCCTGCAGGATCGTCGCGTAGTTCTGGAAGCCGACGAAGATGTCCCCGAGGAACGGCCGGACCTCGAACAGCGAGAGCCGGATGCCCTCGGCCATCGGGATGAACTTGAAGACCAGGAAGATCAGCGCGGCGGGGAACAGGAACAACCACGGGATGAGGGTGGCTCCCGTGAGGCGGCGCCGGCGGCGCCGCCTCACGGGGTGGGTTTCGACGGCACCGCCGCCACTAGCCGTCGAGCCCACGTCTCGGGTGTCGCCGAGTGACTGAACAGAAATCACTTCGACGCCTTCTGGTTGTCGAGCTCCTTCTTCAGCGCTTCCGCCAGGGTCTTCAGCTCAGCCGAGGAGTCCGCGGGGCACTTCGCGAAGATCGAGTTGAGGGTCTCCGAGGTCTTCTGCCGGAACGGCGCGAAGTTCGGGACGCTGGGGAACGGCCGCGCCTCGCTCGAGTACACGCCCGCCACGGTCGCCCACCGCGGGTCCTTGTACGTCGCGTTGACGTCGACGGTCTTGTTGACGGGCAGGCGCACGACCGGCTGCGGGTCGCCCTTCATGCCCGCCTGCTGCGCCTCGGGCGTGATCAGGTACTCGGCGAGCTTCTTCTGGTCGGCGGTCTTCGCGGAGCCGGCCATCTGGTAGATGTTCTCGCCCTCGCCGAGCACCGTGGCGCCGGCCGGTCCCTTCGGGGACGCGACGACCTCGTACTTGTCCTTGCCGAGCGACTTGTCGAAGCGGCCGATCATGTACGGGCCGGTGAGGTAGATGCCGCTCTTGCCCGACTCGAACAGCGGGTGCGCGTCGTTCGTGCCGAGGGTCAGCGAGCCGGGCTGCATGACCTTGTCGTCGCAGAAGAGCTTGCGCAGCCGTTCGACGGCCTTGGTCGACTCCGGCGAGTCGATGCCGACGCGGAACTTGCCGTCGCCCTCGTCCTCGAGGATGTCGCCGCCGCCCTGCCAGATGTAGCTCGACGCCCACCAGGCGAGGTAGCCGCGGTCGGTCGTGCCCGGCACGAGCATGCCGTAGGTGTCGTTCTGGCCGTTGCCGTCCGGGTCGCCGGAGGTGAAGGCCTTCGCGAGGTCGTCGAGCTCCTCCCACGTGGTGGGGACCGGCTTGCCGAGCTTCTCGCGCCAGTCCTTGCGGATCAGCGTGACCATCGCCTGGGTGGAGTACGGGATGGCGTAGAACTTGCCGTCCGCGCCCTTGCCGTTGTTCCAGGCGCGGTCGACGATGTCGCCGGCACCCGCGACGTCGTCCTTCTTGACCTCGGTCGTCCAGCCCTGCTTGACGAAGTTGCCGAGCGAGCCGGTGTCGGTGATGACGACGTCCGGGAGGTCCTTGGACGCGGCGCGCTGCTGCACCTGCTTGTCGAAGTCGTTGAAGATCGGCTTGTAGTCGACCTGCACACCGGTCTTCTCGGTGAACGACTTGAAGATCTTCTCGTAGACCTTCGCGGTGGCCTCGGTGGAGCGGGTCCACACCTCCAGAGGCTTGTTCGGGTCCTTGTTCGACGTCGCCGTGTTGCCACTGGCGCCACAGCCTGTGAGCAGCGCGGCCACGCCGAGCGTGGCAAGTGTCGTGGCAGTTCTACGGCGCATCGTCGGAGCCCTTCGCGTTCAGATACGTGAACCTGGGTCGTACTTGTGAACCTGGGTCAGGACTGTAAGAATCAGCACAGCGAGGTGTCAAGGGAAAGTTTCTTCCCTGTTTCGAGGAGGCTGCAGGTGGCGTCGCCGATCGACAAGGGCACGGCCCGTCCCGGCGCGGTGAAGTCCGCCGACCGCACGGTGGAGCTGCTCGAGGTGCTGTCCGCGTCAGACCGCAGGCTGACGCTCACCGAGCTGCACCGTGAGCTCAGCTATCCCAAGTCCAGCCTGTACATGCTGTTGCAGACGCTGGTGGCGCGCGGCTGGGTGGAGGTCGACTCGGACCGGGGCACCTACGGCATCGGCGTGCGCGCCCTGCTCGTCGGTACGTCCTATTTGGACCACGACCCCGTGGTGCGGGCGGCGATCCGCGTGATGGAGCAGGTCCGCCAGGACATCAACGAGACCGTCCACCTTGCCCGATTGGACGGCGGCGACGTCGTCTACCTGGCGAGCCGCGAGTCCGAGCACCACCTGCGCGTGGTCTCGCGCGTCGGCCGCCGGCTGCCCGCGCACTCCACGTCGCTCGGCAAGGCCGTGCTGTCGACGCGCACGCCGGAGGAGGTCGACCAGATCCTCCCGGACGTGCTGGCGCCGCTGACGCCCAACACCGTGACCGAAAGGGCGGCGTTGCACGAGCAGCTCGCCGGGTTCCGCAACGTCGGCTACGCCCACGAACGCGAGGAGAACACGCCCGGTCTGGGATGTTTCGCGGTGGCGCTGCCGTACCGCAACCCCGTGCTGGACGCGATGAGCTGCTCGGTGCCGCTGGGCAGGCTGACGCCCGAGCACGAGAAGCAGGTCATCTCCGCGCTGCTCGACGCCGCCCGCACGATCACCGAACTCCTCCGCCAGTTCGGTCGCTGAGTTCCTGCCGAATCACCTGAACAAGACGGAGGGTTCCAACCCGTGACCGCACGCATCCTGATCACCGGCGCCGGTGGCGGGGTGGGCACGCTCATGCGTACCCGTCTCGCCGCGGAGGGCCGCGTCCTGCGGCTGCTGGACATCGCGGAGCTGCCCGCGGCCGCCGACGGCGAGAACGTCGAGCTCGTCGAGGCGTCGGTGACCGACATGGCCGCGATGGAAGCTGCTCTCAAGGACGTCGACGCGGTGATCCACCTCGGCGGCCACAGCCTCGAGGAGTCGTGGGACAAGATCCTGCGCGTCAACATCGACGGCACGCACACGGTCCTGGAGGCCGCACGGCGCGCGGGTGTCCGCCGGGTGGTCCTGGCCAGCTCGAACCACGCCGTCGGTTACCTCGAGCGCGCCGACGGCGAGGCGGGCGACTACGCGTTCCCGCGCCCGGACACCTACTACGGCGTGTCCAAGGTGGCGCTGGAGGCGCTGGGCTCGCTGTACGCCGACCGCTACGGCATGGACGTGATCGCGATCCGCATCGGGTCGTGCTTCGAGAAGCCGCGCGACGTGCGGATGCTGTCGACGTGGATGTCGCCGGACGACGGCGCGCGCCTGTTCGAGGCGTGCCTGTCCGCTCCCTCGCCCGGTTTCCGGGTCGTGTGGGGGGTTTCGGACAACAAGCGCGGCTGGTTCTCTCTGGACGAGGCCCGCGCTCTCGGTTACGAGCCGCAGGACGACTCGGAGGTCCACGCGGCCGCCGTGCTGGAGCAGCACGGCGAGCTGGACCCCTCGTCGCCCGCGGCGCGGTACGTGGGCGGGGCCTGGTGCGGCCCCGATTTCGACACGGCAGTCAAGGAGGCAGGGCGTTGAGCCACGGCGTGCAGGGATACAACCCGCGCACCGGTGAGCCGTTCGGCGAACCGGTTGCGAAGACCCCCGACAGCGAGGTGGACCGCATCGCCTCGGCCGCGGCCGTCGCGTTCTCGGCGTGGTCGGTGGTTGCGGCGGCGGACCGCGCGGTGGTGCTGGAGAAGGTCGCGGACGCGCTGGACGCCGAGTCGTCGTTGCTCGTCGAGACGGCGGACACCGAGACTGCGCTGGGCGTGCCGCGGCTGACGACCGAGCTGAAGCGCACGACGAACCAGCTGCGGCTGTTCGCCGAGGTGCTGCGCGAGGGCAGCTACGTCGAGGCCACTTTGGACTCGGCGAACCCGGACATCATCCCGCCGCGGCCGGTGCTGCGGCGCGTGCTCCGTCCACTGGGGACGGTCGCGGTGTTCTCCGCGTCGAACTTCCCGTTCGCCTTCTCGGTGGCCGGTGGTGACACGGCGTCCGCGCTCGCGTCCGGCTGTTCCGTTGTGGTGAAGGCACATTCGGCGCACCCGTCGACGTCGCGCGAGACCGCGCGGGTCGTCGTGGACGCGCTGCGCGAGGCCGGTGCGCCCGAGGGCGTGTTCGGCATCGTGTACGGCACCGAGGCCGGTGTCGCGCTGGTGAAGCACTCCGCGGTACGCGCCGTCGGTTTCACCGGCTCGACCGGTGGCGGCCGTGCGCTGTTCGACCTGGCGCAGGGCCGGCCGGACCCGATCCCGTTCTACGGCGAGCTCGGCAGCGTGAACCCGACGGTGATCCTGCCGGGCGCGGCCACCCCGGACATCGCGGCCGGTTTCGCGCAGTCGCTGGTGATGGGCGTCGGCCAGTTCTGCACCAACCCCGGTCTGGTGTTCGCGCCGGAGTCGATCGTGCCCGCACTGGGCGAGGCGGTCGCGGCGTCGTCGGGCGGCGCGATGCTGAACGAGCGGATGTGCGACTCCTACAAGGCGGGCACGGACGCGCTGGCCGCGTCGGACCTCGTCTCCGTGGTGTCGACGGGCACCCGCCCGGACGAGGCGTGGGCCGTGGCGCCGCTGCTGTTCAGCACGTCGGTGAAGACCTTCGAGGAGAACCTCGAGAAGCTGACCGAGGAGCACTTCGGCCCGGCCGCGCTCGTCGTGACGTACTCGTCGCCGGCCGAGCTGCACTCGGTCCTCGCGAAGCTGCCCGGCACGCTGACCGGCACGGTCCACGCGGCCGAGTCGGACCACGCGGAGGCCGGTGAGGTCGCCGAGGTCCTGCGGCGCGTGGCGGGCCGGATCATCTTCAACGCCTGGCCGACCGGCGTCGCGGTGGCGTGGGGCCAGCACCACGGCGGCCCGTGGCCCGCGACGACGAACCCGCTGCACACGTCGGTGGGCGCCACCTCGATCCGCCGCTGGATCGCCCCGGTGACGTACCAGTCCTGGCCGGACGCACTCCTGCCGGCCGAACTGCAGGACGCGAACCCGCTCGGCATCCCGCGCCGGGTGGACGGCGTGCTCGGCGTGCACTGAGCCGTGTGACGAGACGGGGCCGTCGACTCGACGTCGGCGGCCCCGTTTTCGCTGTTCAGGACAGCTTCGCGGCGATCACCCTGGCGCACTCGACGGCCTCGGCCTTCGCGGTGTCGACCTCGACGTCGTAGCTCATCCCGCGGTGCACCACCTCGGCCTGCGCCTCGGCCATCCCGGCGACCCGGTCACCGCGCGCGAGCTCCCGCCCGACGGCGACGGCGGCCTCGCACCGCACCCCGACCCACAGCACGTCCAGCCCGTCGAGCGCCCGCTCCCACCGCCCGCGCGACTCGGCGCCGCCGAGGAACACGTCGTCCACGATCACCCGCGCGCCGGCCCGCACCATCGCGGCGACGCCGGTCATCCACGCGTCCTCGAGCACCCGGAACTCTGCCCCGACGCTGACCTCGCCGTCACCGCCGAACCCGATCCCCTCCGACCCGAGCCGCAGCCGGGCGGGCATCACGTCGATCAACGTGTCGACCCCGATCGCGAGCCACGCCCCCGGCAACACCGCCTGCAGACACCGCGCGATCCCCGACTTGCCCGAGCTGGACCCACCGTTGAGAACGATCACCTGAGCACTCGACGACACGCCCTCGACCGTACCCAGCCGCCCCGGCACCCACTCCTCGGGCACCGCCGCCCGACCCCTTGCAACAGATCTTTTGCGGTCGTCGTCAAAAGATCCATTGCAAAACCGCAGTTCAACGCTTTATCGCCGATCGCGGCAACACATCGCCGCACTCCGGGATGCAAAAAACGTTTGCGGACGAAGTCAAAAGACCCATTGCAAAGATCGTTCGCGGGCGACCGGACACGGCACCGGAGGCCGGTCAGCGTCGGGCGACGCCGGCCCGCCGCTCCTCCGCCAGCTCCCGCTGGTACCCGAGGAAGTCGACCTCCAACGTGTGCCGCTTCGACTTCACGTACCGCCGCCGCAACCGCTCGCGGTAGGTCGTGATCTCGGCCTTCATCTCCGGCACGGACGGCAGCGCCCCACGCCCGGAGATCAGGTCCGCGATCCACTCCGCCTGCGCCTCGGCCAGCGGCATGATCGCCCCCAGGGGCTGGATCAGCCCGAGGAAGTACAGCCCGGGATGCGCCGGGTCCACGACCCGCCGGTACAGCGACACGTCGTTGTCGGGAGACGACACGGCGGGGAACTCGGCGGCGTCGAGGAACGGGAACTCCACCTTGTACCCGGTGCAGTAGACGATCACGTCGACGTCCTCGCGCGACCCGTCCGCGAACACGACCCCGGCCCCGTCGAGCCGCTCGACGTTCGGCTTCACCACGATGTCGCCGTGCCCGAGCCGGGTGAGCAGGTCGTCGGACACCGTCGGGTGCGCGGCGAGGATGCCGTGCGACGGCTCCGGCAGCCCGTAGTCGGACAGCCTGCCCCGGGCCAGCCGCAGCATCGCCCGCAGCGACAGCCCCTGCAGCCATCCCGGCGCGAACCGGGCGAGCGGCGAGGTCGTCAGGTGGTCGGTCGGCATTCCGAAGAGGTACTTCGGCATGATGTGCGCCCCGCGGCGCATCGCGAGGAAGGTCCGCGCCGAGACGCGCGACGACTCGACGGCGATGTCGCAGGCCGAATTGCCGATGCCGAGCACCAGCACCTTCTTGTCCGCGAAGCGTTCGGGCGTCTTGTAGAAGTGCGCGTGCATCTGCTCGCCGTCGAACGTGCCGGGGAACGCGGGCTCGGGCAGCCTCGGCGACCAGTGGTGGCCGTTCGCGACGACGACCGAGCGGTAGACGGCCGAGTCCTCGGTGCCCGTGTCGCGGTCGCGCGTCGTGACGGTGTAGCCACCGGGTGCGGCGGAGACCGACGTGACCTCGGTGCGGAACCGGATGCGGTCGCGGAAACCGTGGTGCTTCACGAAGTCGTCGAAGTACTCGGCGATCTGGAAGTGCGACGGGTACGCGGGCAGGTGCGCGGGCATCGGGAACGACTTGAACTCCATCATCTGCCGCGAGGTGTTGATGTGGAGCGACCGGTAGGCCGAGGACATGCCGTTGTCGTTGAGGTAGCGCCAGTTGCCGCCGATCTCCGAGCCTGTCTCGAAGCAGTCGTACTCGATGCCGCGGGCCCCCAGCACCTGACAGGCGGCGATGCCGGACGATCCTGCCCCGATGACGCACACGCGGTCCATGGCTGAAGTATTTTCACGTTCGCCTCGGCTGTCAATCACCGAACGCCGCGCGGAGCCGGACCGGGCCAGTTCGTTGGCGTGCAAGAAACTCCTTTGTGGAGCGGAGTGAACGCCACCTAACCTCGTGGGCATGGCAGCAACTGTGGTCCGCGGCCAGAACGTGGACATCCGAATGTGGACTCGGCCGGACGAGGTCGAGGAGTTCGCCATGCGACAGCTCCAGAACATCTCCGCGCTGCCCTGGGCGGTGAAGCACATCGCGGTCATGCCCGACGTGCACTACGGAAAGGGTGCCACGGTGGGTTCGGTGATCGCGTTGCGCGACGCCGTCTCCCCCGCGGCCGTCGGCGTGGACATCGGCTGTGGCATGACCGCCGTGCGCACCTCGCTCACGGCCAACGACCTGCCGGCGACTCTGCGTGGCCTGCGGTCGCGCATGGAGGCCGTGGTCCCCGTCGGGTTCGGTCAGCACAAGGCGACCGCGTTCACCGAGAGGGACGCGTCCGACTGGGGCACCTTCTGGAGGAAGTTCGACGACCTCACGCCGTCCGTGAAGGCGCGCGCCGACAAGGCGATGCACCAGATGGGCACGCTCGGGGGCGGTAACCACTTCCTGGAGGTCTGCCTGGACGGCGACCAGCGGGTGTGGGTCATGCTGCACTCGGGGTCGCGCGGCATTGGCAACGAGCTGGCGCAGCACCACATCGCGGTGGCGCGCACGCTCGCGCACAACGCCGAGCTGCCGGACCCGGACCTCGCGGTGTTCCTCGCGGGCACGACCGAGATGGCGTCCTACCGTCACGACCTGTACTGGGCTCAGGACTACGCGCGACGCAACCGCGCCGTCATGCTGCGCCTGGTCTGTGACGTGCTGCGCGCCGAGTTCCCGCAGATCGCCTTCGAGGAGCCGATCAGCGCGCACCACAATTACGTGTCGGAGGAGCACCACTTCGGTGAGGACGTCCTGGTCACGCGCAAGGGTGCGATCCGCGCCCGCCGCGGTGAGCTGGGCATCATCCCGGGGTCGATGGGCACCGGCTCGTACATCGTGCGCGGGCTCGGGAACCCGGACTCGTTCGAGTCGGCGTCGCACGGTGCCGGCCGGAGGATGTCGCGCAACAAGGCCCGCAAGACGTTCACGACGCAGGATCTCGCCGACCAGACAAGTGGTGTCGAGTGCCGCAAGGACTCCGGCGTGGTGGACGAGATTCCGGGCGCCTACAAGGACATCGACACGGTGATGGCGAACCAGTCGGACCTGGTCGAGGTGGTCGCGAAGCTCAAGCAGGTGGTTTGTATCAAGGGTTGATGTTTCCCTTGTGAGTGAACGGGAAAGCCTCCCGGACAGCCAGAGAGTTTGCCTGTCTTGGAGGTTTTTCCATGTCAACGGGCGCCATCATCGGCGTGGCGGTCGCGATTCTCGCGGCATTGGTGATCCTCGCGATCGTGCTGAGGCCCGCCATGCAGCGCAAGAAGCTGCGCGACCGCTTCGGCCCTGAGTACGACCGCGCGGTCACCGAGAGCGAGAGCAGATCGGCCGCGGAGAAAGAGCTCGCGGAGCGGGAGCACCGCCACAGCGAGTTCGACCTGAAGCCGCTTTCGCAGACGGCACAGGACAGTTACCGCCGGCACTGGGCGACCGTGCAGGCGAAGTTCGTCGACTCCCCGGAGAGCGCCATCTCCGACGCCGACCGCCTCGTGACCGATCTGATGGCCGAGCGCGGTTACCCCACGGAGGGGTACGAGGCGCAGCTGAGCGTGCTGTCCGTCGAGCACGCGAAGACGCTGGAGCACTACCGCAAGGCGCACGACATCTCGGAGCGCCAGGAGATCGGCGAGGCGAGCACCGAGGACCTGCGCACCGCCATGGTGCACTACCGCGAGCTCTTCACCGATCTGCTCGAACACGGCGCGGAGACGCGTGCGAACACCAGGGAAGCCACGCGGAAGGAGAAGTCAGATGTCTGAAGCACCGACTCACGCCGCTGGGGTTCCCACCCCGGCCCGGCCCCAGCAGACTCCCCCGCAGCAGGGGCAGCAGGCCGAGCGCATGCCCCAGCAGTCGCAGCGCACCGACGCGCAACATGCTGAGGCGCAACGGATCGACGCGCAGCGGGCTGACGCGCAGCGCACCGATGCTCAGCGCACGGACGCGCAGCAGCGCACCGACGTGCAGAGGACGGACGTGCAGCGCACCGAGCACCAGCGCACGGAACCGCAGCGCGCCGACCAGGTCCGGGCCGAGCAGAGCCGGACCGACCAGGCCCGCGCCGACCACCACCGCACCGAGTCGCAGCACGGCGACCGGCAGCCGGTCGGCAAGCTCGAGGACGAGTGGCAGGCCGTGCAGTACGAGTTCGTCGACGACCCCAAGGCGGCCGTCCGCAAGGCAGACGACCTCGTGACCCGCGCGCTCGAGGAACTGACCACCCGCCACCGTTCCCTCACCAAGCAGCTCGAGGGAAACAGTGATCCACAGACCGAGGACCTGCGACTGGCGCTCCACCGCTATCGGGAACTCTTCAAGTCGCTGGTCGCCGTCAAATAAGTGCTGGAAGCCCCGGCGCCGCGGCCGTAACAGGTGGCGGCGCCGGCAGGCATGTCCGGCCTAGCTCGGCAGTTCCCGGATCTCCATCTCGAGGACGTCGATCTCGTCGCTGATCGCCTCGTCCAGCATGTCGTCGAGCAGCTTGCGGCACTCCGCCGACCCGCAGCGCGGCAGTCCGGCGCCGAATCTCGGCACCTGCTCCCACCACACCGCGGGGTTGTTCCAGAACGAGCCTGACCCCTGGTCGACGCCTTCGAGGCAGCGCAGCCTCTGGTCGGTCGCCGGAAGAGCTCGCACGAACTCGATGAACAACGCCAGCGCGTCGGCGTTGCTCACCGGGACCGCGCCGTAGCCGCGCAGGCAGTCCTCGAGTTCTGCGAGGAACTCCGCCTTGAAGGACACGGCACACCCCCGCTCCTCCGCACCGTCGCGGACGTCCTGGAATCGTGACCACAACAGTACCTCCGCAACTCGGGCGGGGAACGAGTGCGAACGGGCGGTCTCTTCCCGCGCCCGCACGGGGTCCGGTGACCCGCAGTCACTTCACCCGCTGGTCACGTTCCCTCGTGCGCCAGGTAGTGCGAGACCAGGAAACCGTTGTCCAGCTTGACGATCTGCCCCACCACCAGCTTGTCGGCCGGGTCCGCGCCGGACGTGCCGCTGGTGCCGGTCCGGTCGAACGTCAGCCTCCCGGACGCGCCGGGGAAGTCACGCAAAGTGCGCAGCTTCTCGTAGACCTGTTCTCGTGACGCCCCAACGGACGTCTGGCGCGCGACCACGCTGACGGCGTCGTAGGCGAGCAGCACGTGTCCGTTGGGGCCCGAAAGGAATGCCCGGCGTGCGTGCGCCTTCTGCGCGGCCTCATAGGTGGTGAAGAACTGTTGCGTCGGCTGGGGAATCGGTTCGCGGCCCGGCGTCCACGCGAACGTCGTGAAGTAGAGCCGGCCGCCGGCGAATCGTTTGACGTCTTCCAGATCGGTGAAGTTCGTCGTCTCCAGCTGAGTCAGGTCGTCGCCGCCGAACACCACCGGGTCGGAGCAGTTGCTGCGGCTCAGCTCGGTCAGCAGTCCGCCAACCTCCGCGGTGCGGCCCGTGTAGAGGATGAGCGGGTTCGGCGCCTTCGCGCAGATGTCCGTCACCACGCGGCCCAACTGCGTGGTGACGGCGTTCGCGGTCTCGTCGTAGTCGTGCCGTTCGGGCCGGAGCACGTCCTCGAACTCGTCGGCGAGATCGGAGCTGTACTCGTCGCCGGGGCTCCGCACGAGGTGCACCGGGCGACCGCGCAACGCCTCGGTGCGCTCGATGATCCGCGCGGCGACCTGGGCCTGGCGGTCGTTGGCCGGAGCCACGCGGAAGAAGTACGGCTTCTGGCTGAAGTTCGTCGACGACAGCGACGAGCCGACCATCGGGATTCCCGTCGGCTGGTCCTTGGACGGACCGAGCACGGCGAGCGCGGACTGCGTGGTCTCACGGCTCTGGCCCAGGCCGGTCACCGCGATCACCGACCGGTCGCGTGCGGCGTAGGCGCGGATCTGCTCGGCGACCTTCACGGCGTACTTGGACTCGCCGCCGAAGTTCGCGAGGACGAGGCGCACCAACGGGTTGCGGCCGAGTCCGTCGAGCTGGTTCCAGTCGTGCTGGGCGAGGTAGGCGCCGCGCAGCTCGTTGACGCCCGCGGACAGGTCGCGCTTCACGCGCTCGCTGGAACTGAGCATCGTGGCGACGACGATCGTGACGACCTCGCGGTCCTTCACCTTGGCGGCGCGGTCGTTCTCCTCCGCGATGAGCTTCGCGAGCTCCTCCACCTCGGCGTCGTCGTTGTTCTGCGTCGCCGGGTCACCGTAGGCGAACCGGCCGGGCTTTTCGCTGAGGCCGACGCACTGCACGCCGTCCATCTTGGACAGACGTGGCCGTTCACCGGCGAGGTCCGCGACGAGCTCGCGCGGGTCGATGATGCCGTAGCGCAGGCAGTGCGTGCTGTCCTGGAGGTAGAAAGCCGCGCCGTACAACACAAGCAGCACGACGACGAGGTAGACGACCACGCGGCGCACGGAGTTGCGGCCGGGCCAGCGACGCGGGTACGGGAACCTGCCGACGGTCGACGCGCGCGGCAGTGACGCGGGCGGCGACGCGGGGATGTTGTGTTCGAGCGCGCGTTTCGTGGCGCGGTAAGCGGTCAGGCGTTCCTCGGCACCATCGAGCTCCTGGTGCGTGCGCAGCACCCGGTCGTACATCTCGACGGTCGCGCGGTCGGTGCGCGTGCGCGAACGCAGTTCCCACGTGGCGATCACCGCGTCCTCGAGCAACCCGGTCTCCGGTCTCACCACGCTGTCGTAGCGGCGGTGCAGGTTCCGCGTGGTGCCGCTGCGCAGGCGGTCCCACCACGACCGCGGTTCCTCGGCGTGTTCGGGTTCGCCTTCGCCGGGCGGCATCGGCGCCTCGGCGATGGCGGCGAGTTCGGCGATCCAGCGGTCGCTGCGCTCGTCGACGTGCGGGCGCAGGCGGTGCGCGACGAGGTGGACCTGGCCGAGTGCGAGCGCGTGGTAGAGCGCGTCCTCGCGCTGTCCGAGGCTGTCGTAGCGGTCCTTGAGCAACCGGTGGACGTTCGCGTGCGAGAACGGCGCGTCCGCCGGGACCTCGCGGAGCCTGCGGGCGAGGAGGTCGCGCAACAGCGGGTGCAGCACGAAGTTGTCGCCGTCCTGGCCGACGAAGCTGAGCTGTGCCAGCAGTGCCCGCATGTTCTCGGCCGACCACGACGGCGGCAGCAGCGCGCGGATCACGTGCCGGTCGAGCATGCGCGGGGCGGCGAGGCGGGCGAAGATCTCGCGCGCGGCCTCGCGTTCGGGCATCTCCTCGGTGCCCGGGATCCGTTGGAAGAAGCGGAGGAGCAGGTAGTCGCCGACCGTGGCGTCCTGGAACGTCGTGGTCTCGTCGACGGGCAGCCGTTCGTCGAAGACCGAGCGCACCGACGGCAGCACCTGGTCGCGCGCGAACACGAACTGCACGAGCTGGATGGCGAGCCGGACCGCGAGCGGATGGCCGTGCGTGACCTCCTGCAACTCCTCGACGAGCGCCTCGGACTCGACGGTGCTGTTGCGGGTTCTGTTCCACTCGGCGAGGAACTGCCGCGTCTGGGCGAGCGTGAACGGTTCCAGGCGCACCGGTTTGAAGACCGCGGAGCCGGCCGGCGAGGGCGCAGACTGCTTGGTGGCGATCACGAGCAGCGGCACGAGCGGTTCCTCGGCACGTCGTTCGGCGAGCAGGCTGAGGAAGTCGGTCGGCCGCGCCGCGGGCCGCGGTCGTTTCGGCGGCAGGTAGGAGTCGATGCCGTCGAGCAGGTCGGCGCCGTCGAGCAGCAGGAGGCTGTTCATCCTGCGGTACCGGCGGAACCGGTAGGCGGCCGTGATGTCGGCGAGGAACGCCGCGACGAGCAGCCGGTCGATCTCGAGCGCGTCACCGGCGCGGTTCAGGCTCCACATGTGCACGAGCGCGTCGTCGAACTTCCGGCGACCCACGTAGTTCTCGAACCAGCGCAGCGCACCGGCCACCCGAGGCCCGCCCAGCAGCCAGCGCAACGGCCGCGGCGCGACGACGGCGAGCCCGATCAGCCACAGCAACAACGGCCGCAACACCCTGCCGAGGCCTTGGGCGGGCGGCAGCACGTCGACGACCTCGGCCGCGTCGGCGACCGCGACGAGCCGGGTCATCTGCCGCGCGGCGAGCTCGCGGGCGCGGTGGTGCGGGTCGTCGCCGGGGTCGGTGTGCAGCGCGAGCCGGGCCAGGTCGTAGCGCGGCAACCGCATGCGGCCGAACTCGGCGTGCTGGTAGGACCGCAGCTGCTCGGCGGCGACGTCGAGGATGTCCTTGCAGGACCGGGATCCGGCCTTGTCGAGGTCGACCTTGGCCGTGGGCGCGTCCCGGTAGCGCCGGCGGACGTGGTCGAGCAGGGACGTCTTGCCGCTGCCGCCGGGGCCGAACGCCACGATCACGGGCAGGGGTTGTTTCGCGCGGCGTTCCACCAGGGACTCCACCAGTGCGGTGATGTCGTCCCTGCCGACGAGCCCGATCTCCGGTTCCAGCGCCATGATCCTCAGACGCTTCCGGAGCTGGTTCTGTTCCTAACGATCCGCGTGCAAACGGGCGACAAAGCTGAACCGGTCGCCCCGGTACAGCGACCGGGCGCGTTCGATCGGGTGGCCGTCGACGTCGTAGGAGACGCGGTGCAGCAGCAGCATCGGCAGCGCCGGGTTCGTGCCGATCAGCAGCGCCTCGCGGGGCGTGGCGAGCACGGTCTCGACACGTTCCTCGGCCTCGGCGAAACGCACGCCCAGGCGTTCGGTGAGGCACGCGTAGAGCGAACCGCCCGGGTCGAGCTTGTCCAGCAGGTCCGGGAAGCGGCCGAGGCTCAGGTAGGTCGACTCGAGGCCGATGCGCTCGTCGTCGGCGAGCAGCACGCGTTCGAGGTGCACGACCCGGTCGCCCGGTTCGAGCACCAGGTCGCGGGCCAGGCCGTCGTCGGCGCCGATCTCCTCGACGGTGATCACCGTGCGATTCGGCTCGACGCCCTGCCTGCGCATGCCCTCGGTGTAGCTGACCAGGGACAACGGCTGCACGAGCTTCGGTGGCGCGACGAACGTGCCGCTGCCCTGCCGGCGGATGAGCTTGCCTTCGAGCACGAGCTCGCTGACGGCCTGGCGCAGCGTGACGCGCGAGACGGAGAACCGTTCGGCGAGCTCGCGTTCGGACGGCAGGACGGTGCCTTCGCCGAGGGTCTCGACGAGGTCGAACAGCTCGGCCTTGACCGCGTAGTAGCGCGGGACTCGGCCGTGTTCTGGAATGCCCGCGCGAACGGGTCGATCAGCGCGGTGCGGCGGGACGCGGTTCACGTGGCGTGAGCCTACGTCACGCCCCGTGTGATCAGGGGGCCAGCTTCGGCGGGTCGGGGATCTTGTAGCCGGAAGATCCGATGTTGTCCTCGAGGGACTTGCGCCAGGCACCCGTGTCGATCATCTTCTGCAGCGCGGCCTGGACCTTCGCCTTGCTGCCGGGGTCGTCGCGGTGCAGGCCGACGCCGTACTCCTCCTTGCTGAACGGGTCGCCGACGACCCGCAGGAGCTCCGGGTTCTGGGCGGCGTAGCCCGCGAGCAGCACGTCGTCGGTGGTGACGGCGTCGACGTTCTCCGCGAGCAGGGCCGTGACGCAGTCGCTGAACTTGGCGTACTCGACCATCTTCACGTCCTTGGCGAACTGGTCGCGGACGTACTCGGCGGAGGTGGAGCCGGCCGTGGAGCACAGGCGGAGGGTGGCGTTGAGCGACTTCGGGCCCTCGATGCGGTTCTCGTTCATGCGCACCAGCAGGTCCTGGCCCGCGACGAAGTACGGGCCGACGAAGTCGACGATCTGCTTGCGCTTGTCCGTGATCGAGTAGGTGGAGACGACCATGTCGGCCTCGCCGCTGGTCAGGAGTGTCTCCCGGTTGCCGGGCTGCGCTTCCTTCCAGGTGATGTTCTGCTCCTTGACGCCCAGCTCGTTCGCGATGTACTTGGCGACGTCGACGTCGAAGCCGCGGTAGCTGCCGTCGAGACGGCGCACCGACAGTCCGGGCTGGTCGTAGGACACGGCGATGACCATGCGGTCGTTCGAGCTCACCTTGCTGGCCATTCCCGACCCGCCGCCACCCGCGCACGATGCGAGCAGGAGCACGGCCGCACTTGTTGTCGCGGCCAGGCGGAGAAGTGCTCTCGGCGTCATTCGTCCCTACTCACAGCGCTATTCCACGGGGCATGCGCCCGCGCACCTTCTTCGGCGCTGCTGGGCGATGTCGGGAAACCTAAGCGGCGACAGGACGCATGTCCATACCTGCGCGCGAATGAAACATCGGAATCGTTGCGGTAACTCATCAGTAGCGCAAGTCAGCGCAGGCGGCGCGGACCGGCGTCGTGCAGGGACGGAGGCGGTCCGACGACGATGCGGGCGCTGCTCACGAAAGCCCCTGCGGCAGAAGCAAGAACGGGCTCGAGCTTCAGGGAGCGCACCTCCGGAAGGTCCTCGGCCAGTGCCGCCAAACGGAGTACCAGTTCCCGAAGTGCTTTCAGGTCCGCTGGTTCGTCGCCGCGGTAGCCGGTGAGCAGAGGCGCTGCTTTCGGCGCCGCAACGAGTTCGGCGGCGTCGGTGTCGGTGAGGGGTACCGCCCGGTAGGCGCGGTCGCCGAGGAGGTCACTGACGAGACCCGACAGTCCGAACCAGACCAGCGTGCCGAAGCTCGGGTCGTCCTGCAGACCCAGGACGCAGCTGACTCCCTTGGGCGCCATGCGTTGCACGTACACGCCCGGTTTGCCGGAGAGCGCGGCGAGGTCGTGGTAGGCGGCCTTGACCGATTCGCGCTGGGCGACGTCGAGCCGGACGCCGACGAGGTCGGTGCGGTGGCGCAGGCGTTCACTGGTGGCCTTCATCGCGACGGGGTAGCCGAGCTCGTCGGCGGCCTCGGCCGCCTCCTCCTCGTTGTGGGCGATGCGGAACGGGACGACGTCGATGCCGTAGCACTCCAGCAGTTCGACGGCGGTGTGGTCGTCGAGGCGGACCTCGGCGGCGGGGTTGTCCACAATGGAACGCGCCCGGTCCACGTCGATGCCGTCCGGGCGGACGAACGTGCCCTGCGGTGCGGCGCGCCAGCGGGCGTAGCGGACGGCGCGGGCCAGGGCGAGCACGGCCCGTTCGGGACTGGCGTAGCTCGGGATGGAACCCTTTCCGGGCATTTTCAGCTCGTCTGGAATTCCCTCGACCGCGAGGAACGTGGAGACGATCGGCTTCGTGCGGTGCGCGGACTCCTTGAGCGCGCGGGCGTAAGCGGCGCCGGGGACCGCGATGGGCGGCACGAACACCACGACGAGGGCATCGGTGTCGTCGCGGTCCAGCGCCTCGCTGACCGCCTTCGCGAACTCCTCGGGGGTGGCCTGGGCGCCGACGTCGACGGGGTCGCCCGCGAGGTCGAGGCCCTGGGCGAGCAGCGTGTCGGCGGCGAGCAGGCCGATCGCGGTGGAGTTGCCGACGACGGCGACGCGCTTGCCGTGCGGGAGGGGCTGGTGGGCGAGCAGCAACGCGGTGTCGAACAGCTGAGCCAGTGAGTCGACCCGGATCACGCCGGCCTGCTCGAACAGGGCCTGGACGCTCGCCTCGTCGACCTTCGCGGCGGTGGCGGCGAGGCCGGGGACGACGGCGTGCCGGCCGGACTTCACCGCGACGATGGGCTTGGTGCGGCCGAGGCGGCGGGCGAGCCTCGCGAACTTGCGCGGGTTGCCGAAGGACTCGAGGTAGAGCAGGACGACGTCGGTGGCGGGGTCGGTCTCCCAGTACTGCAGCAGGTCGTTGCCGGAGACGTCGGCGCGGTTGCCGGCCGAGACGAACGTGGACAGGCCGAGGCCCCAGCCGGCGGCGTTGGCGAGGATGGCCGTGCCGAGGGCGCCGGACTGGCAGAAGAAGCCCGCACGGCCCCGTTGTGGCAGCTTCGGGGCGAGGCTCGCGTTGAGGCGGACCTTGGGGTCGAGGTTGAGCACGCCCAGGGCGTTGGGACCGACGACGCGCATGCCGTGCGCTCTCGCCTCCGCGGCGAGCCTGCGTTCGGCCGACAGCCCGTCGGGGCCCGTCTCGCCGTAGCCGGAGCTGACGACGACGAGCGCCTTCACGCCCTTGGCGAGGCACCCGTCCATGACCTCGTCGACGCTGGCCGCGGGCACGGCGACGACGGCGAGGTCGACGTCGTCGGGGATGTCGAGCACGGTCGGGTAGGCGCGGACGCCCCGGACGGACCGGTGCTCGGCGTTGACGGGGTAGACGGGTCCGTTGAAGTCGGCCTCGAGGAGGTTTTTGAGGACCGCGTGCCCGATCTTGGTCGGGTCGGTGGACGCGCCGATGACCGCGACTGACCTGGGGTGCAGCAGGTTGTGCACGCTGCGGGCCTCGGCGGCCTGCTCCCGTGCCCTGGCGACGGCGACGGACTCGTCGGTGGGGTCGATCGCGAACTCCAGGTGCAGCACGCCCTCCTCGAACGCCCTGCTGACCTGGTAGCCGGCGTCGCGGAACACCCGCACCATCTGCCCGTTCTCGGCGAGGACCTCGGCCTCGAACCGCGCGAGCCCGACCTCCCTGGCCGCGGCGGCGAGGTGTTCGAGCAGGATGCTGCCGACCCCGCGCCCCTGATGCCCGTCCTCGACGACGAACGCGACCTCGGCGCTGTCCCCGCGGTGGTGCTCGCCGACCAGCCGGTCGAACCGGCCGACGGCGACGATGTCGTCGCCGAGCAGCGCGATGAGCGCCACCCGGTCGTGGTGGTCGACGGTGCTGAACCGTTCGAGGTCGCGCTGCGGGATCCGCGGGTACGGCCCGAAGTACCGGAAGTACCGCGTCCGCTCCGACAGCCGGCCGTGGAACTCGCGCAGCTTCTCGCTGTCGTCCGGCGTGATGGGCCGCAGGTGGACGGTGCCGCCGTCGCTGAGGACGACGTCGGCCTCCCAGCCGCGCGGGAAGTCGAACGGGTCTCTCGCTGTCTCCGGCACCGGTGTCAGTCCCTGGGGTCGTCGGGATCGAGTCCATGCAACGGGAACACCGCGCGCCGGGTCTCGCGGATCGCCTTGTCCACCGGCTCCTCCGCGTCCCCGCCCCACGGCTGGTGCCCAGCGTCGCACCCATCGGTCATGGACGCAGGCAAAGGCCACTCAGGTGCGACGCGTGTCGCATGGGCGACCCACTCCGCCGGCAGCGGCCGGTTCGGGTCGACGTCGCGGTCCAGCACCGTGGCAAGCAGGTGCGTCCACGACCGCGGCACGACCCTGAGCAGCTCGTAACCGCCGCCGCCGAGCGCGAGCCACTTGAACCCGTGCTCGGTCACGAGGTCCCGGAACGCCTGGTAGATGGCCCGGTGCCCGTCCACGCTCAGCGACAGGTCCGCCAGCGGGTCCTCCTTGTGCGTGTCGACCCCGCACTGCGTGACCAGCACCTGCGGCCGGAACGCGCGCAGCAACGACGGCACCGTCGCGTGGAACGCCCGCATCCACGACCCGTCCCGCGTGCCGGCGGGCAGCGGCACGTTGACCGCGCTCCCCTCGGCCCCGGCTCCCCCGACCTCGCTGGCCCACCCGGTACCGGGCCACAGGCTCATGGGGTGCTGGTGCAACGAGATCGTGAGCACGCGGGGGTCGTCCCAGAACGCCGTCTGCACCCCGTCCCCGTGGTGCACGTCGACATCGACGTACGCGATGCGCTCCACCCCGCTGCGCAACAACCACTCGATCGCCACCGCGCAGTCGTTGTAGACGCAGAACCCGGCCGCGCTGTCCGGCATGGCGTGGTGCAACCCGCCGGCGATGTTCACGGCCCGGTCCACCTCCCCGGACGCGATCGCCCGGGCCGCCGCCAGCGACCCGCCGACCACCAGCGCCGACGCCTCGTGCATCCGGTCGAACACGGGGTTGTCCGCGGTGCCGAGCCCGTGCCCGACGTCCCACCCGGCCGTGGGCGCGGCCTGCACCGCACTCAGGTAGCCGGGCTTGTGCACCAGCTCGATCTCCTCGTCGCTGGCCGGCTCGGGCACCCGCATCTCGACGCCGTCCAGCACCCCGAGCGCGGTGGCGAGCCGCACGGTGAGGTCGAGCCGGACGGGGTTCAGCGGATGGTCGCCACCGAGGTCGTACCCGAGGAAGGACCTGTCCCAGACAACAGCGGCTGGCTTACCCATGCCCAGCAACCTACAGTCGCGAGCGCGGAACCGATCTCACCGAACAGGGGTCAGAGGCGACATGCACCTGAGACCAGCGGCCATCCTCCTCGCACTCGCCCTGCCCCTCGCCGCCGTCTCCGGCTGCGCGCAGGAGGTCAGCGGCTCGGCCAGGGCCGACGCCAACGCGGTCCAAGAGCCCGCCGACCCCACCACGACCACGAGGAAGCCGACCGCCAGCACCGCGCCCTCGAAGCCCAAGGCCCCCACCACGCAGAAGCAGGGCGACGTCAAGATCGGCACCAAGAAGAAGGCCACCGGCCTGGAGACCTGCGGTGTCCTCAAGGCCGCGGACATCGAGGCCGCGACCGGCGGCAAGTCCTCGGCGGACGGCGGCTGCATCCACACCACCACCGGCCCGTCGACCGTCATCACGCAGATCGTCACAGTCCCCGACGTGGCGGGCGAGGACGGCGAGAAGAAGCAGATCGAGATCGGCGGCAACACCGCGTGGCAGGTCAGCGCCTCCAAGGAGGACTGCCAGGTCACCGTCGTGCTGACCGACGACCCGACCGCCATCACCTCGGCCTTCTCGGTGAACGTCCTGGCGATCGACGAACTGGACACCTGCGCCATCGCCCTGAAGCTCGCCACCGAAGGCTTCAACCGCATCCCCAACGCCTGACGCCACCACCGGACCGTCTCAGCCGCCAGTGGCGACCTCACGGTCGAGCGCACACCAGTTGGACCACGACCCCGCGTACAACGCGGCCGGCTTCTCGGCCGACGTGACCCCCGCGACCTCCAGCGCGAGCACCACGGACGAGGCGGTCACCCCCGACCCGCAGTACGCCCCGACAGCCGCACCACCCGACACCCCGAGCCCGGCGAACCGCGCGGCCAACTCCTCCGCCCGGAACCACCGCCCGTCCGCTCCGACGTGCCCGGTGGTCGGTGCATTGAGCGCGCCCGGGATGTGCCCGGCTTTGGGGTCCACCGGCTCGGTCTCGCCGCGGTACCGAGCAGCGGCCCGAGCGTCGAGCAGCACGCCCTCCCGAGCGAGCGCCGCCGCCTCGTCCGCGTCCAGCACGGGCATCTGACCGGACCGCACCACCACGTCACCCGCGGCATCGCCGGTCAGCGCCGCCGGCACCTCCGCGGTCACCGGCAACCCGGCGGCCTCCCACGCGGCGAACCCTCCGTCGAGCACCGCCACCTCGCCGAACCCGGCCCACCGCAGCAGCCACCACACCCGCGCGGCCACCGACCCGTCCCCCGCGTCGTACGCCACGACCCGGCCACCCTCGCGCACGCCGGCGGCGCGCAGCACTTCCTGCAACCGCTCCGGATCCGGCAGCGGATGACGGCCACCGACTCCGGGCGGAGCGGACAGTTCGGTGTCCAGATCCACGTACACCGCGCCGGGCACGTGGCTGACCTCGTAGTCTTGGCGTCCGGGTGGTCCGCCGAGACGCCACCGGACGTCCAGCACGACGGTGGCCGGACGCGCGCTCAGCGCCTCGGCGAGGGCCTCAGGAGTGATCAAGGGATGCACGGCTCACATCCTGCACCCGCGCGGACACCTGTGTCCCCCGGCACGACTACCATCGACACCATACGAAGGGGAGCGGGTGTGAACGACCTCATCGACACCACGGAGATGTACCTCCGCACGATCTACGAACTCGAGGAAGAGGGCGTGGTGCCACTGCGCGCCCGCATCGCCGAACGCCTCGGCCAAAGTGGACCGACGGTGAGCCAGACCGTCGGCCGCATGGAACGCGACGGCCTGGTGGTCGTGGCGGAGGACCGCCACCTCGAGCTCACCGAGCAGGGCCGCAACCTCGCGATCGCCGTGATGCGCAAGCACCGGCTCGCCGAGCGCCTCCTCGTGGACATCATCGGGCTTGAGTGGGAGCACGTGCACAGCGAGGCGTGCCGCTGGGAGCACGTGATGAGCGAGGCGGTCGAACGCAAGCTCATCAAGCTGCTCGGCAACCCCACCACGTCGCCCTACGGCAACCCGATTCCCGGCCTCGACAAGCTGGGAGACGGCGAGCCGGCCCCGCCCGCCGAGGCGGACCTGGTGCGCGTGGACGAGGTGGCCCGCCGCGGCGGTGGCCGCGTCGAGATCCGCCGCATCGCCGAGCACGTCCAGCTGGACCCGGACCTCATGGCCGAGCTCAAGGAAGCCGGCGTCGTGCCGGGCGGCACGGTGGAGGTCGAGGCGCTCGGTGGCGCCAAGGTCATCCAGGTGCGCGGCGGCAACGGCAACTCGGCCGAGCTCGACCCCGCGGTCGCCCACGCGGTCCTGGTGCTCGCCCGGTGACCCAGGCGACGACACCAGCGGCGAAGGCGGCGGAGGCGTTCGAGCGGCAGCACGGGCGCGCCCCCGAAGGGGTCTGGTCGGCTCCCGGCCGGGTCAACCTCATCGGTGAGCACACCGACTACAACGACGGCTTCGTGCTGCCGTTCGCGTTGCCCCACCGCATCGCGGTCGCGGCGTCGCCCCGCACGGACGGCGTGCTGACCGTCAGCACGATGGGCGACGACGGCGGGGTGCAGGTGGCGGACTCGGTCGTGATCTCCGACCTAGCCCCCGGCACCGTCAAGGGGTGGGCCGCGTACCCCGGTGGAGTCGCCTGGGCCCTGCGTGAGCAGGGGATCGCCGTCACCGGCGGCGCCGACCTCGTCATCGCGGGCGACGTGCCCGCGGGCGCCGGTCTCTCCTCCTCGCACGCCCTCGAGTGCGCTGTCGCCCTCGCCCTGCTCGGTCTCGCCGGCGTCGACGCCGAGCGGACGGACATCGCGCGCTGGGTGCAGAGCTCCGAGAACGACTTCGTGGGTGCTCCGACCGGCATCCTGGACCAGACGGCATCGCTGTGCTGCGTCGAAGCGCACGCCCTGTTTTACGACGTGCGCTCCGGCAAGCCGGAGCAGGTCGCGTTCGACGCGGCTGCCAGCGGGCTCGAGGTCCTCGTCATCGACACCCGCGCGAGCCACGCCCTCGTCGACGGCGGCTACGGCGCCCGGCGGGCGGGCTGCGAGCGTGCCGCCGGCATCCTCGGCGTGCCCGCTCTGCGCGACGTCGACATCGCCGAACTCGACCAGACGCTCGTCCGGTTGCCCGAAGAGCTGCGTCCGCTGGTGCGGCACGTCGTGACCGAGAACGACAGGGTCCTGCGGACCGTCGAGCTGCTCCGCGCGGGCCGGCTCGCCGAGGTCGGGCCGCTCCTCTCGGGCTCGCACGCGAGCCTCCGGGACGACTACCGCGTCTCGTGCCTCGAGCTCGACGTCGCCGTCGACTCCGCCATGGCGGCCGGCGCCCTGGGCGCCCGGATGGTCGGCGGCGGTTTCGGCGGCTCGGCCATCGCCCTCGTGCCCGTCGAACGGCACGACGAGGTCGAACGGTCCGTGCTCGCCGGCTTCGCCTCGCGTTCGCTCACGCGACCGAGGCTCTTCACGGCGGTTCCGTCCGCGGGCGCGGGCAGGGACCGGTAGCCAAGAACGATCTTGACCAGGAATGCGAGGACTGTGGTGAAGCTGCTCGTCACGGGCGGGGCCGGATACGTCGGCAGTGTGTGCGCTGCCCGGCTGCTCGAAGCCGGACACGAGGTGGCCGTCCTCGACGACCTCTCCACCGGCCACGAGGACGCCGTCCCCTCGGGAGCGCGCTTCATCCGGGGTGACATCGCCGAGGTCATCGGCGATGTCCTCGCAGAAGGGTTCGACGGCGTTCTGCACTTCGCCGCGAAGTCGCTCGTGGGCGAGTCCATGCAGGACCCCGGTAAGTACTGGACGGGTAACGTCCTTACGGCGATCCGCCTGCTCGACGCCATGAAGGAGCACGGCACGCCGAAGCTCGTCTTCTCCTCGACTGCCGCGACGTACGGCGAGCCGCGGGAGGTGCCGATCCCCGAGACGGCCCCCACCGCGCCGACCAACACCTACGGCGCCACCAAGCTCGCCATCGACCACGCGATCACGTCGTACGCCGCGGCGCACGGCCTGGCGGCGACGAGCCTGCGGTACTTCAACGTCGCCGGCGCCTACGGCACCATCGGCGAGCGGCACGCGACCGAGACGCACCTGATCCCGCTCGTGCTCCAGGTCGCGCTCGGGCAGCGGGAGCACATCTCGATCTACGGCGAGGACTGGCCCACCGAGGACGGCACCTGCGTCCGCGACTACATCCACGTCCTGGACCTCGCCGACGCCCACCTCCTCGCGCTCGAGAACGCCACCGCCGGCGAGCACCGGATCTACAACCTGGGCAACGGCACCGGCTTCTCGGTCAAGCAGGTCATCGACACCTGCCGCGAGGTCACCGGCCACGCCATCCCCGCCGTCGTCGCCCCGCGCCGCGCCGGGGACCCGGCTGTCCTGGTCGCCTCCGCCGAGCGGGCACGCACCGAACTCGGCTGGAAGCCCGAGCGGGCCGACATCACCGGCATCGTCCGCGACGCGTGGGAGTTCACCCGCGCCCGGCACGGAGCCTGAGCCGGCATGACCGACTTCGCCTCCTTCGAGAGCTACAACGCCACCGCGCGGCTCGCGTCGCTCGCGCTGTCCCCGGACGGCACCCGGCTCGTCACCGTCGTGTCCACGCTCGCGCCGGACGGCAAGACGTGGCAGGGCGCTCTCTGGGAGGTCGACCCCACCGGGGAGCGGGAGGCCGTCCGGCTCACCCGCTCCGCCAAGGGCGACTCCTCCCCCGTGTTCGCCCCGGACGGGTCGCTGCTGTTCCTCTCGGCTCGCCCGGACCCGCTCGCGAAACCAGGAGAGTCCAAGGAGACGAAGGCGCTGTGGCGGCTTCCGGTCAGCGGTGAGGCCGCCGAGGTGCTGCGACCGGGTGGCGGAGTCGGTCAAGTGCGGGCAGCGGGCGACACCTTGCTGTTCACGTCGTCGACCTATCGCTTCACGGAGTTCGGCGACGACGACAACGCCAAGCGCAAGGCCCGCGACGACGCCGGCGTGACAGCGATCCTGCACGAGTCGTACCCGATCCGGTACTGGGACGCGGACCTCGGCCCGGCTCACCCTCGGCTGTTCGCGGCGCCTCTCGCCGACGTCACCACCGAGTCCGTCGTGACCCTCAGCGAGGACGCCGGAACCCGGTTCAGCGACGAGGACGTCGAGCTGAGCCCGGACGGGAAGTGGGCCGTCCACGGCCACGCAGTCGACGTCAGTGCCGCCTACGGCCGCAGGGTCGAGCTGCGGGTCGTCGCCACGACCGGTGGGGAGTCCCGGACCGTCGCCTCCGAGGAGGGATTCTCCTTCCACGCAGGCACTTTCACGCCGGACTCCTCCGCGGTGATCGCGATCAGGACGCGCGAGTCCACTCCGGACTCGCCGTTCCGGCGCGATCTGGTGCGGATCGACCTGGCGGACGGCTCGATCACGCCACTGGCGCCCGAGTTCGACGAGGTACCCGACCACCCGGTGGTGAGCCCGGACGGGTTGGCGGTCTTCTTCACCGCGAGCCACCTCGGGCACCAGCCGCTCTGGCGCCTCGACCTCGCGTCCGGCGAGATCATGAAGCTCACGGTGTCGGGCTACTACAGCGACGTGATCGTGAGCCCGGACAGCCAGACGCTGTACGCGCTGCGCAACTCGGTCGACCACCCGCCACAGCCCGTGCGGCTCGCCGCGACCGGAGCCGACCAGGACCCGGAGCGGCTGCGCGCCCCCGGTGCCCTCGCGTCGGTGCCCGGCACCCTCACCGAGATCTCCACGGTCGTCGCGGACGGCAGGACCGTCCGCTCCTGGCTGGTGCTGCCGGACGGCGCCTCCGCCGACTCCCCCGCCCCACTGCTCCTCTGGGTCCACGGCGGACCCGTCATGAGCTGGAACGGCTGGACCTGGCGCTGGAACCCGTGGCTGATGGCCGCTCGCGGCTACGCCGTCCTGCTGCCCGACCCCGCCCTGTCGACCGGGTACGGACCCGACTTCATCCAGGCCGGCTGGGGCCGCTGGGGTGCCGAGCCCTACACCGACCTCATGGCCATCACGGACGTCGCGGTCGAGCGGGCCGACATCGACGCCTCCCGGACCGCCGCCATGGGCGGGTCGTTCGGCGGCTACATGGCCAACTGGATCGCCACCCAGACCGACCGGTTCCGCGCGATCGTCACGCACGCGTCCCTGTGGCACCTCGACGCCTTCTCCGGCGGCACCGACAGCTCCTATTACTGGATGCGGGAGATGGGCGATCCCCTCACCCAGCCGGAGCGGATCCATGCCAACTCCCCGCACCTGCGGGTGGCCGACATCAAAACGCCGATGCTGGTCATCCACGGGGACAAGGACTACCGGGTTCCGATCGGTGAAGGGCATCGCCTGTACTTCGACCTCGTCCGACACGGGGTCACCGCGAAATACCTTTACTACCCAACCGAAAACCACTGGATCCTCACCCCCGGCAACTCTCGGGTCTGGTACGAGACGGTGTGGGCGTTCCTGGCCGAACACGTCCTGGATCAGGACTGGGAGCGGCCCGAACTGCTCTGAGGGCCGGCGAGCAGCTCACGGGCGCTGTCCATGTACTTGGCGGACAGCGCCCGCATCTCCGAGGGCGGGAACGCCGCGCTGACGGCCGAGCGGATGAGCTTGCTCAGCGCGTGGCCCGGACACGCCTCCTCGGCCACGTCGAGCGCGATGGAGGCGAGCCCTCCGTCGCCGCGCTGGTAGGCGTAGAACGCCAGCAGGCACGCGGGCTCGGCTCGTTCCGGCGCCGGGGAGGCTTTGGTGAGCTCGATCCACAGCCGTTCGGCCAGCCTCGACCTGGGCTGTGTCGCGAAGCCCAGGCTCGCGTCGCGCACGTCCGGCACCGCCAGCGCCCGCGCCAGGGCGGCGATCTCCTTGTCCGGCAGAGATCCCTTGCGGTGTTCGACGGCGTCGATCGCGGCGCTCACCAAGTGCAGCTCGGTGTGCGGGTCGGGGTCGCCCGAACTCGTCGTGAGCTCGTCGAGCAGCGTCGATCTGCGTTCCAGCGCGTCGGGCGGATCCAGCGCGAGGATCGCGGCCATCGCGGCACGCGACTCGAACGTCACGTTGCCCTCGTGGGCGGACGCGGCGGCCACCGCGGACAGCTGGGGATCCGGCAATGTGCCGTGGCAGTCGACGTCGAGGTAGCACAACCACTTCGCGTCCTTCTGGCACGAGGGCAGCCACACCGCCTCGACGACGTCGATGCCCACGCCGCCGAGCCGGTTCACGAGAGTCTTGACGAGTGGCTCGTGCGGGAGTTGCTCGGGCATGTGCTCGGACGGCGGGCACACGACGACGAGGATCACCTCGGACGCGTCCTGCTCCTGCAGCGGGGCTTCCAGCTGGGCCGCGAGGACGCCTCTATGTCGCGGGCGCGGTAGGTCGACGCGCATGGTCATGCTGATCAGGTGGTCCTGGAGCACCAGCACGACCAGCGAGTCGGACGGGTGGAACCCCATCAGGTGCGGGATCGCGGCGTAGAGATCGCCCGCGTCACGGACCCGGATCGGCTTCGAGAGGGTTGAGGGCATGGGCCCACTGTGGAGGGCGGGGCCGGGGGTGGAGCCGGGTCGGCGCGAAGTTGTGGACAACTCGGCGGCTGTGGACAGGTCGAGATCTTGGAGCACTGTCGTGCGGGGTTTTGTCGGGGGTGGGTGCTAGGTTGCCGCGCTTCGGTCCTGTAAGACCGAAGCGCGGCATCACGTCAGAACGACTGGAGCACCGTGCGCCAGCCGCCGACGACCGGCAGCTCCACCGACGTCCGCGTGAGGTCCAGCGACAGTCCGGCGCCCGGCTTCGGGCGCAGCGTGTAGTCGTAGTCGCTGGAGATCACGACGAACTCGAGCCGGTGACCGGTCTGCAGGACGTAGTCGTCCGGCACGATCGGCACCTCGACGTCGTAGAACTTGCCGGGCTTGATCGGCGACGTCCTGTCCGGCCGGTCCCGGTTCTGCGGGTCGGTCGAACCGCGCGTGATGACGTGCGACCTGCCGTCCGGGGCGCGGTCGACGAGCAGCGACGTCACGTTCGCGGCGGGCCGGTCGAACGCGAGACGCAGGTTCGCCGTCGACTTGCCCGAGAGCCGCACCGGCTTCTTGGCGGGCTCCGAGGTGTACGAGAGCCGGTTCGGCGACGTGGCCAGGTCGATCAGCGACTCGGCCGTCTTCGTGGCGTCGTCGGTCAGCTTCTCGACGCCGCGGCCCGGCAGGATCCCGAGGCCTCCCTTGGTGGTGCCGCCCGGAGACAGGCGCAGCCGCACGTCGGACGTGCCGGGAGCCGGCCAGTCCTTCTCGTCGGCCCACGTCTTGTCCTCGCGCTGGATCGTCGCCTTCGGCTCCTTGTCGACGCCGTTGCGGTGACCCCAGAGGTACTGGGTGAACCAGCGGTTGAGCGTGCGCCTCCACTCGGCGGACCGCAGCGTGTCGGCGTCCGTGTGCCCGGACTGGTGCAGCCAGATCTTGTGCGGCGCACCGACCTTCTTCAACGCCGAGTACCACTGCTCGACGTGCGTCATCTTGACGTTCCAGTCGTTGAGGCCGTGCACCGCCAGCACGGCCGCACGGACCTTGCGGACGTCGTTCATGTAGTTCCGCTTGTCCCAGAACTCGCTGTAATCGCCGGTGACGCGGTCCTGGTCCTTGGCGATCTCGGCGATGATCGGCTTGCAGATCTCCCGGTCCGCGCGCGTGTAGACGTACTCCGCGAGCACGTCGGCGTCCTCACCCTGGAACGTGCCGGGTGCGACGACGGCGCCGTCCGCGCGGTAGTAGTCGTACCAGCTGGAGATCGCGGCGATCGGCACGATGGCTTCGAGGCCGCGCACTCCGGTGGAGGCGACGGCGTTGGGCAGCGTTCCGTTGTAGGAGACGCCCATCATGCCGGTCTTGCCGGTCGACCAGGTCGCCTTGATGGCGTCGCCCGTGGCGGTGCGTGCGCTCGCACGGCCGTTGAGCCAGTCGACGACGACGCGGGCACCGATCGTCTCGTTGACGTCGCCTGTCGTCGGGCAGCCCGTGGACTTGCCGGTGCCAAGGGACTCGGCGTAGACGACGGCGTATCCGCGCGCGATGAAGTAAGCCTCGTAACGGCCCGAGGTGATGGGGTTCGGGCCGAGGGCGGCGGTGATGCGCTCGTCGGAGGAGGCCTTCAGCAAACGGCCGTTGCGCTTGTCGGGCACATAAAGCTCGACGTCGACGTTGTGGTTGGCGACGTCGTTGCCGCCCGAGAAGTACGGGCTGACCATGTAGACGACGGGGACCTTGAGGCCGCGTTCGGTGGCACGGGGCCGGACGACCTCGGTGTAGACCTCGTCGTCCTTGCCGTCGCGGTCGCTGTCGACCGGCGCCCGGACCCAGAGGCTCTCCTTCACCACGTCCTTCGGATCGAAGACGGGTTGCGCCTCGCCGTCCTGGAACACCGGCCCCTCGGCCGCCTGGGCCGTCGTGGGCAGGAATGGCAGAACCAGCACCGCTGTCAGCAGTGCAACTCTTCGTGCGCCCCTCACGAGGCACCCCCAATGCGGAAGCCAGAGACAGGGATCGCCCTGCACCCTCTCCTTTGACTGCAAGACATGTCACCCGTCGAACGGCCCTTGACCTGAGAGCATGGACCGTGCACATTTCCGACTTCGTCCACGCGTTGCCGAAAGCCGAGCTGCACGTCCACCTCGTGGGCGCCGCTTCCGTCGACACCGTCCTCACGCTCGCGCGCAACCACCCAGGCGGGCGAGTGCCGACCGACGAGGCCGCGTTGCGGAAGTTCTACGAGTTCACGGACTTCCGGCACTTCATCAACGTGTACGGGATCGTCAACGACCTGGTCACCACAGGCGAGGACATCCGCACTCTTGTAGTCGGTTACGCGCGTGACGCCGCACGGACCAATGTGCGCTATGCGGAGCTGACGATCAGCGCGACCAGTCACCTGCGGGCGGGCATCGCACCCGACGAACTCGTCGCGGCGCTGAAGGCCGGACGTGACGAGGCGCTCGCCGAGCACGGCGTGACGCTGCAGTGGATCTTCGATGTTCCCGGTACGTGGGATCGCGACTGGGGCATGACCAGCGCACGGTTCGCGGCCGAGTACCGGCCCGAGGGGCTGGTCGGGTTCGGCCTGGGTGGATTCGAGTCGGACTCGCCGAGGGCGAAGTTCCGCGAGGCGTTCGCGATGGCGCGTGACGCGGGGCTGCACATGGTGCCGCACGCCGGTGAGACGACGCCGCCCGGCGAGATCTGGGCCGCGCTGCGCGATCTGCACGCCGAACGGATCGGGCACGGCGTCAGTGCGGTTCAGGACCCTGATCTGGTGCGGTACCTCGCCGACGAGGGCGTCGTGGTGGAGGTCTGCCCGACGTCGAACATCCGCACGGGTGCGGTGACGTCGCTGGACGACCACCCGTTGCCGCGACTTGTGGAGGCCGGGGTGCCGGTGACGATCAGCACCGACGACCCCGGCATGTTCCACACCGATCTCGACCGCGAGTACCTGCTGTGCCACGAGCGGTTCGGGTTCGGCAGCGACGAACTCGCCGGCCTTGCACGAGCCGCGGTGCACGCGTCGTACGCACCCGCGGAACTCAAGGACCGGATGTTGAAGGAGATCGAAGCCCTGTGAGTGGTGTGAGCGTGGTGACGACGACGGTCGACTCCGCCGAAGCCGCGGAGTCTCTGGCGAAGAGCATCGTCGAGGCACGTCTCGGCGCGTGCGTGCAGATCGTGCCGATACGCAGCGTCTACCGGTGGGACGGTGAGGTGCGCCTCGACGCGGAATGGCAGTGCATCGTGAAGACGTCCGCCATCCGCGCCGATGAACTCGTCGCGCACATCAAGGCTCATCACACCTATGACGTGCCGGAGGTCGTCGTCACGCCTGTGACCGGGGGCAACGATGACTACCTCGCGTGGGTGTCAGAGGAGACCTCGTAGGTGACGTGGCAGCGGCTCGGTGTGCAGGACGCCGAGCCGCTGCGTCGCCCTCGTCAACGCCACGTACAGCTCACTGGGCGACATGCGTTGCGGTTCGACGACGAGGACGACGTCGAACTCCAGGCCTTTCGACGCGCGTGGCGACATCCAGCCCTCGCCGATGACGGCGATTGAGCGTTCGTCGTGCGCGTTGGCGTGTGCGTCGAGTTCGTCGCGCACAGCCGCCGACATGTCCGTCACGCGCCGGGCCCACGGGCGGACTCCGGCCTGGCGCATCGACACCGGTGCCGAGGCGTCGGGGTCGACGAGTTCCAGGACCGGGGTGGCGACGGCCATGATCTCGCCAGGGGTGCGGTAGTTGACCTCCAGCCGACGGTAGGTGAACCGGTCGAACACCGAGCCCCAGCTCCGCACGCCGCCCGCGGCCTGGCGCTGGGCCAGGTCGCCGACGACGGTCATGGACTTGTTCGGGCATCGGCGCAGGAGCACCCGCCAGTCCATGGCGGACAGTTCCTGCGCTTCGTCGACGACGACGTGGCCGTAGGTCCAGGTGCGGTCCTCGGCGGCCCGTTCGGCCAGAGCGCGCTGGTCGCGGACCTCGTGACGGGAGGCCAGGGCCTCAGCGTTGACGAAGTCCGTGACGATGTACTCGTCGGCGTCCGCGCGCTCGTCGATCGACAGGACGTCCATGACGCCACGCGCGTACTCGAGCTGCTCTTCCTCTGCGCGCCTGGCCGCGCGTTCGGCGGTGCCGTCGGATCCGAGCAGGTCGGCGAGCTCGTCGAGCAGCGGCACGTCGGACACGGTCCACGCGTCGCCGTCGGGCCGGTACAGCTCCGGTGCGCCGATCCGGAAGCAGCGGCCCTCGTAGAGGTCGGAGAGCAGCTGCTCCGGGGTGAGCAGCGGCCACAGCCGGTCGACGGCGTCACGTACCGCGACGCTGTGCCGGAGCTCGTGGCGGACGTCCTCCTCGATCTCCGGCCAGTCGACACCGATCAGCCTCATCGCCGGCGCGACGAGCTCCTCGGCGAGTGCGAGGAAGAAGTACTTGCGCGCGGCGTTGTGCGGCAGCCCGTAGTACCGCGTCTTTTCACGGGCGACAGCGGCCGTGTGCGCGTCGAGCGGGACGACCACGTCCTCCAGTTCGATCTCGATGGGTTCGTCGGGGAGCTCCTGCCGGTCGGCGACGGCGACGTCCAGCAGGTCCAGGACTGACAGGGCGCCCTTCGCCCGTTGCAACGGCGGGGTGTCCTCGACGTCGGTCGCGACGCCGGGGTACAGCTCGCCCGGGGTGGCGAACACGACGTCGGTCTCGCCCAGCGACGGCAGTACGTCGCCGACGTAGTAGAGAAAGCCGGTGTTCGGGCCGACGATCAGCACACCGTGGTGTGCGAGTCGTTCACGACGCGTATACAGCAGGTATGCGACGCGGTGTAGGGCCACCGCGGTCTTGCCGGTGCCGGGGCCGCCCTCGATCACGAGGACGCCGGGACCGGAGTAGCGGATGATCTCGTCCTGCTCGGCCTGGATGGTCGAGACGATGTCGCGCATCGTCGCGGTCCGCGGCGCGTCGAGGGCGGCGAGCAACGCTGTCATGTCCGTCAGCAGTTCGTCGTCATGGAAGTCGCGGAGCTCCCGGTCGCGCACACGGAAGTGACGACGCAGCACGACGCCCTCCGGGTTCGCGGCGGTCGCCGTGTAGAACGGGCGCGCGGCCGGAGCACGCCAGTCCAGCAGCAGCGGTACGAAGTCGTCGTCGAACAGTCCTACTCGTCCGATGTAGGCGCTCTCGCCGTTCGTCGAGTCGATGCGGCCGAAGCACAAGCCCGTCTCCGCCGCCCGGTATTTCGTCACTTCCCTGGTCAGCACCTCGACGGAGGCCTCGCGCTCCAGTCGCCGGGTGACGGTGTCCCTCAACGCGGCCGCGAGGTCGGCGGCTGCTTTGTTCCGTTCTTTGTCGAGCTTTTCATACAGAGCGGTGATCCGTGCCTGTTCGCTCGCCAACACCTTGCCCCCTGTGATACAATCTTTCTATCTTCTCGGAAAATTCATTCCGAAATCCCAAAGCCATTCTTTGTAGCACACTTTCGTCGCGTGCGACACCCTTTGCGAGAGCCCGCACTGATGGTGATCCTGCTGTTCAGCGGCCTGACAGATGGCTTCAGTCCACCCAAGAGCCAAACTGCCGGATGTCCGGCAATTCGTCGCCGACCGCAGTTGCAAATGTAGGATTCGGCGGAGCCGCCATCGCCGCGGAACAGGCCGGAATGGATGTGGTCGAAGCATGAAGCTGGTCATCCTGGGCGGAGGCGGCTTCCGGGTGCCGCTCGTCTATCGCGCGTTGCTCGCCGACCGTTCGCCCGGTCGCGTCACCGAGGTGATGCTGCACGACCTCGACGCCACGCGGCTTTCGGCGATCGGCGGCGTCCTGGCCGAACTCGCGGCCGGCACGTCGGACGCGCCGGCCGTGACGACGTCGACCGACCTCGACGAAGCGGTGCGCGGCGCGGACTTCGTGTTCTCCGCGATCCGCGTCGGCGGGCTCGAAGGGCGCGCGGCCGACGAGAGCGTCGCGGCGGGATGCGGTGTGCTCGGACAGGAGACCGTGGGTGCCGGCGGTGTCGCGTACGGGCTGCGTACCGTTCCCGTCGCGCTCGACATCGCACGTCGGGTCGCGGTCCATGCCCCGGACGCCTGGGTCATCAACTTCACGAACCCCGCCGGCATGGTCACCGAAGCGATGGCCGCGCACCTCGGCCGTCGCGTCATCGGCATCTGCGACTCCCCCGTCGGACTCGGCAAGCGGGTGGTACGCGCGGTCGGCGCCGCCCCTGAGGACGCGTGGCTCGACTACGCCGGGCTCAACCACCTCGGCTGGTTGCGGGGTGTCCACCTCGGCGGGCGGGATGTGCTGCCGGACCTGCTCGCGGACGCCGAACGCCTGGAGTCGTTCGAGGAGGGCAAGCTCTTCGGCTCGGAGTGGCTGCGGACGTTGGGCGCGATTCCGAACGAGTACCTGCACTACTACTACTTCACGCGTGAGGCCGTGGAGTCCGGTGCGTCGCGTGGGGCGTTCCTGTTGGAACAGCAAAAGCAGTTCTATGCGGCGCCTTCGTGGGAGAGCTGGGAGCGGACGCGCTTGGAGCGCGAGCAGACGTACATGGCCGAGACGCGCGACGAGGAACGAGACAGCGACGACCTCGACGGCGGCGGGTACGAGCGAGTCGCCCTCGACCTGATGCACGCCATCACGTCCGACAAGCGTGCAACGTTGATCCTCAACGTGCCGAACCGGTCGACGTTGTCGTGTCTCGACGCGGAGGCCATCGTCGAGGTGCCGAGCCTGGTCGACGCGAACGGTGCGCGGCCTGTGTCGGTCAGCCAGGTGCCGGATGAGAGCGTCGGGCTCGTCACCGCGCTCAAGGTTGTCGAACGCGCCACTATCAAGGCGGCCATCAGCGGTGAGCGTGCACATGCCGTGAAGGCGTTGGCGTTGCATCCGCTCGTGGACTCCGTGAACGTCGCACGCAAGATCGTGGACTCGCACCCGCTTCTGTCCGGGGTGTTCCGCGCTGCCTTCTGAAGCCGTGAACCCCGATCTGTTGGGGAAGCTCAACAACGACATCTGGCATCCGTTCCGGCTCGTTTACGCGCGGTTGGACGCATCGGCGTTGTTGAGTTTGTACTCGCCGGAGCTGATCCGCGCCGGCGGTCCGGCAAAGCAGGTGCAGGGGTTCGCCGAGCTCTCCGGCGGCGACAGCTCCGTGAGCGTCTCGTGCCGGTTCGTCGAGCGTCTTGTGATGGATGGCGTTGCGCGTGAGCGTGGGATCTTTCAGCTCGTGTCGACGTGTGCAGACGGTCGTCTCGTTCACGGAGTGACGAGGGTCTGATGCCGAGTGGGGGTGTTCTTAACTACGCTCGTCGGCAAATGGACACCACCACCTCTCGCCGCGTGCCGCTCGTCGTGGGTATCGCCGTGCTCGTGCTGCTGCTGGACCAGGCCACGAAGTTCTGGGCCGAGAGCGCGCTGACCGGCCGCGCGCCCATTCCCGTCCTCGGGGAGTTCCTGCAGTTCAGGCTCCTCTACAACCCCGGTGCCGCCTTCTCGATCGGCGCGGGGTCGACATGGATCTTCACGATCGTCGCGGCCGTCGCCGTCGTGCTGCTCGCGCGCTACGGCATGCAGCCGCAGACGAAGCTGAGGGCCGCTGCGCTCGCGTTGATGCTGGGCGGCGCGACCACGCACCTGCTCGACCGGCTGTTCCGGCCGCCGGGTTTCGCGCGCGGGCACGTCGTCGACTTCATCGACTACAACGGCTGGTTCGTCGGCAACGTCGCGGACATCGCGCTGGTCTGCGGCGCGATCCTGCTCGTGCTGCTGAGCTTCACGCCGACGAAGCAGCCTGCCGCGTGAGCGTGTCGGCGCGGCGGGCCGTCTCTGGAAGTCGGTAGCGCGGGGCCAGGCGCAGCACTTCGGCGCACGCCCGGTCGAGGTCGATCTTGTGGCCGACCGAGACGAAGACGGGCTTCACGCCGTCTTGTGTCCGCAGGGCCCTGCCGACGACCTCGTCGTCATCCATGACGAGGTCGCTCATCGAGCCGCGGGTGTGGCCGGGTTGCTCGAACGAGCCCATCGCGTTCTTCGCGACCCCGATGCTCGGGATGCCGGTGTGCACGCCGAGGTGGCACGCGAGGCCGAACCGGCGCGGGTGGGCGAGGCCCTGACCGTCCGCGACCAACAGGTCGGGCCTGACGGTCACCTGGTCGAGTGCCTTCAGCAGGACCGGCATCTCGCGGAACGCGAAGAGCCCGGCGATGTACGGGAAGTCCGTCGTGTCCTCGACGACGACCTCGTCGAGGACGACCAGCGTTTTTGCATCGAACACCACGCACACGCCTGCAACTGTGTCATTGCTACGGTAGCCGACGTCCAGGCCTGCGACGGTGTCTATGTGCAGGTCAGGGGCGCTGGTGGTGATCACTTGCGTGCGCAGGCGTTCTTGCAACGCGACTGCGTCGTCAACCGTTCTGGGCCACTCCACGGGCGACAGTGTGCCGTGACTCGTCGTAGTGGGCGGCGAGCAGGTCGTCGCCGAAGTCACCCGAATGGCGACGCCAGACCGTGTGGACGTGGTTGGCCTCGTTCGCGGTGTTGTCGTACTCGATGAGCAGGTTCGGGCCTTGGACGCGGTAGTAGTGGCCCTCGCCTCGGCGTAGCGAGCCTTCCCACGAAAAGTGCAGGCGCTCGGGGTCGATCTGGGCGAACTCCTCGTCGGCGAGTTCGTAGGAGAGTCGGTCGAGGTAGAAGCGGACGATGTCGACGAGCAGTTCGGCGGCGGGTTTGCCCAGCTGGGCCGGCGTGACGCCGACAGGGTCGGACGGGGTGATCCGCGGCTCGTTGCCGGTGCGGATGTCGTGCGGCGCGGTGTCCGCGGCGACGGCCAGGCGGCGGGCGGTCGGGCCCATGCGGTCCAGGAGTTCGCGGGCGAGCTCTTCTTCGAGGCGGAGTGGCTGGGCCACGACGTGGCCGCGGTAGGTCACGCGGGCCGGGTTCGCGCCCAGGAAGAACGGTGTCGCGGAGACTCGGCCGTTGGCGACAACGACGTTCACGGACAGATGGTGTCCTTCGATGCGCCAGCCCCACGGGTCGTCGCCGCCGGGCGTGCCGAAGAGGACCGTCCAGAAGTCGCCGTTGTGCCGGTCGCGGTGGCCGCCTTCTCGGTGGTCGAGGACGTCTTCCAACGCCATCACCGCGGCGGCCTGGGCATAGGCGTGCGGGCTGAGCACGGTGGCGAGCATGCCGTGGACCGCCTTGCGCTGGTCGCGGTGCAGTTCGCCCAGCGCCAGTCCGGGGCGGGTGCCGGGCGTGTAGGCCCAGCGGTGCCTGAGGTCGTCGTCGGTGATGGCGCGGACAGCGTGTTCGTGCTGGTCAGCGGCCAGCAGGGCGAGATAGCGGTGCGTGGCGTCGGCGACGTCGTGCAGCATGATTCGAACTTATAGGCGTTGAGCGCGCGAAGCAGTGCCGCTCGACATGCAGCCAGATAGGTGTTAAAAACCTTACGTAATGAAGTTGCCACATGATGACGACGCCGTCTGGCGCGCCCTCGCGAACCCGCTGAGGCGCGCGATTCTCGACGTCCTGCGCACCGGGCCGTGCACGACCGGCGAACTGGTCGAGGCGTTGGAGATCAGCCGGCACGTCGTCATGCAGCACCTCGGTGTGCTCCGCGAGGCCGATCTGGTGCTCGTCGAGCCGCGGGGCCGGAAGCGGGTCAACCACCTGAATCCCGTGCCCATCCAGCAGATCCACCAGCGGTGGGTCGCGCAGTACGAGCAGAACTGGGCAGCGGCGTTGGTCGGCCTGAAGCTCACGGTCGAGAGCGCCGGTCAGGAGGATGAGGACGTTGGCTGAACCCGGTACCGAGCTGGTGCACAGCATCGTGATCGCCGCGCCCATCGAGAAGGTGTGGGCGGAGATCACCAGACTCGACGGCAAGCAGCGCGCGATGATGGACGCGGTGCTCGACTCCGCGCTCGAACCGGGCGCGCCGTTGTACTACCGGTCGACCGACGGGAAGCGGGTCTTCGTCGTCGGCCGCGTCGTCGAGGTCGATCCGCCCCGGCTGCTGTCGCACACGCAGCGGCTCACCATGCGCGACGATCCGTGGACCGTGGTCTCGTGGGAGCTCGAAGAGGTCGACGGTGGCACACGGGTCACGCTGCGCAACTCCGGTTGGCCCGAGGGCGTCAAGCGGCTCGACAAGGTCGACGCGACGTGGAAGGGCATCCTCGGAGCGCTCAAGCAGGTCGTGGAGTCCGGCGATGTCGGCACCGGGTTGAAGCTCCAGTACGCCATGATGCGCGCCTTCATGTGGGCGATGCCGGCGGGCACCAAGACCGAGAACGTTCCCGAACCTCCCGGCATCGGCCAGGCCGTCTAGAACGTGAATCCTGCTTTGGCAATGAGTCTTTGCACGTCGTCGTCCAAATACTCATTGCTAAGCGGCAGGTCAGCAGTGGTGCCGGACGGGTGGGGTCAGGCGTGGCAGGCGATGGGGCCGCCGTGGAGCTCCGTCATGTCCGTCCAGACGCGCAGGAGTTCGAGGCGTTCGGAGAGCGGCTTGCCGTCCAGTTCGTGGTAAGCGCGGTGGAGGTTGCCGACCAGGCGTTCGGACTCCTGCCACGACGAGAAGCGCGACTCCCCCGCTTCGCGGACGACGTCCATCGGGGTCTTGCCGGCGGCGTGGCCGGAGGTGGCGAGTTCCAACAGGTAGGTCGTGTAGGCGACGAGGTCGTCGAGGACTCGGGTGATCTCGGGGCCTCGCAGTAGCGGACCGTGACCGGGGACGAGCACGTCGGCGTCGAACGCGCGCAGGAACTCGAGTGCGGACAGGTAGCCGTGAATGCTGCCCTCGGCGAGGAACGGCTGGCCGCCCGCGAAGACCAGGTCGCCGGTGAACAGGACGCGGTCCGCCGGCAGCCACACGACGGTGTCGCCGCGGGTGTGCGCCGGGCCGGGATGGTGCAGTTCGACCACTCGTGTGCCCAGGTGCAGCGTCAGGGACGTGCTGTAGGTCAGGGACGGCGGGCGGACCTCGAGGTGGCCGTAGTCCGGGCCTGTCAGGACCTGCGCGGCGAGCAGGCCGGCGGCGAGCACCTCCTCGCGGCACGCCTCGTGGCCGACGATCACGGTCGACGGCGGCATGAGCCAGTTGCCGAAGGTGTGGTCGCCGTGGTGGTGGGTGTTGATCACGTAGGCCGGGACAGCGGTGCTCACCGACGCCACCGAGGCGAGCAACGCGCGGTTGCGGGCCTCGGTGGACGTCGTGTCGACGAGCAGCAGCGTGTCGTCCGAGCCGACGACGACGCCGGTGTTGTTGATCATCCAGGACCCGTCGGGCTGGACGTAGGCGTGCACGCCTGGCGCGACCTCCACCAGTTCCGGGAGGAGTTCGGGCCGGTCAGGAGACGTTTTCACCCGGTCGAGCGTACTTACGGGTCCGGTGCGGGTCAGCCTTGGGCGATGTAGGCCTGCAGCTGGTCGTGCGACTGTTCGAGCTGCCCGATCCGGCTCTTCACCACGTCGCCGATGCTGACGATGCCGACCAGTCGCCCGTCGGACAGCACGGGGACGTGGCGGAAGCGCCGTTCGGTCATGACGACGGTGAGGCTGTCGACGGTGTCCGACGGAGAACAGGTGAAGACGTCGGCCGTCATGATTGCCGACACTGGGGAAGACAGCAGCTCAGGGCCGGTTTCGTGGAGCCGGCGCACCACGTCGCGCTCCGACACGATCCCCGCCACGCCGGAAGAGCCGACGACGACGATCGCGCCGATGTTGTGTTCGGCAAGCGCTCTGAGCAGTTCGGACACCGGGACGTCCGGGTCGATTGTCGCGACCGCCGATCCCTTGGTCCGCAAAACGTCAGCGATCCTCATCTGGCGCCTCCGATCCTGTCGGTCCGGTAGGCACTTCAGGCTAGATCGGATTCGGACAGAACGGGAGATCGTGCCCCGAAGGGAGCAGGGGACGTGGTCGTTCGACCACGTCCCCCGCCGGTGTCGCGCCTGGTCCGGCGTCGGCTACGCGGTTCCTCCGCGGCGACGGGTCGCGAACTGGCGCGGCTGGACCACGGGCACCCGCTGCTGCGGCAGCTGGAAGTGCGTGTTCTGGTCCGGCTTGGCGCCCCGCTTCTGCGCACGGCGTGCGGCGCGGTTGGCGGGCTGGGACTGTTCCTGGGACTGTTCCTGGGGCTGGCTGGTGTCAGGCATGCGAAAGCCTCCTCGCGAAGAGGGCGTGCAGACGACACGGCTGAAGAGGGCCGTGGGAGATGGACCCGCGCATGGGTCACCGAAGAAGTGCGCGACGTCTAGGTCGCGAGGGCAGCGTCGAGAGCGCTGCGGCTTCATCAGATGTACAGCATGCCCGCAACGCTAGCGACGTCGTCGTCTCACGCCAACCGAATTAACCGCGCACCCGTGCGGCGGCTGCTCCTGCTCCGAGCATCACGAGGATGACCGTGACCACCGCCCACTTGCGGGACTTGGTCATCGGCGTCGTCTCGGGGTCGAGCGGGAGGTCCTTGCGCGGTTCGACCTTCTGCCGGGCGAGGCGCACCGGCACCGGTTGGTGCGGCGGAGCGGGCGGCGGCGTGGTCGCGACGGCCGGAGGTGGCACCACGACCGGAGCGGGCACGGGTGCCGGGGCCGACGTCGGGGCGGGAGGAACGGGCGTCGCGGGCGGGGGTACCTCGGGGCGGGGTGCCGGTGGCTCGACGCGCGGTGGCATCGGGTTCGGCAGGCAGCCCGCTCCGTCGATCATGCCCATCTGCGGACCGGCCGAGAGTTCCACCGCCGTGGTGCCCGTGATCCGGTAGAAGCGGCTGCGGCCCTTGTAGCCGTTGTTGACGGCGTAGACCGTGCCCGCCGAGTCGACCAGCACGGCGCCGTAGGTGGACCTGCCGGGCAGGTCCGCGATCTCCGTCCTGCCCAGCACCCGCCCGGACACCGGGTCGAACGTGACGACCTCGGCCGGACCCTCTCCGCCGGTCGACACCCCGGTCAGCTTGCCGCTCACCGGGTCGGCGGTGAAGTCGTCGAGCGTCAGGGCGGGCCAGCCGAGCACGACGGTGCGCACGACCTCGAGGTACGTGGGGCTGTCCGGGTCGATGTCGATGGCGTGCAGCCGGGCGTTGTCGCGCACGTAGAACGTGGAGCCCACGACCGCGCCCGCCGACACGTCGTCGGTGCGGAACCAGTGCGCGTCAACGGGTCCGAGGTCGTTGACCACGCCCTTGGGATCGATCAGGACGACGTGTGACGGGTTCTTCCACCGGTGATGGCCTCTAGCGGTGAGGCCGACCAGGCGACCCAGTGCCGTCGAGTACCCCAGTGCATTCACTGCGTAGTCCAGGCGGGCCACCTCTGTCACCCCACCGGATGACACATCCACTTTCGTGAACGACGAAAAGTGTCCCCGATGGGATGAACGCACTTGATAAGCGTCACAGTTCGGCGGCGCGGCTTCGGCAACGGCGCTGGTGAACGGCGTCGAAAGCACCAGCAGCGACGACACGGCGCTCATCCCGAGCACATTCCGCCTCCACCGGAATGGAGTAGCTCCATACGACAACCGGGTATTTCTGCTGTTGCCGCGCATTCCCACCTGACCATTACTCGTTAACCAGACCGTGCTGTACCGGTCACAGTAGACCGTGGTCTAATCCCACACCAGAAAGGAGCCGAATTGAGCATTTACCTCAGCGGCGCGCTCTGGGTTCTCGGAGCCGCCGCCATCTCCGCCGTTCTCGTCGTCATCACCCGCCGGTTCGGCTCGGACGAAGTGGGCGAGAAGAACCTCGGTGCCGGCGGTTCGGTGTTCAGCATCGTCGCCGGGCTGCACGCGGTGCTCGCCGCGTTCATCCTCATCTCCCTGTTCGACTCGGCCAACGCCGCCGAGGAGCAGGTGCAGAAGGAGGCCAACGCGCTGGTCGCCGTGGACTGGTCGTCGGACTCGCTGCCGGAGCCGGCGAAGTCGAAGGTCGACCAGCTGATCCGCGACTACGTCTCGGTCGTGGTCGACGACGAGTGGCCCCGCATGCGCGAGGGCGAGGAGGTCGGAAACCAGGGCTGGAGCACGTTGAACCAGCTCAGGGACACGATCTCGACGGCGGCGCCGGACGGCGGCTGGCAGGAGGACCGCAAGGCCGAGGCGGCGAACCAGCTCTGGGAGGTCTACCAGGCCCGGCAGGAGCGGCTCGACGCGGCGGACAACGGGGTCAACCCGGTCGTGTGGCTCGCGCTGCTGATCGGCACGGGGCTGTCGCTGCTGTTCCCGTATCTGTTCGGTGGGCCGAACCTAGTCTCACAGCTGCTGATCACGATCACGCTCAGCTCGACGCTCGTGCTGCTGCTGTTCGCGATCCACCAGTTGCAGAACCCGTTCAGCGGCGGTGTGCTCATCCCGCCGGACGCGTTCAGCTCCGCACTGGACCGGCTGAGTTAGCGCGATTCGGCCGTTCCGTCCGCTTCTTCGATCTCGACGGCAAGTACTTCGCCGTCGATGACCTTAGGCAATGCGTCGGTCTGCGCGAAGTAGCGATTCGCGAATGCGCCGACCGCCCGGGTCGAGGCGGCGTCGACGCCACCGCCGATGACGCCGCCCAGCAGCGGAACGCCCTTCGCGGCGACGGTGCCGAGTTTCTTCGTGCCGTATTTCGTGATGAGTGCCGACGCGGCCTTCTTGGTGAACTGCTTGATGCCGACTTTCTTGAACAGCTCGGTTCCGGCATTGCCGAGAAGGCACAGCAGGATCGCCATCTGCACCTCGTCGCTGTCCACGTCGTGTCCGCGCAACGACGCGATGGACGCGATGAGGTGCGTCTGGATGACATAGGTGGCCGCGACGTTGGACGGCAGCGAGATCGGCAGCGTGATCAGGCCGCCGAGGTTCGTGATGAAGCCCTGGGCGCCCGCCAGCGCGACGTGCGTGCGGATGAGGTGCTTGACCGCGTCCGCCTCGTCGCCCTTCTTGACGAGCGCGTCCGACGCGGACTCGCGGGCGCTCTTGAACGGGCCGAAGCCGTCCACACCCGCGCGCAGCAGGTAGTCCGCGATGCCCTGCTGGGCCTTGTTCAGCTCACCCTTGGACTCAGCCACAATCCCGACATTACGCGTCCGGCTGCCGCGATGACGGCTCAACGGGCGAGTCGAGCGTCGTGATCGCTCCCGTGCTGCCGTCCACGGTGATGCGTTCGCCGCTCTTGATCCTCGTCACGGCCTCGCGCACGCCCACGACCGCCGGAATCCCGTACTCGCGCGCCACCACGGCACCGTGCGAGTTCGCGCCGCCCATCTCCATCACCAGGCCGCCCGCCGTCAGGAACAGCGGTGTCCAGCCCGGATCCGTCGACGGCGCCACGAGGATCTCGCCCGGTTCGAGGTGGGCGCCGACCGGGTCCATGACGACGCGCGCGATACCGGTGATCGTGCCCGCCGACGCCGGGGTGCCGACGAGGTCGCCCTCGGGCAGGACTCCGTGGTGCACGGCTTCGGGTTCCGTGCCGTCCGACAGCAGGACCCGCGGGATGCGCCGGCGCCGCATCTCCCGGTCGTAGACCTCGCGGCGCGCGGTCACCAGTTCGCGCAGATCTGCTTGGGCGGAGCGCATTTCCTCCATGGTCAGGAAGAACACGTCGTCCGGCGCGTCCAGCCGGCCGGCCGCGACGAGTTCGGCACCCACGTCCGCGATGCGCTTCCGCAGCGCCCCGAACAACGTGATGATCAGGTACTTCGGGTACTCCCGCAGACCGGCGAGCACCCTGGTGCGGCGCAACGCGAAGCGCACGAACCAGCCCCGTCCCCGGGCACGCCGCGCCAGCGTCTCGATCATCGCCTCGGCCTCGGCGGCGCCGCGCGCGAAGACCACGTCCGGGTAGGCCTGGTCGTCTTGCAGGAGCAGGAAGTTCCTGACGACACCGACGACGTGCGCCGGGTCGTCGGACCACCTCGGCAGGCCCAGGTCGATCTCGGCGACGGCGCGGTGACCCCACCTCGCCAGGAACCGGTCGAGCGCGGCGGGGCGTTCACCGTCGCGGAACTGCCGCAGCGCCACGGGATCGTGCCTGATCTCCTGCGCCAGGTCCCACATCGCCATGTCCATCTCGGTGGTGATGTTGTTCGGCAGGCCGCGCAGCACGGTCTGCAGCTCCCCCGGCCTCGTCCTCACGACCTTGCCGACCAGGCCGAGCATCGCGAACCCGATCAACGCGGTCGGCGCCAGCCGGGGCAGGACGGGCACGGTGCACAGCCGCAGTGCCTGCTCGATCGACAGGGTCGCGGACTTCTCCAGGACCTGGCGTTCCATCCGCAACGCGGTCTGCACGGCCTTTTCGGGGTTCACCAACGCCTTCACCGCGGTCACGGGCACGTGGAACCGACGGGCGAGCCGGAACACGCGCTTCAGCGCGGGCGTCGGGGAGGAGTTCCTGACCGCGAACCTCGGGTCGTCGAACAGCCCGCGCAGCACCTCCGAGGACCGCGCCTCCATCACCGCGAGCAGACGCGTGACGAACTCGCGGCCGACCTTGCTCTGCAACACCTTGGTGACGTCGAAGAAGATGCGCTCACCGTTCTCCACATAGGACCGGCTCGCGGGATCGCCGATCACGATCTCGAAGGCGGACTTGGCGATCTCGCGGAACGCCGCGCGGCCCATCGGCGTGATCGGGCGTTCGAGCCCCTGCGCGAGGCTGAAGCAGAAGTAGACGTGCGCCGCGCCGTCCGGGTTGTCCGGCAACGGGAACAGCGTCGTGATGGGCCGCGCCTGGGTGAGGTGCAGCTCGCCCTCGTCGTCGATCGCCCACTCGATGTCCTGCGGCGATCCGTAGTGCCGCTGCACCTTGCGGCCGAGGACGGCGAGCGCGTGGATCTGCCCGTCGGTGAGGCACTGCTCGCCGCTCTCGCCGACCTCGACGTGCTCGGTGCCGCCGCCGGGTCGTGAGCGGATGACGAACCTCTTGTCCCCCAGTCTTTTCTCGACGATGTCGCTGCCGTCGACGACGAAGTGGTCGGGGTTGACGGCGCCGGACACGACGGCCTCGCCGAGACCGGGACTCGCGTCGATGACGACCTGGTCGCGCTTGCCGGTGACCGGGTTCGCCGTGAACATCACGCCGGACACCGCCGACTGCGCCATCCGCTGCACGACGACGGCCAGGTAGGTCGTGGCGTGGTCGATGCCGTTGCTCTCGCGGTAGCTGACCGCCCGATCCGTCCACAGCGACGCCCAGCAGCGGCGGACCGCGTCGACCACCGCGTCCTCGCCGACGACGTTGAGGAACGTGTCCTGCTGACCCGCGAAGCTCGCGAACGGCAGGTCCTCCGCGGTGGCGCTGGACCGGACGGCGACCGGCTGGTCGTCGCCGAGCACGCGGTACTCGGCGACGATCGCGTCCCGGATCTCCTGCGGCACAGGGGTTTCCAGCAACGTCCTGCGGGCGTTCTCCGGGGTGGTGCCCGCCAGCTCGTCGGCCCGCGCGACGGCGCGGTAGGCGTCCGTGGTGACGCAGAAGCCCTGCGGCACCGGCAGGCCGGCCCTGGTGAGCTCGCCGAGGTTCGCGGCCTTGCCGCCCACGGTGGCGAGCATCGAGCCGTCGATGGACTTGAAGCCGATCGTGAGCGCCATGACAACCCCTCCAGGTTCCGCCTGAAGAGGAGGCTACGAGCGTTGAGCCAAAAACTCAACACGCGATGAATAAATCACACCGCCGGGTCAGAGCTCCTGCTCGGAGCGGCTCACCCACTCCGGCAACGGTTCGCGAGCGTGCCGCCAGTCCTCTGGCGGGTTCCCGATGACGCCGCCGACGATCGCGGCGGTGGTGTCGATGTCGCCGCCTGCCCGGACGCACGCGGTGATGGCCGCGCGGTAGTCGTCGAGGTGGTGGGCGGCGACCCAGAGCGTGAACGGCACTGTGTCCTGCGCCGTCACCCGCGACCCGTTGCCGAGGACGTACGCGGCCTCCTCGGCGCCGGTGATCTTGCGCGCCTTGTCGATCCCCTTGCGCACGAACGAGTCTTCGAGGTGGTCGAGCACCGTCCCGAGCAGGTCGCGTGGTGGCACGCCCGTCAGCCGTGCCCGGACCGCGACCGCTGCCGCGTGGGCGACGGCGAGGCCTCCCATGACGCCCTCCGGGTGCTGGTGCGTCACCTCGCTCGCCCGGATCGCCTGTGCCGTCACGGTGTCCGGGTCGTCGGCGAAGTAGGCGCCCAGCGGCGCGATCCGCATCGCGGCCCCGTTGCCGCAGGACCCCTGGCCGTCGAACGCGCTGGAGGCCGCTTCCTTCCACGGCGTGCCCTGGCGGATCTTGCGCAGGATCGTGAACGCCCCTGCGCCATAGCCGCGATAGGGCTCGCAGCGGTCGGCGAACGTCGCCGCGAGCCGGGTCTGGTCGACGTCTCCGTGATCACGGAGCTCGGCGACGAGGTTGCAGGCCATTTCGGTGTCGTCGGTCCACTCCCACGGGCCCCGCGGCGGCTTGCCGGCCACGAGGTCGGGCAACGAGCGGCCGACCATGAAGAACTGAGCGCCCAGAGCGTCGCCGACGGAGAGCCCGTCGAGCGAGGCGTATGCGAGGTCCAGGCGCGCACGAGTGTGCAGAACTATGCGCATCACCTGCGATTTTACTGTTCTGGCCTGCCAAGGTCACCTGGATTTGGACCTTCGCGCACTTCGTTGCCCACGTGCCGGTCGAATTCGCACCGGGACACGCTGTTGTTCGAGGAGTTCAGCGCGACAGCCCGGCAGGGGTGAACACGAAGCTCTCCCGGAAGCCGCCGTCGCCGCGCCGCGTGGCCATCAGCCGCATCTCCGGCATGAAGTGGAAGAACACCAGCGATCCCGACCGGTCCGGGTAGCCGAGGGTCTTCGAGTACTTGGGGTTCGTGCCGCCGAGCCACAACGGCGGCTCGCCGTACTCGGCGATCACGTCGTCGAGCAGGCAGTCGTCCTCCCCCAGCACGCCGGGGATGCGGCTGTCGGCGTCGAGGCTCAGCCAGCCCTGCCGGTGGGCGAGGTCCGCGTACACCGACGCCATGACGTCCTCGCTGCGGTGCCCGAGCGCCTCGTGGACCGCTCCGCTGACCATCGCCGCGTTCGCCGCGCCGCGCTTGACCAGCGCTTCGAGCTCGGTCTGCCACCGGTCCGTGCGGTCGTCGGCGAACGCCAGCGCGTCGAGCAGGGTGAGGATCACCGCCTCACCGCCGTACATGCCGGGACGCCGGACAGCCGCGTTGAGCTGGCCGAGCAGGTACCGGCGTAAGTCGTCGAACGAAGGCATCTCTCCCCCTCTTAATGCGAGATGTTCTATCAGTTGCGGGTGGGTGAAACGGAATCGCCTTCACGACCGACAGGGGAGGCAACACCTGGGGAAGGATCACATGCGCATCAGCAACCAGCAGATCGTCGCGTACTGGGTCGAGCACGAGGTCGACCTCGTCATCGACTGGAGCACCGCGCACGAGAGATGCTGGCGCTGCGGTTACAGGTCCTCACTGGAGCAACACCTCGTCGTGCCCGCGTCGATGGGCGGCACCCGCGCGCTGGACAACGTCGTGCTGCTGTGCGGCCGGTGCGTCAGCGAGTCTCCGAGCCACCTGGATCCCGGATACCTGTGGCGGTGGTTGCGCGCCACCTCCGTCTCCGTCTCGGCCTACGACACGTACTGGACGTTGCGCGGGTGGGAGGAGTTCGAGGTCATCTTCGGGCGCAAGCCGTTGGAGTGCTTCAAGGAGGCAGCGGTGGACCACCGGATGTTGAACGCCGAGTGCCGTGCGCTGGCGGCGGACGAGTTCGCGAAGACCGTGGTGCGGTTCGGCGAGGGGCGGCTCAACCCGTCGACGATCGCGTGCGTGATCGCGGAGGTCGAGAAGAAGCTGGCCGACCGTCACGGCATCACGCTGCCGTGACGGAGTCCCGCACCAGCTAGAGGGTCTAACCGCGGCTAAGAGTTCTCAGCGGCACAAGTGGGCGACACAAGGTGGGGCCTCGACGCACGAAGCATCGAGGCCCCACTTGCCGTTCAGAACTCAGCGGTTATCAGCTGCAGCCGGAGGTGCTGCCGCAGCCCTCGCACAGGTAGCACGAGCCGGCCGGACGCATCTTCGTGCCGCAGGTCATGCACAGCGGCGCGTCGGCGGCCTTGCCGAGGTGCAGCTCCAGCAGCTCGGTCGAGCTGCCGACCTGCTTCGGTGCGGCCGGCTCGACCGCGGCCTCGACGGCCGGAGCCGCCTCGACCGAGCCGCGCAGACCCTCGAGGTCCACGTCGGACGACACCGGGCCGCCGTACTCGCCCGCGACCTGCGCCGAACGCTCGTCGGCGGTGAAGATGCCGAGCTGCGCGCGCTTGTCGTAGGGCAGGTAGTCGAGCGCCAGGCGGCGGAACAGGTAGTCGAGCACCGAGGTCGCGATGCGGACGTCCGGGTCGTCGGTCATTCCCGCCGGCTCGAAGCGCAGGTTCTGGAACTTCGAGACGTAGAACTCGAGCGGGATGCCGTACTGCAGACCCACCGAGATGGACATCGAGAACGCGTCCATCACGCCGGCGAGCGTCGAGCCCTGCTTGCCGAGCTTGACGAACACCTCGCCGAGGCCGTTGTCCGGGTAGGAACCGGCGGTCAGGTAGCCCTCGGCACCGCCGACCGTGAACGACACGGTCTGCGACGGGCGCTTCTTCGGCAGGCGCTTGCGGACCGGGCGGTACTCGACGACCGTCTCGGTCGCGGCCTTCTTCTCCTCGGTCGCCTTCGCCGACTTGCCGGCGGACAGCGGCTGGCCGACCTTGCAGTTGTCGCGGTAGATCGCGAGCGCCTTCAGACCGAGCTTCCAGCCCTGGTAGTAGATCTCCTCGACGTCGGCGATCGTGGCCGTCTCCGGCATGTTGACCGTCTTGGAGATCGCGCCGGACAGGAACGGCTGCGTGGCCGCCATCATCCGCACGTGGCCCATGGGCGCGATGGAGCGCTCGCCCATGGCGCAGTCGAAGACCTCGTAGTGCTCGCGGCGCAGGCCCGGCGCGTCGACGACGTGGCCGTGCTCGCCGATGAACTCGACGATCGCCTCGATCTGCTCGTCCAGGTAGCCCAGCGCCTTGAGGGCGCGCGGCACCGTCTGGTTGACGATCTGCATCGAACCGCCGCCGACGAGCTTCTTGAACTTGACCAGGGCCAGGTCCGGCTCGATACCGGTGGTGTCGCAGTCCATCATCAGGCCGATGGTGCCGGTGGGGGCCAGCACGGACGCCTGGGCGTTGCGCCAGCCGTTCTTCGCGCCGATCTCCAGCGCCTGCTGCCAGGCCTCGGTCGCGACCTTGTGCACCGACGAGTCGTTCGCGTGGTAGGTGCGGATCAGGTCGTTCGCGGCGGCGTGCTTGCGCATGACGCGCTGGTGCGCCGTGGCGTTGCGCTTGTAGCCGTCGTACGCGCCGACGAAGCCCGCGAGCTCCGCGGAACGGCGGTACGAGACACCGGTCATCAGCGAGGTGATGGTCGCGGCGAGCGCGCGGCCACCCTCGGAGTCGTACGCGTGGCCGGTGGCCATCAGCAGCGCGCCGAGGTTGGCGTAGCCGATGCCGAGCTGGCGGAACTTGCGAGTGGTGTCCGCGATCGGCTCGGTCGGGAAGTCCGCGAAGCAGATCGAGATGTCCATCGCGGTGATGATCAGCTCGACGGCCTTGGCGAACGTGACGGCGTCGAAGCGGCCGTCGTCACCGAGGAACTTCATCAGGTTCAGCGACGCGAGGTTGCAGCTCGAGTTGTCGAGGTGCATGTACTCGGAGCACGGGTTGGACGCGGTGATGCGGCCCGACTCGGGGCAGGTGTGCCAGTCGTTGATCGTGTCGTCGTACTGGATGCCGGGGTCGGCGCACTCCCACGCGGCCTTGGCGAGCTTGCCGAACAGCTCCTTGGCGTCGATGCGCTCGATGACCTCGCCGGTCTGACGGCCGCGCAGACCGAAGTCGCCGCCGCTCTCGTAGGCGTGCATGAACTCGTCCGACACGCGGATCGAGTTGTTCGCGTTCTGGTACTGCACCGACACGATGTCGGCGCCGCCCAGGTCCATGTCGAAGCCGGCGTCGCGCAGGGCGCGGATCTTGTCCTCTTCGCGCGCCTTGGTCTCGATGAACTCGACGACGTCCGGGTGGTCGACGTCGAGGACGACCATCTTGGCCGCGCGGCGGGTGGCGCCACCGGACTTGATGGTGCCCGCGGACGCGTCGGCGCCGCGCATGAACGACACCGGGCCGGACGCGGTGCCGCCGGAGGACAGCAGCTCCTTCGACGAGCGGATGCGCGAGAGGTTCAGGCCGGCACCGGAGCCGCCCTTGAAGATCAGGCCCTCCTCGCGGTACCAGTTGAGGATCGACTCCATCGTGTCGTCGACCGCGAGGATGAAGCACGCGCTGACCTGCTGCGGCGAGCTCGTGCCGACGTTGAACCACACCGGCGAGTTGAAGCTGAACACCTGGTGCAGCAGCATGTAGGTGAGCTCGTGCTCGAAGATCTCGGCGTCCGCGTCACCCGCGAAGTAGCCGTGCTCCTTGCCCGCGCCCACGTACGTCTTCACGACGCGGTCGATCAGCTGGCGCAGCGACTGCTCGCGCTTCTCGCTGCCGACGGCACCGCGGAAGTACTTGCTGGTGACGATGTTCGTGGCGTTCACCGACCAGGACTCGGGGAACTCGACACCGCGCTGCTCGAAGTTCACCGAGCCGTCGCGCCAGTTCGTCATGACGACGTCGCGACGCTCCCACGTGACCTCGTCGTAGGGGTGGCGGCCCTCGGTGGTGTAGACGCGCTGGACCTTCAGCGCGGCAGCAGGCTTGGCAGCCGCCCGTGCGGCTGTCTTCTTGGCTGAGCCGCCGACGGTCTCGGTCACGGTGGATCTCCCTCGTGCTGGTACTTGAAAAAGATGGTTGTCTCACGCGCTTTGGTGCGCGCGGATCACTGCTCGGCCGGTGCTTCCTCGGCTCGTGCAGTGCGAAGATCGAGAATTTCCTTCTCGAAGTCCTCGACGGACGAGAAGGACCTGTAGACGCTCGCGAAGCGCAGATAAGCGACCTCGTCGAGTTCGCGCAGAGGGCCGAGAATGGCGAGGCCCACCTCGTGGCTCGCGATTTCCGCGCACCCCGTCGACCGGATCGACTCTTCCACCTGCTGCGCCAGCACCTGGAACGCGTCCTCGTCGACCGGGCGGCCCTGGCACGCCCTGCGCACGCCGACGACGACCTTGTCGCGGCTGAACGGCTCCGTCACCCCGGAGCGCTTGACCACGGCGAGAACCGCTTCTTCGACCGTGGTGAACCTGCGGCTGCAGCTGTTGCAGGAGCGCCGACGACGGATCACCTGACCCTCGTCGACCTCGCGGGAGTCGACCACTCGCGAGTCCGAATGGCGGCAGAACGGACACCGCACGCCACCTCACCCCTTCCCCCGCGCAGCACCCATCGCAGCAGCCTCACTGGTCGGGTTACCCACAACCTGTGGACTACTTACAACGGTGCAACCACTAGATGTAGGGGTAGAACCTAGATCGCAACCCAACCCCTGCGCAACTCGACACGACGCTTCGCGTGTCACCCTGTTGGGCGAACCGCCGACGATCAGCGGTGATTACGCAAAAAAGCCCGCCGATGACGGAGCGTTCACGTCACGGCGGGCGCCGGAAACACAAGATGTGGGGGCGGAGCTACGGGGTGACCCCCGTCTGCTGTAGGTAGAGCACGCCGAGCGCGACGACGGTCAGGGCGCTCAGGACGCCGACCGCGACGAGTTCGAACAAGGACTCCCGCTTCGGGCGGACGTCGCACGAACTGGACTCGCGCGACGCGGGCACGGAGACCGGCCGCGGCTTGGTCGCAGGCCGGCGCGGCATGACGCGGGGCCCCGAACGGAGTGGACGTCCCGCTGCTACGTCCGCGTCCTCGACAACACGCATCCGCTTCTCGACGAGCACCGCCATCACGACCTCCATCGCAGGTCAGCCATCATGATCGAACAGGGGTTCGATCGAACGTCCGTGCGAATTTCTACCAGACCCACTTCCCGAACGCCACAACACGCGCCCAAATACCTCGAACAGGTGTTTGATCTGTGCAGCAAACACGACTACCGTCGAGCACGAAGATCGACGGAGGCCGGAATCCCATTCGAACTGGGGGCGGCGAGGAGGACAGCGACCGTGGCAGGCAAGACGATCGACCCGGATCCCGCTCTTGTGGAGACACAGGTGAACGAGATCGCGGGAAACGCCGGCCTGACCCTGCGTCAGCGCAAGGTGCTCGACGTGATCCGCGACTGGGTCGACCGCTTCGGCTACCCGCCGAGCGTGCGCGAGATCGGCGAGGCCGTGGGTCTCACGTCGACCTCGTCGGTCGCCTACCAGCTGCGCGCGCTGGAGCGGAAGGGCTTCCTGCGCCGCGACCCGAACCGCCCGCGCGCGGTCGGGATGCTGCCGACCGAGATCGACCCCGGTCTCGACCCGATGTCCAAGCCGACGCCCGCGTACGTGCCGATGGTCGGACGCATCGCGGCCGGTGGCCCGATCCTGGCGGAGGAGTCGATCGAGGACGTGTTCCCGCTGCCGCGCGAGATCGTGGGCGAGGGCGAGCTGTTCCTGCTGCGCGTCGTCGGTGACTCGATGATCGACGCCGCGATCACCGACGGCGACTGGGTCGTGATCCGCAAGCAGCCCACCGCGGACCAGGGCGAGATCGTCGCCGCCATGATCGACGGCGAGGCGACCGTGAAGACGTTCAAGCGCAAGGACGGGCACGTGTGGCTGATGCCGCACAACCCGGCCTACCAGCCGATCAACGGTGACGAGGCCACGATCCTCGGCAAGGTCGTGACCGTGCTCCGGCGTCTCCCCTAGCTCTCCCCGCGGGCCCGCTTCTTCTTCTCGAAGAAGTCGAGCCACTTCTGCCTCGTGGCCTCCATGTCCACGACGACGAACGCGAAGAACTGGCCCATGTCCTTGAGGCGGGCACCGACCGGCGTGTCGAGACCGAAGATCTCGGCACCGTCCAGTCCGGTGTCCGCCCAGGTCGAGTTGCGCTGGGCGCTGGAGAGCCACGCCCGGTACCAGAGGTCGTCGCCCAGGAAGTAGCGCACACGTTTGCCGTCGCGCTCGCTGTGCAGCAGATCGATGTCCTGCAGGTAGGCCGCCGACCGCGACACCGTGCCCGGGCTGACCGACAGCCGCAGGACGAGTTCCGTCGCGGTGAGGCTGCCCCGGTCGGTCATGAAGATCTCGGCGAGGATCCGCGACGCGGTGCGCGTGAGCCCGGTCTGCCGGAACACCCTCTCCAACCGGAGGTGGAACTCCTGCACCTTCAGCGGGCTGCGGTCGAACGAGTAGGCCTCGTCGTCGATGTCGAGGTCGTCCACCGAGGGAATCCTGCGCGACGCGCGCTCGCTCGCGGCCCGGTGCGCGGCGCCCGGCCGGTAAGCGTTGTGGCCGCCGTTGCGGACCACCTCGCGCTGGATCGTCGAGGCCGGCCTTTGCAACCGCCTCCCGATCTCGGAGTAGCCCAGCCCGTCCCAGAGGAACTGGGCGATGAGCTGCCGTTCTTCTTCGTCTAGGCGTTTACCAGGCACAACCCCATGGTGCCTTGCGCTCCAAGCCATTGCAATGAGTCTTTTGACTTCGTCCGCAAACGTTCTTAGCTTGAAGTTCGGGGAAAGACACTCGTTGCAAGGGGGAGCAATGGCGTTGAGTCCGATGACGTTCCCGGACGGCCACGCAGGGTGGAGGGCGCACGATCACGCGACCGTGCGGGCGGTGCTCGCGGACGGCCGGTTCAGCATCCGGCCGGATCGGATGCACAACCCGTTCGGGCCGGGGAGCCCCGGTGACGCGCCGCCGTCGCCGCCCGGTGCGTTCACCGACCACGACCCGCCGGAGCACACGCGGTACCGGAGCAGGCTCACCGGGCAGTTCACCGTGCGGCGGATGCGGCTGCTCGCGGAGCGGCTCGAGGTGATCACGAGTGAGCACCTCGACGTGCTGGCCGCGCAGGGGTCGCCGGCCGACCTGGTCGAGCACTTCGCCGTGCCGGTGCCCGGGCTGATGATCTGCGAGCTGCTCGGGGTGCCGTACGAGCGGCGGGAGGAGTTCCAGCAGGACGCCGTGGTGCTGACCGGCGCGAGCGGTGCGGAGGCCGGAGCGGCGGAGGAGATGTACGCCGCGTTCGAACGGCTGCAGGCGTTCATGCTGGAGATGGTCGCGGCCAAGCGGGCGCGCCCGACCGACGACGTGCTGAGCGATCTCGTCAACTCGGGCAGCGACCTGACGGACGACGAGATGGCCGCCATGGGCATGGCGTTGCTCGGGGGCGGGCTCGACACGACGACGAACATGTTGTCGCTCGGCGCGCTGGAGCTGATGCGGGAGCCCGCACGGGTGGAGGCGTTGTTCGCCGATCCGGCGGCGGCGGTCGAGGAGTTGCTGCGGTACATCAGCCTCACGCCCGACACGGCGCGGACCGCGGTGGAGGACGTCGAGATCGACGGCGTCGTCGTGCGGGCCGGTGACACCGTGTTCGTGGAACTGGGGTCGGCCAACCGGGATCCGGCGCGGTACGCGGATCCCGACGTCCTGGATCTCGCTCGCGGGGCCGCCGGGCACCTCGCGTTCGGGCACGGGATTCACCAGTGCATCGGCCAGCACCTCGCGCGGATCGAGTTGAAGATCGCTTTTCCGGGGTTGTTCGCGCGGTTCCCGAAGTTGCGGCTCGCCGTTGCCGAGGACGAGCTGCCGCGCCGGCAGAGCCTGGTGATCGGCGGTCTGGACCGGATGCCCGTCGCCTGGGACTGAGCTCAGGCGCGACGGCGGAACCGCAGGCCGATGACCAGGGCGACGACCAGCGCGATGCCGCCCAGGGAGAGCGCCAGCGGCCAGTTCTGCCAGGACGACGACGCGGGTGGCGCCGCCTGCGGCTCGTCGGCCGCCGGGGGTGGCGTCGTGGTCGTCGGCGCGGGTGGCTGGGCCAGGGCCGCGGCTCCCGCCACGGCGCGGATCGGCGTGCCGGCGCCTTCCGAGGCGGACAGCAGGGTGCCGTCCGGGTCGAAGGCGATGGCCTCGCCCTGGGGTTCGTTCGGCAGCGGGACGCGCACCGGGTCGCCGGACAGGGCCTTGACGACGTCGCCGTCGGGGACCGGGAAGAGGTACGCGTCGGTGTAGGTGCGCAGGGCGATGACGGAGCCGTCGGCCGTGGAGGCCGCTCCGGTCACCAGGCGCGAGTCGAGGGTGCCCTCCAGCGGGCCGCCCGGGGTGTCCGTGGTCGACAGCGACACGCGGGTGACCTGCTCCAGCGGTACCGATGCATCGGTGCGGAGGGGGCCCGTTGGGCGGTACACCAGCGCGGAGCCGAGGGGTTCCTTCGTGATGATGTACGGCGTGCCGGACTTGTCGATGAGCAGCGCCTCGGCGTCGTGCTTGCCGTCCGGGTAGGTGACGCGGAACCGCTCCACGGCGCCCGAAGGCGAGACCTTGTGCAGGGCGACCGTGGAGCGGGACTTGCTGTTGTCGCCGGTGTCGGACGCCCAGAGGGTGCCGTCCGGCGTCATCGCCAGGTCTTCGACGTCGTACGGGTCGACGGGCGCGGTGATCGTGCGCTTCACGACGCAGTCGCGGCCCATGACCTGGATGCGCAGCGTGCCGTTGTCGCTGTCGCTGACGGCGAAGAACTCTGTGCCGTTGGACGTGAGCCCGGAGAGCTCCTGCATGGCTACCGGGCACACGTCCACCGGTGGAGGCGGGAGGATCAAGCAGGCGTCCCGTTCGTCGCGAACTCCTCGAGGACGCCGGCGAGGTCCGGGCGCACGCGGGCGGACAGCAGCGTGCCCGACTCCGTGTGCTTCTCGGACAGCACCTCGCCGTCGCGGTGCACGCGGGCGACGACCTCGCCGCGCGCGTACGGCACGAGCGCCTCGACCACGACCTCGGGTCGCGGCATCAGCTCGGCGATGCGGACCCGCAGCTCCTCGATGCCCACGCCCGAGTGCGCCGACACGAACGACGCGTCCGGGAACAGGTGCCGCAGCCGGGCCATGCCCAGGTCGCCCACCGCGTCGATCTTGTTCACGACGAGGAGCTCGCGCGGCATCGGCGTCTCGGTCTTGTCGTTGATCTCGGCGAGGACCTCGCGCACGGCCTTGACCTGCTGTTCCGGCATGGCATCGGAGCCGTCGACCACGTGCACGAGCAGGTCGGACTGGCCGACCTCCTCCAGCGTGGAGCGGAACGCCTCGACCAGCTGGTGCGGCAGGTGCCGGACGAAGCCGACCGTGTCCGTCAGCGTGTACGGCAGGCCCTCGGGCGTCAGCGCGCGGCGCGTCGTCGGGTCGAGGGTGGCGAACAGCGCGTCCTCCACCAGGACTCCGGCGCCGGTCAGCGCGTTGAGCAGCGACGACTTGCCCGCGTTGGTGTAGCCCGCGATGGCGACGCTCGGGATCTCGTTCGCCGTGCGGCGGCCCCGCTTGGTCTCGCGGATGACGCCGATCGCGGCGATCTCCCGGCGCAGCTTCGCGATGCGCGCGCGGATGCGGCGGCGGTCGGTCTCGATCTTCGTCTCACCGGGACCGCGCAGACCCACACCACCGTTGCCACCGCCGGCACGACCACCGGCCTGCCGCGACAACGTCTCACCCCAGCCGCGCAGGCGCGGCATCAGGTACTGCAGCTGGGCCAGCTCGACCTGCGCCTTGCCCTCCTTGGACCGCGCGTGCTGCGCGAAGATGTCCAGGATCAGCGCGGTGCGGTCGATGACCTTGACCTTGAGCTTCTCCTCCAGCTGGCGCAGCTGGCCGGGCGAGAGCTCGCCGTCGCAGATCACCGTGTCGGCGCCGGTCGACTGCACGACGTCGCGCAGCTCGGAGACCTTGCCGGACCCGATGTACGTCGCCGCGTCGGGCTTGTCGCGCCGCTGCACGACGCCTTCGAGGACCTCGGAGCCCGCCGTCTCGGCGAGGCGCGCCAGCTCGGCCATCGACGCGTCGGAGTCCGCGGCCGTGCCCTCGGTCCACACCCCGACGAGCACGACCCGCTCCAGGCGAAGCTGCCGGTACTCGACCTCGGTGATGTCCTCGAGCTCGGTGGACAACCCCGCGACACGGCGCAGTGCGGCGCGTTCGGCGAGTTCGTAGTCGCCGGTCGAGAAGTCGTCGTCCCACGACTCGTCGAACTCGGGGTCGAACTCTGTGCTCTGGATGTTTTCCGTCATTTGCCCTTCATCGTCCCACGGACCGTTAGTCCCCCGGATACACCGCGAGGTAGATCGCCACACGGGGAACATCCGGCTTGACCGGTTGCGCGGCCAGCTCATCCATCAACGACGCGAGCCGCTGCTTTAGTTCCTCCGGGTCGACGGTGACGACCAGGCGGCTCTGATCCACGTCACTGAGCCCGATGTCGGCAACCTCGCCGAGGAAAGCGTGCAACATCGCCTCGCCGACGGCGACCGCATTTTCGCTGTTGTCGAGCTGCCAGGACAGTCCCGTCGACCGGTAGGGGATCTCTTTCGCTCCCCTGTTGCCCGCGCGCGGCGGCATCGCCTCCAGGAACCCGGTGGCGACGAGCTTGCGCACGTGGTGCAGCGTCGTGGCCGGGTCCTTGCCGAGCCGCTGCGCCAGCTCCTTGTTCGTGAGCGGCCGTTCGAACGTCAGGCGGATGATGCGGAGCCGCAGGTCGGAGCTCAGCGCGGCGGCTTCCTCGCTCGTCGCGGGACGTCGCTTCCCAGACAGTGCCACGGGCTCAGTCTAAGTGAGTGATTGACAGTTTCCAATCACTCGGCGCAGACTCCCCGGCATGGCGCTTTGGGGGCATCACGACTTCCGCCGGCTGTGGGTCGGCGACACGATCAGCCAGTTCGGCGTGAGCATCGGCATCACGGTCATCCCGCTGCTCGCGGCGGGTGTGCTGCACGCGACACCGTTCGAGATGGGGTTGCTGGCGGCGGCGAGCACGGTGGCGTTCCTGCTGATCGGACTGCCCGCGGGCGTCTGGGTCGACCGGATGCGCCGCAAACCGCTGATGATCTGGATGGACGTCGTGCGCGCCACGCTGATGCTGAGCGTGCCCGTGGCGTGGTGGCTGGGCGTGCTCGACCTGCCGCAACTGGTCGTCGTGAGCCTCGCGGTCGGCGTGTGCACGGTCTTCTTCGACGTCGCGTACCAGTCGTACCTGCCGTCGCTGGTGGGTCGCGACCAGCTCGTCGAGGGCAACTCGAAACTGCAGGCCAGCATGTCCGTGGCCGACGTGTCGGGACCGGCGATCGGCGGCTACGTGGCGCAGTTCCTCGGCGCGGCCAACGGCGTGCTCGGGACCGGCCTCGGCTACCTGAGCTCGGCGTTCTTCCTGGTCCGGATCCGCAGCGTCGAGCCGGCGCCGGAACGCCACCCGGACCCGCACCTGCGCCGCGAGATCATGGAGGGGCTGCGGTTCGTCTTCGGCAACGCCACCCTGCGCAAGATCGTGGCCTGCACCGGCACGTCGAACTTCTTCCACGGCATCCAGAACGCCGTCAGCGTGCTGTTCCTGCTGCGGGTCGCCGGGCTGAACGAGGGCACGGCGGGCCTGGTGTTCAGCGCGAGCGGGGTCGGCGGCGTGCTCGGAGCGATGGTCGCGCACCGGCTCGGCGTGCTGGTGGGACAGGCGCGGCTGATCTGGCTCGTGCCGCTGCTGACCTGGCCGTTCGTGCTGCTGATGCCGTTCACGAAGCCGGGCTGGGGTATCGGGTTCGCCATGGCCGGGCTCGCGATCAGCTCGTTCGGCGTCGTCGTCTACAACGTCGGCCAGGTGAGCTACCGGCAGGCGATCTGCCCCGACCACCTGCTGGGCCGCATGAACGCGTCGATCCGCTGGGTGGTGTGGGGCGCGACGCCGCTCGGCGCGTTGCTCGGCGGTGGGCTCGGGACGTGGATCGGGATCGTGCCGACGCTGTGGGTGTCGCTGGTGGGGTCGGTGGCGGGCATGTTGTGGGTGCTGTTCTCGCCGTTGCGGTCTATGCGTGACCTGCCGACCGCGTCTAGCGTCGCGGTTCATGGCTGATACGAAGGTTGTGCGGGACGGTCTTCACTTCGGCGAGGGGCCGCGGCGCGGTCCGGACGGCCGCCTCTACTACTCGGACTTCTACGCGGGCGAGGTGCACGCCCTCGACCTAGCGACGGGTGACGACGAGGTCGTCGTCGCGTTCGACGGCCAGCCGTCGGGCCTCGGCTGGCTGCCCGACGGGAGCCTGCTCGTCGTGTCGATGCTCGACCGGACGGTGCGCAGGCTCGTCGGGGACGAACTCGTCGTGCACGCCGACATCTCGCACATCGCGACGTTCCACGCGAACGACATGCTCGTCGACGCCGAGGGCCGCGCGTACGTCGGCAACTTCGGCTTCGACCTGCACGGCCTGATCGACGAGGTCGGCATCCCGCGGTTGCTCGAACCCGACTTCGACCCGCTCGGCGCCTCGCTCGCACTCGTGCAACCGGACGGCTCCGTCAGCGTCGCCGCCGAGGACCTCAAGTTCCCGAACGGCATGGCGCTGCTGCCCGACCCGACGGGCGAGTCGGAGAGCGGGAGCATCCTCGTCGTCGCCGAGACCGTTGCATTCCAGCTCACTTCATTTGCGGTCGACCGCAACGGATCGTTGCAAAACCGCAGGGTGTGGGCCGATGTGAAGGAGCTGGGGATCGCGCCGGACGGGATCGCGGGCGACGGGGACGGCGTGTGGGTGGCGCCGGCGTTGCAGCCCGCGGTGTTCCGGGTGACCGAGGGCGGCAAGGTCACGCACCGGGTCGAGACGACGCAGACGTGTTTCGCCGTCGCCGTCGTCGACGACCACCTCGTGTGCCTCACGGCGCCGGACTCGAACCCGAGCGTGGTCAGGCCCGACCGGCTCGGGAAGATCGAGAGTTACAAGCTCTAACTGACGTTCGCGGGTGTTACGCGAGGGCGTCCCACCAGGACTTGTCGAGCTCGCCGCGCGCGACGAGCACGGCAGGTCCGGTGAGGGTCGACGTCGTCGGCTCGATGGTCACGCGGACCTGGCCGCCGAGGACGTCGACGGTCGCCTCGCCGGTGGTGCGGCCCTGGCCCGCGAGCCAGGACGCGACCGACGCGACGGTGCCGGTGCCGCAGGAGCGGGTCTCGCCGACGCCGCGCTCGTAGACTCGCATGCGCAGCGCCCCGCCGCGGTCGGAGTCACCGATGACGTTGATCAGCTCGACGTTCACGCCGTGCGGGAACATCACCGGGTCGAAGCCGGGCGGCACGGTGAGGTCGAAGCCCTCGACCGGGGTGTCGGTGACGCACGCGAGGTGCGGGTTGCCGACGTCGACCGCGAAGCCGCCGATGCCGGCGCCGCCGACCGCGGCGATGGACGTGCCGGTGACGCGGGCGGGGCCCATGTCGTTCGTGACGGAGCCGTCCGGGTGCGTCGTCACCGTCTTGTCGCCGGCGCGCGTGCCCACGACGAACTCGCCCTGCGGCTGGTGGCCCGCGTCGACCAGGTAGCGGGCGAAGACGCGCAGGCCGTTGCCGCACATCTCGGCGATGGAACCGTCGGCGTTGCGGTAGTCCATGAACCACTTGCCCTCGGACCGCACGACGCGCAGCACGCCGTCGGCGCCCAGGCCGCGCTGCCGGTCGCACAGCGCCTGGACGCGCGCGACGGTCAGGTCCAGCTGGTCATCGAGGTCGGGCAGGATGACGAAGTCGTTCTCCGTGCCGTGCCCCTTCACGAACTCCACGGCACCAGGTTACCGGCGGCCTCCAAAAGATCCGGGCGCGCGCCGTCGAGCCAGGTGATGCGCTGGTCACGCCGGAACCACGAGCGCTGCCGCCGCACGAACCGGCGGGTGGCGCGCTTGGTCTCCTCGGCGGCGAAGTCGATCGTGCAGGCTCCGTCCATTGCGGACAGCACCTGCTGGTAGCCGAGGGCGCGGGACGCGGTCTTGCCGTCGCGCAGGCCGATCCGGACCAGGGCGCGCACCTCGGCCTCGAGGCCCGCCTGGAACATCTGGTCCACCCGCAGGTCGACGCGCTCGTCCAGTTCGGACACCTCGCGGTCGACGCCGATCTGGACGGTGCCGTAGCGGGCGGGGCCGGGCTTCGGGAGGTTCGCCGAGAACGGTTGCCCGGTCAGCTCGATGACCTCCAGCGCGCGCACGATGCGGCGGCCGTTGGACGGCAGGATCGCGATCGCGGCGGCCGGGTCGAGCTCCTCCAGGCGCCGGTGCAACGCCTCGGAGCCGAGCGAGGCGAGCTCGGCCTCGAACCGCAGCCGCACCGCGTCGTCGGTGCCCGGGAACTTCAGGTCGTCGAGCACCGCCTGGACGTAAAGTCCCGAACCTCCGACGAGGACCGGCGGCCGTCCGGCGGCGAGCAGGTCCTCGACGACGGCCCTGGTCTCGCGCTGGTAGGCCGCGACGGACGCGGTCTCGGTGACGGACAGGACGTCGAACAGGTGGTGCGGCACGCCGCGGCGTTCGGCGACGGGCATCTTGGCCGTGCCGATGTCCATGCCGCGGTAGAGCTGCATGGCGTCGGCGTTGACGACCTCTCCGCCGAAGCGTTCGGCGAGTGCGACGGCCAGGTCCGACTTGCCGGTGGCGGTGGGGCCGACCACAGCGATGGGGGTGATCACGGGCGCTCCCAGACGGCGACGTGGTAGCCCACGCCGGCAGGTACGAAGAACTCGGCGCCGGTGCAGCGCCAGGGGCCGGGCACGCCGGCGAGGACCTGCCACGCCGCACGGCCCTGCGCGCCCAGCTCGTGGGCCAGGGCGGGGTCGAGGCCGAGCAGGCCGTCCACATCGGCGGCGGCGAGCAAACTGTGGACCAAAGAGTCGAAAGGTCCCGAACGCTCGTCGTCCGAGCCCGGCGAGCGCGGGCCGTGGCGGGTCGAGCCGTCGCCGAGGACCAGCAGGCCGGCGTCCTCGGCCGCGAGCCGCCGTCCTAACGAGACACAGTCCGAAGGGGCCAGATCAGGTGGGACGAGTTCAACGCGTGACACCTCGACTGCGCAGTGTTCCCGCAGCCAGGCGGTGATTAGCACTGGCAACGGAATCTCCGCGTCCGGCGGCAGGTCACCGCCGAGTGACACGGGCAGATCGACCCCATAACCGAGAAAAGTTCCCGACAACGGGGGCGCCCAGGTCGCGCGGCCGCCGCGGTCCACCGCGACGGCGACCCACGGACCGGGCAGTTTTCCTGCTGCGGCAAGGGTTGCGGCGCGCACGGGTTCGGTTTCGGCGGCGGCTCCCACGACCAGTTCTGGCACCAGAAGAGGTGGGTGCGGCACCACCGCAGCGCGGGTGATCACAACGAACGAGGCTACCTATCGTGGACTCCCAGTACCGAGTCGAGCTCTGACCTGTTTGAATGCGCGCGGGGAACTGGGGACGGGAGACCCTCCAGCGCCCGTATTGCATCGGCCCCGCTTCTGGCGGGGCGCCCGTGGCAGGCACGGGCGTCAGACGGGAGGAACCGGCGATGTCGGAGCAGGACAGCACACCGCAGGCCGTGGCGGAGACCGCCCCAGTCGAGGGTGCAGCCGAGAGCGGGGTCGAACACACGCCGAAGGAGACCGCGGCGCCGGCGAGCGCTCCGGCCGTCCCCGTGGCGTCGGACCACCCTGACCGCTGGGGGCGCGTGGACGCCGACGGCACCGTGTACGTGAAGACCGAGGACGGCGAACGCGCCGTCGGGTCGTGGCAGGCCGGGGAGCCGGTCGAGGGCCTCGCGCACTTCGCGCGGCGCTTCGACGACCTGCGCACCGAGGTCGAGCTGCTGGTCTCGCGGCTCGCGTCCGGCGCCGGCGACCCCAAGCACGCCCTGACCAGCGCGAAGCACGTCAAGGAGCAGCTGGCCGAGGCCGCCGTCGTCGGTGACCTGAAGGCGCTGGCCGCTCGCGTCGAGCACGTGCTGGAGCGGGCCGAGGCGGGTATGGAGAAGGCGAAGGAGGCCAAGGAGGCCGCCCGAGCCCAGTCCGTGGCGCGCAAGCAGGCGCTCGTCGACGAGGCCGAGTCGATCGCGAACGAGTCGACCCAGTGGAAGGTCGCGGGCGACCGGCTGCGGCAGATCCTCGACGAGTGGAAGACCATCCGCGGCGTCGACCGCAAGACCGACGAGCAGCTGTGGCGCCGGTTCTCGAAGGCCCGGGACGCGTTCAACCGCCGTCGCGGCTCGCACTTCGCGGACCTCGACCGCCAGCGCTCGGTGGCCAAGACCTCCAAGCAGGCGCTGGTCGAGGAGGCCGAGAAGCTCGTCGACTCCGACGACTGGGGCCCCACGGCCGGTCGCTACAAGGAGCTCATGGTCGAGTGGAAGGCCGCCGGGCGTGCGCCCAAGGAGGCCGACGACGCGCTGTGGCAGCGGTTCCGGGCCGCGCAGGACGCGTTCTTCCAGAAGCGCTCCGAGGCGTTCAGCGAGCGGGACGCCGAGTTCACGGCCAACGCGAAGCTGAAGGAGGAACTGCTCGCCGAGGCCGAGACGATCGACCCGTCGACCGACCTCGAGGCCGCGCGCCAGCACCTCTACAAGATCCAGGAGCGCTGGGACGCGATCGGCAAGGTGCCGCGCGAGCGCATCCGCGAGCTCGAGGGCAAGCTCCGCACCATCGAGGAGAAGGTCCGCGGCGCGGTCGACGCCCAGTGGCGCCGGTCCGACCCCGAGGCCGAGGCCCGCGTGGCGCAGTTCCGCGAGCGGGTGGAGCAGTTCGAGGCGCAGGCCGCGAAGGCCCGTGCCGCGGGCGACAAGCGCCGCACCGAGCAGGCAGAGGCGCAGGCGGCCCAGTGGCGCGAGTGGCTCGCCGCCGCTGAGCAGGCCCTGGCGACCCGCTAGAGGTTCTAACGTCCGAGAGCCCTTCTCCCGCTGCGGAGAAGGGCTCTCGGACGTTTCAGGGCCTTCTAGCGGGCGATGCGCCAGCGCTGGTCGGCGCTGCCCGTGCACAGCGACGCGATCAGCCAGGTGCCGTTCTCGTACGAACCGCTGTTGGCCGTCCCGAGGCACCGCCCGGACGTCACGTGGGCGAACTGGTCGGTGTTCACCACTCGCCACAGTTGCGCGTCGTTGCTCGGGTTGCAGGCGTTCGCCTTGACGTGCTCGCCGAAGTTCTCCTGGTACACCGGCTCCATGCAGAGGTTCCCGCGCTGGTTGCGGATGCGGAACGCGCTGTGGTCGGCGTCCGAGAACTCGCGTGCCCAGAACGGCTGGAAGCTCGTGCCGTCGCTCGGCGGGTGCCGCTCCCACATCACCGCGTCGTTCCAGCTGTTCTGGTAGAAGTCCGCGGCCTTCTGGTCGTTGCCCGCGGGCACCAGGTAGCCGGGGCCGTCGGTGGCGGGCTTCGTCGGACCGGGCGGCGGCGGAGGCGGCTGTGGGGGCACCAGCGTCGTCGGCACCGGCACGGGCTTCACGATCGGCGCACCGGTCGTGAACGGACCGGGAGCAGGCGGTGGGGTGGTCGTCCCCGACGACGTGCCCGGCGTCGTCGTGGCGGTGGAGAGCAACGGCGGAGCGGACACCGAAGGGTCTGCGGCGGCCTGCTGACCGCCGTCCTCCCGCAGGTACAGGGCAGCGATCGCGGCCGCGGCCAGCGCCACCACCACTCCGATCACGATGCCGGCGCGCACCAGGCGGGACGGCGTGCGCCGACCACCGATGTACAGGTCGCGCGCCTGCACGACCATGCCGCTGTTGTCGCCGTGCGTGGAGTTCGCGTGGTGCTCCCCCGCGTCCGTCATGCCCAGCGTGTCGGGAACACCGTTCGGATCATTACAACCGTCAGAGCTGGGGCGGCCGCGACGCCGCGATCTTCACCCACTTCACCAGCAGCACGATCACGGCGATCACCGCGATGATCAGCCCGAGACCGGGGCCGGGGCCGATCGTCTTGTTGCTCGTCGTGGTCTGCTGCGTCCAGATCGACAGCACGCCGATGATCGAGCCCGCGAACAGCCCGAGCGAGCACACCCAGGTGAGCCCCCAGCGCCGCACCGCGAGCGTGATGCCGGAGCCGACCACGCCGACACCCAGTGCGAGGTACGAGAACAGCTTCGGCAGGAAGAGCGTCGACTCGCCCAGCACGACCTGCAGCCCGGTGTACTCCCCGATCCACGGCAGGATCAGCGAGACCAGGATCGCGAGCACCGCGATCGAGATCGTCAGCGCGCCGGTGCCGGGGTCGATCCGCTTGGCGGCCTCGTGCTCCACCGAGTCGATTTCCTTGCGCAAGAAGTCGTCCTCACTCACTGGGCCGCACATCCGGACACGGCGGGCAGGGGCTCGGGCGCCCCGAACGACGGCAGACCCAGGCCGATGCCCGCGGTCTTGGGCTTGATGCCGGCCTCCGAACGGTCACCGGCCTTGGTGCGCCGCCACGACAGCGGTTCGCCGTCCGCGACGAGGTAGTGCGGCGCCGCGTACGTCACGACGGTCTCGACGACGTCACCGGGACGCGGAACGGTCGCACCGGGCGTGAAGTGCACGAGGCGTCCGTCGCGCGCGCGACCGCTCATGCGCTGCGTCTCCGCGTCGCGCTTGCCCTCACCGGTCGCGACGAGCACCTCGACCGTGCGGCCGACCTGCTCCTTGTTGAGCGTGTGCGTCATCTCGTTCTGCAGCGCCACCAGCCGGTCGAAGCGCTCCTGCACGACGGCCTTGGGCAGCTGGTCCGGCAGCTCGGCGGCCGGGGTGCCGGGCCGCTTCGAGTACTGGAAGGTGAACGCCGACGAGAACCGGGCCTGGCGCACGACGTCGAGCGTGCCCTGGAAGTCCTCCTCGGTCTCACCGGGGAAGCCGACGATGATGTCCGTGGTGATCGCGGCGTCCGGCATGGCGGCGCGGACCTTCTCGATGATCCCCAGGTACTTCTCGGTGCGGTACGAGCGGCGCATCGCCTTGAGCAGCCGGTCCGAACCGGACTGCAGCGGCATGTGCAGGCTGTGGCACACGTTCGGCGTCTCGGCCATGGCGGCGATGACGTCGTCGGTGAAGTCCTTGGGGTGCGGCGAGGTGAAGCGGACGCGCTCCAGCCCGTCGATCTCCCCGCAGGCGCGCAGCAGCTTGCCGAACGCGAGCCGGTCGCCGAACTCGACGCCGTAGGAGTTGACGTTCTGGCCCAGCAGCGTCACCTCCAGCACGCCCTCGTCGACCAGCGTCTGCACCTCGGCCAGCACGTCGCCGGGGCGGCGGTCCTTCTCCTTGCCGCGCAGCGAGGGCACGATGCAGAACGTGCAGGTGTTGTTGCAGCCCACCGAGATCGACACCCAGCCCGAGTAGGCGGAGTCGCGCGCGGCCGGCAGCGACGACGGGAACGTCTCCAGCGCGTCGAGGATCTCGACCTGCGCCTCGGAGTTGTGGCGGGCGCGTTCGAGCAGCACGGGCAGCGAACCGATGTTGTGCGTGCCGAACACGACGTCCACCCACGGGGCGCGGCGCACGATCTCGCTGCGGTCCTTCTGGGCGAGGCAGCCGCCGACGGCGATCTGCATGCCGGGCTTGGCCGCCTTCTGCGGGGCGAGGTGGCCGAGCGTGCCGTACAGCTTGTTGTCTGCGTTCTCGCGGACCGCGCAGGTGTTGAAGACGACGACGTCGGGCTGTTCGGCCTCGGTCGCCCGCTCGTAGCCCGCGTCTTCGAGCAGACCGGCGAGCCGCTCGGAGTCGTGCACGTTCATCTGACACCCGAACGTGCGGATCTGGAAGCTCTTGCGAACCTGCGCGGTACTCACGTCAACACGATAACTCCTGGTCACACGCCCGAGTCGCGCGGACCGGGCAAAGCAGACCGCATCCACACGTTGACCAGGCAGGACCTTCGTCGGGTGCACCGGCCCGGTACCCCCGTGGCACGATGCGCTGATGTTCGGACGAGTACATGCCGCCGTGTCCCTGCTGGCCGCCGCAACGGTCCTGACGGGCTGCACCAGCACGGTCTCGGACATCAAGATCACGATGGCCACCGGCAGCGAGTTCGGCGTCTACTACTCGCTCGGCAACGGCCTGGCGGACGTCTGGAGCGGCCGGCTCGGCATCGCGCGGCCCCAGGTCGTGCGCACGGACGGGTCGCGGGACAACGTGCTGCGCCTCGTCAGCAACCAGGCCCAGGTCGGCTTCTCGCAGGCCGACGCGCTCGAGGGCGTCCCCGGCTCGGAGAAGCTGCGCGCGCTCGCCCGCATGCACGACGACTACCTGCAGGTGATCGTGCGCGCCGACCTGCCGGTGACGAAGCTGCGCGAGCTGTCCGGGCTGCGCGTGTCGACCGGCGCGACCGGGTCGGGCGTCGAGATCATCGCGAACCGGCTGCTGAAGGCCGCGAACGTCACGCCGCAGGCGGTCAGCCTCGGCCTCGACGACTCCGCGCAGCAGATGCAGGAGGGCAAGCTCGACGCGTTCTTCTGGTCGGGCGGCCTGCCCACGCCGAGCATCACCAACCTAACCAAGGGCCTCGGCGTGCGGATGCTCGACCTCAAGGACGACCTGCCGCAGTTCCGCCAGCAGTACCCGGTGTACGGCTCCGCGACGCTGCCGGCCTCGATCTACAACCTGCAGTCCGGGCCGGTCATCACGCTGGTGGTGCGCAACTTCCTGCTCGTGCAGGAGTCCATGCCCGACGACGTCGCCGAGGCGCTGGTGCGGCAGCTGTTCGAGGGCCAGCCCGACCTGGTGAAGGCCCACTCCGCGGCGCGCACGATCGAACAGCGCTCCGCGATCGAGACGTCGCCTGTGCCGTTGCACAACGGCGCCATGCGCTACTACCGCGAGGTGAAGGTCTAGATCGCCGGGAGCGTGATCACGACCTTCAGGCCACCGTCCTCAGGGGACTCCAGGGCCACCGTGCCGTCGACGCGTTCCACGACCAGCCGCACGATCGAGAGCCCCAGCCCGGAGCCCGGCACGTTCTGGTGGGCCGGGCTGCGCCAGAACCGGTCGGTGGCGCGCTCCAGCTCGTCGGGTTGCAGCCCGGGCCCGTGATCGGCGACCGACAGCCGGATGACGCCGTCGGACTTGCGCGCGTCGACCACGATCAGCGTGCCCTCGGCGGTGAACTTCAGGGCGTTGTCGAGCAGTGCGTCGAGGATCGTCTCGACGCCGCGCGGCGGGGACAGGGCCATGCCGACCTTCTCCCCGTCGAGCACCAGGTGCACCTCCTTGGCCGCCGCGGCCGCCTGCCACGCGGACAGCCGCGCCGCCACGGACTTGTCGACGTCGACCGGGACCGGGTCCACCGAGCTGGACTCGGCGCGCGCCATGGCGAGCAGCTCGTCGAGGATGCGGTTGAGCCGGTCGGTCTCGCTGAGCGCCTCGACCTGGTGCACCTCCGCCTCGGAGTCGACGTGTCCCTCCAGGTTGGACAGTCTGAGTTTCAGGGCGGTCAACGGGTTGCGAAGCTGGTGTGACGCGTCCGCCACGAACGCCCGTTGCGCGGCGAGCACACCGCTCACGTTGGCGGCCATCTGGTCGAACGACCGGGACAGCTGCCGCAGTTCGGGCGGCCCGGACTCGGCGCCCACCGGCGGCACCGGCCGGCCCGCCACGACCGCGGCGAGGAGCTTGCCCGTGGCGTCGTCGAGCGCCTGCACGGGCCGCAGCGTCCAGCGCACGACGGGCAGCGCGAGCAGCACCGCGAGCGCCAGCACCAGCAGGCTCGCCGCGAGCAGCACCGCCCACCAGGCCAGCACCTCGAACCGGGTCTTGTCGGTCGGCGAGAACGTGATCACCGCGCCGCGCACCTCGCCGTCGACCAGCACCGGCTCGGCGAGCACGAGCTTGGTGTCGCTCCACGGCGCGAACAACGCCGGCGCGACCGGCAGGCGCCCGGCCAGCGCCTTGCTGACCAGGTCCTGCACGCCGCTGTCGCCGAGCGCGAGGTCGTTGCGCGACGCCACGAGCGGCACGGTCGGCGCGTCGCGGTCCACCACGGCCACGCCGATGTCGTACAGCTCGTCGTAGCGCTCGAGCTCCGGGCGCAGCAGGTTCGGGCTGCGGTCGATCAGCGGCCGCTGCGCGAGCGAGGCGAACCGGCTGGTGTCGGTGAGCCGGTCGAGGAACATCTCCTGCTGCTCCGCGGCCGCCACGTTGCGGCCCAGCGGCACGCCCAGGCCCACCAGGACGAGCACGATCAGGGCGAGCACCACGCCCAGCAGCCGAGACCTCACAGCCCGTCACCCCACCCGATCGCGACACGCCGACGGAAAAAGATCACCCAATCGAGATCACACCTGCCCGAGCCGGTAGCCGACGCCCCGCACCGTCTCCAGCAGCGCCGGCCTGCCGAGCTTCGTCCGCAGCGTGGCGACGTGCACGTCGAGCGTCCGGTTCGCACCGGACCACGTGCGGCCCCACACCTCGGCGAGGATCCGCTCCCGCGTGCAGACCGCGCCGCCCGCGGCCATCACCAGCGCGAGCACCTGGAACTCCTTGCGGGACAGGGCGACCGACTCCCCCGCGACCGTGACCTCGTGACGCCCCAGGTCGACCCGGACGTCACCGGTCTCGAACACCTCGGTGGACACCGCGCCCACCCCGACCGGATCGGCACCGCGGCGCCGCCGCACCGCGTGCACCCGCGCGACCAGTTCTCCCACGTCGTAAGGCTTGACGAGGTAGTCGTCGGCCCCGGCGTGCAGGCCGAGGATCCGGTCGTCGATCTCCCCCCGCGCGGACACCACGATGATCGCGACGTCCGACGCGGCCCTGATGGCACGGCACAGCGTCACGCCGTCCATGTCGGGCAGGCCGAGGTCGAGCAGCACCACGTCGACGCCGGTGAGGCGGTCGAGCGTGCCGCGGCCCGTGGCCTGCCGGTCCACGTGGAAACCCCGTCTGGTCAGGGCTGGGACCAAGGCCTCGGCGACCCTGTCGTCGTCCTCGACGAGCAGCACGCGCACTTTCGCTACCTCCCGGGCAACCGATGTCTGCCTGTGACAGAGTTGAGACCCTAAGTCTTGCTCAATGTCCTGGACTGGTGTGGTGGCGGACACCTAGGTTTCCGCCAACGCCGACGACCCCAAATGGAGGACTGGATGACTGCCGCCTCTGCCCCGCCGATGATTCGTGTGGCGGGTGTGGACAAGTTCTTCGGCCCGTTGCACGTGCTCAAGAACGTGCAGCTGGAAGTGCCGAAGGGGCAGGTAGTGGTCGTGCTGGGGCCGTCGGGTTCCGGTAAGTCGACCCTGTGCCGGACCATCAACCGCCTCGAGCCGATCGATTCCGGCGTCATCGAGGTCGACGGGCAGCCACTTCCCGCCGAAGGAAAAGAACTGGCCCGCCTGCGTGCCGATGTCGGCATGGTGTTCCAATCTTTTAACCTTTTCGCACACAAGACCATCGTCGAGAACGTGATGCTGGCGCCGGTGAAGGTCCGCAAGACCCCGGCCGCCGACGCGCGCAAGACCGCGATGGAACTGCTGGAGCGCGTCGGCATCGCCAACCAGGCCGACAAGTTCCCCGCTCAGCTCTCCGGTGGGCAGCAGCAGCGCGCGGCGATCGCCCGCGCGCTCGCGATGAAGCCGAAGGTGATGCTGTTCGACGAGCCGACGTCCGCGCTCGACCCCGAGATGGTCCAGGAGGTCCTGGACGTCATGACGGGTCTCGCGAAGGACGGCATGACGATGCTCGTCGTCACGCACGAGATGGGCTTCGCCCGCAAGGCCGCGGACCGGGTGATCTTCATGTCCGACGGCGAGGTCGTCGAGGACTCCACCCCGGAAGAGTTCTTCTCGGCCCCGAAGTCCAACCGCGCGAAGGACTTCCTTGGCAAGATCCTGACTCACTAGTAGTCAGCCCACTTCCAGATCGAATGGCAGGAGAAGGACGATGAGGGTTCGCACCCTTGCGGCGGTGCTGCTCACGGGCGCACTGGCCCTGACCGCGTGTGGCAAGGAAGGTGGCCCCGGCGAGACGCCGGCGCCCGCCGGTGTCTTCGACGTCGCGAAGGACGTCAAGGTCGAGGGCTCGCCGACGTTCGAGAAGATCAAGACGCGCGGCTCGCTGATCGTCGGGGTCAAGGAGGACCAGCCGGGTCTGGGCTACAAGGACCCGACGACGAACAAGTACAGCGGCTTCGACATCGACATCGCGCGACTGATCTCGGCGAAGCTCGGCTTCGACCCCGAGAAGATCCAGTTCAAGACGATCCAGTCGGCCGCTCGCGAGCAGGCGCTGATCAACGGTGACGTCGACTACTACGTCGGCACCTACACGATCAACGCCGGCCGCAAGGAGAAGGTCGCGTTCGCGGGCCCGTACTTCGTCGCCGGCCAGGACCTGCTGGTGAAGAAGGACGACTCGTCGATCACCGGCCCGGAGACCCTCAAGGGCAAGAAGGTCTGCTCGGTCACCGGCTCGACGCCGATCAAGAACGTCCGGGAGAAGGGCTACACCGAGCCCGAGAACATCCAGGAGTTCCAGGGCTACTCCCAGTGCGTCACCAAGCTGCTCAACGGTGAGGTCGACGCGGTCACCACGGACGACGCGATCCTCAAGGGCTACGCCGCCGCCGAGGAGGGCAAGCTGAAGGTCGTCGGCAAGACCTTCTCCAAGGAGCCTTACGGCATCGGCCTGCCCAAGGACGACAAGGCGCTGCGCGACAAGGTGAACGACATCCTGCAGGCCTCGCTCGACGGTGGCGACTGGCAGAAGATCTACGACGGCACGCTCGGCAAGTCGGGTTCCTCGGCGGAGAAGCCGACGATCGACCGCTACTGACGCGTTAGTCACGTGGCCGGTGGATCCCACGTGGGTCCACCGGCCGATCCTTTGAAGGCGGACGGACGGCAAGGAAACCGATGAGCGTCCTCACCAACAACCTAGAACTCTTCCTGCGCCTGTTTGGCCAGACCCTCCAGCTCTTCGCGATCTCGGCGGTGATCTCGCTGGTGCTGGGCACGCTGCTGGCAGCGCTGCGGGTCAGCCCCGTGCCGGTCTTCCGGGGCATCGGCGCGACCTACGTGACGGTGCTGCGCAACACGCCGCTGACGCTGGTGTTCGTGTTCTTCCTCTTCGCGTATCCGCTCCTCGAGATCCTGAGGATCGAGCCCTACACCGCGGCCGTCGTCGCATTGTCGCTCTACACCGCGGCTTTCGTCTGCGAGGTCGTGCGTTCGGGCATCAACACGGTGCCGGTCGGGCAGGCGGAGGCCTCGCGCGCGCTCGGTCTCACGTTCACGCAGATGCTCGGCAACGTGGTGCTGCCGCAGGCGATGCGTTCGGTCGTGCCGCCGATGACGAGCACGATGATCGCATTGCTGAAGAACACCACGGTCGCCTCGGGCTTCGCCGTCCCCCAGGCGGGATCGATTCGCGACGCGCTGTCGGAGCAGGGTGACAACGTCCTGTTCGGACTCGTCTGGGTGGCGATCGGATTCGTCGTCCTGGTGATGCCGCTGACGTACGTCCAGCAGGTCTTCGAGAAGCGGTGGAGCGTGGCCCGATGAGCATGGTGCTGTTCGACGTCCCGGGCCCGAAGGCCCGCGTCCGTCACAAGATCATGGCGGTCGTCGGCATCGCGGCGGCGCTCGCCGCGGTCGCGTACGTGGTCATGCGCTTCATCGCCACCGACCAGTTCAGCGCCCGCCGGCTCGACTGGATCAACTACAAGCAGATCCAGCTGTCGCTGGTCGAGGCGATCGGCAACACGCTGTCCGCGTTCGCCGTCGGCGCGGTGCTGGCGCTCGTGTTCGGTGCGCTCTTCGCCGCGGCGCGGCTGTCCGACCACGCCTGGGTGCGCACTCCCGCGGCGGTGATCGTCGAGATCTTCCGCGCGATCCCGCTCGTGATCATGATGTTCTTCTTCTACTACGGCCTTCCGTCCGCCGGCATCAAGCTGAGCGCGTTCACGGCCGTCGTGGTCAGCTTGATGCTGTACAACGGCTCGGTCCTCGCGGAGATCTTCCGCGCGGGCATCAACTCGCTGCCGAAGGGCCAGGCCGAGGCCGCGTACGCGCTGGGCATGCGCAAGACGCAGGTGATGACGTTCGTGCTGCTCCCGCAGGCGTTGCGGGCGATGCTGCCGACCATCATCAGCCAGCTCGTCGTGCTGTTGAAGGACACGGCGCTCGGCTTCCTCATCACGTTCGAGGAACTGCTGCGGTGGGGTACGCGCATCGGTGGTGACGCGGTGAACTTCGGTCGCCCCATGATCTCGGTGATGATCGTGGTCGCCCTGATCTACATCGGGATGTGCCTCCTGCTGACGTGGCTCGCCACGTACCTGGAGAAGCGCAACCGCCGCAACAAGAAGGTCGTCAAGCTCGACAACGACGACGCCGGGCAGGTCCAGCTCGGCAACGCGTCGACGGCTGTGGGTGGCGGCGTCACCGTCTGACCCACCACACCGCGAGGAACGGGGCGTGTCCACTTCGGACGCGCCCCGTTCGTCGTCACCGGGAGACGTTCCAGTCGACGACTCCGCTCCAGGCCTGGTCGCGCTCCCCCACGACGTCGAGGCAGAACGTGGTGCCCGCCGGGAGGTTCGTGCCGAGCAGCCGGCGCGAGCGGTCCCCCGCGGGGAACAGCACGGGGCTGCCCGCCACCCGGCCGTCGCGGCACCAGCGGATCTCCAGGTCGACGGGACTGGCGGTGACCCGGAGGTAGACGTCCGAGCCGTCCACGGTGACCGTGCGGGCGGCGAGCAGGTCGGCCGATGCGGTGCGCATGGGCCGGAACGTATCGGCGGAAGCGGAACCGGGTCGTCTCACGAAGAGTGGATCTCCCGTCAACTTTCGCGGTACGCTCGTGGTGGGGGATCTACTGCGGTGACGTCACATGATTAAGGGGCATTGTGACGCGCGTGCTTGTGGTCGACGACCAGCCGTTGTTCCGTGCGGGCCTGGTCGCGTTGCTGAACGCTTCACCTGATCTGACCGTCGTCGGCGAGGCCTGCGACGGTGCCGGGGCGGCCGCGCTGGCCGTGTCGTCGAGACCGGACGTGGTGCTGCTCGACATCCGCCTGCCGGGTCTGCCCGAGCTCGCCCGCGTCGCCGCGTCCGCGCGCCTGCTGGTGCTGACCACGTTCGACCTGGACGAGCACGTCCACGAGGCGTTGCGGCTGGGTGCCGCCGGGTTCGTGCTGAAGGAGTCCGAACCGGCGCGGCTGATCTCGGCCATCAAGGCCGTCGCGGCGGGCGAGATGCGGTTCAGCCCCACCGTGATGCGCCGGCTCGTGGCGGCGTACCTGAAGGGCGATTCCGCTGTCGCGCCACGGGGTTCGTTCGGGCTGGACGAGCTGACCGACCGCGAGCGCGAGGTGTTGCGGCTGGTCGGCACCGGGCTCACGAACACCGCGATCGCGGGCAAGCTGTCGGTCACCGAGGGCACGGTCAAGACGCACCTCAACCGCGTGATGACGAAGCTGCGGCTGACCAGCCGGGCTCAGGCCGTGGTGACGGCGTACGAGTCCGGACTGGTCATCCCGCAGGCTCTCGCTAGGACCGCCTGAACAGCTTGTTGCCGAGCCAGACGATCGGGTCGTACTTGCGGTCGGCGACGCGCTCCTTCATCGGGATGAGCGCGTTGTCGGTGATGTGGATGTGCTCGGGGCACACCTCGGTGCAGCACTTGGTGATGTTGCAGAGCCCGAGGCCGTGGTCGTCCTGGGCCTGGTCGACGCGGTCCGCGGTGTCGAGCGGGTGCATCTCCAGCTCGGCGACGCGCATGAGGAACCGCGGTCCCGAGAACGCCTCCTTGTTCTCCTCGTGGTCACGCACCACGTGGCAGGTGTTCTGGCACAGGAAGCACTCGATGCACTTGCGGAACTCCTGCGAGCGCTCGACGTCGACCTGCTGCATCCGGTACTCGCCCGGCGCCAGGTCCTTCGGCGGCGCGAACGACGGGACCTCGCGCGCCTTGGTGTAGTTGAAGGACACGTCGGTCACGAGGTCGCGGATGATCGGGAACGTCCGCATCGGCGTGACCGTGATCGTCTCCCCCTCCGTGAAGGTCGACATCCGGGTCATGCAGAGCAGCCGCGGCCGTCCGTTGATCTCGGCCGAGCACGAGCCGCACTTGCCGGCCTTGCAGTTCCACCGCACCGCGAGGTCCGGGGCCTGCGTGGCCTGCAGCCGGTGGATGATGTCGAGGACGACCTCGCCCTCGTTGACCTCGACGGTGAAGTCCTCCAGCCCGCCGCCGGAGTCGTCGCCGCGCCACACCCGGAACTTCCCCTGGTAGCTCATGACAGCTCCTCGGCGGTCAGGTACTTCTCCAGCTCGGTGCGGTCGAACAGGTCCAGCAGGTCGTGCCGGATCGGGATCTGCGGCTGCTCCGCGACCGCGACGCCGTCACCGTCGGTCTTGCACACCAGCAGCTTCCGCCGCCACTCCGCGTCCATCACGGGGTGGTCGTCGCGGGTGTGACCGCCGCGTGACTCGGTGCGCAGCAACGCGGCCCTGGCCACGCACTCCGACACCAGCAGCATGTTGCGCAGGTCGAGGGCGAGGTGCCAGCCGGGGTTGAACTGCTGGTGGCCCTCCACGGTCAGCGACCGGGCGCGTTCCTTGAGCTTCTCCAGCCGTTGCAACGCCTCCTCCATCTCGCCGGCGCGGCGGATGATGCCGACTAGGTCGTTCATCGACTGCTGCAGCTCCATGTGCAGGGTGTACGGGTTCTCACCGCCCTCCTGCTGGAACGGCTTGAGCGCGGCGGCCCTGGCCTCGGTGATCAGGTCCTCCGAGACCGCCGGCCGGTCCTTGAGCGCGCGCACGTACTCCGCCGCTCCCGCACCGGCCCTGCGCCCGAAGACGAGCAGGTCCGACAACGAGTTGCCGCCCAGCCGGTTCGAGCCGTGCATGCCGCCGGAGACTTCGCCGGCCGCGTAGAGCCCTGGTACCGAAGAGGATCCGGTGTCCGGGTCGACCTCGACGCCGCCCATGACGTAGTGGCAGGTCGGCCCGACCTCCATCGGCTGCGCGGTGATGTCCACGTCGGCCAGTTCCTTGAACTGGTGGTGCATGGACGGCAGCCGGCGGCGGATCTCCTCGGCGGGCAGGCGCGTCGACACGTCGAGGAAGACGCCGCCGTGCGGTGACCCGCGCCCTGCCTTGACCTCGGAGTTGATCGCGCGGGCGACCTCGTCCCGCGGCAGCAGCTCCGGTGGGCGCCGGTTGTTCGCCTGGTCGGTGTACCAGCGGTCGGCCTCCGCCTCGTTGTCGGCGTACTTGTCCTTGAACACCTCGGGGATGTAGTCGAACATGAACCGCTTGCCGTCGGAGTTGCGGAGCACACCGCCGTCACCGCGCACGGACTCGGTGACGAGGATGCCCTTGACCGACGGCGGCCAGACCATGCCGGTGGGGTGGAACTGGATGAACTCCATGTTGATCAGCGAGGCACCGGCGCGCATCGCGAGCGCGTGGCCGTCGCCGGTGTACTCCCAGGAGTTCGACGTGACCTTGAAGGACTTGCCGATGCCGCCGGTCGCGAGGATCACCGCCGGTGCCTCGAAGTGCACGAACCGGCCGGACTCGCGCCAGTAGCCGAACGCGCCGGAGATCCGGTCGCCGTCCTTCGTGAGCTCGGTGACGGTGAACTCCTGGAATACCCGCAGGCGTGCCTCGTAGTCGCCGAACTCCTTGAAGTCGTCCTGCTGCAACGACACGATCTTCTGCTGCAGCGTGCGGATCAGCTCGAGGCCGGTGCGGTCGCCGACGTGGGCGAGGCGCGGGTACTCGTGGCCACCGAAGTTGCGCTGCGAGATCCGGCCGTCCTTCGTGCGGTCGAACAGCGCGCCGTAGGTCTCGAGCTCCCAGACCCGTTGCGGCGCCTCCTGTGCGTGCAGCTCGGCCATGCGCCAGTTGTTGAGGAACTTGCCTCCGCGCATGGTGTCGCGGAAGTGGACCTGCCAGTTGTCGCTCTCGTTCGCGTTGCCCATGGCGGCGGCGATGCCGCCCTCGGCCATGACGGTGTGGGCCTTGCCGAACAACGACTTGCAGAGGACGGCGGTGCGCAGGCCGTGCTCACGGGCCTCGATCGCGGCACGCAGACCGGCACCACCCGCGCCGATCACGAGAACGTCGAACGAATGCCTTTCCAGCTCGGGCAAAACCACTCCTTAGTTGATGAAGCGGAGGTCGGAGATCGTTCCCGAGGCGACCAGCGCGACGTACAGGTCCGTGAGGCAGACGAAGATCAGCGACGCCCACGCCAGCTGCATGTGCCGGTTGTTGAGCTTCGAGATCTGCGTCCACGCCCAGTACCGGACCGGGTGCTTGGAGAAGTGCTTGAGGCGTCCGCCCGCGATGTGCCGGCACGAGTGGCAGCTCAGCGTGTACGCGGCGAGCAGGCTCACGTTGACCAGCAGGATGATGTTGCCCAGGCCCAGGCCGGTGCTGAACGCGGAGACCGCGTCGTAGATGTTGACCAGCAACAGGATCGAGGCCGCGTAGAAGAAGTAGCGGTGCAGGTTCTGCGCGATCAGCGGGAACCGGGTCTCACCGGTGTACTTGCTGTGCGGCTCGGCCACGGCGCACGCGGGCGGCGACGCCCAGGCCGCGCGGTAGTAGGCCTTGCGGTAGTAGTAGCAGGTGATCCGGAAGCCCAGCAGGAACGGGATGATCAGCAGCGGCGGGGTCAGGAAGCCGGGCAGTGCCGGGAACCACTGACCGAAGTGACTTGCCGCGGGGACGCACTCCTCGGTGAGACAGGGCGAGTACATCGGTGTGAGGTAGTGGTACTGGTCGACCCAGTAGTAGTCCCCCTGGAACGTGCGGAACGCCGCGTAGATCGAGATGAGCAGCAGGCCGACGAACGTCGTCAGCGGCGGCAACCACCATCGGTCCGTGCGCAGAGTCCTGGCGGCGATCTCTGCCCTCGCCATTGGTCACCTTTCTGGGGGTCCACGTCGTTGTGGAGGAAACGCGTAACGGCCCCCGCTGACTGCGAGGGCCGTGAGGTCGGGCTGGGTCAGGTCCGGTGCCGGTACCCACCGAGTCCTTCGTCGTCCGCGTCCTTCCAGAGCGACTCGTCGTAAGGCGTGTCGGGCACGACCACGACCTCGCGTTCCACTTGAGGCGCCTCGCGTTGCCTCGGGGTGCTCAGGTCGACGAGTTCGGTGGCGTCGATGTCCATGCGCTCTACGTCGTTGGCCAGGCGTTGCACGGCCGCGACGTCGCCATACCTGGCGCGCAGGTTGCTGACGGCGTGCCGCATCTGGCCGATGACCCGGCGCAGCTCGACGATCTCCGTGGAGTTCATGGGACACCTCCGTTCCAAGGTCGTGCCCCGCACTCTGCCCAATCTCAAGCCATGTGACAAGCACCACACGCCAAGATTCAAAACTGGTCGCCTCCCAGCTACTGAATCGTTTTTGTGTCTGCGACCAGCAATGTTCTAGTGTGTGTGGCGTCACGCCCGTCCGTGGGACGCCACCGTTGTCGTCTCGTGAGGGCCCCACCACGGCCCGTGATGACCCGGAGACCCCCATGACCGAACTGCATCCTGTTCTGACAGAGGTGACACGCCGGATCGCCGCTCGCAGCGCCGACTCCCGCCGCGCGTACCTCGAGCGCGTGGCCGCCGCCGCACAGGACGGAACGTCCCGGTCCGGCTTCGCCTGCAGCAACCTCGCGCACGGCTTCGCCGGGATCACCGGTGGCGACAAGGCCGCGTTGCGCGCGCTGCGCAAGTCCAACGTCGCGATCGTGTCGTCCTACAACGACATGCTGTCCGCCCACCAGCCGTTCCAGGAGTACCCGGCCTGGATCAAGGACTCCGTCCGCTCGGCCGGCGGCGTCTCGCAGTTCGCGGGCGGCGTGCCCGCGATGTGCGACGGAATCACGCAGGGCCGCGAGGGCATGGAGCTGTCGCTGTTCAGCCGCGACGTCATCGCGATGTCGACCGGTGTCGCCCTGTCGCACGAGATGTTCGACGCCGCCGTGCTCCTCGGCGTGTGCGACAAGATCGTGCCGGGCCTGCTGATCGGCGCGCTGTCGTTCGGCCACCTGCCGTCGATCCTCGTGCCCGCCGGCCCGATGTCGTCCGGTCTGTCGAACAAGGAGAAGGCGCGCGTCCGGCAGCTCTACGCGGAGGGCAAGGCCTCCCGCGACGACCTGCTGGAGGCCGAGGCCGCCTCGTACCACTCCCCCGGCACCTGCACGTTCTACGGCACCGCGAACTCGAACCAGATGGTCGTCGAGGTCATGGGCCTGCACCTGCCGGGCGCCTCGTTCGTCCCGCCGGGCACGGGCCTGCGCCGCGCCCTGACCGAGTACGCGGGCCGCCGCGCCGTCGAGATGGCCCGCGGCGACGATTACACCCCGATCGCGCACGTCGTCGACGAGAAGGCCGTGGTCAACGGCGTCGTCGCCCTGCTGGCGACCGGCGGCTCCACGAACCACACGATGCACCTGGTCGCCATCGCCGCCGCCGCGGGCATCGAGCTGAGCTGGGACGACTTCTCCGACCTGTCGTCCGTCGTGCCGCTGATCGCGCGGGTCTACCCGAACGGCAGTGCCGACATCAACCACTTCCAGGCGGCGGGCGGCGTCCAGTTCGTCGTGGGCACCCTGCTCGACTCGGGCCTGCTGCACGCCGACGTGAACACCGTCGCGGGCCCCGGCCTCGACCGCTACCGCCAGGAACCGATGCTGGCCGACGGCGAGCTGATCTGGGTGGACGGCCCCGGCCGCTCCCTGGACACCGACGTCCTGCGCCCGGCCTCGGACCCGTTCGCCTCCGACGGCGGCCTGCGGATGCTCTCGGGCAACCTCGGCCGCTCGGTCATCAAGGTGTCGGCCGTGGCGGCGGAGAACCACGTCGTCGAGGCCCCGGCCCGCGTCTTCACGACGCAGGAGGCGTTCCAGGAAGCCTTCAAGGCGGGCGAGCTCGACCGCGACGTCGTCGTGGTCGTCCGCCAGCAGGGGCCGCAGGCGAACGGCATGCCGGAGCTGCACAAGCTGACGCCGCCGCTCGGGGTGCTGATGGACCGCGGGTTCAAGGTGGCGCTGGTGACGGACGGCCGCATGTCCGGCGCGTCGGGCAAGATCCCGGCGGCGATCCAGCTGACCCCGGAGGCCGCGGTCGGCGGTCCGCTCGGCCGGGTGCGCGACGGCGACGTCGTCCGGCTGGATGCGACGGCCGGGACGCTGGAGGTCCAGGTGCCCGCCGAGGAGCTGGCTTCGCGCCCGTTGGTCGACTTCCCGCCGACGAGCCGGGAGTGGATGGGGACGGGGCGCGAGTTGTTCGCGGCGCTGCGGCGGAGCGTTGGGCCGGCTGACCGGGGCGCGACGGTGTTCGGACCCATCACGGCCGACCACTTCGCGCCCGTCACGCACCACTGACGGTTGCGGCTTCGCTCAGCCGCCCTTGCAACAGCTCGTTTGCGCTCGTCGTCAAACGAGCTGTTGCAATGGTGACGAAGCCCGCTCGGCGCGGTGCGCCGACCTGACCGGCCTTTGCAACGGGTCTTTTGACTTCGTCGACAAACGAGTCGTTGCAAGGGTCGGCAAACCCGACCGGCATTCGCCACCTGCCCGGATGCCCTTGCAATGACTCGTTTGTCATCGTCCGCAAACGTCTTTTGCATCCGGGCCGGGGCAACGGGGCGTCGCCGCGGCAGGCAGACTGCGGGACGTGCGGCCTGGGCGTCCGAACGCGGGCGCGACGACCAGGCAGCATGCGAAGTACCAAGTTTTCGATCCTCGAGAGTTCGGCAAGGAGAGCAGCAGTGACCAACGGTGACAATCTCCGGGTGACCACCGGCGCGGACCTCCTCGGCCTGTCGCCCGTCATCCCCGTCGTCGTGGTCGACGACGCCGACCACGCGGTGCCGCTCGCCCAGGCACTGCTGCGCGGTGGCGTGCGCGTCATCGAGCTCACGCTGCGCACCCCCGCCGCGCTCGCCGCGATCGAGAACGTCGCGCGCGAGGTCCCGGAGATCGTGATCGGCGCCGGCACCGTCACCGCGCCGGAGCACGCGGAGCAGGCCGCGAAGGCCGGCGCGGCGTTCCTCGTCACGCCCGGCACGACCGACCGGGTGCTCGACGCCGCCGACGCGACCGGGCTGCCGTACCTGCCGGGTGCGGCGACCGTGTCCGAGGTGCTGCGGCTGGCCGAGCGCGGGCTGACCGCGCTCAAGTTCTTCCCGGCCGAGGCCGCGGGCGGGGTCGACTACCTGAAGTCGATCGGCGGGCCGGTGCCGCACGTGCGGTTCTGCCCGACCGGCGGCATCACGCCGCAGACCGCCCCGACCTACCTGAAGCTCGCCAACGTCGGCTGCGTCGGCGGCTCGTGGCTCGCCCCGAAGGACGCCCTCGCGCAGGGCGACTGGGAGCGGATCGAGACGCTCGCGCGGGAGTCCGTCCGGCTGGGGTGACACGGGTACTGGTCGTCAGGACCACAGGGCGGCGACTAGCTCGGCCCGTCCCGTGATGCCGAGCTTGCGGTAGGCGCTCGACAGGTGCAGTTCCACCGTGCGCCGGGTGAGGTGCAGGGCTTCGGCGATCTGCCGGTTGGTGAGGCCCTGCGCCGCCATCCGCGCGACGCGGTTCTCCTGCTTGGTGAGGCCCTGCACCTGGTCGTCCTCGTCGCGGACCTCGTCGCCCGCGAGCTTCGCGAGCGGGTGCGCGCTCAGGTGGCGGGCCAGGTCGAACGACTGCCGCAGTGACGTCGCGGCCACCTCGGCACGGCCCTTGCGGCGCAGGTGGTGGCCGAGCCAGTACAACGACTGGGCGTGCAGCAGGCGGTGCGGGGTCGAGGCGAGGAGCTGTTCGGCCTCGGCGAGGACGTCGACGTCGTCGGTGCTGATGCCGACGCTCATCAACGCCGTCCCGATCACCCGCGCCGAGCCCCACCGCTTGGCCAGGTCGAGCTCCTCGTGCGCGAGCCGCGCGGCGTCGTCCTTGTTGCCCAGCGCCAGGTACGCGCGGACGGCGTGGTGCCGCCACGCGATCAGCGCGGGGTTCGGCATCTCGCGCGCGGCGAGCCGGCGTCCCGCCTCCAGCAGGTCCTCCAGGCCGCCCTCCGCGTGGCACGACGCGAGCTTGAGCCGGCCGCGCGCGTAGACGATGTTGATGTGCTGCAGCAGTTCGCCGTCTTCGGCGACGAGCGGCGCCGCCTCATCGAATTGTCCCATCTCGACGCAGACCTCGGCCAGCTTCGCGGCGGCGAGCACGACGCCGGGGCAGTCCATGTTGCCGGTCGAGACCGGCGGTGTCAGGAACGTGTAGGCGCGCGCCAGGTCACCGCTGTGGTGGAAGGCGGACGCGCGGGCGATCATGCTGAGCATGCCGCGGCGCAGGTGCGGGTCGTGCGAGACCGGCGCGGTGCTGTGCGAGAGCCACAACTTGTTGATGTGTCCGGGATCGTCGCCGAGGACCGGCACCAGGAACGTGAAGATGTAGGGCTCGCCGAAGACGTCGACCCACTCGCCTTCGAGCGCGTCCAACGCGTGGTCGACGGCCTCGGCGTACGAGTCGCCGCTGCGCGCGTTGCCGACCGCGAGCAACGCCGACCGGGCGCGTTGGAGGGCCGGTGTCTTGGGCACCTCGCCGACGAGGTCGTCGAAGTACTTGCCCGCGCAGTTCGCCATGCGCGCGTTGCGGTTGGCCGCCAGCAGGTACGTGGTGCAGACGAGGTTCCAGACGAGGTCGCGGTCCTCCGGCAGCAGCCGGGCGACGACCATGATCGCGAGGGAGACGGCGAAGTGCGCGTCCGAGCCGGTGCACATGCGCTGGATCAGGGCCAGCGCGACGTTCGCGGCGAGGTGCGGGTCCTCGCAGCGCATCAACGCGTCGCGGACCCGGTCGCGGCCCAGTGCGTTGTCCTGCAAGTGTTCCGTGTGGCCGAGCTCGACCTCGACGGCCAGTCTGTCCTCTTCGGACAGGTGTTCCTCCAGCGCCCGTTCGAGGTGCTCGACTCCGCCGACCTCGCGCAACAGGTCGACGGACCACGGTAAGCGCACGGATCTGGCCTTCAGCACGTGCTCCGCGACGCGCTCGCCGGGGGCGTCCGCCTCGAAGAGCAGCCGGGCCGCGCGGGAGTGCGCGGCGGACCGGACGGCGACCGGCATGTCGGCGAGAATGCTGTTGCGCACGAACGGGTGCCGGAACGTCAGCGGGTCGGTGTCGGCCAGCACGCCGAGCCGGACGAGCGTGTCGACGGCGGGCAGCGCGTCGAAGCCGGTGAGCGCGGACAGCAGGTCGAGCCCCGCGTCGCCGTCCAGGACGGCGGCGGACCGGGCGACCTCGGCGGCACCGGTGTACTCGCGCAGCCGCATGCCGATCATCTCGCCGACCGCGGCCGATCCCTCGCCCTCCTCGCGCAGCAACGCCTGCAGCAGGTACGGGTTGCCGCCGGTGAGCTCGTGGCAGCGCTTCGGGTCGCGGTCCGGGAGGTGTTCGGTGAGGCTTTCGACGGCGGCGACGTCGAGGCCGTCGAGGTCCAGGCGGTTCGGGTGGGAGCCCGCGATCTCGGGCAGCGTGACCTCGTCGGTGGAGAGGTAGCCCTGGGACGCGCCGAGCGCGATGACCACCGGCAGTTCCCGCAGCCTCGGGCGCAGGTAGGCGAGAGCGCGCTTGGAGAAGGTGTCGGCGACGTGCACGTCGTCGATGACCATCAGGATCGGGCCCTTGCGCGCGGAGCTCGCGGCACGCGCGTAGAGCTCTTCGAGGTCGTGCTCGTTCGCGAGGCACGGGGCGAGCTGGCGCACCACGGCGCCGGGTAGGTGGCTCTCCAGGCGGGCGCTCTTCGCAAGCCGGACGGTGAAGCCGCGGTCGCGGGCCTCGGCGGCGAGCGCGTCGAGGACGGCCGTCTTGCCGATCCCGAACCCGCCCGTGACGACGACGCAGGAACCGGTGCCCTGCACGGCGGCGTCGAGCAGACGTCCGAGAGCCGCGAGTTCGGCGTCGCGGCCGAGCAGTTGAGATGTCACCTCTGTCCACCCCTGCCTTCGGTACCGAGAGGACCGCAGGTCGAAGGTTCCGGTGTTCCTTCGGTGGCGACCGTAGAGACCTGCGCTTCGTCGTCGGGCAAACTTACCCACAGGTAACGGTTACCGAAACCGTGAGTCGTGTTCGAAGTGGAGAGCGGGAGCGAGCGATGATCTTCGCCGGGCTGGTGCGCGCATGGGTGCGCCTCGCCTGCCTGCTCAGCGGCTCTCCTCGGCATTCAGATGCGTTCGACCAGCGGGAACCCCTCGTGGTGAGAGGGTGCAGCACGCGTGAGACCCCCTACGTCCACGGGACCGCCGGTGTGCGAGGACAGCGACTCCACGACCGAGAGCACCGCGGCGATGGCCACCACGACGCCCGCCGCGACCAGCAGGATGCTGCGCGCGATCGGGCACTGCTCGCGCGCACCGGGCGGGTGCTCCCGCAGCGCCGTCCTCAGCACCGGCGCGAACGTGCCGAAGTCGGCCGCGTCACGCCGGCACTCCTCGCACCCGGCTAGGTGCCGGGAGAACCTCACGTGCTGCGCCGGTTCGAGCACCCCCAGCGCGTACGCCGCGACGTCACCGCACGGCCCTTCCGGCCTCGTGCGGTTTTCCGCTTCCTGCTCCTGACGAGGTCCTGCTCCCACGTGCTCGTGATGTGGTTGACGGGTCACCATCACTAGCTCCTGTCCTGCAGCGCCCGGCGGATCGTGTGCATCGCCTTGTACAGCCGGGACTTGACGGTTCCTTCCGGGACGCCGAGAACGATCGCCGCTTCCTTCACGGTTCGTCCCATGACATACGTTTCGTAGATTGCTGAACGGTGTTCATCACTCAATTGGCGTACCACGTCGGTAATGACCATCACCGAAAGTGTTTGTTCGGTGTCATCCGGGGATTCCGCGATGTCCGGTCGCAACAATTCGACTTCTTGCGGGCGTGCCTGCCGGCTGCGCCATCCGTCGATCACAATGCGACGAGCCACAGTACAAAGCCAGCCGCGCAACATACCCGGTTCCCGAACGAGGTGCGCGGAGTTCTGCCAAGCCCTGATCAACGTCTCCTGGACGACATCTTCCGTCCACTGGCGGTCGTAGTTGGTCAGGCACAGGACCTGCGAGAACAGCATCCGCTGGAACTGCCCGTAGAGCAGCGTGAGCAATTCTTCGTCCTGCTGGGCGTGTGCGACGTTGCCCTGATCACCCATGAAGCTGACGACCTCCCCAGATATCGGCGACAGGTTCGCTTCGGGCGGCAGTCCTAGCGACTCGGTGGCCGAGCGTGGAATCGTTCAGATAGTACCCCGCGAACGCGAAAACCTCTCGGGTACGTAAATCGAGCACAAATGGTTCGCTGCTGCATGTGTGATGCACATCACATAACGGATCGCCTCATCGTCGTGAACCCCGACCTCACCTGCGCGTATCACCTTCGAAGGCAGCTCGATCGCGGGAGGGAACGGGCACTATGCGTCACCGATTGGACACGCTGGGGCAGCGGTTTGCGCTGCTCACCGCATTGTCTGTCGCATTTCTGGGGGCTTTCGTCGGAGCCGTCCCAGCCAATGCGCAATCGACCGAGGTACAACCGTCGGACCGCTCATTCATGGTTTCTCTTCGCCAGGCGGACTCGTGGTTGGTACCGGTGAGCAAAGAAGCGCCGGCACGGTCGACGGACGCGGCCGTCAGCAACGCCGGCCGCGACATCTTCGAAGCGCATTCACGCCTCGACGTCGAGCTCCTCAAATCAGCCGAGTCATTGGGTGTCGTCCTGCCGAACGACGTCAGCAGTGAACACCAATCACTCATCGACGAGATGGCCGGACGCACCGGCGACAACCACGACCGCGCCTACGCGACGATCGTCCGGCAAACCCAGGGCGGCCTTCTGGTGATGGCCGTGCAAACGAGGGCGACAACGCAGAACACCACAATTCGCACGCTTTCCCATCAAACCGTCCAGATGCTCATCCGCACGATGACGGTTCTCGAGAACACGGGCAAAGTCGACCCGTCCGCGCTCGAACTGGTGACCGCCAAAGCACAGGTGAACGCGGTCCGCGTCATCGGCCAGAACGTAGAACCGTCGGACCGGGAATTGCTCGTCCTGCTCACCCAGCATTCGCTGTGGCAGAAACCGGCGAGCCGCGAGAGCTCCGAACGCGCCCGCGACGCGAAGGTCCGCAAGGTCGCGGGCCAGCTCGCCGCCGAGCACACCCAGCTCAGCCAGTCGGTCAGGGACGCCGCCACCCAGATCGGCGTCGACCTCCCCGCCGAACCGACGACCGAGCAGAAGTCGTGGGCGAACGCCATCTCGTCCAGCTCGGGCGAGGAGCTCGACTCCATGTACGCGAACCTGTCCCGCGCCGCCGACGGCTCGCTCATCACTCAGGTCGCCCACTCGCGCGCGACGACCAAGAGCCTCCCGGCCCGCATCGCCTCGCAGACCGCCCTGACCCTCCTGCTCAAGCACATGCTCCTGCTGGAGGGCACCGGCCTCGTGAAGGCGAACTCGCTGCAGATGACCGACGTCCCGGCCATCACCCAGCAGAAGTCGAACAGCAGCCCACCGCCCGAGCCCGACGACTCGTCGACGAGCGTCGGCTTCCTCACCGGCATCGCCGTCCTGGTGGTCGCCGGCGCGGGCACCCTCTGGCTGGTTCGAGCCGTGGGCCACCACGGCGAACACCGCCGCTGACCCGCCCCGAGGGCCTTTGCAACAGCTCTTTTGCCGACGAAGTCCAAAGAGTCATTGCTAAGGCCCAGGTCAGCGCGAAACGAAGTGACATAACGAAGGTGAACGGTGGAGAGGGGTCGGCCAGGTCACGGACGAGTCGCGGTGTCCACCCACTCGACGGTGTGCGCCTCGGTGGGATCGACCGCCTCCCACTTGCCGACGAGCCGGTCGATCACGGCGGCCGGCACCGGTTCCGAACGGGATCGGTTGCGAGCGTGGATCACGTTCTGCGGCGCTTCGAGACCGACCAGGGTGACGCGGGCGCGGTAGTCCGCGGCGAGTCCGATGCACCGCTCGCGCAGCTGTTGCGAGATGTTGGTCGCGTTCCACACGAACCGCTCCCCCGCCCGCAACAACGCCCGCGCCTCCTCGAACGCGGCGGCCGCCACGGCGCGCTGGTCACCGTCGGGCGCGATGCCGAGCCGCTGGCGCACCGCGTCGAGACTCACCACCGGCCAGCCCGGCCGGTGGCGCGCGATCCAGTGGTCCTTGCCGACCCCCGGCAGCCCGGACAGCACAGTCACCTCGACGCGCGTGTCGTCGTAGGCGTCGTAGCCGGGGTCGCGGCCGGGGGTCCGGAAGTACTGGAAGCGGGCGTGGTCGGACGGGAACGCGCGCGGCCGGTCGAGGCACGACCGTTCGCGGCAGTACTCCTCGAACAGCGCGATGTTCTCCAGCACCGTGTCCGCGTCGCCGCAGATCCGGCCGAGGATGTCGGCACGGGCGAGCGTCGCCAGGTCGTCGTTGCGCGCGAGCAGGCTCACCCGGAACGCGATGCGGTCGAGGTCCGGACGTTCGAGCGCCCAGAACGGCACCTGGTGGTGGCGCACCAGCGCGGCGACGTGCTCGCGCCACGCGATCGGTCGGCCCATCTCCCACAACAGCTTGCGTGCCAGCAGGTCTCCGGCGCGCGAGTGGCCGTGGGCGGTGACACGGCCGTCGGCGATCTGTGTGCGGAACGGCTTGGCGGCGTCGTGCAGCAGCACCGTCGCGAACAGGCGCACGCGGTCTTCTTCGGAGCGCGCACGCCATTCGGGCAGCGACACCAGTGCCTCGCACGCCATCCTGGTGTGCGTGGCGACGTCGCCCTCGGCGTGGTGCACGGAATCTTGCGGCACGCCGTCGAGAGCGCGCACCCACGGGAACGCCGAGCGCACGGCGTCCCAGTCGAGGGTCCACTCCGGACCGGACGGGCAGAGTTGCTCAAACACGGGCCACCACCTGGTTCGGCAGGATCGGGCGGTCCTGCCAGTGGCTGCCCGAGTCCAGCACGGCGGTGAGGAACGTCGGCCGCACCCACTTGAAGCGCTCGACCGTGCGGCCGTCCTCCTCCACCTTGACGTAGAGGCCTTCCATGGCGTCGTCCGAGTCCGTCTCCGCGACCACGACGTCCGGGTCCTGGCCGGCCGCGCGCGCTGCCTCGACCAGCGCGGCACGCCAGCGGTCGGTCCGGCACGTCGACGGACCGACCAGTGCGGTCAGGTCCTTCAGGTGGCGCAGCGGTCCCTCGTGCAGCACCGGCACGGACACGACCGGCGTCCCGTCGAGCACGCGGCGGCGTTCCGGTGTGGACAGGAACTCGCCGGAGTCGCGGTCGAGCAGGTCGAACTCGCAGAAGTGGTGCGGCAGCGCGTCGTAGAACACGGTGTGCTTGGCGTACAACCATTCCCCGTAGAGCACGTACCGCGTGCCGAGCCTCTCCCACAGCACGCCCTGGTGCGTCGCGGCCCACGCCTTCAGCGGCGCGAACTGCCGCTCGCGGGGTCCGCCCGCCAGGAAGTGGCCGCGTGACTGGAGTTTCAGCACGCCGCCGGGGTCGAAGCTGATGCCCGCGTTGGCACCGTCGAGCTTCTCCTCGACGACGAGGTGCCGCCCCGCAATCGCGCGGAACGGCACCTGGTCGAGGTCCTCGTCGCCCGGTTGCAGGCGCGATCCCTCGAGGTGGGGCGTTCGCGGATACTTGCGCAACATGCCGGAAGTTGTATCCCGGCAAGGCACCCGCGGGCGAACGGATTACGCGCGGCCGATGAACGCCGCCTTCTCCGAGTTGAAGGTCGGCTCGAACACGAGTTGCATCTCACCGGGCTGCGCGCCGACCGAGTACGCGACGTGGAACGTGTAGGTCTTGCCGGGCAGCACGGTCGCCGAGTCGAACGTGCTGTCGCAGCCGCCGCTCGAGTCGAACACCATGTCGGCCTTCTGCCCGTTGAACTGCGCGTCGGTGCCGACCGACATCAGCGCGGTCTCGAACGCGGCGGTCGTGCCGTTGGTGATGGTGATCTCGAACTTCACCGCGCGGGCGATGCTCGCCGGCGCCGCGTACTGGCCGGGCGTGCACGCGACCGGTGCGGCGACGTCGACCGACAGGCCGTTCGCCCACGAGAACCGCTTGCCCCAGGTCGGGTTCTCCTTCAGCGCGTCCTGCCGCGCGGTGTCGGCGGGCGCGTCGACCTGGCCCTGGTTCGTGTCGCCGAGGATCTTGTCGAGCTCTTTCACCGCGGCCTGCTGCGCCACGACGGTCAGCACGATCGCCAGGACGCAGAGGACGACGCCGATCGCCGCGAGGACCTTGCGGGTGCCGAACAACGCGATCACGCCGAGCACGATCCCGACGAACGCGGCGATCGCGGTGAGGTTGTTGAGGAAGATGACCCACGAACCGACCACGCCGACGATCCCGAGGATGACCGCGGTCCAGGCGAGCGCCCCGAACCGGGCGGGTCTCTGCGGTGCGACCGGGGGCTGGGCGTAGACGGGCGGCGTCGGGTAGGTCATCACGTCTCCTGGCGGCGGTAGCGATGTGTGACCACCACGTCGATTGGTCTGGTTCACCCGTTAGCCCCACTCGACGCCCTCACCCGATCGAGCTAACACCGGCCGGTCGGTCGATTTCCGAAGGTAGCGAACTGACTACGATCCGTGCATGGCACGACGACTCGCCGGACCCCTGCTGGCCGCGATCGCCACACTCGGCATGACCACGGCACCCGTTCAGGCTCCCGTCGACTTCACCGGCGCGGTGAAGCTGAACAACTGCTCCGGCTCACTCGTGCGGCTGCCCGGTTCGAGCGCCGCAGACAAGGCGCTCGTGCTCACCAACGGGCACTGCGTCGAGTTGATGAAGGCCGGCCAGGTGCTCGTCGACCAACCTGCGGACCGGACGTTCAAGCTGCTCAGCGGGCCTGGTGCGGAGATCGCGAAGCTGCACAGCTCCCGGCTCGTGTACGCCACGATGACCGGCACCGACGCCGCGCTCTACCGGCTCGACCAGACCTACCGGCAGATCCAGGAGCAGCACGGTGGCCGCGCGCTCACACTGTCGACGACGCGACCCGCCGTCCAGTCGGAGATCCGGATCGTCTCCGGCTACTGGACCAAGATCTACTCGTGCCGGCTCGACGAGTTCGTCCACCAGGTCAGGGAAGCGGGCTGGACCTGGGACGACTCGCTGCGCTACACGCCGTCCTGCGACACCATCGGCGGCACGTCGGGCGCGCCGATCATCGACGCCGGGAGCGGCGAGGTCGTCGGGGTCAACAACACCGGCAACGAGAGCGGCGGCCGGTGCACGATGAACAACCCATGCGAGGTCGGCGCCGACGGCACGATCACCGTCCGCCGCGGCACCGGCTACGGCCAGCAGACCTACGGTCTTGCCGCCTGCTTCCGCCCCGGCAGCAGGCTCGACCTGTCGCTGCCCGGCTGCCGGGTCGCGAAGCCCTGAACGCGAGGAAGCCGGGACGCCCCTGCCCGCGTCCCGGCTTCCTCGTCCTCCCCTTACCGCGCGGCGCGCACGATCAGGTCAGCCACGGTGTCCGGGTGCGACACTGCCACCGAGTGCGAAGCGCCCTCGACCTCGACGGTCGCCTTCGAGTGAGCGCGCTCGGCCATCCACTTCTGCGCGGCGATCGGGATGTTCTTGTCCTTGCCCGCCACCACGAAGTACGACGGGATGGCGCGCCACGCGGGCTCGCCGGCCTCCTCGGTCAGCGCGGCGTCGTTGATCGGACGCTGCGTCGCCGCCGCCAGCGTCGCGTCCTTGCGGGGCACGTCGGCCGCGAACTGCTGCCAGAACTTGTCCTGCGCGATCACCAGGTCGGTGGTGCCGTCGCCGAGGGCGATGGGCCGCACCGCCTCGCCGAGGGTGCTGCCGGGCAGCTTGTTCGACAGCCCGAGGGCGCTCTCGCCCTTCTCCGGCGCGAACGCCGCGACGTAGACGAGCGCCTTCACGTTCGGGTTGCCGAGCGCCGCGGCCGACTGGACCATGCCGCCGTAGGAGTGTCCGGCGAGGACGATCGGACCGTCGATCGTGGCCAGCACCTGCTTCAGGTACTGCGCGTCACCGGCGACGGACCGCAGCGGGTTCGCCACCGCCACGACCGGGAATCCCTTGCGCTGTAGCCGTTCCACGACACCGTTCCAGCTGGAGGCGTCCGCGAACGCGCCGTGCACGAGCACGACGGTCGGCTTCTTGGTGCCGGGCTTCGAGGTCTCGTCCGCGGCACCGGCGCCCGACGGAACAACGGCACCCAGCGCCAGCAGCGTCCCCAGAACGGCGATCACCTTGCGAACTCGCATTGCTCTCTCACTCTCTCGTCAGGCACCGTGGCGGTGGTGCATCGCGCTCGATTAGGTCGTGCACGATGTAAGTTACCCGACGAGTTACCTCGTACGCGATGTGTTTCAGCTCACCGGCGCTCGGCGCCGTGCCTCACGCGGTTCAGCGCCTTGCGCAGGACCGCGATCTCCTCGAGCGTCATGCCGAGCGCCTTGCCGAGCTGGTTGAACATCTCGGCGCCGATCCACTGCAGCTCACGGCCCTTGTCCGTGAGCTGGACGAGCACCGACCGCTCGTCGTCGGGATGCGTGACGCGCACCAGCAGACCACCCTTCTCGAGCCGCTTGATCAACGGTGAGAGGGTGCTGTACTCCAGGTCGAGCTCCTGCACGAGCTCCCTGATCGGCCGCGAGTCCCGCTCCCACAGCAGCAGCATCACCAGGAACTGCGGGTAGGTGATGCCCGCCTTGTCGAGGATCGGCCGGTAGAAGCCGGTGACCGCACGCGACGTCGTGTAGAGGTCGAAGCACAGCAGGTCCGAGACCGTGGGGGTCACGGCGGACGGGGCGTCGGGTGTGGTGCTCACGTCAACCAGATTACTCGCGGTAGCACCGGGATCTGTGGCGTTGCGAACACCGCGCCGCCAACGCCCAGGCCGGGTGTGCCCGGGACACGCTGCGGCGCCCCAGGAGCATCAGATGCGCCCGCCCCACGGTCCCGAAAGGCACGACTACGGGGCGCGTACGTACACATGACCGGAGAGCGGTTCACGCACCCGTCGGCCGCACGTGACCGCCAGCGGTCACGCCCAGCCCCGCGGTCTCGAAAGGCTCGACTACGGGGCGTTCGTACTCACGACGCCGGGAGCGGTTCACGCACCACGACCACCGACCCACCCGTCGGCACGAGACCGGCGGTCACGACCAGGGCTCGTCCAGCGCCGTGGCCTCGTCGCCCGCGTTGCGCAACTCGTCGCGCACCACCCGGTAGGCGAGGCCTTCGGCGTATCCCTTGCGCGCCAACGCACCCACGAGACGGCGGATCTTCGTCGTCTCGTCCACGGTGGACAGGGTGCGCAGGCGTTTGCGGACCAGTTCGCGGGCGCGTTCTTCCTCGGCCTCGCCGTCGACCGCGGCGACGGCCTCGGCCACCACCTCGTCCGCCACGCCCTTGCGGCGCAGTTCCATGGCGAGGGCACGGCGGCCCAGGCCGTTGTACGTGTGCCGGGACCGCACCCACATCTCGGCGAACTGCGCGTCGTCGATCAGGCCGGCGCGGTCGAACTTGCCGAGGACGACCTCGGCGGCGCCGGCGCTGATCCCCTTGCGCAGCAAGGCGTCGTGCAGTTCCTGCCGGGAACGGGCCCTGGCGGTGAGCAGCGCGTAGCAGATGTCCCGCGCCTTGCGCTGCTCCTCAGCCTCGTCCAAACCCCACTACCTCTTAGAACTCGACCGGCGCGGCCGGAGCGGCCTCTTCGGCGTCGAGGGTGGCGCCGATGCCGAGCTTGTCCTTGATGCGCTTCTCGATCTCGTTCGCGATGTCCGGGTTGTCCAGCAGGAACTTGCGGGCGTTCTCCTTGCCCTGGCCCAGCTGGTCGCCCTCGTAGGTGTACCAGGCACCGGACTTGCGCAGGATGCCCTGGTCGACGCCCATGTCGATGAGCGAACCCTCGCGGCTGACGCCCTTGCCGTAGAGGATGTCGAACTCGGCCTGCTTGAACGGCGGCGCGACCTTGTTCTTCACGACCTTGACCCTGGTGCGGTTGCCGACGGGCTCGCCGCCGTCCTTCAGGGTCTCGATGCGGCGCACGTCCAGACGCACGGAGGCGTAGAACTTCAGCGCCTTACCACCGGTCGTGGTCTCCGGGGAGCCGAACATCACGCCGATCTTCTCGCGCAGCTGGTTGATGAAGATCGCGGTCGTGCCGGACGCGCTGAGCGCACCCGTGATCTTGCGCAGCGCCTGGCTCATCAGGCGGGCCTGCAGACCGACGTGGTTGTCACCCATCTCGCCCTCGATCTCGGCGCGCGGCACGAGGGCGGCGACCGAGTCGATGACCAGGATGTCGAGCGCGCCGGAGCGGACCAGCATGTCCGCGATCTCGAGCGCCTGCTCACCGGTGTCGGGCTGCGACACCAGCAGCGCGTCGGTGTCGACGCCCAGCCGCTTCGCGTACTCCGGGTCGAGGGCGTGCTCCGCGTCGATGAACGCGGCGATGCCGCCGGCCTTCTGGGCGTTCGCGACGGCGTGCAGGGCGACGGTGGTCTTACCGGAGGACTCAGGACCGTAGATCTCGACGACGCGACCCTTCGGCAGACCGCCGATGCCAAGCGCCACGTCCAGCGCGATGGCGCCGGTCGGGATCACCTCGATCGGGGCACGGCCCTCCTCGCCGAGGCGCATCACGGAGCCCTTGCCGAACTGCTTGTCGATCTGCGCCAGGGCCAGCTCGAGCGCTTTGTCCCGGTCGGGTGCTGCGGGTGCCATCTTGGGTCCACCTTTTGTCGTCTGCCGTTGCTTCGTCATGTTGGACCTGACGCTACTGGCGGGGTCTGACAATTCTGCGAAGCCGGGGGTCGGGGCCACTGTAGCCGAACACGTGTTCGAGCACACGTGACACTCCGAACCGCCACGTCAGCGGCGATTTTCGGGAACTTCGAACGCGTCGCAGACCGCGACCCAGACCTCTTTCGCGCCGATCCCGGCCTCCAGGGCCTGGTCGGCGGTGCGGCCGCCGAGCGACGACAGCACGTGGTCGTGGGCGATCATCTCCGCCCTGACCTGCCCGAACTCCCCTGCCATGAGCTTGCGGAACATGGTGATGCGCACCGGGAGACCCTAACGAACGGGCCTGCGCAGGGACGCGAAGAGGCAGACGACGAGCAGCGGCAGCGCGGCGAACCCGACGATCAGCCCGAGCGCCGCGTACGACCACGCGGTGACGACGATCCCCGACACCGCTCCCCCGATGGCGCCGCCGACGTTCATCACCAGGTCGGACAGCCCCTGCGCGGCGGGGCGGTCGTCCACCGGCACGGACTCCGTCAGCAGCGCCGACCCCGCCACCAGCCCCGCGGACCAGCCGAACCCGAGCAGCGCCAGACCGACCGCGAGCTGCGGGGCGTCGTGCGAGGGCGCCATGCCCGCGACCCCGGAGGCCGCCACCACCAGCGACGCGCCGATCGCGAGCACGGGCACGCGGCCCAGCCGGTCGGCCATCCACCCGAACAGGGGACTCGCGGCGTACATCGCGGCGACGTGCAGGCTGATCACGACGCCGACGACGCGCAACGACGACCCGGCGTGGTTCATGTGCACGGGCGTCATCGACATCAGCCCGACCATCGCGGTGTGGCACAACATCACACCGACGAGTGCAAGCCTGGCCATCGGGCCGAGCGTGCCCCAGACCTTGAGACCGCGGGGACTCTCGCCGCTGGCACCTCCGGTGCAGCAGTCCGCGGATTCAACCTTTCGGGTGCTCTGCACGACGACCAGCGGGTCCGGCCGCAGCCCGAACTGGATCACCAGCACGGCGGCGGCGAGCACGACCGCCGCCAGCAGGAACGGCCCGACGCCCGCCGGCAGTCCCAGCGCGCCGGCCGCCCGTCCGGCGGGATCGGCGAGGTTCGGGCCGATGATCGCGCCGATCATGGCCGCCCAGACCACGCGGGAGAGTTCGCGCGCACGGCGGTGAGGGTGCGCTAGATCCGTGGCGGCGTAACGGGCCGCGTAGTTCGCACTGGACGCCCCTCCGAAGAGGAGGAGGCCGACCAGCAGCACCTGCCACAGCCCGAGGCCCACGGCGACGGCGGCGATCAGCGCGCCGAGCCCGCCCATGCCGTAGCCGAGCACCAGCGCGGGACGGCGTCCGCTGCGTTGCGCGAGCCGGGCGCCGGGGAGGGCGAGCAGCGCGGCACCGGCGACGGCCGCGGTCTGCGCGAGTCCGCCCACGGCCTCGGACCCCGAGAGCGACGCGGCGATCAGCGTGCTGAACGCGAGGCCGATCGTCACCGCCGCCGACCCCAGGACCTGGGTGCCGGTCAGCACGCGGACGACCTTGCGCTGCACGCGTTCGACCTGCGGCGCGACGGTCACCATGATCACGATCGTGGCACGGCCGGGCGTCGTGCCGACAGGTCCATCAGGGGCGGTTACTCACCCGGTTGCACGGACTTCTCGAAGAAATCGGCCATTTCGTCCGCCTTGAGCTCGTCGGCGTTCTCCTCGGCGGTCTTGGTGAGGATGCCGAACATGGGGCGGCCTTTGGCGGTGAACACGAGTACGCCGGTGCCTGTCGACGTGGCCGCGCGGTAGTCGCCCTCGAGACCGTTGCCGGTCCAGTCGGCCTCGACGCGGTCGGTCTGGAACGACTTCGCGATGGAGTCCGCGTTGTTCTCGGCGCCCGTGACGCTGTCGGTGAGGATGTACTGCACCGCGTAGCCGTCGCGGATCGTGCAGCTCACGACGATGCCCTTGATCTCCTCCATGCCGGTGATCTGCGCGGAGTCGGCCTTCTCGCAGCCGCCGCCGTCCGGCACGGTGCCCGCGAGCTGGCGCAGGCACTTCGTGAAGCCCTGGCCGTCCTGCGTGACGTCGTCCTTGCACTCGTCGGCGCTGGGCAGGCTCGGGCCGGACAGCGCGAAGACCGCGCCGATCACGCCCGCGACCAGGACGACCGCGGCGCCGGCGGCGAGCAGGACCTTCCTGTTGTTCTTCTTCGGCGCCTGCTGCGGGAAGTTCGCGGGGTAGCTGCCGCTGACGTTCGGGTTGACCGGGTAGGGGCCGGTGACGGGGTAGCTGCCGCTCGCCGAGTAGGATCCGCTGGGGTACGACCCGCTCGGGTAAGAGCCGCTGACCACGGGGTTCGGGCCGCTGACGTTCGGGTTGACCGGGTGCGGCCCGGTGACGGCGGGGCTGACCGGCGCCGTGACGACCGTGGGCGGCTCGACGAACTTGGGCTTGTCGTCCTCGGCCTTGAGCGTGATCATCGCGCGGTCCACGACCTGCGCGCCGGACGCGACGATCGTCTCCGGGTGGTCGGGGTTGGTCGGGACGATGCCGACCTTCTCCGCGATCGTCTGCGCGACCAGCGGCATCCGGCAGGACCCGCCCACGAGGTAGACGTGCTCGGGCGTCACGCCGGCCCGGCGCACCGCGGAGATCAGGACCTCGGTGCTGCGGATCAGGCTCGGCCGGACCAGCGCCTCCAGCTCCGCGCGCGTGATGACGACCTTCTCGAACGGCTCCGGCATCATCACCTCGACCTGGGGCAGCTCGGAGAGGTCCTCCTTGGCGAGCCGGAGCTCCTCGCGCAGGCCGAGGCGGGCGCGGTGGTCGTCGACGGTGGTGGGGCGCAGCAACCGCTGCCAGCCGGCCGGGTCCTTGTGCGAGACCATGCGGCCGATGTGCTCGAGCAGCGCCTGGTCGACGTCGAGACCGCCGACGTCGCTGAGGCTGCCGTCGGCGAGGATGCGGTGCTCGGCGTCGAGCACGGAGACGTCGAACGTGTCGGCACCGAAGTCGTAGACGGCGAGCGGGCGGCCGCCGCCGAGCGAGGCCACCGCGATGGCCTCGGGCACGGGCACGAGCTCCCCGGTCATGCCCGCGAGCCTGGCCGAGGACAGCAGCTTGTTGCGCCTGCTCGGGCCCCACTCGGCCGGGTGCGTCAGGCGGATCTCGTCGAGCTTCTCCTCGCCCAGCAGCGGCGTCACGGCCTCCATGACACGCGCGTAGATGGCCGCGAGCGCGTCGTTGGTCGGCAGGTTCTGCTCGCCGAGCTTGATCGTCGCCTTGTCGATGTGGCGCTTGGGGTTCGGCTCGTAGCGCGACGGGTCCTGGCGCGACCGCCGTTCCGCCTCTCTGCCGACGCGGAGGGAGCCGTCCTCGTCGAGGTAGACGGAGGAGGGCATCGTCGGCCCTCCGTCCACATCCACCACGCCGTGGTCGGACAGCACCGCAACCGTGTTGGCGGTGCCCAGGTCGACGGACAGGACGCGCACCGTGCTCCCCTCGCAGGACGTACCGGGTGATCGTGCCACAGAGGGCTTCGCCGGGTGCTCGGACCTGCGTAATCAGAAATTGTCGGACCCCGGCGTCATGATGGTCGCCATGGACGTGATGGAGGCATTCTCACCGGCGACCAGGCAGTGGTTCGCCGGGGCCTTCGCCGCGCCCACCCAGGCGCAGACGGGTGCGTGGGCGGCCGCGGCGGCGGGCGAGCACGCGCTGGTCATCGCCCCGACGGGCTCGGGCAAGACGCTGGCCGCGTTCCTGTGGGCGCTGGACCGGCTGGCGGCGTCCCCGGTGCCCGCGGAGCCGAAGCGGCGGTGCCGGGTGCTGTACGTGTCGCCGCTGAAGGCGCTGGCGGTGGACGTCGAGCGGAACCTGCGCGCGCCGCTGGCGGGCATCCGGCAGGCCTCGCACCGGCTGGGCCTCGCGGAGCCGTCGATCGCGGTCGGCATGCGCACGGGCGACACGTCGCCGGAGGAGCGGCGGGCGTTCGGGCGCACTCCGCCGGACGTGCTGGTGACGACGCCGGAGTCGTTGTTCCTGCTGCTCACGTCGTCGGCGCGGGAGTCGTTGCGCGGCGTGGAGACGGTGATCGTCGACGAGGTGCACGCGGTGGCGGGCACCAAGCGCGGCGCGCACCTGGCGTTGTCACTCGAAAGGCTGGACGCGCTGCTGGAGAAGCCGGCGCAGCGGATCGGGCTGTCGGCGACGGTGCGGCCGGTCGAGGAGATCGGCACGTTCCTCGCCGGCGGGCGGCCGGTGTCGGTGGTGCAGCCGAAGACGCCCAAGGTCATCGAGGTCGAGGTGGAGGTGCCGGTCGAGGACATGGCGCAGCTCGGCCAGCCGACCGGTGAGGTGTCGGGGTCGGCCGCCGGGGCCGAGCAGCGCACCTCCATCTGGCCGTCGGTCGAGGCGCGGGTGCTGGAGCTGGTGCGGGCGCACCGGTCGACGATCGTCTTCTCGAACTCGCGGCGGCTCGCGGAACGGCTGACAGCGCGCCTGAACGAGCTGGCGGAGGAAGCGGAGGAAGGCGCCGCCGAGCCGGAGTCGTTCCCGGCCGCGGCGATCGGCCAGTCCGGGATGACGGTGCAGAAGACCGCGGCCGTGGCCCGTGCGCACCACGGGTCGATGTCGCGGGAGCAGCGCACCTCGGTGGAGGAGGACCTGAAGTCGGGCCGCCTGCCCTGCGTCGTGGCGACGTCGTCGCTGGAGCTCGGCATCGACATGGGCGCGGTCGACCTGGTGGTGCAGGTGGAGGCGCCGCCGTCGGTCGCGTCCGGGTTGCAGCGCGTCGGCCGCGCCGGGCACCAGGTGGGCGCGGTGTCGAAGGGCGTGATGTTCCCGAAGTTCCGCGGCGACCTGGTGTCGTGCGCGGTGGTGGCGGAACGGATGCGCGACGGCGCGATCGAGGCCGTCCGGTTCCCGCGCAACCCGCTGGACGTGCTGGCGCAGCACGTCGTCGCGATGGTCGCGATGGAGACGTGGGCGGTCGAGGAGCTGACGGCGCTGGTGCGGCGGGCGGCGCCGTTCGCGGGGCTGCCGGACTCGGCGCTGAACGCGGTGCTCGACATGCTGTCGGGCCGGTACCCGTCCGAGGAGTTCGGCGAGCTGCGGCCCCGGATCACCTGGGACAGGGTGAACTCCGAGCTGCGCGGCCGGCCGGGGTCGCAACGGCTGGCGGTCACGTCCGGCGGCACGATCCCCGACCGGGGGATGTACACCGTCATGACGCCGCCGTCGGAGAACGGTCCGGGTTCCCGCGTCGGCGAGCTCGACGAGGAGATGGTCTACGAGTCTCGCGTCGGCGACACGTTCCTGCTGGGCACGTCGTCGTGGCGGGTCGAGGACATCACACACGACCGGGTGATCGTGGTGCCCGCACCGGGTCAGCCCGCGCGGATGCCGTTCTGGAAGGGCGACGCTCCGGGCCGTCCGCTGGAACTCGGCCGGGCGATGGGCAAGTTCCTGCGGGAGGTGTCCACGATGGAGGACGCCGCGGCGCGCGAACGGGCGGTGTCGGCGGGCCTGGACGAGTGGGCGACGGACAACCTGCTGGCGTACCTGGGCGAGCAGCGCGAGGCCACGCGGCACGTGCCGAACGACCGGACCGTCCTGGTGGAACGGTTCCGCGACGAGCTGGGCGACTGGCGGCTCGTCGTGCACTCTCCGTTCGGCGCCCAGGTCAACGCGCCGTGGGCGTTGGCGATCGCGGCGCGGCTGCGGGAGAAGCGCGGCGTCGAGGTGCAGGCCGCGCACTCCGACGACGGCATCGTGCTGCGCCTGCCCGACGCGCTCGACTACGAGGGCGTGGAGGTGACGGCGGGCGCGGAGGACGTGCTGCTCGACCCCGACGAGGTCGAGCAGATCGTCGTCGCGGAGGTGGGCGGCTCGGCGTTGTTCGCGGCCCGGTTCCGCGAGTGCGCCTCCCGGTCGTTGCTGCTGCCGCGCCGCGACCCGAAGCGGCGCACGCCGTTGTGGCAGCAGCGGCAGCGGTCGGCGCAGCTGCTGTCGGTCGCCGCGAAGTACGAGAGCTTCCCGGTGGTGCTGGAGGCGATGCGCGAGTGCCTGCAGGACGTCTACGACGTGCCGGGGCTCAAGGAGCTGATGGCGGACGTCCGCGCGCGCAAGGTGCGCGTGGTCGAGGTCGAGACGCCGTCACCGTCGCCGTTCGCCCGCAGCCTGCTGTTCGGGTACGTGGGCATGTTCCTTTACGAGGCGGACACGCCGCTGGCGGAACGGCGGGCGGCGGCGCTGTCGATCGACTCGACGCTGCTCGCGGAGCTGCTCGGGTCGGAGGCGATCCGCGAGCTGCTCGACCCGGAGGTCGTGGCCGAGGTCGAACGCAGCCTGCAGCGCCTGTCCGAGGACCGGCGCCCGCGGCACGCCGAGGACGCCGCGGACCTGGTGCGGTTCCTGGGAGACCTCTCGGACGCGGAGGCGCTCGAACGCGGCGTGCCCCGCGCGTGGCTGGACGAACTGGTCGCAGAACGCCGGGTGATCCGCGTGCGGATCGCCGGTGAGGACCGCACGATCGCGATCGAGGACGCGGGCAAGGTCCGGGACGCGCTCGGCGTGGCGCTCCCGGTCGGCGTGCCGGAGGCGTTCACCGAGCCGGTCGCGGATCCGCTGGGCGACCTGCTGAGCCGCTACGCCCGCACGCACGGGCCGTTCCCCGCCGCCGAGCCCGCGGCCCGCTTCGGTCTCGGCGTGGCCGTGGTGACGGGTGTGCTGGAACGGATGGCGGCCACGGGGCGGTTGGTGCGCGGCGAGCTCCGGCCGGGCGGCACGCACACCGAGTACTGCGACGCGGACGTGCTGCGCCGCCTGCGCCGGGCGTCGCTCGCGCGGCTGCGGTCCGAGGTGGAGCCGGTCGAACCCGCCGCGCTGGGCAGGTTCTTGCCGCAGTGGCACGGCCTGGGCCGGCGGCTGCGGTCTGCGCCGACGGTCGACGACGTGTTCTCGGTGGTGGAACAGCTGGCGGGCGCACCGCTGCCGGCTTCGGCGCTGGAGTCGCTGCTGCTGCCGTCCCGGCTGCCCGGCTACTACCCGGCGTTGCTGGACGAGCTGACGGCGTCCGGCGAGGTCACCTGGACGGGCTGCGGCGCGCTGGCCGGCGGCGACGGCTGGATCGCCCTGGCCCCGACCGACGTGGCCGACCTGCTGCTGCCGGACCTGGTGCCCGAGTCGATCCCGGAGTCACCGCTGCACACGGCGGTCCTGGAGGCGCTGTCCGGCGGGGCGCTGTTCTTCCGCCAGGTGGTCGACCGGGCCTCGCTGTCGGTGACTTGCACGGACGCCGAGGTGGTCGGCACGCTGTGGGACCTGGTGTGGGCGGGCCTGATCACGAACGACACGCTGTCCCCGTTGCGCGCCCTCGTCTCCGGCGGCGGTGCGGCGCACAAACCACGCCGCAGCGCCCCACGAGGCCGCTACGCCCGCCTGCGCACCCGCCCGGACATGCCGTCGCGCACGGGCCCGCCCACCGCGGGCGGCCGCTGGTCCCTGGCCGTGGCCCCGGCCCAGGACCCGACCCGCCGCGCGCACGCGAGAGCCGAGGCCTTCCTGGAACGGCACGGCGTGCTGACCAGGGGCGCCCTAGACACCGAGCGCGTGACGGGCGGCTTCAGCGGCGTCTACAAGGTGCTGCGGGCCATGGAGGAGTCGGGCCAGGTGATCCGCGGCTACGTGGTCGAGGGCCTGGGCGCGGCCCAGTTCGCGGCCCGCGGCGCGGTCGACCGCCTGCGGGCGCTGTCCCGCCCGCCGGGCCAGTCGGCCCAGGCGGACCAGTCCGCGGTGGTGCTGGCGGCGGCCGACCCGGCCCAGCCCTACGGCGCCGCCCTGCCGTGGCCGGACCCGCTCGGCGAGGGCAAGCACCGCCCGGCCCGCAAGGCCGGGGCCCTGGCCGTGCTGGTGGACGGCGTCCCGGCCCTGTACGTGGAACGAGGAGGCAAGTCGCTGCTGTCGTTCACCGACGACGACCCGACCCTGCGCACCGCGGCGAACGCCCTGAGCCGCGCGGTCCGCGACGGCTGGCTGGGCCAGCTGGCGGTGCAGCGGGCCGACGGCGAGGTGGCGCTCACCTCGCACCTGGCCGCAGTGCTGCAGGAGGCGGGCTTCCGCGCCACCCCGAAGGGCCTGCGCCTGCGCGCCTGACGGCCGCGCCGGGCTTCGGTCTGGTCGGGCGGGCGGTGCGGCTGCCGCGCGGGTGAGCGGCGGTGACGGGCTGGCGGACACGCGCGGGCTGGCTGGCGGCGGGCTGGTGGACAGGCGCGGGCTGGTGGGCGGCGGGCTGGTGGACAGGCGCGGGCTGGTGGGCGGCGGGCTGGTGAGCCAAGGCGCCGCCAAGCAGGTGAGCTGTGACCCGCGCCCGAGCCGACACGTCTCACGGCGGTGGCTGAGCCGACCCGACCGCACAACCCGGCCGCCGCCCCGCCCCAGCCCCAGCCCCACCGAACCCGCGAGCCCCTCCTACTGCGGGAAGAGCGAACTGTAGGCGTTCAGCGCCGGCTGCCCACCCAGGTGCGCGTACAGCACCGTCGAGTCACGCCCGATCTCCCCTGACGACACGAGGTGGATGAGTCCCGCCAGCGACTTCCCCTCGTACACGGGGTCGGTGATCATGCCCTCCAGGCTCGCCCCCAGCCGCATCGCCTCCACAGTGGACTCGTCGGCGATGCCGTAGACACCCGCGTGGAACCGGTCGTCGAGCAGGATGTCCTCTTCGGACACGGTGACCTCGCGCAGCTTCGCGGTGTTGTGCGCGATGCGGGTGATCTGGTCGAGGGTCTCGGCGGGCTTGGCGGAGGCGTCGATGCCCAGCACGCGGCGGCCGGTGTCTCCCGCGAAGCCCGCGACCATGCCCGCCTGGGTGCTGCCGGTGACCGAGCAGACGACGATGGTGTCGAAGAAGACGCCGAGCTGCTCCTCCTGCTGCCGGACCTCGTCGGCCCACGAGGCGAAGCCCATGCCGCCGAGCGGGTGGTCGGAGGCGCCGGCCGGGATCGGGTACGGCTTGCCGCCGTTCGCGCGGACCTCCTCGATCGCCTGTTCCCAGGCCGGTTTGACGCCGATGCCGAACTCGGCGTCCACCAGGCGGACGTCGGCTCCCATCATGCGGCTGAGCAGGATGTTGCCGACGCGGTCGCTGCCGACGTCGGACCACTCGACCCAGCTCTCCTGCACCAGCACGGCCTTGAGGCCGGCGCGGGCCGCTGCGGCGGCGACCTGGCGGGTGTGGTTGGACTGGATGCCGCCGATCGACACGAGGGTGTCGCAGCCGGTGGCGAGGGCGTCGGCGACGAGGTACTCGAGTTTGCGGGTCTTGTTGCCGCCGTAGGCGAGGCCGGAGTTGCAGTCCTCGCGCTTCGCCCAGACCGCGGCGCCGCCGAGGTGGGACGTGAGGCGGTCCAGGCGGTGGACCGGGGACGGACCGAAGAGCAGCGGGAATCTGTTCACAGTTCCTCCTTCAGCGTGTTCCAGTTCTGGTCGACCAGGCGTGTGGCCAGCGGTTCGTCGCGCTGCTCGCAGGCCTCGACGATCTGTTCGTGCTGCGTCACGGAGTGCCGCGCGTTCGGTGAGGAGAAGCGGCTGTGCTCGATCCGGCGCACCAGCGGGGTGTAGCGGTCGATGGTCGCGGCGATCGCGAAGTTGGCGCAGCAGCGGACGGCTACGGCGTGGAACTCGTCGTCGGCGGCGAGCGCGGCCACGGCGTCGTTGGCGTCCAACGCCTTCTTGAACGCCTTGTTGGCCGTGCGCATCGCGGTGATGTCCTCGGCGGTCATCCGGGGCACGGCCAGGCCCATGGCGAGCGAGTGCATCGACTGCACGACGACGAGCGCGTCGCGCACGGGTTCCGCCTCCAAGGCGGTGACACGGGTGTAGGCGTGGCGCTTCGTCTCGACGAGGCCCTCGTCGGTCAGCGTCGCGAGCGCCTCGCGCACCGGGGTGCGGGACAGGCCCAGCCGCTCGGCCAGTTCGACGTCCTTGATGGGCGCGCCCGGCTCGAGGTCGCCGCGCACGATCGCCGACCGGATCTCGGCCGCCGCCCGCTCCTTCAGTGACCCATATCCAATATATTGCATATTGGTGAGAGTAGGTCCGGGGCCGGATGATCGCAACCTAGGCTGATCGACATGGCGATGCGCGACATCCGGCTCTTCGGCGATCCCGTGCTGGCGAGCCCGGCTGACCCGGTGACGCGGTTCGACCGCGCTCTCGAGGCGCTGGTCGCGGACCTGCTCGACACGGTCGAGCCGGAGGGTCGGGCCGGGCTCGCGGCGCCGCAGATCGGCGTCGGGCTGCGCGCGTTCAGCTACGACCTGCCGGAGGACGGCTGCCGCCGGCGCGGGTACGTGCTCAACCCGGAGATCGTGGAGCTGTCCGAGGAGACCCAGGACGGCGGCGAGGGGTGCCTGTCGGTTCCCGGGCTCGCGTTCCCCACGGTGCGCGCCAGGGAGGCCGTCGTGCGCGGCGTCGATCTGCGCAACGAGCCTGTCGTCGTGCGCGGGACCGGCCTGATGGCGCGCTGCCTGCAGCACGAGACCGACCACCTGGACGGGAGGCTGTACCTGTCCCGCCTCACTCCCGAGCTGCGGCGCGAGGCGATGCGCGCGGCGCGGAAGTCGGACTGGTTCTAGACCGGCAGCTTGCGGCCGAGCACCGCGAACGGGCGCGGGTCGCCGGTGAACTGGTAGTGCCGCAGCACGTCCTCGAAGCCGACGCGGCGGTAGAGCTTCCACGCCTTGCTCGGGCCCTCGGGCGTGGACAGCAGCACGTTCGCGGACCGCACGCCCTCCAGCAGGTGGCGCAGCAGGTCCTCGCCGAGGCCGCGGCCCTGCGCGCGCGGCAGCACGTGCAGTTCGGTGAGCTCGAAGTAGTCGGTGAGCCACGCGTCGACGACGGCGGGCGGCGAGACCTGCATCAGCCCGCGCCGCACCTGCTCGTGCCACCACTGGCCGGCCGCGCCGCGGTAGCCGTAGCCGATGCCGACGAGCTCGTCGGACTCCCCCAGCGCGACGACGCAACGCCAGTCCTCGCGCATCATGTGCGCGAGCCACATCGGGGCGCGCTGCTCGACCGTGGCGGGCGGGTAGTTCATGGCCGTCACGTACAGGGCGAGGGCCTCGCCCAGCCGCACGTTCAGCTCCTCGGCCGTGAGCTCGACGATGCGCTCCAGGCGCGGCGAGGCCGTCATGCCGACACCACCGCGACGCGACCGCCCGTCAGCGCCACCAGGTCCGCGAACGTCGTGGGGTAGACGGCGTGCGGATGACCCGCGGCCGCCCAGATCTCCTCGTAGCCGGACAGCGACTCGTCCACCACGGTCTCGATCGGCGCCGGGTGCCCGACCGGCGACACGCCGCCGATCACCTGGCCCGTGTGCTCGCGGACGAACTCGGGGTCGGCGCGCTTGACCGCGTCGGCTCCGACGAGCTCGGCGACCAGTGCGGTGTCCGCGCGGTGCGCGCCCGAGGTGAGCACCAGCAGCGGCGTCGCCTCCCCGTCCCGCACCGCGGCGAAGACCAGGCTGTTCGCGATGGCGCCGACCTCCACGCCCACCGCCTGCGCCGCGGCCGCCGCGGTCCGCACCGCGTCCGGCAGCACGACGATGCGGTCGGCGGTGGCGGGCGGCAGGGCTTCCGCCACCCTGCGGATTCCGGGGTGTTCGAGCGCACTCACGTCTCCATCAGACCACGACTCGCGCCCACGCGGTGGGGCGGGTTGAGGAATCCCTCCGCGGACAGCTACGCTGGTGGGGACTCGAACATGTGTTCGAGTCTCACCATGCCTCGGAGGTGGGGTGGGGGAAGCACCCCACCTCCGAGAGCCGCCGGCTTCCCCTCGGCGGTGACGTCGTTCGCCGACGCCACGAGGAGGCCGAGATGACCGCCGAACTTTCGAATCCGGCAGCCTTCCCCGTTCCGATCCCCGTTCCGCTGCCACCCGCGTCCGCGCTCGCCCTGCTGCGGCAGGCCCGCGACTCGCTCGCCGAGGCGGAGCGCACGCCCGAACCCCCGCAACGGTTCGCGACCGCTTATCTCGCCGCGTTGCGCGCCGCCGCGGCGGTGCTCGCCCTGCGCGGACGACCTCATCGCGGACGGTCGAGGCCCACCAGCGCGTGGGTGCTGCTCGCCGCGATGGCGCCGGAGATGAGCGAGTGGGCCACCTTCTTCGCGTCGTGGTCGGCCACACGGGCCGCCGTGCTCGCGGGGATCACGAGGCACGTCAACGCGCGCACGGCCGACGATCTCGTGCGTCAGACCCATTTGTTCGTGTCCATCGTCGACCGCGTGATGAGCGAGGCGCGACGGTGAACCACCTGGAAGTCCTGCGCCGTGAAGCGGAGCTGCTCGTCATGTCCGCGATCGGCCAGCCGCCGCACAAGGGCGTGCCCGCCTGCCCCGGGCTGAACCTCGGGGAGACGGTGCGGCACGTCGGCGGTGGCTACCGCGGCGCGCTGGCGTGGATCAGGCTCGGCCGCGAACCGGAGGCCGGGGAGTGGCGCGACTACCCCGAGCCCGGCGAGGACCCGCTCGACTTCATGCGGACCGGCGCGGAGGCCGTGCTCGCGGAACTGGAGGCGCACGACGAGGACGAGCCGTGCGCGACGTGGTGGCCCGACCAGCAGAACTACGGGTTCTGGCGGCGCAGGCTCGCGCACGAGACGACCGTGCACCGCATGGACGTCCAGGGCGCGGCCGGTCTGGAGGTCGGCGCCGTCGACGACGAGGTCGCGGTCGACGGCGTCGACGAGGTGCTCACGTTGTGGCTGGGGCACAAGCTGGACGTGCTCGGCGTGCGGGGGTCGCGGGACAGCCTCGTCACCATCCAGGTCGAGGACCACCTGTGGCTCACGCGCTGCGGGCCGCACGGCGCGTCGGCGTGGCGCGTGGTCGACCCGGAGGACGCGCACGTCGCCGACGCGCAGGTGTCGGCGGGACCGATGACGATGTACCGCTGGCTGTGGGGCCGGCTGCCCGACCGGATGGTCGAGGTGGTCGGCGACCACGACGCGATCGCGCAGCTGTGGGCGCTACTGCGGCTCGCGACCAAGTAGGACGCTCGTGGTCTCCTCGCCCGCTGCCGAGATCAGCCGGTAGCGGGCGCGGCGGCCGTCGAAGTCCAGCAGTGCCACGGAGTTCCCGAAGTGCGGGCCGCTGGTCTTGCGCCAGCTCACCTGGTCCTGCGGCACGCCGACCCACGTCGCGAGCCTGCGGAACATCCACGAGGCCGGGCGTGACCAGGAGAACCGGAACCCCGGCCGCAGGAACTTCGGCGCCTCGTTGTGGATCGGCGAGCACACGAGCTGAGCGACGAAGGCCTTGGTGGGCCTGGGGAACTCGGCCTCGGCGACGTAGCTGTGGTGCACGTCGCCGGAGAGCACGCACACCGTCGCGGCGCCGTTGTTCGCGGCCTTCTCGATCATGCGGGTGAGCCGGTCGAACGACTCGCGGAACGCGGGCCAGTGCTCGAGGTCGACGGCCTGCCTGATGCCCTCGGCCGCCTTGCCCTGCCAGCCAGCCTTGCGCGCGCCGATCTCGTTGATCGACTGGAAGTGGCTGAGCGCGTGCGGCATCAGCCACGGCAGCGACGACCCGATCAGCAGGTGGTCGATGTCCTCGCCGTCGGTGTTCTGCTCGATCCAGTCGAACTCCTCGTCGCTCACCATCTGCCGCTTGCCCTCGTCGAGGATGCGGCCGGAGCGCGTGTCGACCATGAGCAACCGGGCGCGGCCGAACTCGCGGCGGAAGCTCCACCACGTCGGCTTGCGGCCGTCGGTCTCCTTGTCCGCCTCCTCGGCGAACTCGAGCAGCAGCGGCAGGACGTCCGTGTCCTGGGCCTTCACCTTGGCGTACAAGGGGTTGCGGGCGAGCTCGTCCGGGCTGAGGTTGCCCAGGTGCTGGTAGACCCAGTACGACGAGATGGCGCCGCGGATCCTGTCGCGCCACCACGGCTTCTCCGCCATCTCCTTGCGCCACACGGCGGACGTGTTCCAGTCGTCGCGCACGTCGTGGTCGTCGAAGATCATCGCGGTGGGCACGACCGACAGCAGCCAGCGGATCTCCGGGTCGCCCCAGGTCTCGTGGTAGAGGCGCGCGTACTCGCCGAAGTGCACGACCTCGCCGTCGGGTTCCTTGGTGCCGTTGCGGCGTTCGCGCAGCCACTGCTTGGTGGCCTCGGTGGGTTCGTCGGCGTAGACCTGGTCCCCCAGCAGGACCAGCGCCTGCGGCCACGCCTCCTCCGGCAGCTCCATGAGCCGCTGCGCGAACGCGTCGAGGGCGTCCGGCCCGACCGGCGCCTTCGGAGCGGCACGGCACGACCCGAACGCGATCTGCCGGACCTCTCCGGTGCGGATGACCGGCTTGGGGAACTCGCTGTCCGGTTCCGGCCACACGAGCTCGCCGTCCAGCCGGACGTCGTACTCGGTGCGCGCGCCCAGGTTCTCCAGCCGCACGAGCGCGAAGTGCTGCGCGCCCGCCTGGAACGTGCGGGCGGTGCTGCCCGCGATCTCGACCTCGCACGAAGCGTCGGTCTCCACCCACAACGTCGCGGACGTTGCGTCGACATATCTGAGAAGGGGTCCGAGCACCAGCTTCGCCACGCGCGAGACAGTACCCTCGCACGGGTGGAAATCACGTTCGAGTCCGCCGATCCCCCGGCGCTGGCCGCGTTCTGGTCCGAGTTCGCCGGCGACGAGATCGAGCTGACGTTCGTGTGGAGCGACGCTCCGAAGATCGAGAAGAACCGGGTCCACATCGACCTGGCCTCCTCCTCGCCCGAGCACCAGGCGGACATCGTGGCGCGCGCCCTGAAGCTCGGCGCCGAGCACGCCGACGTCGGCCAGGCCGACGTGCCGTGGGTGGTGCTGCGCGATCCGCAGGGCAACGAGTTCTGCGTCCTCGAACCGCGGCCCGAGTACCCCGGCGTCGTCGCGGCGGTGGTCGTCGACTCGCGGGAGCCGCTGGCGTCGGCGGAGGCGACCGGGCACCCGGTGGCGCGCAGCGGCGACGGCTTCGCGTCGGTGCGGCCGGAGCCGGGGCCGTGGCTCGAGTTCGTGCGGACCGAGGACGCGGAGCCGATCACTCACCGGGTGCGCGTGCGGTGGGCCGATCCGGCCTGACGGCGGGAGCTCCCACGACAGCACGCCTTGTGCAATGGACGTTTGCAGTCGACCGCAAACGTCCATTGCACAGGTGTCAGCGCTGGTCAGAGCTTTGCGACGAGCTCGTGCGTCAGAGCGCGGCCAGCCGCTCGCGAAGGGTGTCGAGGCCCATCGCGCCCATCTCCAGCGCGTCCTTGTGGAAGCGCTTGAGGTCGAAGTCGGCGCCCTTGCGGGCCCGTGCGTCCTCGCGGGCCGCGAGCCACAGGCGCTCGCCGAGCTTGTACGCCGGCGCCTGGCCCGGCCAGCCGAGGTAGCGGTCGATCTCGTCGCGGGCCGCCGCCGGCTCCTGCAGCGTGCGGGTCAGCATGAACTCCAGGCCGAGCTCCGGGGTCCAGCGCTCGCCGTCGTGGAAGCCGGCGCCCTTCGGGATCTCCAGCTCCAGGTGCATGCCGATGTCGACGATCACCCGGCCCGCGCGGAACAGGTGCGCGTCGAGCATGCCGAGCAGGTCGCCGTCGTCGTCGAGGTAGCCGAGCTCGCGCATGAGGCGTTCCGCGTAGAGCGCCCAGCCCTCGCCGTGGCCCGAGACCCAGCACATGAGGCGCTGGAAGTCGTTCAGCGTCTGGGACTGGTAGACCGCCGTCGCGCACTGGAGGTGGTGGCCCGGGACGCCCTCGTGGTAGACCGTCGAGGTCTCGCGCCACGTCGGGAACACCGACTTGCCCTCGGCGATCGACCACCACATGCGGCCAGGGCGGGAGAAGTCCGCGGTCGGCGGCGTGTAGTAGGCGCCGACGCCACCGCCGGGCGGGGCGATCTTGCACTCGAGGCTCATCAGCGCGTCGGGCAGGTCGAAGTGCACGTCGCGCAGGTCGAGCAGGGCCTTGTCGGACAGCTCCTGCATCCACGCCTGCAGCCCGGCCTGGCCGTGGACCTGGTAGCGCGGCTGCTCGTCGAGGTACGCGGCGGTCTCCGCGAGGGTCGCGCCCGGCTTGAGGCGGCCCGCGACCTCCTTCATCTCGGCCTCGATGCCGAGGAACTCCTGCCAGCCCCACTCGTAGGCCTCGGCGAGGTCGAGGCGCGAGCCGGTGAAGTAGCGCGAGCCGAGCCGGTAGCGCTCCTCGCCCACGGCGTCCTTCGCGGGCGCCTGGGGTGCGAGGGTCGTGCGCAGGAACGACGCGAAGTCCGCGTAGGCGGCGGCCGCGGCCGTCGCGCCGGCGTCGAGGGAGGAACGCACGGTGCCGTCGACGTCGGCCGAGGCGACGAACGGGCCGAAGAACGTCGAGGCGAACGTGTCGCACTGCTTGGCGACCTTGGTGACCTGACGGATCGCGGAGACGTGACCGCGCGAGGCCGCGTGCGAGAGAGAGGCGCGCAGACCGTCCAGTGCGGCGGGCACGGCGGCGAGGCGGCGGCCGATGGTGGCCCACTGCTCGGCGGTGTCGGTCGGCATCTGGTCGAAGATGTCGCGGACGGACTGGATCGGGCTCGCGATGACGTTCAGCGAGGACTCGGTCTCCCCGGCCTCGTACAGCTCGTGCTCCAGGCCCGTGCGTTCGAGGAAGACGGCGCGGGCCGCCTCCTCCGAGGCATCCGCGGGCTCGGCGGCGGTGATGGCGGCGAGAGCGCGGACGGCGAGTTCGTCGCGTGCGGCGTGCCCTTCCGGGGAGAGGTCCGGCAGCTGGTCGTCGGATCCCGCGAAGCCCAGGGCGGTGGCGGTGATGGGGTCGAGCGCCACGTAGTCGCTGACGAACTTGTTGCTGATGTCGTGCACGGATGCCATGCGCCGAGACGCTACCTCGCGCCTTCCGACACCAAAAGGTAGTTAGTCAAGCTCACGACCTTCGGAGGGGACCTGCGTCGTTTGGACCGCCCTGGCAGGATGTCCGCCGTGCGTCGTTCCCGGGCACTGCTGCTGCCGGTCTTCTTGCTGCTCACCTTGTTCTCGTTGAGCGGTTGCGTTCGCGTCTACGCCGCCATGGCCGTCTCGGACGACGACCGCATCTCCGGCGAGATCGTCGCGGCCACCCCGCCGACGCAGGACAACGACCCCGGTCCGCAGCTCAAGGTGCCGGAGGAGCTCGCGAGCCGCGTCACCACCAAGCCGTACCGGGTGGAGTCCTACGCCGGCACGCAGCTGTTCTTCAACGGCCTGACGTTCGACGAGATGCGGACGCTCTCGACGTCCACGAGCTCGTCGAACAGCCGCTACAGCCTCAACTTCCGCCGGTCGGGTGATCTTGTCACGCTCTCGGGGTCGGTGGACCTGACCCAGGTGCCCGTCGAACGCGCGGACATCCAGGTCAAGGTCAGCTTCCCCGGCAAGATCGTGAACACCAACGGCCGCGAGGAGGAGAACAACACGATCGCGTGGTCTCCGAAACCCGGTCAGGCCTCGATGCTGCAGGCCACCGTGCAGTACGCGGGCGAGAACTCCCAGTCCTTCTTCGGCTGGGCACTGCTCGTCGCCGGGCTCACGGGCGGGGCCGCGCTGATCGTCGTCGTGCTCGCGCTCATCGCCCACAAGCGCAACGTCACGCTCTAGGCGCGCGTCACCAAACCCAGGCGCCCCAACACTTCCCGCGTCGCCTTCGCCCTGTTCATCGTGTAGAAGTGCAGCGCGGGAACGCCTTCGTCGAGCAGCCGCTGGCACATCTCGGTGGCGATGTCGATACCCGTGGCCCGGAACCCCGCCACGTCGTCCGCGTACGGCTCCAGCCGGCGCGACACGTCGAGCGGCAGGTCGGCACCCGACAGCTCCACGATCTTGGCCAGGCCGCGCGGCGACAGCATCGGCATGATGCCGGGCAGGATCGCGGCGGTGCAGCCCGCGGCCGCCACCCGGTCGCGCATCCGCAGGAACGGCTCCGGCGCGTGGAACAGCTGCGCCACCGCGTAGTCCGCGCCCGCGTCGAGCTTGCGCAGCAGGTACTTCAGGTCGGTGTCGAGGTCGCCGGAGCGCGGGTGCCCGTACGGGAACGCCGCCACGCCCACGCAGAAGTCGCCGAGCTCGCGGACCAGCCGCACCAGCTCGTCGGCGTAGTTGAGGCCCTCGGGGTGCGCGACCCACTCGCCCATCGGGTCGCCGGGAGGGTCGCCGCGCAGCGCGAGGATGTTGCGCACACCGATCGCCGCGTACCAGCCGATGACGTTGCGCAGCTCCGCCACGGAGTGCTCGACGGCGGTGAGGTGGGCGACGGGCAGCAGCGTCGTCTCCTGCGCGATGCGACCGGTGGCGCGGATCGTGCGGTCGCGGCGCGAGCCGCCCGCTCCGTAGGTGATGGACACGAACGCCGGGTCGAGGCCCTCCAGCTCGCGGACGGCCCTCCAGAGGATCTTCTCGTCCTCCGCGTCTCGCGGCGGGAGGAACTCCACCGAGAACTTGGGGGACTCCCCCTGGAGCCGTTCCACCACCGACGTCATGGGGCCAACCCTAGTGGGTCTTCCGCTGGGTGGGACACCAGCTCACCATGTGGTACGCCGCCCCGACATGCGCGTGGCCCGGGACACAGCGGACCATGGTGGGGTGTCCCACCACCAGATCGACGTCGCCCTGCCCCAGCACGTCGAGCACGCGCTGACCACGTATCTGGCCTCCCGCCGCGCGTCCGGCGAGGCGATGGACCCGAGCTTCGCGAGCGCCGTCGACGCGCTCTCCGACTTCGTGCTGGGCGGGGGCAAGCGCATCCGCCCGACCTACGCGTGGTGGGGCTGGCGCGCGGCTGGGGGCGACCCCGACGGCGAGCTGGCTGGCGAGGTGCTCATGGCGGTCAGCTCGCTGGAACTGATCCAGGCGTGCGCGCTGATCCACGACGACCTGATGGACGCCTCGTCGGTGCGCCGGGGCAAGCCGACCGTGCACGTCGCGTTCGGCGCGCGGCACCGCGAGCAGGGCTGGCTCGGCTCGTCGGAGCGCTTCGGCATGTCGGCGGCGGTGCTGATCGGCGACGTCGCGCTGGCGTGGGCCGACGACATGCTCTTCGCCGCCGGGCTGCCGTCCGATGTGCTGCGCCGGATGAGCGAGCCGTGGCGGGACATGCGCACCGAGATGCTCGCGGGCCAGTACCTCGACGTGCTGACGCAGGCCACGGGCGACTCGTCCCCCGACGCCGCGCTGCGCATCGACCGGCTCAAGACGGCCGCGTACACCGTCGAACGACCGCTGCACATGGGCGCCGCGATGGCGGGCGGCTCCCCCGAGCTGATCGACGGCCTGCGGGCGTTCGGCGCCAACATCGGCGTCGCGTTCCAGCTGCGCGACGACCTGCTGGGCGTGTTCGGCGACCCCGAGGTCACCGGCAAGCCCGCGGGCGACGACCTCGCCGAGGGCAAGCGCACTCTGCTCGTCGCCCTGGGCACCCAGTTCGGCGCCGACGTGCTGGACACCGCCCTGGGCCGGCCCGACCTCGACCTGGACACCGTCGAGGAGGTGCGGCGCGCGCTGGTCAAGGTCGGCGCCGTCGACGCCGTCGAGGAGCGCATCGAGGACCTGACGAAGAGCGCGCTCGCCGCCCTCGACGCCGCCCCCGTGGCCGAACCGGCCGCGACCAAGCTCGCCGACCTCGCGATCAGCTCCACGAAGCGGGCCTTCTGAAGTCGATCACCCGCCGCCGTTCCTGAGAGTTGATTAACTCCTCGTGACCGTGTGGGCCGTTGCCTGCTGACGCTTCCGCGCGTTGTGCAACGATGTTCGGGCGATGGCAGCAACTCCGTCCCTCCCCCGCACGAGCTCCGAGGCGTCTCCACAGGAGCTTCGACCAGTCGTGCGCGCGAACACCTACGCCATCCCCATCCGCACGACCATGCTCGGCCTGCTGGGCGTGGCGCTGATCGCGCTCGGGGGCATGGGTGCCGGCGCGATCCTCGAGCGCGACCCGCTGCTCGCCCAGGTCGGGCTGAGCTGGCTGCGCTACGGCCACGGCCGCGACCTCGCGAGCATGGTCCTGTACCTCGGGCTGGGCCTCGTCATCTGGGCGTGGATCCGGCTCGGCCGCCTCGTGCGGTGGGGCGAGATCGGCGACTTCGCGGTGCTGGTCGCGGTCACGGTCTGGACGTTGCCGCTGCTCTTCGCGCCGCCGCTGTTCAGCAAGGACATCTACAGCTACCTGGCCCAGGGCCAGCTCGCGCTGAGCGGGTACGACCCGTACACGGTCGGGCCCGCGGTCCTGCAGAGCACGCTGTCGGAGAACGTCAGCTGGGTGTGGCAGCACACGCCGGCGCCGTACGGGCCGTTGTTCATCCTGATCGCGAAGGCGATCGTGTGGATCACGGACGCGAGCGTCATCCTCGGCGTCGTCGCCATGCGGTTCTCCCTCGCGGGCGGCCTGGTGCTGCTGTGCTGGTCGCTGCCGGGCCTGAGCAGGCACCTGGGCGGCAAGTCGGCGATCGCGCTGTGGCTGGTCGCGGCGAACCCGCTGGTGCTCATCCACCTGATCGGCGGCGCGCACAACGACCTGCTGATGGTCGGGCTGATGGCGGCCGGCGTGCTGCTGGTGCTCGACCGCAGGCACGTGCTCGGGTTCGTGCTGCTCGCCCTCGCGTTCTCGGTGAAGGCGACGGCGGTCGTGATCGCCCCGTTCCTCGTGTGGATCTGGGCGGCGCGGCTCGACGGCGACAAGAAGGCCCAGTTCCGCAAGGCGCTGCTGCCGGCCCTCGCCGCGTTCCTCGGCACGTTCGCCGTGTGCACGGTGATCGCCGGGGTGAACCTCGGCTGGATCCCGGCTCTGCGCAGCTCGTCGATGATCATCAACTGGCTGTCGCTGCCGAGCGCGGTCGGCGACTTCGTGCGCATGGTCGTGAACTGGTTCGTCTACGTCGACGGCGGCATCTTCATCGGCGTGGCGCGCGCGCTGGGCTCCGTGGTGCTGATCTGGATCGCGTACACGCAGTGGTGGGCGGCCCGCGACGGCGAGGTGCGCGACGCGATCCGGCGTGGCGCGCTGACGATGCTGGCCGTGGCGCTGCTGTCGCCCGCGACGCTGCCCTGGTACTTCAGCTGGCCGCTGGCCCTGGCCGCCGGGTTCGCCTGGAGCACGGCCGGCCTGGTCACGATGACGATCGCGTCGCTGTTCCTGCTGCTGGTCACGTTCCCGAACGGCGACACGGCGCTCTACTCGTGGGGCTACCTGTTCTTCGCGCTGGCGGTGTCGGTGCTCGCCGCGCGGTCGCTGGTGAAGCCGGACCCGTTCGGCCTGTCCACGCGCTACGAATGAGCCCCGCGACAGAGGGCCTGGCGGCGGACTACGCGGCCTGCCGCCGGGTGAACGCGCGGTACGGCAAGACGTTCTTCCTGGCCACGACGTTGCTGAGCCCTGCGCAGCGTCCGGCGGTGCACGCCCTGTACGCGTTCGCGCGCTGGGCCGACGAGATCGTCGACGCGGCCGGGGTCGCCGACCGCGCGGGCGAGTTGGACCGCCTGGAGCGCCTCCTCGAGAAGGAGCCGTCGAACCCGGTGCTGCGCGCGCTCGCGGACACGACGCACCGCTACGACATCGACCGGCAGCTGTTCACGGACTTCCTCGCGTCGATGCGGATGGACCTCGACGTGACCGAGTACGCGGACCTCGACGCGCTCGGCGTGTACGTGCACGGCTCGGCGGAGGTCATCGGGCTGCAGATGCTTCCGGTGCTCGGCACCGTCGTGCCGCGCGAGGAGGCCGCGCCGTACGCCGCGCGCCTCGGGGTGGCTTTCCAGCTCACGAACTTCCTGCGCGACGTCGGCGAGGACCTCGACCGCGGGCGGGTCTATCTGCCGTTAGACGTTCTAACCGCGCACGGCGTTGACCGCGAGCTTTTGCAATGGTGTCGGTTGCGGTCGCGCGCAAACGTCCGGGTGCAAAGGGCGCTCGACGATCTCGTCGCGCACACCTACGAGGTCTACCGGTCGGCGGAGCCGGGCATCGACATGTTGTCGGTCGCGTCGCGCCCCTGTGTGCGCACTGCATACAGGCTGTATAGCGACATCCTCGGGCTCGTCGGCTGCGAGGTGTTGTGGCGGCGAGTGGCCGTGCCGAACTCGCGGCGACTGGCCGTGGCGGTGCCCGGTGCCGCGCAGGCGCTCATGGCGCGGGCGCTGCAGAGGTGAGCACCGGCTTAGTCGCGCACGCAGGTTCCGGGCGTCTCCCATCAGCGGAGACGCCCGGAACGGCCGCGGCCTGTGGTCTAGAAGCCCATGGACTGCGCGCGGCGCTTTACCTCACGCCCACGGTCACCGCGCAATGCTTCGATCGGAGTGCCAGGGAGGCTTTCGTCCTCCGTGAAGAGCCAGCGCAGGATCTCGTCCGTGGAGAAGCCCTGGTCGCGCAGCACCGTGATGGTGCCGGGCAGACCCTTCACCACACCTCCGGCAGCGAGGAACGCTTCGGGGATGACGAGAACGCCGGACCGCCGCTCGGCGAGCAGTTGCCCGTCGCGCAGCAGTTGGTGGACCCGGGTGACCGGAAGCCCCATCCGTTCGGCGACCTCGGGGAGGGGAAGAACCTCCAGGTCGGCAGCCAGTACATCCGCAGCGGCAGGAATCGCACTCACGGGGGTCACAATGCCATAACCGAACTGGGAACGCCCTTCCGCCAACCGGGTCATCCTGAGCTTTACCATCTCGCACTGTGGAGAGGTCGGTTTCGAACGTGATGGGTGGACTGCTGGAGCAGCGCTACCGGGTGGACTCCGTGCTCGCGCGCGGTGGCATGTCCACCGTCTATCGAGGTCGTGACACCCGCCTCGATCGCGATGTCGCCATCAAGGTGATGGATCCGCACCTGACGGCGGACCCCTCGTTCGTGCTGCGCTTCGAGCGCGAGGCGCGCGCCGCGGCCCAGCTGCATCACCCGGCCGTGGTGTCCGTGCACGACCAGGGCGTCGACGGTGACCAGGTGTACCTGGTGATGGAGCTGATCGACGGCGGCAACCTCCGTGACCTGCTCAACCAGCGCGGCAAGCTCGCTCCCGCCGTCGCGTTGAGCATTCTCGGGCCGGTGCTGTCGGCGCTGGGCGCGGCCCACCGCGCCGGGCTCGTGCACCGCGACGTGAAGCCGGAGAACGTGCTGATCGGGCCGGGTGGCCAGGTCAAGGTGGCGGACTTCGGGCTGGCCAGGGCTATCGGCGAGAACGGCGTCACGAGCGACAGCGAGATCCTGGGCACGGTTGCCTACCTGTCCCCCGAACAGGTGGAGACGGGCTCGGCGGACGCGCGCAGTGACGTCTACTCGGCCGGCATCGTGCTCTACGAGATGCTGGCGGGTCAGGCGCCCTACCGCGGCGAGACGGCGATCTCGGTGGCGTACCAGCACGTGAACTCGGACGTCCCGTCGATCCCGGAGATCCCGCTCGCGCTCGACACGCTGGTGCGCAAGGCGACGCGACGCGACCCGGTGCTGCGGCCGGCGAACGCCGAGGCGTTCCTCGCCGAGCTGGAGCGCGTGGGCACGGAGCTGGGCCTCACGCCGCAGCCGGTGCCCGTGCCCGGTTCGCTGCCCGAGAACGACCGGACCGTCGTGATGCGGCCGGTGCCCGTCGCGGTCGGCGCCACTCCCCCCTCGGCGGCCGAGGCGACCCGTCCGGTCGTGCCCAAGCCCCCGATCAACTCGGCGATGACGACGGTCCACACCGCCGGCCCGCCGACGCCTCCTCCCGGCATCCCGGCCTCGGCGACGCGCACGATGCAGCGGCCCGAGCAGCCGCGCCGCCGTCCCGCGCAGAAGCGGAAGACGCAGGCGGAGAAGCTCGAGGAGGAGCGCAAGCGCCGCAAGAAGCTCTACACGATCTGGGGCTCCGTCGCCGGTGTCGTCGTGGTCCTCGTCGGCGTGTTCATCTGGTACGTCGGCGCGAACCGCTACACGGAGATGCCGTCGGTCGCCGGTCAGTCCGAGCAGAACGCGCAGCTGCTGCTGTCGAAGGCCGACCTGACGGGCCTGGTCGAGAAGGTGCCGTCCAACGACGTCCCGAACGGCACCGTCATCAGCTCCGACCCCGGTCCCGGTGCGGAGCTGCGCAAGAACGACCAGGTCAAGCTTGTCGTGTCGCGCGGCAGGCCGGTGGTGCCGTTCATCACCGCCGGTGCCGAGGAGGCCGCCGCGGTCAAGGAGATCCAGGCAGCGGGCCTGAAGACGGTCAAGGACGCCGCCAAGGACGCGTTCCACGACACCGTGCCGATCGGCAGGGTCGTCGGTCTCGACCCGCGTCCCGGCACGGCGCTCGCCATCGACGCCCCGGTGACGCTCATCCTGAGCAAGGGACCGCCGCCGCGCCTGCCCGTGCCGAACGTGACGGGCAAGACGAAGGACGAGGCGTTCGCGGAGCTGCAGCGCGCGGGCCTGGAGGCGGTCGACGCGGGTGGCGACGACGGCCCGGAGAACAACGGGTCGCGCGTGGTCCGCACGGATCCCCCGGCGGGCACGGTGCTCGACCCGACGCAGAACAAGCGCGTCACGTTGTTCTACGAGAACAACCGCGAGGTCGAGGTGCCCGACGTCGCACGCCAGAAGGTGCGCGACGCGAAGGAGGCGCTCGAGAGGCTCGGCCTGAAGGTCAAGGTCGAGTTCAACAAGAGCGGGAACGCGACGGTGGTGAACCAGTCGATCCAGCCGGGCCAGCGGGTGCGGCGCGGTACCGAGATCACGATCGTCGGTCTCTGATCAGCACAAAGCGAAGGGCCCCGCGTTCTCGACGCGGGGCCCTTCGTTCTTCAGCTCGTCTTCAGGAAACTACGACCGCAGCATCTCGGCCACGAGGAACGCGAGCTCGAGCGACTGCTGCGTGTTCAGGCGCGGGTCGCACGCCGTCTCGTAGCGGCCGGCCAGGTCGTCGTCCGAGATCTCCTGGGCGCCGCCGAGGCACTCGGTGACGTCCTCGCCCGTGAGCTCGATGTGGATGCCGCCGGGGTGCGTGCCGAGCCGGCGGTGCACCTCGAAGAAGCCCTGGACCTCGTCGACGATGCGGTCGAAGTGGCGGGTCTTGTAGCCGGTCGACGACTCGTGCGTGTTGCCGTGCATCGGGTCGCACTGCCAGATGACCTTGTGGCCGCTGGCCTCGACCTTCTCGACGATGGCGGGCAGCACGTCGCGCACCTTCTGGTTGCCCATGCGCGAGATGAGCGTCAGGCGGCCGGGGCGGTTGTGCGGGTCGAGGCGCTCGACGTACTCGACGGCCATCTCGGGCGTCGTCGTCGGACCGATCTTGAGACCGATCGGGTTCGCCAGCATCTCGGCGAACGCGATGTGCGCGCCGTCGAGCTGACGGGTGCGCTCACCGATCCACACGAAGTGCGACGACAGGTCGTAGAGCTTCGGCTCGTCGCCGGTCGTGTCGAGGCGGAGCAGCGCGCGCTCGTAGTCGAGGAGCAGCGCCTCGTGCGACGCGAAGATCTCCGTGCCGTGCAGCGACTGGTCGTTCACGCCGCAGGCCGACATGAACTTGAGGCCGCGGTCGATCTCGCCGGCCAGGGCCTCGTAGCGCTCGCCCGCGGGCGAGGTGCGCACGAAGTCGCGGTTCCAGTCGTGCACGCGGTGCAGGTCGGCGAGACCGGCGCCGGTGAGCGCCCGCAGCAGGTTCATGGCCGCACCCGCGTTGGCGTAGGCGCGGATCATGCGGCCGGGGTCGGCGACGCGGGCCTCCGGCGTCGCCACGAGGGAGTTGATGATGTCGCCGCGGTAGGACGGCAGACCGAGAGCGTCGATGCCCGACGAACGCGGCTTGGCGTACTGGCCGGCGATGCGGCCGACCTTCACCACCGGGAGACTCGCGCCGTAGGTCAGCACCACGGCCATCTGCAGCAGGGTCCGGATGTTCGCGCGGATGTGCGGCTCGGTGTTGTCAGCGAACGTCTCCGCGCAGTCACCGCCCTGCAGGAGAAATGCCTCACCGTTCGCGACCTGCGCCAGTTGCGTGTGCAGCCGGTCGATCTCGGCGGGCACGGTGATCGGCGGCACGCTCTCGAGCACGGTCCGCACGCGACGCACCTGTTCGGCGTCGGGCCAGTCGGGCTGCTGGGCGGCCGGGCGCGACAGGGCGTCGTCCAGGCGCTTGCGCATCTCGGGAGGCAGCGGCGGAAGCTCGGGAAGCGTGTCGATGGGCACGTCCACGGTCCAGTTCACGCTGCTCATCCTAGTTGTCCCACACTGAGAGACCGGGCCGGGCCTGTCAGCGCTCCCAGGGCCGTCATCCGGCGTAGCGCTTGTTACCTCCGGCAGAGTGAAGTCTGTTACTTGTCAACTATCGCCCTCTGCCCTATTGAGATGCCGCATTGCATGATGTGGGCCATGAACGCCACCCGTTTGGATGACAGCACCGCGACCCGGCTGCTGGGCATCGCGGTCGACAACATCCAACGCGACCACCCGGTGCACTGGACGCACGTCATCGACGGCGACCACCGGCTCGTGCCGCAACGGGTGCTGCACCCCGTGTTCGCGGGGTCGTTCGACTGGCACTCGTGCGTGCACCAGACGTGGCTCGCCGTGCGTCTGCTGCGGCTGCGCCCCTCTCTCGCGGGCGCGGACACGGCCCGCAACGCCCTCGACAAGCTCATCACCCCCGACAACTGCGCCACCGAGGCCGCGTTCTTCGCCTCCCCGGCCGGCCGCCACTGGGAGCGGCCGTACGGCTGGGCGTGGCTGCTGCTGCTCGACGCCGAGCTGCGCACCTCGGACCTGCCGTGGTCGGTGGCGGCGATCGGGGACGTGCTGCGCGACCGCTGGCTGGAGTGGATCTCGGCGGCGCGCCTGCCGATGCGCACCGGCACGCACACCAACACGGCGTTCGCGACGGGCCTGGTGTTCGACGCCGCCGTCGCGACCGGCGACACCGAACTGGCCACCGCGTGCGCCGAGGCGGCGCTGCGCTGGCACCGGGGCGAGGCCGGGTACGGCGGCTTCGAGCCGGACGCCGCGGACTTCCTGTCGCCGGCCCTGACGACGGCCGACCTGATGCGCCGCGCGCTGCCCGCTTCGGCGTTCGCGGAGTGGCTCGACGCGTACCTGCCCGAGCTCGAGTCGGAGCGGTGGCGGGAGCTGCGCGAGCCGTTCCCCGTCGACGACCCCAGCGACCCCTACGGCTCGCACCTGGCCGGGCTCGCGCTGTCGCGCGCGTGGAACTGGGAGGCGATCGCGGACGCCCTGCCGGAGGGGCACCGGTACTCGGCGCTCGCCCGGACGGCGTCGGTGGCGCACCGGGAGGCCGGGTGGACGTACGTGTTCGGTGGGCACGGGTACATGGCCGACCACTGGCTCGGGACGTTCGGCGCGTACCTCGACGTGAAGGCGTTCTGACCCCGTCCGCCGGATGCAAAATACGTTTGCGGACGACGGAAAACACTCGTTGCAAAGGTGTTCGGGCAGGTCAGGTCACTGCTGCTGAGAAATGGCGCGAATGGGTTGAAGGGTGGACCCAGCCGCCGGACGACAGGGACGCGCGGCGGTGGCGGGTGGGTCTGACGACCGGACTCAGCGTCCGACAGCAAGGCAGACGTGGCGGTGCCGGGCGAGTCGGAAGGCCGGACTCACGCGCCCGACTACAACGTCGCGCGGCGGTGACGGCCGTGTCGGAAGGCCGGACTCACCCGCCCGACGACAGCGTCGCGCGGCGGATCAGGGTCAGTGCGATGCCCGTCGCCGCCGCGTGCACCGACGTCGCGTGCGCCCGCGGGTCGAACCGGGTGACCGGGCCGGCGACGCTGACCGCCGCCACCACCTCCCCCTCGTGCCCGAGCACCGGCGACGCCACGCACGCGAGCCCGACGCGGGACTCCTCGAACTCGTACGCCACGCCCGTCTGCCGGATCGTCGCGAGTTGGCGGCGGAGCATGCCGGGCGTGACGACGGTGCGCGGAGTCCGCCGGGTCAGGGGCGCGGACAGCACCGAGGTCCGCACCGACGGCACGGCGTGCGCGAGGAGGGCCTTGCCGATCGCCGTCGCGTGCAGCGGCATGCGGCCGCCCAGGCGGGACGGCGAGGACGCCTGGCGGTGGCCGCCGATCTTGGCCGCGTAGACGACCTCGTGGCCCTCCAGGATGCCCAGGTGGACGGTCTCGTGGGTGCGTTCGTAGAGGTCCTCGAGGTACGGCGTGGACACCTCGACCAGGCGGCGTTCCACCGAGGCGCGCATGCCCAGCTGGAACAGATGGCCGCCCAGGCGGTAGCCGCGCGTGCCGCGGTCGAGCAGGCGGGCCTCGGCCAGGTCGCCCAGGAGGCGGTGCAGCGTCGCCTTCGGCAGGGCCGTGCGGCGGCCCAGTTCCGCGAAGCCGAGTTCGTCGTCGTCGGCTCCGAAGGCGTTCAGCACCGACATCACCTTGCCCAGCAGGGTGTTCGGCACCTCGGTCATCACTCGATCGTGCCACCGAGTTCCGGTCAGCGGAACTCCGGAGTCACCGGTGAGGCCGGGGCACCGCCACGATGGGCGGCATGAGCGAAGTCCGAACTGCAGCGGAGCGCCTCGCGACGGCGGCGCGCGAGAAGGTCGCGTGTGCGCCTGTCCGCGATCTCATCGGCGAGGCCGAGGCCTACGCGGTCCAGCAGCACACCATCGCCGCCCGCGTCGCGGACGGTGCCCGGCCGGTCGGGCGCAAGATCGGGCTCACCTCCACGGCGGTGCGCCAGCAGCTCGGGGTGGACCAGCCGGACTTCGGGGTGCTGCTCGACGACATGGCGTTCGCGGACGGCGACGTGCTGCCCACGCACCGGTTGTTGCAGCCGCGCGCCGAGGCCGAGGTGGCGTTCGTGCTGGAGGCCGACCTCGTCGAGGGGCCGTTCGACGAGGCGGCGGTCGCGGCGGCGGTCGGACGGGTGCACGCGTCGCTGGAGATCGTGGACAGCCGCATCGCGGGCTGGGACATCACGTTCGCCGACACCGTCGCGGACAACGCCTCGGCGGGGCTCTACGTGCTCGGCGCCGACGCGAAGACGCTCGCGGAGGTCACGCCCAAGGAGGTGGCGGTGGTGCTCACCGTCAACGGCGTGGAGCGGTCGGCCGGCGCCGGCGTGGACTGCATGGGTGACCCGCTGACCGCCCTCGCCTGGCTCGCCACCACCGCGGCCGGGCTGGGCGCCCCGTTGCGGGCCGGGGACGTCGTGCTCAGCGGCGCGCTGGGTCCCGTCGTCCCCGTGCAGGCGGGCGACGTGGTCGAAGCGACGTTCACCGGCCTCGGGACGGTGCGGGCGTCGTTCGGGAAGGAGGAGTCGTGAAGGTCGCGGTCATCGGATCGGGCAACATCGGCACCGACCTCGTCATCAAGGTGCTCAAGCGGTCCGCCGCGCTCGAGGTGGCGGCGCTCGTCGGTATCGACCCCGAGTCGGACGGCCTCGCCAAGGCGCGGAAGCTCGGCGTCCACACGATCGCGGACGGCATCGACGGGCTCGTCGCCATGCCGGGGTTCGCGGACGTCGAGATCGTCTTCGACGCCACGTCGGCCGGCGCGCACGCGAAGCACGCCGAGGTCCTCGCGGCGCACGGCAAGAAGGTCATCGACCTCACCCCCGCGGCGATCGGGCCGATGGTGGTGCCGACGGTCAACCTCGACGAGCACCTGAACGCGCCCAACGTCAACATGGTCACCTGCGGCGGCCAGGCCACGATCCCGGTCGTCGCAGCGATCACCGCGGTCACCCCGGTGCCGTACGCGGAGATCGTCGCGTCGATCTCCTCGCGCAGCGCCGGTCCCGGCACGCGGGCGAACATCGACGAGTTCACCGAGACGACCTCGCGGGCCATCGCGGACGTGGGCGGGGCGGGCAGGGGCAAGGCCGTCATCGTGCTCAACCCGGCCGACCCGCCGATCACCATGCGCGACACGGTGTTCGCGCTCGTCCACGCGCCGGATTCGCAGACGCGGCAACGGATTCGCGAGTCCGTCGAGCACGTGGTCGCGCAGGTCGCCGCGTACGTGCCGGGCTACCGGCTCAAGCAGCAGGTCCAGATCGACTCGGTGGACCAGCCGGGCACGCTCACCGAGGAACCGGTGACGCACCAGGTCACCGTGCTGCTGGAGGTCGAGGGCGCGGCCGACCACCTGCCCGCCTACGCGGGCAACCTCGACATCATGACCAGCGCCGCGGTGCGGGTCGCGGAGACGATGGCGAAGGCGGTCGCGCGCGCATGAAGCTCTACCTCCAGGACGTGACCCTCAGGGACGGCATGCACGCCCTGCGGCACCGCATCGACCCGACGAAGGTCACCGAGATCGCCAGGGCGCTCGACCAGGCCGGGGTCGACGCCGTCGAGGTCTCGCACGGTGACGGCCTCAGCGGCGGCTCGCTCGTCTACGGACCCGGCAGCCACACCGACTGGGAGTGGATCGAGGCGGCCGCCGAAGGCCTCACGCAGGCCAAGCTCACGACGTTGCTGCTGCCGGGCATCGGCACGCTGCACGACCTGAAGCGCGCTCACGGCCTTGGCGTGCAGTCGGTCCGCATCGCCACGCATTGCACCGAGGCCGACATCTCGGCCCAACACATCGCCGGCGCGCGTGCGCTCGGCATGGACGTGTCCGGGTTCCTGATGATGAGCCACCTCGCGGAACCACAAGAGCTCGCACGGCAGGCGAAGCTGATGGAGTCCTACGGCGCGCACTGCGTCTACGTCACGGACTCCGGCGGCCGGCTGCTGCCGAACGACGTCCGCGACCGCATCCGTGCCTACAAGGACGTCCTCGACGAGCGAACCGAAATAGGCATTCACGCCCATGAGAACCTCTCACTGGCGGTGGCGAACTCCATCGCCGCTGTTGAGGAGGGTGCGCTCCGGGTCGACGCGTCGCTGGCGGGGCTCGGCGCCGGGGCGGGCAACTGCCCCATCGAGCCGTTCGTCGCCGTCGCGAACCTCCAGGGCTGGCAGCACGGCGCCGACCTGTTCGGCCTCCAGGACGCCGCCGACGACCTGGTGCGGCCGCTCATGGACCGGCCCGTGCGTGTCGACCGCGAGAGCCTCACCCTCGGCTACGCGGGCGTCTACGGTTCGTTCCTGCGCCACGCCGACACGGCCGCCCAACGCACGGGCGCCGACGTCCGCGCTCTCCTGCTGGAGGCGGGACGCCGGCGCCTGGTGGGCGGTCAGGAGGACATGCTCACCGACATCGCCCTGGACCTCACGCGCTAGCAGTCACCCGACGGGGAAAGTGGTTCCGATGCCCATGCCGGTGATCCACTCCGGCACGGGCTCGTAGCTCGTCCACACGAGCGGCAGGCCGACGGCGACCTGCCCGATCAGCCAGCAGCGGATCTCGTGCCCGCCGCTGCCGGCGTGGTCCTCCAGGGCCTCGTGCCCGAGCGCGGCGACCTCCCCGGCCGACCCCGCCACCAGCCGGTCGAGGAACCACTCGTCCCACGAGGCGTTCACGCGCGCCTCCGGGTTGCCGCCCATCGCCCGCACCCGGGGCTCGCGCGCGGCGGCGAACTCCTTCGCGTAGGCGCGGCCCCGGATCAGCGACTCGCGCCGCTCCCCCACCACCGAGGGATCACGCGGGTCGTTGGACGGCAGCCAGTGCGACAGCCCGCCGGACGCGACCACGAGCACCCGTCCGGGGAACTCCGACGACCGCAGCGCGGCTCCCAGCGCCCGCCCCATCTCCACGCACCGGTCGAGCGACGGCAGCGGCGGCGCCGCCGTGTTCACCACCAGCGGCACCAGCGGGAGCGTCGTCCCGCCGGTGATCATCTCGTAGCTCTGCACGATGCCGTGGTCGACGGTCAGCGAGTACGACAGCGACACGTCGAACCCCGCGTCCGCGAGGCCGCCGTGCGCCGACCAGGCCAGCGTCCGCTCGACCGGCAGCGGTCCGGAGCTGCTGCCGAAGTCGCCGAACCCCACCGCCTCCTCGACGCCGAGCACGAACGGCGGCATCACGTCGTAGAAGTTGGCGTGGAAGTGGTCCGGCCCGATGACGACGATCGCGTCCGGTTCCAGGCGCTCGACGGTCCGGCGCACGCGGTCCGCGTCACGCAGGAACACCGCGCCGGGACCGGCGCCGTCCGGCGGCAGCAGCGTCGCGAACGGGCTGTGCGACATGCCCGCGAATCCGATGATCTCGGCCATCAGGACGGGTCCTTTCCGTGCAGCAACCAGGTCCGGTGCGCGTCGAGGAACTCGGAGACCTTCTCCCACTGCGGCCAGTGGCCGGCGTCGTCGATGACGTGCAGCCGCGCGTCCGGCAGCCAGCCGAGCAGCATGTCGGCCTCGTCGAGGCCGCCGGTCGGGTCGTGGCTGGTCCACAGCAGCAACGTCGGCGCCGCGACCTTCCCGACCCACGCCGGGTCCCACGCGAAGTCCTTGCGCACCACGGGGTCCTGCAGCACGAGCGTGTTGGTGATCGCCTGCACGAACCCCGGCCGCGAGTACACCTGGCGGCGCAGGTTCACCAGCTCGTCGGTGACCATCTCCTTGTGGTGGAACAGGAACTCCACCCGCCGCCGCACGGTCTCCTCGCTAGGGTCGGTCACCGCGGCCATCGTGGAGTCCCGCATGCGTTGCATGACCTCGGGCTTGTTCGCGATGTTGCCCGGCGTGTTCAGCACGAGCCGGTCGACGCGGCCGGGGAAGTGCGCGGCGACCCACGCGACCACCCAGCCGCCGAGCGACTCACCGGACAGGTGCGCCTTCTCGACGCCCAGCGCGTCCAGCAGTCCCACGAGGTGCTCGGACAGCACGTCGATCGTGTACGGGAGGTCGGGCAGGTCCGACCAGCCGTGGCCGATCATGTCGTACGCGGTGACGTGGAAGTCCTCCGCCAGCCCCGCGATGTCGCGCGCGTAGGCCTCCAGGTGGCCGCCGGTGCCGTGCAGCAGCACGAGTTCCGGTCCGGAGCCGGCCTGCAGGACCCTGGTCCGGACGGTGTGGCCGCGCACCGGGACGTCGACGTGCCGCACCTGGTGGTCCACGTGCGACAGTTCGCCCCAGATGCTGACGTGCTCGGGAATCACTGATCCTCCCCAGATGGGTTGTCGAAACGGGCGCGGGCCTCGTCGAAGGTCGCGAGGCCGGCGCTCTGCCTGCGGGCGAGCCCGAAGAGGGCCAGCAGCCGGGAGTTCTCGATCGTCAGGAACTCGACCGGGTGCTCGGACGAGTCGTTGTAGTGGCGGTGCCAGGTCCACGGCGGCGTGTAGACGAACGAGCCGGTCGTCCACGTGACGGTCTCGTACACCTCGGCGTCGGCGAGCTGGATCTCGCTGTGCCCCTCGCCGGAGATCACGAAGTGCACGGTCTCGTGGTAGTGCCGCTGCATGTCCGAGCTCTCGCCCGCCGGGATCACCTGGCGGAACAGCTCGAACGTCGACGTCGGCAGCTTCCCCGCGATCCGCAGCGTCGTCGGGTTCGGCACCGCGCGCGCGGGGATCGTCTCCAGCTCGTCGTCGTGCACGACCAGCGGCCGCGCGCCGTCGGGCCGGACCGCGTGCGTGAGCGCCCCGAGGAAGTCGGTCATGGCGAAGTCGGGTCCTGAGGTGGCCAACGCGGTAGTCCCTTTCAGACGGAGAACTCGGTGCGGCCGCCGTCGACGGTCAGCACGGTGCCGTTGACGTACGAAGCCTGCGGTGAAGCCAAAAACGCTACTGCGGCGGCGATCTCGGCCGGGTCCGCCGCGCGCAGGGCGGGGATGTCGGCCATGTCCCGGGCGGCGGCGGTGTCGAAGTCCACGCCGGCCGCCTCCGCCCTGCGCGCCAGGACCTCCCTGCGGCGCGGGGTCAGCGTCGCGCCCGGCGCCACGCAGTTGACCGTGACGCCGTCCGCCGCGAACCGCCGCGACGCGAGCTTCATCGCCGACGTCACGGCGGCGCGCAGCACCGTCGACGACGCCAGCCCGGGTTGCGGCTGCCGCACGGCGGTCGACGTGATCGCGACGACCCGGCCGAAGCCCCGCCGGGCCATGGCCGGCAACGCCTCCCGCAGCAGTGCGAGCGGCCCCAGCAGCAGCAGATCGAGGTCGCGGTGCCACTGGGCGTCCGTCACGTCGAAGAGCTCGCCCGGCGACGGCCCGCCCGCGTTCACGACCAGCACGTCGAGCGAGCCGAACCGCCCGGTGACGTCGCCGACGACCGCGGCGGCCTCGGCCGGGTCGGCGAGGTCGCACACGACGTGGTCGGCGTCGAACGCGGCGGCGGTCTCCTTCAGCGTCGCCTCGGTGCGTCCGGCCAGCACGACGCGGTGCCCGCTCCCGACGAGCGCCGCGGCCGTCGCCGCCCCGATTCCGCCGGCGCCGCCGCCGACGAGCGCGACCCGCGTGGTGTTTGCGTCCATGAGCTCCTACAGTCGCCGTGTGCGAATGGTTGACCAAGGATGAGTCCCAGTCACCGGGACTCGCAGGCAGGCGAGCCGAGCGGTTCACTCGAACGCGCGGCGGCGATCCTGGACGCGTTCGACGTGACGCACCGCGAGCTCGGCCTCGCCGAACTGGTGCGCAGGTCCGGGCTCCCGCGCTCCACGGTGCACCGCACGGCGGGACGGATGATCGAGCTGGGCTGGCTCGACAAACCGGGCGACCGCTACCGGATCAGCACCGGCCTGTTCAAGCTCTCCGGCCTCGTGCCCGTGCGCCACGAGCTGCGCGAAGCCGTGCTGCCGTTCCTCCAGGACCTCTACGCCGCCGCCCGCGTCACGGTGCAGCTCGGTGTCCTCGACGGCACCCGCGTGCTGGTCGTCGACAAGATCACCGGGCACCGGCCGATGCCGATGCTCGACCAGGTCGGTGGCGTGATCCCGGCGCACTGCTCGGGTCTGGGCCGCGCCATGCTCGCCTACTCCGAGCCGTCCACTGTGGACGCCGTGATCGCCGCCGGCCTGGAGCGCCGCACTCCGCGCACGATCACCAGCCCGACCACGCTGCGCCGCGAGCTGGCCGCGATCCCCGACCGGGGCTGGGCCTACGACCGCGAGGAGGGCATCGTCGGCATCAGCTGCATCGCCGCACCCATCTTCAGCGCTGGTGGCGGGGTTGCCGCGGCCTTGTCGGTGACCGGGCCGAGCGCGGCGGTGCGCCCGGACCGGATCGGCCCGGCGGTTCGGATGGCGGCCGCGGCGGCCACCCGCGCCTACTCGACGCGGCGCTGGGAGTCCCACTAGCCGGGACTCCTGGTTGGTCGGCGACTCCGGCGCGCTCCACAGTGTGGACCGTCACATCCTCAGCGAGGAGGCCCAGGATGCGAGTCGCGATCATCGGCGCCGGGGTGGCCGGCCTGACCACCGCGAAGGTGTTGCTGCAGGCAGGCCACGAGGTCGAGGTCTTCGACCGGACACCGGACGTCGGCGGCGTGTGGAGCCGCACCCGGCGCTACCCCGGCCTCACCACGCAGAGCCCGAAGGCCCAGTACTCGTTCTCGGACTTCCCGATGCCGAAGGACCTGCCGGAGTGGCCGACCGGCGCGCAGGTGCAGGCGTACCTGGAGGCCTACACGTGGCACTTCGGGGTCGACGCGTGCCTGCGGCTGGAGACGACCGTGACGTCCGTGGTGCCGGTCGACGGCGGGTGGGAGCTGACCACGCACACCGGCTCGTCGTACCGCTACGACCGCGTGGTCGTCGCCAACGGCGTGTTCTGCGAACCGCTCGTGCCGGACTTCCCCGGCCGGGACGAGTTCGAGGCGGCCGGCGGGTGGGTGCTCGCGGGCACCGAGTTCCTCGACGTCGAGGAGGCGCGCGGCAAGCACGCGCTCGTCGTCGGGTACGGCAAGTCGGCGTGCGACGTGACGGTGCCGATCAGCGGGGTCGCCGCGAGCACCGACATCATCGCCCGGCAGCTGCTGTGGAAGGTGCCGCGCAAGATCGCGGGCGTCGTGAACTTCAAGATGCTGCTGCTGACCCGCATGGGCGAGGCGCTGTTCCGCTACCGGTTCCTGCGCGGGTTCGAGAAGGTCCTGCACGGCCCGGCGGACGGCGTGCGGCGCTCGATGCTCAACTCGCTCGGCTCGGTGTCGGTGAAGCAGTTCGGGCTCGCGAAGCACGACCTGGTGCCGTCCGGGCAGATGGAGGACATCGTCAAGGGCGCCATCGGCCTGGCCACCGAAGGGTTCTTCGAGGGCGTCGAGTCCGGTGAGATCCGCGTGCACCGCGACCGGACGATCGCGCGGCTGAAGGCCGGTGGCGCCGAACTGTCCGACGGCACGGTGCTGCCCGCGGACCTCGTCGTGTGCGCCACCGGGTTCACCCAGGGCGTGCCGTTCCTACCGGACGACGTGCAGGCGCGGCTGTTCGACGAGCGCGGCAACTTCGCGCTGTACCGGCAGATCCAGCCGATCGACGTGCCCGGCCTGTACTTCAACGGCTACAACTCGTCGTTCTTCAGCCCGCTCAACGCGGAGATGGCGGCGCTGTGGATCGCGGCCGACCTCGCGGGAGCGCTCTCGCTGCCGGACGCCGCGACCCGTCAGGCGGACGTGACCGCGCAGCTCGCGTTCATGGACGGTGCCACCAACTCCCACCACTGCCGCGGCACGAAGATCATCCCGTTCTCGCTCAAGAACGCCGACGAGGTGCTCGCGGACCTGGGGCTGCAGATCGGGAAGCTCACCCGCGCGTCGCACTGGCTCAACCCGGTCGCGCCCTCGGCGTACCGCAAGGTGACGCCCCAACTGCTCGCACGTCTCAGTCGAATCGAGGTAGGAGACCATGGAAACCCCCGTGAAGCATCACGTCTACCGCAGCGGTGAGGGCACGAACGTCGGCGCGATCGGCCTCGGCATCTACACGCGGCTGACCGGAGCGGACACCAAGGGCGCCTACTCGCTGTTCGAGTACGTCGTGCCGCCGAACCTCGGCGGGCCGCCCACGCACATCCACTCCCGCGAGGACGAGCTGTTCACGTGCGTGCAGGGCCGGGTCGTGGTCGAGCTGGACGGCGAGGAACACGTGCTGGCGCAAGGGGATTCGCTGCTGATGCCGCGCGGGGTGCCGCACATGTTCCACAACCCGTTCGACGAGGAGACGCGCGTGGTGGCCGTCGTGTCGCCGCCGGGGCTCGAGAACTACTACCAGGCGTTGTCGGAGCTGCCGCCGGGTCCGCGCGACATGAAGCTGGTCGCGGAGATCATGGTGCAGCACGGTCTTTCGCTGCAGAAGAAGCCATGAACCGCGTCGACATGGTGCGGCGGATGTGCGCCGCGGTGGACTCCGGTGACGCCGAGGCGTTCGGCGCCTGGTTCGCCGCCGACGCCACGTACGTGTTCGGCAACAACGAGCCGTTGATCGGGCGTGACGCGGTCGTGGCGGCCACGGCCGGTGCGGCCGGCGCGCTGCCGTGGGTGCGGCACGTGGTCGACCAGGTGGCCGAGGTGGGCGACCAGTTGTTCTGCCGGTTCACCATCGAGACCGAGGCGCCGGACGGCAAGCAGCTCGCGCTGCCGTGCGTGACGGTGATCTGGCTGTCCGGCGAGGAGATCGTCGACTACCGCGTGCACATGGACATCTCGCCCGCTCTGTAGACCACGACGGGGGATGCGGAAGGGCCCGGGATCTCTCCCGGGCCCTTCACCTATGTCGCGAGCCTGGCCGCGATCCTCGTGACGTGCTCGCCCTGGAACCGGGCCATGCCGAGCTCCTGTTCGCTGGGCAGGCGTTCGCCCTTGTTGCCGGTAATGGTGGAGGCGCCGTACGGGCTGCCGCCCTTCACCTCGTCGAAGCCCATCTGCCGTTGCTCGGTGTAGGGCAGGCCGACGACCACCATGCCGTGGTGCAGCAACGTGGCGTGGAACGTCAGCGCGGTCGACTCCTGGCCGCCGTGCTGGGTCGCGCTCGACACGAACACCGACCCGACCTTGCCGACGAGTGCGCCGGTGTACCAGAGCGGTCCGGTCTGGTCGAGGAACGTCCGCATCTGCCCGGACATGTTGCCGAACCGCGTTCCCGTGCCGAAGAGGATCGCGTCGTACTCGGCGAGCTCTCCGGGATCGGCGACGGGCGCGGGCTGGCCGGTCTTGCCGCCCATCGCCTCGAACGCTTCCGGCGCAATGGTTTCCGGCACGCGTTTGAGCGCGACGGTCGCCCCCGGCACGGTGCCCGCTCCCTCGGCGACCGCGGTCGCCATGGTTTCGATGTGGCCGTGGATGCTGTGGTAGAGCACGAGAACCTTGGTCACTCTGATCCGCCTTTCAGGCTGCTTGGACGGTGTCGTCGGCCGGGCTGAGGAAGGTCGTGAGGAACGCGCGGCAGGCCTCGAAGTCGAGCTCGTCGCACCGCCACGCCACGTGGCCGTCGGGGCGGACGACGTAGAGGGCCTGCGAGTCCGGTTCGGTGAGGCCGTAGTGCTCGAACACCTGCGCCGAGTCGGCCTGGTGCACGCGGTCGTCCTGACGGGCCTCGACCCTCGCGACGAGGTGGGCCTCGACGCCGAGCGCGTGCAGCGCGCGGGTGGTCTCGGTGATCTCCGCGGTCGTGAGGTGCCTGCGGGACAACGCGAGCACGTGCAGCCGGTAGTCCCGCAGGAGGTCGAACACCTGCTCGCGGGAGTTGATCCGGGCGTCGGGAGCGCGCTGGCCCGCGAGCGGACCCTGGAGCGAGTAGAGCAGCTCGTTGACGTTGATCCCGCTCGGCCGGTAGCCCAGGCTCAGCTGGGACAGGCGGTGGAACGACTTGCGGTGCGGGATCGGCGCCGCCGACATCCGTCCGATCAGGAACGGGCCCGCGGTGTCGCGCAGCCACGCGCGCCAGCCGTGCAGGCCCGCCGCCACGCGGTAGAGCCGGTCGGTGAACTTCAGCAGCCGCACGCCCGCCGGATGACGTTCGGCGTCGTAGGTGTCGAGGAGGTCCGGGTCGGCGCCGTGGATCACGGCGGCGAGCTTCCACGCGAGGTTGGCCGCGTCGTGCAGGCCGGTGTTCATGCCCTGGCCGCCCGCCGGCGAGTGGATGTGCGCGGCGTCGCCGACGACGAACCCCCGGCCCCGGCGGTAGGAGTCGACGCCGCGGAGGTGGACGCGGTAGCGGCTGGTCCAGGTCGGCGCGCTGAGCGTGACGGGCAGGCGCATGGCCTCGCGCAGCTCGTCCTGGAGGACCGCGAGGTCGAACGGCGCCTCGGGGTCGCCGAAGTCGGTGACCATGACGCGGGAGTTCTCGGCGCCCTTCAGCGGCAGGAACAGGCCGATGCGGGTGCCGTTCATGAACACGCGGAAGTGCGCGTGGTCGAGCGGCCACTCGACCCTGCAGTCGGCGAGGAGGTAGCGCTGGCCGTACTTGTCGCCGTCGAAGCTCAGGCCGAGCTGCTGCCGGACGGTGCTGTGCGCGCCGTCCGCGCCGACGACGTACCGCGCCGTGACGGTCCGGTCGGTCAGGGTCGCGGTGACGGCGTTCCCGGTCTGGTGGAGCTGGGTGAGCCGCGTGCCCCGCCGGACCGCGACGCCGTGGCGGGCGAGGTCCTGCAGCAGCAGTTCCTCCACCTCGGACTGCGGTGCCATCAGGATGAACTGGTACGGCGTGGTGGCGGCCCTGGCGCGGTCGAAGTCGAGGCCGCCGACGTGCCGGCCCTTGATGTGGAAGCGGATCCCGGTGGTGACGATGCCGCGCTTCAGCAGCTCGTCGGCGAGCCCGATGCCGCGGAACAGCTCGACGGTGCGCGCCTGGACCGCGAACGCCCTCGACTCGGTCGCCGGTCCCGCGTTCGCGTCGATCACGCACACCTTCACGCCTTGGCGGACCAGGAGCGCGGCCGTCATGAGCCCGCTCGGCCCGGCGCCGACGACCAGCACGTCGGTGTCGTAGCGGGTGAGCTCGGCCGGGCGGGGGCCGTGCGGTTTCGGGGGCCGGACGGCGGGCCGGTGCTTGGCCTTGCCGAGGCGGGTGAGCAGTCCGCTGCCGGGGCGGGCGGTGACCTGCGGGAGGGGGTTGCCGGTGAACCGGCCCCAGAGCCTGCGGGTGACGAGCACCAGCAGCGTGACGACCGCGATGATCAGCAGGCCCATCGCCTACTCCCCCGCCGGGAGGGGGCTCGACATGCGCAGGAACTGCTGGACCAGCGGACCCGCGACCAGGGGCTGGACCGCCCGGACGAACTCCTGGACGTACGGCTGCGCGAGGTGCTTCTCGAGGTCCTGCTTCGACCGGAACATCTCGTAGATCACGAACTGCGCCCGGTCGGCGCGGTCGCGGTGGACGTGGAACTCGATCGAGCCCTCTTCGGCGCGCAGCGGCTCGACCAGTCCGAGGATCAGCGCCTCGACCTCGTCCTCGCGCCCCGGCCTGGCCGTTGCGAAGCCCAGGTGGGTGTACGGGCCGGTCTCGTCGGCGTCCGGCTCGGGCAGCACGACTCGCACGTCGCTCATCACGTCTCCCTTGACTGCTCAACAGGTGGTGAATTCACCTTGGCAGCCGGTGGGAGCCCGGTCACAGCGCGAGTCCCAGCGAGCGGGACCCGGTAATGCAAAAGACGTTTGCGGACGACCGCAAACGTCTTTTGCAATGGTGTCAGGCCTGGTCAGGCCCCAGGTGGCGATCAGGCGCCGAAGAAGACCTCTGCCTCTTCGTAGCGCTCGGCCGGGACCGTCTTGAGCTCGGCCGTCGCCTCGGACAGCTTCACCCGGACGATGTCGGTGCCCCGCAGCGCGACCATCGTGCCGAAGTCGCCGGCGGCGACGGCGTCGACGGCGTGCAGGCCGAAGCGGGTCGCGAGGACGCGGTCGTAGGCGGTCGGCGTGCCACCGCGCTGGATGTGGCCGAGGACGGCCGCGCGGGACTCCTTGCCGGTGCGGTCCGCGATCTCCTCCGCGAGCCACTGGCCGACGCCGCCGAGGCGGACGTGACCGAAGGCGTCGCGCTCACCGGAGTGCAGCACCTCGGCGCCGCCCTCGGGGATCGCGCCCTCGGCGACGACGATGATCGGCGCGAACTCGCTCTCGAAGCGGCGCTCGACCCACTCGACGACCTTCTCGACGCTGAACGGGCGCTCCGGGACGAGGATGACGTTCGCGCCACCCGCGAGACCCGAGTGCAGCGCGATCCAGCCCGCGTGCCGGCCCATGACCTCGACGACGAGCGCACGGTGGTGCGACTCGGCCGTGGTGCGCAGGCGGTCGATGGCCTCGGTCGCGATGTGGACCGCGGTGTCGAAGCCGAACGTGTAGTCCGTGGCGCCGAGGTCGTTGTCGATCGTCTTCGGCACACCGACGACGCCGATGCCGTCGTCGGTCAGGCGCTTGGCGACACCGAGGGTGTCCTCGCCGCCGATCGCGATGATGGCGTCGATGTTGTTCGCCGCGATGGTCTCGCGGATGCGGTCGACACCGCCCTCGACCTTGTAGGGGTTCGTGCGCGACGAGCCCAGGATGGTGCCACCGCGGGTGAGGATCTCCTCGACGTCCGCGAGGCCGATCTCCTTGGTGAGGTTCTCGATCGGGCCCTGCCACCCGTTGCGGAACCCGACGATCTCCCAGCCGTGTGCCTTGATGCCCTTGCGGACCACGGCCCGGATCACGGCGTTCAGACCGGGGCAGTCACCACCGCCAGTGAGCACACCGATGCGCATCTGCTTCCCCATCTCTCGTGTTCTGTGTCACGCAGACTTTCACGAGCTGTATCGGTGCAGCAACGTGGGGTCTCATCTACCGGACAGGAAAGCCGAATTTCCTGCGCTGTTCCTCGATGACCTTCCACCGCGCGAGGTTGTGCCGGGCGTCGGCGAGGGCGTCGTGCGCGTCCGCCGGAGGGGCCGGCAGCTTCGGGCGGCCGACGTCGTCCCAGCGTTGCCGCAGGTCACGCGTGAACCGGGGCAGCGCGCGCGGCAACGCCGGCATCGCGCCCCACAGCTGCGCGAGCGCCACGTGGTCGTACGCGGCGAACCACGCCCACAGCTCGACCTCGTCGCGCGCGGCGGTGCGGGCGCCGAGGAAGTCGAGCAGGTCCTCGCGGATCCGCTCACGACTGCGCCACGCCTTGTCGGCGGGCGAGGGCAGCTGGTTGAGGACGTTCTGCCGCACCCACGGCCCCGCGCGATCGGGGTCGAACTCGGTGGACACGGCGTAGAACTCGCGGCCTTCCTCGTCGACCACACCGATCGACACCAGGTCGATCGTCAGCCCGTCCTCGATGAACTCACAGTCGTAGAAAAACCGCACCGCGACACCCTAGGGGTGCGCTCAGCTCGCCTTCTTCTCGGGCACCCGGTCGTCCTTCTTGCCCTGCTGCGGCACGTCGGCGGTCTCCTTGGCCTTGGCCGCGTAGACGTCGACGTACTCCTGGCCGGACAGCTCCATCAACGCGTACATGATCTCGTCGGTGATGGACCGCAGCACGAACCTGTCACCCGACAGGCCCTCGTAGCGGGAGAAGTCGAGCGGCTTCCCGATCTTGATGCGGATCGGGTACGGCTTCCACATCTTCGAGCCGATGGGGTTCGCCTTGTCCGTGCCGAACATCGCCACGGGGATGACCGGCGCGCCGGACTCCAGCGCGATCCACGCGACGCCGACCTTGCCCTTGTAGAGGCGGGCGTCGGGCGAGCGCGTGCCCTCGGGGTAGATGCCGAGCAGCTTGCCCTCGCGCACGATCCGCACACCGGTGTCGAGCGCCCCCTGCGCGGCGGACGCGCTGGACCGGTCGATCGGCACCTGGCCGACGCCGGAGAAGAACCACTTCTGCAGCCGGCCCTTGATGCCCGTGCCGGTGAAGTACTCGATCTTCGCCGGGAAGGTGACCCGCCGCGACAGCATCAGCGGCAGGAAGAACGAGTCGGAGACGGCGAGGTGGTTGCTCGCCAGGATGGCGCCGCCGTCCTTCGGGATGTTCTCGGCGCCCTCGATGATCTTCGGCTGGAAGAACAGCCGCAGAATCGGCCCCAGGAGGACGTGCTTCATCAACCAGTACAGCACCTTGGGAAGCGCCTCCCTTAAGACCCCGCGAACCTTGATCCCGACAATCAGCCTACGGAGCCGACCGCACCTCACACAACGAGTCCCAGGTTTGCGCGTCACGGGCACGTGGCGCAGGCCATTCCTCACGGCCACCACTGGGCCGACTGCCGTAACCCGCAACACATCCCGCCCGTGCAACGATGAGGGGTCAGAGGGTTGCTGCTTTTGTGGAGAGGCTCTGGATGAACGCCCGGCGCGACTCGACCGACGGACCGGAGAACGTCGACGAGCTCTTTGCCGAGATCGTCGCGGGTCTCGAACGGGACGGGGTCGGCAAGGACTGGCTCGACCTCGACGAGGCGAACGCGGACTCGGACCCGGCCCTGGCCGCGGCGGACACCGGGCACGGCGAGCCCGAGCAGCGCACGGCCGTGGCCGACTTCGACCCCGACGACGAGCCGGAACGCCGAGATCCGGCCGACGAGGACCATTACGTGCCGCCGGAGCCGCCGCCGTTCCCGGTGCTGCGCGCGTCGACCCTCGCCGCGCTCGGCCTGTTCGTGCTGGGCATCCTGCTGCTGGTCGCGCCGGGCATCTTCGGCCTGCAGTCGCGCATCGGCACGCCGTTGTCACTGGTGGCGCTGTGCGCGGGCGTCGGCTGGCTGATCCTGCGCATGCGCAACACCCCGCCACCGGACTCGGGCTGGGACGACGGCGCCCAGGTGTGACACGTCACGCGCCGGCGGGTAACGGCGTGATAACGGCCACTCAAACCTTCAGATAACGATTCGGTCATGCCTACCGTGTGCGGCATGGACCAGATGCAGCACCTGATGATGGCCCGTGCCATGGCGACCCTCGGCAAGAAGGACGTGGCCAAGCGCCGCCGTCCGCGCATCCTGCGCCTGCTCGGCCGCTAGCTCCTCCGGGTCCGGCCCGCGCGGCCGGCCGCTCCAAGCAGGGTGTTCGCGGCGGGTGAACAACCCCGACACGCCCGCCGCGACACTCCCCAAAACCGATATATCGGTTTCGCTGACCTGCACCCTTGCAACCACTCTTTGGACTTCGTCCGCAAAAGACCTGTTGCAAAGGCCCTCACGAGGAGGGCTCAGCCGGACGACCGCTTCTTCAGCGCCTCCGGCTTGTGGACGGCGTCCCGCCCGCTCTTCGCGCTCTCGACGCGGTACTGCGGCTCCTCCTTCGAGGCCTTGACCTTGCGGCCCGCGGCCTTCTTCTCCGTGGTGATCTCCTCCTTGACCTTCCCGTGCGTCGTCGAACCGTGGCTCGACCACTCGACCTCGTCACCGGGCTTCAACGGATGCTTCGTCATGTCCACGCGGGTACCCCACTCGGACGAACCAACCCGAGCGGGAGGACGAACCGTGCGCGACGACGAGCGGGAACAGACCCGGAAGGACTTCGGCTCCTCGGTCAACATGACCGCGGCGACATTGGAGAAGTGGCTCGACTCCGACGAGTCCAAGGAGGTCGGCGACAAGTCGTCCGGCGAGTCGACCGGGCACGCGTCCGGGCGCCGCATCGTGTCGCTGCTGCGCAAGAAGCGCGACGACCTGACCGAGGCCGACTTCGAGCACATGCGCAAGGTCGTCGGCTACGTGCACCGGCACCTCGCGCAACGGCCCGGCGGTGAGGTCGAAGACAGCCGCTGGCGCTACTCCCTCATGAACTGGGGGCACGACCCCCTGAAGCAGTAGACGGCAGGGTCAGCCGCGGCGCGCGTTCTTGGTCAGGTTCGAGGCCGTCTCGCGGGCCAGGGTCGCCGCGCCCACGATGCCGGCGTCGTCGCCGAGTTGGGCGGTGCGGATCCGGGCCAGCGGGCGGTGGCCCGCTCCGGTGACGACGGCGGCGTAGCGCTCGCGGGCGTCGTCGAGGAACAGCGGCGCCGAGGTCGACACCCCTCCCCCGATGACGATCACCTCGGGGTCGTAGACGTCGGCGACGAGCGCGAGGCCCTCGCCGAGCCAGCGGGCGAGGTCGGCCATCGCGCGCTTGGCGAGCGGGTCGCCGTCGCGGGCCGCGCCGGCCACCCGGCGACCGGTCACCGCGCGCGAGTCGCCTGCCGCCTCGCGGGCGAGGACGGTCGAGACGCCGGGGTGCTTGGCGAGCAGCTCGACCGCGGTGGCACTGAGCGCGGTGCCGCTGCAGTAGCGCTCCCAGCAGCCGTTCTTGCCGCACGGGCAGGGACGGCCGTCCGGGACGACGCGCAGGTGGCCGAGTTCGGGGGCGACGCCGTGCGCGCCGCGGAAGACCTCGCCGTCCAGCAGCAGCGCGGCGCCGATGCCCGTGCCGATGGCGACGAGCACCGCGGTCTTGGCACCGCGGGCGGCGCCGAACCGGTGCTCGGCGAGGGCGGCGGCGTTCGCGTCGTGTTCCAGCACGACGGGCATGCCCAGGCGCTCGCTCATCCGCTCGGCCACGTTCACCTGCCGCCACGCGAGGTGGGGCGCGAACCGGACCGTGCGGCGGTCCGAGGCGATGAAGCCCGCCACGGCGAGGCCGACGGCGCTCACCGCGTGACGGTCCGCCACCTCCTCGACGGCGGCGACGATCGCGTCCTCGAGTGCGCGTTCGCCCGCGGGGGTGGGTGCTCGGGACGTGTCGAGGACCGAGCCGCGCGGGTCCACGACGCCGGCGCGCACGCTGGTGCCGCCGATGTCCACTCCGACGGTGAGCACTAGTCGGTCTTCCTGACGACCTTGATGTGCTGCACGCGCTGACCGGCGTCCGGCGCGGGCTCGTCCGCCGCGGGCGCGGGCGGGGTGCCGGGCTCGCGCAGGGCCGCCCGCAGCACCGCGACCAGGCCCGCCGCGTGTTCGGCGGCCTTCGCGGCCAGCTCGGAGCGGTCGCCGCGCAGCAGCGCCACGCCGTTGCACAACGGGCACCAGCCGCACGTCTCGGGCGTGTGCGAGCCGTCGCCCGCTTCGGCGACGCGCTGCAGCCACGGCTGCATCCGCTCGGCGGCGGTGTCGATGAGCAGCCGCAGCTCCTCGGCGAGCTTGCCGGTGTTGTCCTGGGTCATCTACTGGCTCCTAGCGCGCCGAATCAACGCCACAGCGAAGGGTCTGGACGGAACCCCACCGTCACGCCACCCGAGTCCATCTCCGCACCGGTGACGATGCAGCGCCTCAGCAACGACGGCAGCGCCACGAGCCGGCGCCGGCCGTCCACGGTCAGCGCCAGGTCGTCGCCGACGCGTGCGAGGTCGAGCTCCGTGTCGTCGGCCAGCGGCAGCGCGATCCGCAGCGAGTACCGGGCGTCGAGACCGCGACCGCTGCCCGACACCTCCAGCATCGACTCCGCCGCGGCCTCGCTGGGCAACGGGTCCGCGTCGCCGTAGAGCTGCTCGGCGACCTCCAGCAGCGCCGGCACGCCCACGGGCTCGGACGCGCGGTGGTCGACCGTGCGGATCTCGCCGATCCCGGTCAGCTCGGCCAGCACGGCGTCCTGCTCGTGCCGCCGGGTCCGCAGCCACGTGGCGGCGGCACCGCGCGCGGCACCCGGCGAGGGCACCAACCGGTTCGCGATCACGCTGTCGACCCGGATTCCCTGCAGCGCCAGCGCGGTCAGCGTGCGGCGGGTCTCGGCGGCGACGACGCGTTCCGGCGTCAGCACGAGCCGGACCGAGCACGACGACGGGTCGGCGAGCATCGACCGCAGCGCGTCCAGCCTCTCGGCGAGGCGGCTCAGCGCGTCGGCCGTGGCGTCCCACTTCTCGACGGTCCCGGTGCCCGCGACCCCCGCGAGCAGGCCGCGCACCACGCGCCGGTGGGTCGGGAAGAGGCGTTCGAGGTAGCCCGCGAACGCCTCGGGCAGCGACAGCAGCCGCAACGTCTCGGCGGTCGGCCCGCAGTCGACGACCACGACCTCCCACGGCCCCGAAGCGGCGAGCCTGCGCACCTCGGCCAGCGCGAGGAGCTCCTCGACGCCGGGCAGCACGGTGAGCTCCTCGGCGTCGAGCTCGTCGACGCCGGCACCCGCGAGCACCGTCCGCAGGTGCCCGCGCAGGTCTCCCCACGCCTCGTCGACGAGGCCGCGGGGGTCGATCTGGCAGGCGAACAGACCGCCTGATCCGTCCACTTCGGACGGTTCGGCACCGAGCCGCACGTCGAGGGCGTCGCCCAGCGAGTGCGCGGGATCGGTGGAGACCACGAGCGCCTTGCGGCCGTGCGCGGCCAGGGAGGCGGCCGTGGCGGCGGACAGCGTCGTCTTGCCGACCCCGCCCTTGCCGGTGAAGAGCAGGACCCGGCTCAAGCCGCCTTCTCCGCGCGCTTCTTGAGCTCCTTGAGCGCGGTGTCGAGGATCAGCTTCTCGGCCTTGCGGCGGAACAGCCCGATCATCGGGATCACCAGCTGGACCGAGAGCGTGTAGGTGACCTTGGTGCCGGTACCGGACGGCGCCAGCACGTAGCTGCCCTGCTGCGCCTTCTGCATGGTGCCCTTGACGAGCTCCCACTTCACCGACAGGCCGTCGGCGGCCCAGTCGTACTTCAGGGTGTACTCGTCCTTCACGGGACCCTGGTCGATCGCGAACCGCACCTGCTCGGCACGGCCGTCGGGGCGGGTGTCGAGGACCTCGACCTCCTTCATCCCGTTCGCCCAGTCCGGGTACGACGGGAAGTCCGCGATGATCGCCATGATCTTCTCAGGCGGAGCGTCGATGACGATGGACTGAGTGGACTCGTCGGCCATGAACGTGGAGGTTACTCGCGTGGTCACCAGTTGAGGACGTGAGGCTTGCCGCTGCGCTGGAAATGTCCCACGTTGATGCACTCGGTGTAGCCGACGCGCACGCGCCGGGCCAGCGGCTGGTGCACGTGTCCGAACACCGACCAGCGCGGCCGTTCGCTCACGATCTTGTCCAGCGCGGCCCGCGAGCCCCACTCGGGACGGCGCGCGACGACGTCGTAGGTCAGTTCGGGGACCAGCGGCGGGATGTGCGTGCACAGCACGTCGACCTCACCCATCCGGTCGAGCGCGGCGGCCATGTCGTCCTCCGTGCGCAGGTACGGGAACCACGGCGCGTCGGGGTTGCGCACGAGTCCGGGCACCATGAGCCCGCCGCCCGCGAAGCCGAACCTCAGGCCGCCGATCTCCGCCGCCTCGCCGTCGAGGACGTGCACGCCGGCACCGGCGAACCGCGGCCACAGCTGCGGACTGTCCACATTGCCCGGTGTCGCGTACGTCGGCGCGGACATGGCGTCGAACAGCGCCTGGTACTGCTCCAGCACCGCCTCCTCCACGACGGACCGGGCGTCGGCCAGACCGTCCCAGAGCGACCGGATGTAGCTCGCCGTGTCCGCGCGCCGCGTGCCGCGCCGCAGCTCGGCGAAGATCCCGACCTTCTCCGGTCCGAACACGCGGCCGAGGATTCCCCTGGAGTGGTCGTGGTAGTCGACGAAGTCGATCAGGTCGCCGAGCACGACCAGAGCGTCCGCGCCGTCACCGGCGCGCGCCAGCGCCTCCGCGTTGCCGTGCACATCCGAGACCACGTGAACCCGCACGCCTCCAACTTAGTTGACGCGCTTGGGGGTGTTCAGCGGGACGCACGTCCAGCAAGATCACACGGATGGAGGGCATCCGGCCGGACGACCGTCCTCCAGCGTCAGCTTGAGCCCCAGCGAGACCGACTTGGCGTCGAGCTGACGGCGTTGCACCTCGCGGCGGGCGTCGCGGGGCGTGAGCGCTCCGGAGGGAGAGTCAGCGCGGAGGAAGTAGTGCAGCACAGTGCCGTCAAGCACCGGTTCGAGCCAGACCTCCATGGTGCCGACGAGCGCGCCGCCGACCGTCCAGCGCAGTCCCTCGTCGCCGCGGTCGGCGTAGACGTCGAGCTCCAGATCGGGCCAGAACTCCCGCCACGACGCGGGCGAGGCGAAGGCTGCGGCGACCACGTTCGGTGGTACCGCGAGGAAGGTCTCGTCGACGACGTCCACGCTGGCCATGAGGACAAAAGGTAACGGAAGGGCGTACCAGCCTTTGTATCGCCGGAATCACACGCTAGGTTTCCCCACCAGTAACATTTCACCGTACGGAGGTTGACGTGCGCGAGTTCAGCGTCCCCGCCACCGCCGCTGTGGCTCCGGAGGAGAACCTCACCGACATGGTGTGGGCCAACGCGGAGCGCTTCGGCAACGCCGTCAGCTTCCGCAGGCAGGTCGACGGCACCTGGGTCGACATCACCGCGCGTGACTTCGCCGCGCAGGTGATGGCGGTCGCGAAGGGTCTCGTGGCCGCCGGTCTGGAGCTCGGCGACCGGGTCGGCCTGGTCTCCAAGACGCGCTACGAGTGGTCGTTGCTCGACTTCGCCATCTGGGCGGCGGGCGGCGTCGTGGTGCCGATCTACGAGACGTCCTCGGCCGACCAGATCGAGTGGATCCTGTCCGACTCCGGTGCGAAGGCCGTCTTCGTCGAGGCGTCGCCGCACCGCGCGATGGTCGACGAGGTCGTCGGCAAGCTGCCCGAGCTGCGCCACGTGTGGCAGATCGACGGTGCGGCCGCCGCGGTCGACGAGCTCACCGCGCTCGGCGCCGAGGTCACCGACGAGCAGGTCCACGAGCGCCGCAAGCAGGTCCAGGCGGACCACACGGCGACGCTCGTCTACACGTCCGGCACCACCGGCCGTCCCAAGGGCTGCACGCTGACGCACCGCAACCTGCTGTCCGAGGTGCGGTCGGCGCTGTCGCGGTTCCCGGAGATCCTCACGGCCGGCAACTCGCTGCTGCTGTTCCTGCCGCTCGCGCACATCCTCGCGCGCGCCCTGTACCTCGCGTGCGTGTACTCGCGGGCGACGCTCGGCCACACCGCCGACGTGAAGAACCTCGTCGAGGACCTCGGCCAGTTCCGGCCGACGTTCGTCGTCGCGGTGCCGCGCGTGTTCGAGAAGGTCTACAACGGCGCGAAGCAGAAGGCGCACGCCGGCGGCAAGGGCAAGATCTTCGACGCCGCCGAGGCCACCTCGGTCGCGTACAGCACGGCGCTCGACAACGGCGGTCCCGGCCTCGGCCTGCGGATCAAGCACGCGGTGTTCGACAAGCTGGTGTTCTCGAAGCTGCGCGGCGCCCTGGGCGGGCGCGCGGTCGCGGCGGTCTCCGGCGGCGCGCCGCTGGGCGCCCGGCTGTCGCACTTCTTCCGCGGCGCGGGCATCCCGGTCTACGAGGGCTACGGCCTGACCGAGACGTCGGCGGCGGCGTGCGTGACGTTCAGCGGCCAGGAGAAGGTCGGCACGGTCGGCCTGCCGGTGCCCGGCACGTCGGTCCGGATCGCGGACGACGGCGAGATCCTCATCAAGGGCGACATCGTCTTCACCGGCTACTGGAACAACGAGGCCGCCACCAAGGAGGCCCTCGAGGACGGCTGGTTCCACACCGGTGACATCGGCGAGCTCGACTCCGACGGGTTCCTGAAGATCACGGGCCGCAAGAAGGAGATCATCGTCACCGCCGGTGGCAAGAACGTCTCCCCCGCGCAGCTCGAGGACCGGATCCGGGCGCACCCCCTGATCTCGCAGTGCATGGTCGTCGGCGACAAGCAGCCGTTCATCGGCGCGCTGATCACGATCGACCCGGAGTTCTTCCCGGTGTGGAAGGAGTCCAAGGGCAAGCCCGCGTCGGCCGAGGTCCCCGACCTGGTCGAGGACGCGGACCTGCTGGCCGAGATCCAGGCCGTGGTGGACGAGGCGAACAGGTCGGTGTCCAAGGCCGAGGCGATCCGCAAGTTCCGGGTGCTGCCGGTCGACTTCACCGAGGCGGGTGGCGAGATGACGCCGTCGCTGAAGCTGAAGCGCTCGGTCGTCGCGAACACCTACGCGTCCGACATCGACGCGATCTACGCGAAGTAACCGCAGGTCCAATGCGCGAAAGGCCCAGGAGCTCCAGAGAGAGCGCCTGGGCCTTTCGACCCCCAGCGATCGTGATCCGCGGAGACCTCCGCAGAACCCGAGAAGTGTGTTGCCCCGGCCCCCCGACCGGGACGTGGAGAAGATTGCCGCACGGCGCTGACGTATCGCTGACGCGCCGATGTCACTCCGCGACAGTGCGCTAATAGGCTGTCGGGCAGACGGGGATCTTCCGGCACGCACGAGGGGTTGGCGATGGCTTCGGGTCCGCAGTTCCGGCTGCTCGGCCCGATGGAGGTGCGCCTGGACGGCGCCGCTGTCGTACTGCGAGCGGGCAAGCACAGAGCGTTGCTGGCGGCGTTGCTGCTGCGCCCGAACCGCGTCGTTCCCGTGACGGAACTCGTCGGGCACGTGTGGGGCGACACACCGCCCGCGCGCACGAGGGGAACCCTGCAGACGTACGTGATGCGGTTGCGCGCGGCACTGGGCGACCCGTCGTTGATCCAGACGGCTCCCGACGGCTACCGGATGCGGGTCGACCCGCTGTCCGTGGACGCGCACCGGTTCGCCGACGCGGCGGCGCGCGGGCGTGCGGCGGCGTCGTCCGACCTGGTCACGGCGCGGAAAGCGTTTGCCGAGGCGTTGGACCTGTGGCGCGGGCCGGTGCTGTCGGACGTGCCCTCGGAGACGTTGTACTCGGAGCACGCCCCGCGGCTGACCGAGCTGCTGATGACGGTGCACGAGCAGCGGATCGACGTGGAGCTCGCCCTGGGCAACCACGCCGACCTGGTGCCGGAGCTGTTCGGGCTTACGCGGGACCACCCGTTGCGGGAGAGGTTCTGGGCGCAGCTGATGCTGGCGCTGTACCGCTGCAGCAGGCAGGCGGAGGCGCTGGAGGCGTTCCGGCAGCTCGACCGGACGCTCGACGAGCAGCTGGGCATCGACCCGTCGCAGGAGCTGCGGTCGTTGCACCAGGCGATCCTGGTGGGCGCGCCGGAGTTGGCGGCACCGGTGGTCGAACGGGAACCGGAGCGCGCGCCGTCGTCGCCGATGCGGCTGCCGGACGACATCGCGGACTTCACCGGGCGGTCCGCGCACGTGGACCGGGTGTCCGGGCTGGTCACGGGCTCGGTGCCGATCGTGACGCTGGCGGGGCCGCCGGGGGTGGGCAAGACGACGCTCGCGGTGCGCGTGGCGCACCTGCTGCGCCACCGGTTCCCGGACGGGCAGCTCTACGTCGACCTGCGCGGGTACGCCCTGGGCGCGCCGGCGGACGGGGTGGACGTGCTGTCGCGGTTCCTGCGGGCGCTCGGCGTGCCGCCGGACGAGATCCCGCCGGACGCGGACGAGCAGAGCACGATGCTGCGGTCGTTGCTGTCGGGGCGCCGGATGCTGCTGGTGCTCGACAACGCCTCCGCTCCGGCGCAGGTGCGGCCGCTGCTGCCGGGCACCGCGTCGTGCCGCGTGATCGTGACGTCGCGGGACGACCTGCGCGGGCTGATCGCGTTGAACGGCGCGCGGACCGTTCCGGTCGGTGTGTTCCCGGCGGCCGAGTCGGAGGCACTGCTGACGACGTTGCTGGGGCCGGGTGACCACGCGGAGCTGGCTGAACGCTGCGGACACCTGCCGCTCGCGTTGCGGGTGGCCGCGGCATACCTGGCGGGCCGCGACGACGTGACGATCTCGGGGTCGCCGATCGAGCTGGCCTACGCCGCGCTGCCCCCGGCGCCGCAACGGCTGTTCCGGCTGTTGTCGCTGGTACCGGGCCCGGACTTCACGCCGGAGGCCGCCTCCGCACTGGCCGACGTGGACGCCGAGGGCCTGCTGACGGTGCTCGCGATCGCCCGGCTGGTGGTCTCGCCCGCGCCCGGCCGCTACCGGTTCCACGACGAGCTGGTCCGCTACGCCGCGACGCTGCGGGAGGCGGCGGACACCCCGGCCGAGCAGCAGGCGGCCTGGACCGCGCTGCTCAACCACTACCTGCGCGGCGTCGAGCGCTGCGCCGAGCTGCTCTACCCCGGGATCGTGCGGCTGCCGTCGTCGTCGACGGGCCCGGCGCCGCGGATCGCGACGTCGGCCGAGGCCCTCGCGTGGCTCGACAGCGAACGCCCGAACCTGATCGCCACCATCCGGCACGCGGCCGAGCACGGCCCCGCGGACATGGCCTGGCAGCTGGCGGACGCGCTGCGCGGCTACCTGTGGATCGGCCAGCACGTCGGCGAGTGGCTCGCGACCGCGCACCACGGCCTGCAGGCGGCCCAGGCGTCCGCGCACCGCCCGGCCGAGGCCGCGATGCACGCGAACCTGGGCAGCCTCTACCTGCGCCTCGGCGAGTTCGCGCGGTCGATCGAGCACCACGGTCACGCGATCGAGCTGTACCGGGCGCTGGGCGACAAGGACGCCGAGGCGGGCGCGCTCAACAACCTCAGCCTCGTGCACCGCCGCTCGGGCAACCTGGTCGCCGCCCGCGACACCCTGGTCCGGTGCCTGGAGATGCTGCGCGCGTCGTCGGCGGACATCGTCAGCACCGGCCTGTACAACCTGGGCCAGCTCGCGGTGGAGCTCGGCGAGCTCGACAGCGCGGTCGAGCACTTCTCGCAGGCGCTGTCGCTCGCGCCGAACGCCGACAGCCACACGTACCTCGGCCTGGCGCTGCGCCTGCAGGGCCGGCTCGACGAGGCCCGCGCTCACCTCGAACGCGCGCTGGAGATCGGCAACGTGCCCGCCGGCGAGGCCGAGACCCTGGAGAACCTCGCCGCCCTCGAGCTCGCCTCCGGCAACACCGACGAGGCGCTTTCGCTGGCGTCGCGTGCGTTGGCGCTCGTGGCCGACGGCGGCGACCAGCAGGTGGCGACGTCGGTCCGGATCACGCTCGGCGAGGCCCGGCGCGTGCTGCTCGACTTCGAGGGCGCCGCCGAGCTGTTCTCCCAGGCGCTGGCGACGGCCCGGCGCATCGGGTTCGCCTCGGGCGAGGTGCGGGCGTTGATCGACCTGGCCCTGGTGCTGCGGGACCTGGACCGCCCCGCCGACGCCCGGTCGGCCGCCGCCGAGGCCGCGCGGCGCAGTGCCGAACTGGGGCTGCGCGGGCTGGAGAACCGGGCCCGCGAACTCGCCTGACCACCCCTGCGCCGGATGCAAAATACGTTTGCGGACGTCCACAAAAGACTCGTTGCAAAGGGCGGCGCGCATGCAAAAAATGTTTGCGGACGACGGCAAACGAGTCATTGCAAAGGCAGTCGAACGCAAAACCGCAGGTAGACGCCGGGCTGGTCGTCGATCAGCCGATGAGGCCTTCGAGGCGGTGCGCGAGCTGGTCCCAGCGCCACTGGTCGCTGACCCACTCCCGGCCGGCGCGCCCCATCTTGGCGGCCATCTCCGGATCGGCGAGCAACGAGGCGATGCGCAAGGCGACGTTCTCGACGTCGAGGCCGTCGACGACGTTGCCGGTGATGCCGTCCCGCACGGTCTCCGGGGCACCACCGGACCGGCCGGCCACGACGGGCAGTCCGGTCGCCGACGCCTCCAGGTAGACGATGCCGAGCCCTTCGACGTCGAGGCCGCGGCCGCGGGTGCGGCAGGGCATCGCGAACACGTCGCCCGCGTTGTAGTGCGCGGGCAGCTCCTCCCACGGCACCGACCCGGTCAGCACGATGTCGCGGGAGCCGGCGGCCAGCTTCTCGAGCGTCCCGCGGTACGGCCCGCCGCCGACGATCAGCAGGGCGGCGTCCGGCACGGACCGCTGGATTAGCGGCAGCGCGCGGATCAGCACGTCCTGCCCCTTGCGCGGCACCAGCCTCGACACGCACACGATCACGGGGCGGTCGCCCAGCCCGTAGCGGGCGCGCATCTCGGCGCGCGCGGCCGGGTCCGGGCGGTACTGCTCGGTGTCCACACCGGACGGCAGGTGCTCCAGCGCCGCCATCGGGCCGAACGCCGCCGCGAACCGCGAGCGGGTGTAGCGGCTGACGTACGTCACGACGTCCACACCGGACCCGATCGCGCGCAGGGCCTGCCGCGCCACGGGCAGCATCGACCAGCCCACCTCGTGCCCGTGCGTGCACGCGACCGCGCGGCTCAGCCCGAGCGACGGCGCCAGCAGCGCGAGCGGTGCCGCCGCGCCGAACCACGCGGCGTCGCACGACTCCGCGCGGGCGATGTCGCGGGCGCGCTTCAGGACGTCCGGCGTCGGCAGCATCAACGACGTGGGGTGGCGCACCACCGGGAACGGCTGCTCGGCGTCGAACTCCGCGGCGCCCTTCCACTTCGGCGCGTAGACGACGAGCGAGTCCGCGGGCAGCCGTGTCGCCAAAGCGTGCAGGTAGGACTGGATGCCACCGGGGCGGGGCGGGAAGTCGTTGGTCACCAGCAAGGTTCGGCGCACGAACCCAACGCTATCCGATGCTCGTTCTCAGGAACTCACGCCAGCCCGCCACGTCGACGGCGCCGGTGTCCACCGCGGACGACGCCGCGTTGCGCAGGTAGAAGTCCACGACGCCGCGCTCCCCCAGGCGCGACTCCAGGTAGACCATGATCGAGTACGCCTGCTGGTACGCCAGGTCGCGGCCGGCCCCGCCGAAGTCGACCGGCAGCGCGGAGACGTCCGTCTTGAGCAACGGCGCGGCCTGGCGCAGCGACAGCCCCGTGCCGCGGAAGGCCACCCAGTCCGCGAACCCCTCGACCAGCCAGAGCGGAGCCGAGTCCGAGGTCAGGTCGCGCGTGGCGACGTGCGTGATCTCGTGTCGCAGCAGCACGCCCAGCTCCAGGTCCGACAGCGCCGCCGCGCGCACCCGGTTGATCACGACGCGCTGCCCGGAGCCGTCCCTGATCGCGATGCCGGCCATGTCCGCGAACGCCGGCCCGACGAGCGACACGAGCTCCTCGTCCGACGTCGGCACGACGACGTCGACCCGCCGGACCCACCCGGTGTCCACCACGTCGGCGACCGCGCGCACCGCGGCGTCGAGCGACCCGGACACCCGCGTCGCGAGCTCGCTGTCGCAGGAACTGCTGGTCACGGTGCCTGTCGCGGTCGTCAGCACCGCCTCGTTGCAACGATCGTTTGCGGTCGGCGGCAACTCGACGGGCCGCAGTGCAACGGTCATGCCCAGGACGAACGTGAAGGCGACGGTGGTCGCCAGCAACGTCCGCAGGTGGTTCACCGGCGCAACGCTAGCCCTCGATGCGCCGGATCACCGCGATGGGCCCGATGGCGTCGATGGGTGCGATCTTGACCGGCTGGCCCTCCGTGGAGGCGTGCACCGCCCTCGCGTTGTCGACGGCCATGGCGACGTGCGAGCGGCTCGCGTAGTAGATGATCAGGTCGCCGGCGCGGACCTCGCCGCGCGACACGGCGCGGCCGACGCCTGCCTGCCCGCCGGAGGTGCGCGGGATGGTGACGTTCGCGGCGGCGTAGGCCCTCATCGTGAGGCCGGCGCAGTCCCACGAGTCGGGGCCGGTGGCGCCGTAGGAGTAGTCGTCGCCGCGCTGGCCGAGCGCGAACGTCAGCGCGAGGCCCGCCACGCCGGCGGGCACGCCGACCTGCGAGCGGTCACCGGGGTCGCGCAGCTGGTTCACGACGGGGGCGGGCAGCCGGGTCAGCGCCGCCCGCACGTCGGTGATCTGCGCCTGCAACGCCTGGTTGCGCGCGTCGAGGTCGCTCTTCAGCTTCTCGGCCGCCGCGGTGGTCTCGGCGGCACGCGCCCGCGCGCTCTCCGCGACCTGGTGCGCCTGCCGGGCCTTCTCGACGGCGGCGGACAGCCGCGCGAGCGAGTCGGCCTTGTCGGCGGCGAGGACCCGCATCATCTCCAGGCGGTTCAGGAAGTCCTGCTGCGAGTCCGCCACGAGCAGCGCCGACAGCTGGTTGAACCGCGCGCCCTCGAACGACGCCTGGGCGATCAGGTCGACCTGCCCCTGGAAGTCGTCCTCGTCGCGCTTGGCCTGCCGTTCGATCTGCTGCGCCGCCGCCACCGTCGCGGTCGCGCGGTCGAGCTCGGCCTTGCGCTGTGTCAGGTCCTCCTGCGCGCGCAGGACTTCCTCGTTGAGCTTCGTCGCCTGCGCTGTCAGATCGGCGTACGCGCGCGCGGGATCAGCCGGTTGCGCGGCCGAGGACACCGCCGGCGCGACCGGGAACAGCAGCAGGAGAACCAGGAAACCACGGGTGAAGTTGCGCGACATGAGGTCGCCGATCCCCTTCGCCAGAACAAGACCGCCAAGATCGACGGCGTCAGGCTACCGGGTGATCAAACACGCCCGAGACGGGCCAGCAACACCGCGGACGGCACGGGGTGCGCACCGCGTCGGCGCACCGAGTCCGCGACCGCGCGATCCGAGGTCACCACCACCACGGGCCGACCCTCCGGCTCCGCCGTGACCAGCGCGCGGATCACGTCGTCGGCCAGGACACCGGGGTCGCTGAAGAGGACGCGCACGCCCCGTGGCGCGGCCGCGGGCACCGCCACGACACCGGCGCCGTCGAACACCAGCGTCACCTCGGCTCCCGTGCGGGCGGCCAGCACGGCGAGCTGGTGCACGAGCCGATCGCGCTGGTCGGACAGCGACAGCTCGGGATAGCCGGTCTTCGTGACGTTGTAGCCGTCCACCACCAGGTGCACCGCGGGCAGCGCCAGCAGCCGGTCCAGCGCCGCCGGGTCCTCCACGCGGCCGACGGCCCCCTGCGACGCGCTGGCGCCCCGCACCAGGTCGGCGGGACGCGGGCCGCTGCCGCCCAGGGCCAGTTCGCGGCGCAGGCCGGTGACGGCGCCGTCGAGGGTGTCGACGAGCAGCGCGAGCCGCACCTCGTCGGCCTGACGGGCCTCCCGCGCGGACTGGCGCGCCACCTCGGCGTCGGCGATCGCCCGCTGGGCCTTGCCGCGCTCGGTCTCGGCGCGCTCCCGTTCGCGGTCGCGTTCGGCGGTCAGGCGCTTGACCTCGTCGGCCGTGCGTTCCTGGATCTTGTCGACCTCGGCGGCCGCGGCCAGGGCGGCGTCCTTGGCCTCGCGCAGCTTCACGCCCTGCTCGCGCAACCGCTTGCGCAGGCGTTCCAGCTCGATCTCGGCGTCCGCGCGGACGCGTTCGGCGGCGCCGTCGAGCTGGGCGCGCTCGGAGCGCAGCCGGTCCAGCTCGCCTTCCAGCCGTTCCGCGCGCACGACGGCCGCGTCCCGTTCGGCCCGCAGCGTCGCGTCGCCCACGCGCCGCGACACCAGTTCGACGTAGTGCAGCGCGACCTCGTCCCCGGTCAGCACCGCCGCGGCGGCCGCGGTCACCGGGTCCGGTGAGGTCACCTCGAGCGTCGACGGCCTGTTCTTGCGCAGCCACTCGACCACGGCGGTGCGGAAGTTCGCCGAGTCCCGCAGGCCGGCCACGACCTGCGACCCGCCCAGCCGGGCGCGTTTCGTCGGCGCGAACTTCGCGACCGGCCGCAGGTGCTGCGGCACGTCGACCTTCGCCATCTCGCCCAGCGCGTCCGCGCCCAGCTCCGCGAGCCTCACCCGCAGCGGTTCCGGCAGGGACGACCAGTCCACAGCGGACTCCGCCGTGGACTCACCCACCTCTTCGGCGGGCTGGTCGATCTCGTGCGCGGGCTCCGGTTCGGACACCCCACCAGGCTAGAGGCCGCGCACTCGGGCGGCGCACGGGCGGGTCCGCGGCCGCAGCAACGATCTGGAAAAGATCACCTCGTCACCACTCCAATGGAGCAACCGCAGGTCAGGGCTCCACGGGAGATCGGCTCCGAAAATTGTCAGACCCCGTCGCTACCGTCAGCGCCGTGACCGGACAACTGTCCTTCGACGAGCTCGGGACGCCCCTGCGCGACACGACGTTCGTCGTCTTCGACCTCGAGACGACGGGAGGCAGCTCCGAGGAGGACGCCGTCACGGAGATCGGCGCGGTGAAGGTGCGCGCGGGCGAGGTGCTCGGCGAGTTCGCCACGCTCGTCGACCCGGAGCGCGGCATCCCACCGCAGGTCGCCCAGCTGACCGGGATCACGCAGCTGATGGTGACGGGCGCGCCGACGATGAAGACGGTGCTGCCCGCGTTCCTGGAGTTCGCCGCCGGGTCCGTCCTGGTGGCGCACAACTCGGGCTTCGACGTGAGCTTCATGAAGGCGGCCTGCGAGCGGCACGGGTACCGCTGGCCGAAGCCGTCGGTCGTGTGCACCGTCAAGCTCGCGCGGAGGGTGCTCAGCCGCGACGAGGCGCCGTCGTGCCGGCTGTCGGCGCTGTCGGACCTGTTCCGCACGGAGACCAAGCCGACGCACCGCGCGCTGGCCGACGCCCGCACCACCGTCGAGGTGCTGCACGCGCTGCTGGAACGCGTCGGCAACGTGGGCGTGCACTCGCTCGAGGAGCTGCTGGCGTACCTGCCGGAGGTGACGCCGGAGCAGCGCCGCAAGCGCTCGCTGGCCGCCCACCTGCCGAACAAACCGGGCGTGTACCTGTTCCGCGGCCCGAAGGAGGAGGTCCTCTACGTCGGCACGGCGTCGGACCTGCGGCGGCGCGTCCGCCAGTACTTCACCGCGAGCGAAGGCAGGCGCCGGCTCCGCGAGATGGTCGCGCTGGCCGTGCGCGTGGACGCCGTGGAGTGCTCCCACCCGCTAGAGGCGGAGGTGCGCGAGCTCCGCCTCTTACGCGCACACCGCCCCGCGTACAACCGCCGCTCCAAGAATCCCCACAGCGCCTGGTGGCTCACCCTGACCGACGAGCCGTTCCCCCGGATCTCGCTGGTCAAGACGCCGAAGGACGGCGCGCTGGGCCCGTTCCGCACGCGCAAGGCGGCCGAGTCGGTGGCCGACGCGCTGCTCGACGCCGTCCCGCTGCGCTCGTGCACCATCAAGATCCCGGCGACGAACCAGCGCGCCTCCCCGTGCGCCCTGGCCGAGCTGGACCGCTGCAAGGCCCCGTGCGCGGGCCACCAGACAGTCGACGAGTACGCCCCCGCCGTGGTCGCCGTGCGGGACCTGGTCGTGGGCCGCAGCGCGGACCCGCTGCGCACGCTCGTCAGCCAACTCGGCGGCCTCGCCTCAGCCGAACGCTTCGAGGAGGCAGCCCGCCGCCGCGACCGCCTGGCAGGCCTGGTCCGCTCCCTGGACCGCGCCCAACGCCTGGCCGCCCTCGCGGCCCTCCCCCAGCTCGTGGCCGCCAGACCCGACCGCGAGGGAGGCTGGGAGTTCTCGGTGGTGCGCTACGGCCGCCTCGCCTCCGCCGGCGTTGCCCGCCGGGGCACCCGCCCGATGCCGGTGGTCGACGCCCTCGTCGCCTCCGCGGAGACGGTCGTCCCGACTCCCGGCCCGCTGCGCGGCGCGCCGCCGGAGGAGGCCGGCGTCGTGCTGCGCTGGCTCGACCAGCCGGGCACCCGCCTGGTCTACGCGGACGAGCCGTGGTCGTCGCCTGCCGGTGCGGCTGCGGCCTGGGTGCCTTGGGCGGAGCAGGCGGCGAGCGCGCGCCCGATCCACGACCACTGGAACTGACGCGACGGAGTGGTGGCCGCTGAGCTGGTCGGCGGGTGTCGCCGGAGGTGGCAGGAAGCGGTCGCCGGAGTGGTTGGCGCTGGTGTGACCGGACAAGCTGCTCAACACGGGTGCGGCTGGCCGCCAGCGTGGTTGGTGCAGGTGCGGCCGACAGCGTGAGGCAACCTGATCAGCGGACGTGCCGGCGGAACTCACCGCCCTCGAACGTCAGCCACGCCCCACCACCGACGGGGATCACGCCGTACGCGTCCGCGGCGTGCGCGTCGAAGGTGCCGAGGTGCGCGCCGGTCCGCACGTCGACCAGGTGGTGCCGGAACCACTCCTCACCGTCGTCCTCCCCGCCCGCGACCACGAACGCGGTGTCGGGGTCGAGGTAGCCGCCCGTCCACTCCAGCCACGTGTCCTCGTCGTGGCCGAGGTCCGCCGCGGACACCCGGCGCACCACCTCACCGTCCGGGTAGGTGTGGAACGCGACGTCGTGCTGTTCGTGGTGGACGGTCATGAAGCCGCGGCCGTCCTCCGCGATCGCCACCAGCACGCGGTCCTCCCACGGGTACCGGACCACCTCGAGTGAGGTGCCGCGGAGGGTGCCGCGGAACAGCAGCGACCCGTCCTGGCCCTCGCCGACGTCGACCAGCACGTCGGTGCCGTTGGGGTGCACGTGGTGGTTGCCGCCGTGGCCGACGGTGCCCAGGTCGGCGCTGGCGAGCAGGGTGCCGGTGGTGGCGTCCAGCACGTGCCAGGTGTCGTCGCCGTCGTTCCAGTTCCCCATCGCGTCCGGCCGGAAGAGCCAGACGTGCTCACCGTTGAATGAGAACGTGCATCCCGCCCGGACGTTGCGCACCTTCTCCTGGACCGTGCCGAACTCGTGTCGCCACCGCTGCGCGCCCGCGCGGTCGACGCAGACCAGGTCGTTGTCCGACGTGTAGACCGCGCTCGTCAGGTCCGGGGCGACCGCCTGCTCCCTCGGCGTGACCGGCACGGGGAAGGTGACGCCGCCGGGGACGTGGATGGCGCCGTCGCTGTACCTGGCCGGGGTGGTCATGCCCGCACGGTAGCCGCCACCTTTGCAACATACGTTTGCGGTCGAGCGCAAACGTCATTGCATGAAGTCGTCGGCGCAGGTCAGCAGGCCACAGGACACCTGCGGCGTGAGTGGTGACGTCCCCACGCCGGTGATCAGGCGGTAGGGCAGACTACGGGTGCTTGAGACACCGGAGCCCAGACCCGAGGAGGACGCCGTGGTCACCGCCATCGTGCTGATCCAGGCCGCCGCCGAACGCATTCCCGAGGCCGCGCAGGAGATCGCCGACATCGACGGAGTCACCGAGGTGTACTCCTGTGCCGGTGACGTGGACCTGATCGCGCTGGTGCGGGTCAGCAAGCACGAGGACCTCGCCGCGCTGGTGCCCGGCAAGATCAGCAAGGTCGCGGGCGTGCTGAACACCGACACGCACATCGCGTTCCGCAGCTACTCGAAGCGCGACGACGAGGCCGCGTTCGCCATCGGCCTCGACGACGCCCGCTAGGGCCTGTATCGACGTCCGGGTTCGATGAGAGTCGCGCCTGAGGTGGTTCCTGGCGGTGCGGACGGACGGCCCGCATACCGGTGTTGTACGTGGGCCGTCCGTCCGTGCCGTCAGGGGCCGCCTCAGGCCCGGCTATCGCGGATTCGGACGTCGATACAGGCCCTAGTACGCCCGAACGGCGAAAGGCCCCCGTGGAGTCCACGGGGGCCTTTCGCTGTGCCGGCTGGGGTCAGGCCTTCGGGTCCGAAGGCTTGCCCGCGAGCTCGCTCGCCTCGTCCTGGGAGCTGAGGCCCTCCGAGGCGTGGATGTGCTTGCGCGCGTTCTCCAGGGCCACGGTCTCCTCGACCGGGTCCGGCGACCACGTGCTGCCGACGACCGGGTGACCGGCCGAGCCGAGCTTGTTCATCTTCTTCGGCACCGACGCGCCCTGGTAGGCGAGCGGGATCGGGTGGCCGTGGTCGTCCACCGGGCCGAGCGGCTGGTGGATCTCGATGAACTCGCCGTGCGGCAGGCGCTTGATGATGCCGGTCTCGACACCGTGCTCGAGCACCTCGCGGTCACCGCGCTGCAGACCGATGCAGATGCGGTACGACACGAAGTACGCGATCGGGGGCAGGACCAGCATGCCGATGCGGCCCATCCACGTCGTCAGGTTCAACGAGATGTCGAACTGGTAGGCGAAGATGTCGTTCGCGCCCATGAGCAGCAGGACCATGAAGTACGTGATCGCCATCCAGCCCAGCGAGGTGCGGACCGGGACGTCGCGCGGACGCTGCAGCAGGTTGTGGTGCGCGTAGTCCTTGGTCATCTTGCGCTCGATCCACGGGTACGCCGCCGCGATGCCGGTCAGCAGCGGCAGACCGAGGATGAACGGCAGGAACGGCGCCGGGATCGTGTAGTTGCCCAGGTAGAACTCCCACGCGGGCCAGATGCGGACCAGGCCGTCGGTCCAGCCCATGTACCAGTCGGGCTGCGAGCCGGCGGACACCTGCGCGGGGTTGTACGGGCCGATGTTCCAGATCGGGTTGATCTGGAAGACGCCACCCATGATCGCGATGACACCGACGACGATGGCGAAGAAGCCGCCGCCCTTGGCCGCGAACACCGGCATGATGCGGACGCCGACGACGTTGGTCTCCTTGCGGCCCACGCCCGGGAACTGCGTGTGCTTCTGGTACCAGACCAGCGCGAGGTGCGCCGCGATCAGACCCAGGATGATCGCCGGGATGATCAGGATGTGCGCGGTGTAGAGCATCGGGATGATGTCCGTGCCGGGGAACTCCCCGCCGAACATCAGCCAGTTCAGCCACGTGCCGATGACCGGGAACGAGATCAGCAGCGCCGCCATGACGCGGAGGCCGGTGCCCGAGAGCAGGTCGTCCGGCAGCGAGTAGCCGAGGAAGCCCTCGATCGCGCCGAGCATGAACAGCACGATGCCGATGACCCAGTTGATCTCACGCGGCTTGCGGAACGCGCCGGTGAAGAAGATCCGGAACATGTGCACGACGATCGCGCCCATGAACAGCAGTGCCGCCCAGTGGTGCACCTGGCGGACGAACAGACCGCCCCGCGTCTCGAACGAGATGTCGAGAGTGGACGCGAACGCCCGCGACATCTCGATGCCGCGCAGGTTCTCGAACGAGCCGTTGTAGGTGACCTCGGTCATCGACGGGTCGAAGAACAGCGCGAGGTACGTGCCCGACAGCAGCAGCACGATGAAGCTGTACAGCGCGATCTCACCGAGCAGGAAGGACCAGTGCGTCGGGAAGACCTTGTTCAGCTGTTTGCGCAGGCCAGAGGCCGCGTGGTACCGCTCGTCGGCAGCGTTGGCCGCCGCTCCTGCGACGCGCGCGGCCGCGTTGGCCGGCTTCGTCGGCGTCGTGATGGCACTCATGACTTCCGCTCCCAGAACGCCGGTCCCACAGCCTCGATGAAGTCGCTGCGGGCTACCAAGTATCCGTCTTCGTCCACAGTGATCGGAAGCTGCGGCAGAGGGCGGGTTGCCGGACCGAACCGCGGCTTCGCGTATTCGAAGACGTCGAACTGCGACTGGTGGCAGGGGCAGAGCAGCAGACCGGTCTGCTGCTCGAACAGCGACGTCGGGCAACCCAGGTGCGTGCAGATCTTCGAGTACGCGTACAGGTCACCGTAGTTGAAGTCCTCCTGGCCCGCACGCTTGGTGATGGCCTGGTTCGGCCGCATGCGGATCAGCATGACCGGCGCGTCGGCGCGCTTGAGGGCCGCCACCAGGGCGTGCTCGTCGTCGCGCTCGGACTCGCGGAACGGGAAGACCGTCTCGAAACCGCCCGGCTCGACGTCCTCGGGACGCACGAGCGAGACCTCGTGGAAGTTGCCGGTGTGGCGGCGCAGGTAGACCTTCTCGCCCGGCTTCTCCGGCTTCCAGCCGGTGTGCCAGAGCGAGGCCTTGGTCTCGCTGTCCGAGTGCGGGTTCTTCATCAGCGCGCCCAGCGGCACGGCCGCCACGCCGAGACCCAGCACACCGGCGCCGAGGCCCGCGGTGCGCTTGATCAGGCTGCGGCGCGCGATGCCGCTGCGGTCACCCGCGTCGGCGAGCTCCGCGACCAGGGTGGCGCGGTCGACCGCGCTCGACGGGCCGTCGTGGCGCTGCTGCACCGCGAGCTCGTCCGGCAGGAACTTCTTCGTGTAGAGCAGCGCTCCGACACCCAGGGCCACCACCGAGAGGCCCAGGAACAGGCCGATCAGCGGGTTGTACAGGTTGTGCAGGAAGTGGCCGCTCTCGTTGAACGGGGACTCGTACTCCCACGGCCAGAACAGGAACACGCCGAGGAACGCCAGGCCCGACAGCGCGGAGACCATGAACCACGCGGCGACCGAGCGCTGAGCACGACGCTCGGCGCGGGTGCCGGGGACCGGGAACTTCTCCTCGTAGTGGACGAGCTCGACGCCGTCCATCTTCGTGCCGAGCTTGACGAGCTCGTCCCGGCTCATCTCCGCGAGTTCTGCCTCGCTGGGCAGCTCGATCGGCTTGTCGCCGCTCATGCCTTGGCTCCGATCCAGAGGGTCACGCCGATGAGCGCGGCGATGCCCACGATGAACGCGATCAGGCCCTCGGAGACGGGGCCGAACCCGCCCAGGGCGTTACCGCCGGAGTTGTTGTTTCCGTCGGTGACCGACTTGACGTACGCGATGATGTCTTTCTTCTCTTCCGGCGTGAGCTGGCGCTCGCCGAACTTCGGCATGTTCTGCGGGCCGCTGAGCATCGCCGTGTAGATCTGCTCCTCGGTCACGCCGTCGAGAGCGGGCGCGAACTTGCCGGAGGACAGCGCGCCACCACGACCCGTGAAGTTGTGGCAGCTGGCGCAGTTGAGGCGGAAGAGCTCGCCACCGCGCGCCGGGTTGTCGCCGCGCAGGGCCTCACCGGACTCGGAGGGCTTCTTCGGGCCCTCGCCACCGTTCGCGGTGATGTAGGCCATCAGCGCGTTGATCTCCTCGGGGGAGAGCTTCGCGGGCTTGCGGATGGCCTGCGCCTCCTGCCGCGCCATGGGCATGCGGCCGGAGGAAGTCTGGAAGTAGACCGCGGCGTCGCCGACGCCCACGAGGCTCGGCCCGCGGCCCTCGACACCCTCCAGGGAGCTGCCGTGGCAGCTCAGGCAGGTGTTCAGGTAGATCTGCTCGCCCTGGCGGACCAGGGCGTCCTGCTGCTGCGCCTGGGCGGTCTGCGCCTGGGGCGCGAAGGCGGCGAACAGCATGCCGGCGCTCAGCAGGGCGAAGCCCAGTGCGAGCAGTCCGGCGACCCGGCGGCGCATCTTGGTGCGGGCGCCGCGGGGGCGTTTCGTCGTGGTGGTCATGGTGTGCGGCAACCCTTGCTGTCAGTTCGGGAGCTCGTGGCTTGGCTGCGTGCTGACTAGGTCAGGGCACGATGTAGATGATGGCGAACAGGCCGATCCACACGACGTCGACGAAGTGCCAGTAGTACGACACGACGATCGCGGAGGTGGCCTGTGCCGGCGTGAACTTGCTGAGCTTCGTCCGGATCAACAGGTAGACGAACGCGATCAGGCCGCCGATGACGTGCAGGCCGTGGAAGCCGGTCGTCAGGTAGAAGACCGTGCCGTAGGCCGAGGACGGGATCGTCGTGCCGGCGTGGACCAGCTCGACGTACTCACCGGCCTGACCGCCCACGAAGATCGCGCCCATGATCAGCGTCACGATGTACCAGCGACGCAGACCGAAGACGTCTCCCCGCTCCGCCGCGAACACGCCCCACTGACAGGTGAAGGACGACGCGACCAGGATGATCGTGAAGACCGACGCGTAGGGGATGTTCAGGTGGGTGGGGGGCGGGGGCCAAGGTCCCTCGTTCTGGGCCTTCACCGTGAAGAACATGGCGAAGAGGCCAGCGAAGAACATGAGCTCGCTGGACAGCCAGACGATCGTGCCGACGCTGACCATGTTCGGGCGGTTCAGCGAGTGCACGCGCTGGCCGATTGAAGGCGCTGCCGTGGTCACGAGCAGCATTATTGCCTGCGTAATTTCCGTCCGCCCATCGGGTCCTGCGCGGATCATGGGTCGGCTGGGTCACACGGCGAGTGATCGCGAGGAGATCAACGGATGAGCTTGCTGGGCCGATTGCGCGACATGCTGCGGCGGGACGAGGAACCGGCGCTCTCGGTGGACGACCCGGACCTCGTGGTCGTGGTCGAGGCGTTCGACATCGCGGAGGCCGATTCGGCCGCTCTGGCGCGCTCTCCGCAGTGGCGCGCGGACGAGCCCGCCGTGCTCCGCCACCACGTGCGCATCCCCGCTGACCAGGTAGAACGCGCGCGGGAGCTGCTCACGCCGGACGGCTGGGTGCTCGTCGCGGGTGAGATAGCGCTCATCAGCAGGGTGCAGAAGCTGGACGCGCTGCACTGCGCCCAGGAGAGGTCTCGGATGGCCTCGCTGGCGCAGCGCCTCGGTGGCGAGGCGCTGGGCTGGGACGCCCTGCAGAAGCCGCACGACCCGGCCCGATAGCATCACGGCGACCTTGGTCACTTTCTTGGTGACAGCAGTCGGCAGTCGCAGCGGAGGATCGAGAGATGAGCACGCAGACCACGAAGATCCTGGTGTTCAGCCACCGGCCCGAGGTGCGTGAGACGATCATCACTGCGGTCGGCCGCCGGCCCGCGCCGGACCTCGCCCGCGTCGAGTACGTCGAGGTCGGGACGATCGCCGACGTCCTCTACGAGGTGGACAACGGCACCGTCGACCTGCTGATCCTCGACGGCGAGGCGCAGCCGACGGGCGGCATGGGCCTGTCCCGCCAGCTCAAGGACGAGATCACGAACTGCCCGCCGGTCGTCGTGGCGGTGCGCCGCAAGGACGACAGGTGGCTCGCGACGTGGTCGCAGGCGGACGCGGTGCTGGTGCACCCGCTCGACCCGCTGGCCGCCGCCGAGACCGTGGCCGAGGTGCTGCGGGGCTCGGCTCTTCCCGTCGTCAAGGGCTGAGCGCCATGAGCCAGCGGACCTGGCCCTCGCTGCTCAACCGGCTGCTCGACGGCGCCGACCTGACCGCGGACGACACGGCCTGGGGCATGGACCAGGTGATGTCCGGTGCGGCGAGCGCGGCGCAGATCGCGGCGTTCATCGTCGCGCTGCGCGCCAAGGGCGAGACGCCGGAGGAGGTCGACGGCCTCGCCACGATGATGCTGGAGCACGCGAACCGGTTCACGGTGGACGTGCGGGCGACCGACATCGTCGGCACCGGCGGCGATCATTCCGGTTCGGTCAACATTTCGACGATGGCCGCGATCGTCACGGCCGCCGCGGGCGTGCCCGTGGTCAAGCACGGCAACCGCGCGGCGTCGTCGCAGTGCGGCACGGCGGACGTGCTGGAGGCCTTGGGCGTCGCGATCGACCTGCCCGCCGACGGCGTCCGGGAGACCGTGCGGCAGCTGGGCATCGGGTTCTGCTTCGCGCCGGTGTTCCACCCCGGCTTCCGGCACGCGGGCCCGGTGCGGCGCGAGATCGGCATCCCGACGTCGTTCAACCTGCTCGGCCCGCTGACGAACCCCGCCCAGCCCACGGTCGGCCTGATCGGCTGCGCGCGGGCGGCGGCGGCCCCGCTGATCGCCGGCGTGTTCGCGCGGCGGCGCAACACCGCGCTGGTCGTGCGGGGTGACGACGGCCTCGACGAGATCACGACGACCACGACGACGTCCGCGTGGCTCGCGCAGGACGGCGAGGTGCGCACCGCGACCATCGACCCGGCGGTGCTCGGCGTGAAGCCCGCGCGCGAGGAGGACCTGAAGGGCGGCGACTCGTCGGTCAACGCCCAGGTGGTCCGCGACCTCGTGGCGGGCAAGACGGGGTCCGTGCGCGACGCGGTGCTCGTGAACGCCGCGGGCGCCATCGCGGCGCACGGCGGGTTCTCCGACGACCTGCACGCCGACCTGACGGCCTCGCTGAGCCGCGCGGCGGACGCCGTCGACTCGGGCAAGGCGGCGGAGCTGTTGAGCCGCTGGGTGGAGCTCTCACAGGCCCTGAAGGGCTAGCTGTAGTGATCACGGACGTTGTTGACGGCGTGTCCGGCATGTCGCCTTGAGCATGAGGAAGACCTCCGTGTGTGGTGAAGGTGTCTAAGTCTGCACCGCACAACGGAGGTCTTCGTGTACCACCGTAACGCCCGGCTGACCGTGCACGGACGGCGGCTGCTCGTCGAGCGTGTCGCCGCGGGACGCCCGGTCGCCCACGTCGCCGCGGAGATGGGAATCTCCCGCGCCACCGGCTACAAATGGGTCCGCCGCCACCGGCTCGAAGGCGACGCCGGCTTGACCGACCGGCCCAGCAGGCCACACCACTCACCCCGCCGCACCACAGCCGAAGTCGAGTCCCAGATCCTCCACCTGCGCCGGACCCGGCGGCTCGGACCCGCTCGCATCGCCGGAATCCTCGGACTGCACGCCTCCACCACCCACCGCGTCCTGACCCGGCACCGTGAACCCCGACTCGCCTGGCTCGACCGCCCGACCGGGCAACCGATCCGCCGCTACGAACGAGCCAGCCCCGGTGAACTGGTCCACGTCGACGTCAAGAAACTCGGACGGCTACGTGACGGCGGCGGCTGGCGCGTTCACGGCCGTGACCGCGCCCAGCGCAACGCCGCCCGCACCGCACCGCGCGTCGGTTACGAATACGTCCACTGCGCCATCGACGACCACACGCGCCTGGCCTACGCCGAGATCCACCCCGACGAGACCGCCACCACCTGCGCCACCTTCCTCCGACGCGCGGCACAAGTCTTCGCCACACACGGCATCCCGGCCATCGAACGGGTCATGACCGACAACGCCATGGCCTACCGCCGCTCACACGCCTTCGCGCAAGCGATGGCCGACATCGGCGCCAGCCACCGCCTCACCCGCTCCTACCGGCCACAAACCAACGGCAAAGCCGAACGCTTCAACCGCACCCTCGCCGAGGAATGGGCCTACGCCCAAGCCTTCACCAGCGGCCAGCAACGCGCCGACGCCCTGCCACAGTTCCTGCACCACTACAACCACCACCGAGCCCACACCGCACTCGGCGGACACCCACCCATTAGCCGAGTCGACAACGTCTCAGGGCACTACAGCTAGCCGACGGGCGGCGGGGTACCTGCCCCGCCGCTCCTCCGGACGAACGCCGCGAAGCCGTCAGACCTCGTGAACCGGGCCTTCCCGGCGTGTTTCGTCACACCTGGTCGCCGCCGCGTGACCCTGCTCGCACGGCCGCCGCACCGGCGTAGTCCGAGCGAGTGACGGGGCCGAGATGCGCACCACGTGGTAACCCTGTGGCAACCACCACCTGGAATGCTGGTGACATGGCCCTCCTCTACCCAGTGATGAAGCACGTCGTCGCGCGCGCAGCCCGTCTTGTCTACCGCCCGGTGGTGGACGGTCTGGAGAACATCCCCACCGACGGCCCCGTCATCCTGGCGGCCAACCACCTCAGCTTCATCGACAGCGTCGTGATCCCGATGGTCGTGCCGCGCCGCGTCTCGTTCCTCGCGAAGGCGGAGTACTTCACGGGCACGGGCGTGAAGGGTGGGCTCTCGCGCTGGTTCTTCTCCTCGCTGGGCCACGTGCCGGTGCACCGCGGCAAGGGCCGCGACGCCCGCGCCGCGCTCGACACGGCCGCGGACATCCTGGCGCGCGGTGACGCGTTCGCCATCTACCCCGAGGGCACCCGTTCGCTCGACGGCAGGCTCCACCGCGGCCGCACCGGGGTGGCGCGCATGGCGCTCGAGTCCGGTGCCCCGGTCATCCCGGTCGGCATCATCGGCACGGACAAGGTGCAGCCGGTCGGCAGCAGGTTCCCGAAGATCGTCCCGGTGACGGTGCGCTTCGGCGAGCCGCTCGACTTCAGCCGCTACGACGGCATGCAGGAGTCGCTGCCGGTGCTGCGCAGCGTCACCGACGAGATCATCTACCGCATCCTGGACCTGAGCGGCCAGGAGTACGTCGACGCGTACCAGAAGACCCCGGTGCCCGCGGCGGCCTGACCCCGCACGAACGACGAAGGCCCTTCCCGTGCGGGAAGGGCCTTTTCGCGTGCTGTGCGATGTCTCACAGAAAGGCCGAGGCCCCCTCCACGCGGGAGAGGGCCTCGGCCGGAAGCAACTGTCAGTCGTGGTTCGGACCGGTGTGGTACTCGAACACCAGGCCGCCGACCATGATCAGCACCATGACGATGGCGATCACGAGCAGCCACACGTGCCAGAACGCCACCGCGACACCTGTGGTCGCCGCCGCGGCCGCGAGACCGACCGGCCAGTACGAGCCGGGGCTGAAGAAGCCCAGCTCACCGGCACCGTCGGACACCTCGGCGTCGGGGTTGTCCTCCGGCCGCACCTCGATGCGGCGGGCGACGAACCGGAAGTAGGTGCCGGTGATGAGGGCCAGGCCACCGGTCAGCGCGAGCGCCACCGTGCCGGTGGGCTCGACGTGGCCGGTCGCGAGGTGCGTCCAGTAGCCGTAGACGACGGCCATCAGGAACGAGAAGGCCATCACCAGGTCGAATACGCGAGCTTCGATCTTCATCGCGGGGCGTGTCCCTACTTCTGGCCCGCGCCGGAGGCCTCGCGGGCCGTCCGGTCGGTGTTGAACGGGGTGGTCGTCGTGGCGAGCGGCGCGCACAGCTCGCCGCAGTTCACCTGCGAGAGGGCCTCGGCCGTGGTGTACGGCTTGCCGGTCTTCTCGTTGACCTCCTTGCGGAGCTCGATGTACTTGTCGAAGTCCGCCTGCTCGAGCGCGCGGACCTCGAAGTTCATCACCGCGTGGTAGGAGCCGCAGAGCTCGGCGCAGCGGCCGACGAACGCACCGGGACGGTCGATCTGGTCGATCTGGAAGACGTTGTCCTGGTTGTTCTTCTCCGGCTGCGGGAAGACGTCGCGCTTGAAGTGGAACTCCGGCACGAAGAACGAGTGGATGACGTCGGTCGAGCGCAGCGTGAACTGGATGCGCTTGCCGGCCGGCAGCACCATGACGGGGATCTCACCCGAGGTGCCGACCGTGCTGACGACCTTGCCCTCTTCGGTCTTGTGGTCCGGGTACTGGAACTCCCAGTTCCACTGGAACGCGATCACGTCGACGTTCACGTCGGGCTTGCCCGACTTGTCGGTGACGTAGTTCTGCGTCACGGCGGTGAAGTAGAACAACACCGCCACGATCACCGTCGGCACGACGATGAGCACGATCTCCAGCGGGAGGTTGTACGCCGTCTGACGCGGCAGCTCCTCCGACTTCTTGCGGTGGAACACCACCGACCACAGGATCAGGCCCCACACGATGACGCCGACGACGAGCGCGGCGATCACGGACCAGGTCCAGAGCTCGCGCATCTTCTCGGCCTGCGGCGTGACGGCCTGCGGCCATCCGAAGCGCAGCACCTCGTCCGTGGAGCAACCGGTGGCCCCGATACCGACCAGGCCTACCAGCCCAGCGGTCTTCACCAGCCGGGATGCCCTGGTGCCCTCCTTCAGGCCCACTGCTCGCCCGCCTCCTCGTTCACAACTACTGGTCATGCCAACGGATCAAGCGGGAGCGTAGCCCAGCACGACACCGCTCACCCCTCGGGGGCACCGCCGCTGCGGTGCAGTTTCGGTCACACAGAGCCCCTTCGGCATACTGGGGACTTCCCCGTGGTCTTCCCCTTCATGTTTTTTGAGAGGTGCAAGAGCCTTGTGCGGCCTGGCAGGACTTGTATGCCCTAGCGACACCGAGGCCGAGAACGCCCGCCCGGCCGTGGAGGCGGCGCTGCGCTGCATGCGGCACCGGGGCCCGGACGAGAGCGGCACCAGGCGGGTCGACGAGGTCGTGTTCGGCTTCAACCGGCTCGCGATCATCGACATCGAGCACTCCCACCAGCCGTTGACCTGGGGGCCGGCGGAGTCGCCGAGCCGGTACACGATCAACTTCAACGGCGAGATCTACAACTACCTGGAGCTGCGGGCCGAGCTCACCGAGAAGCACGGCGCGGTCTTCCACACCGACGGCGACACCGAGACGATCGTCGCGGCGTACCACTACTTCGGCCCGGCGGCGATCACGAAGCTGCGCGGCATGTTCGCCTTCATCATCTGGGACGCCGAGCGCGAGGTGCTGTTCGGCGGCCGCGACCCGTTCGGCATCAAGCCGCTGTACTGGGCGCAGGGCCAGAGCGGTGTCGCGTTCTCCAGCGAGAAGAAGATCCTGCTGGAGATCGCCTCCTCGATCGGCATCGCGCCGAAGATGAACGTCAAGGGCCTGCAGCACTACCTGACGCTGCAGTACGTGCCGGAGCCCGCCTCGCTGCACGACTCGATCAACCGCGTCGAGTCGGGCCACTCGTTCACGCTGGTCCCGGGCGAGTCGCCGAAGTTCGAGCGGTACTTCCCGGCGAACTTCAAGGTCCGCACGGTCCGCACCGAGGGCGAGGCCGACGCGCTCTACGACGAGATCACCGCCGCGCTGCGCGACTCGGTCGCGAAGCACATGCGCGCGGACGTGACGGTCGGCTCGTTCCTGTCCGGCGGCATCGACTCGACGGTGGTCGCGGCGCTCGCGAAGGAGCACAACCCGGACCTGATCACGTTCACCACCGGGTTCGAGCGCCAGGGCTTCTCCGAGGTCGACGTGGCCGCGGAGTCGGCGGCGCTGATCGGCGTGAAGCACGTGGTCCGCACGGTGAGCGCGCAGGAGATGATGGACTCCCTGCCGCTGATCACCTGGTACCTCGACGACCCGGTGGCCGACCCGGCGCTGGTGCCGCTGTGGTTCATCGCCCGCGAGGCGCGCCAGCACGTGAAGGTCGTGCTGTCCGGCGAGGGCGCGGACGAACTGTTCGGCGGCTACACGATCTACCGCGAGCCGCTGTCGCTGGCCGGGTTCGAGAAGGTGCCGGGCGCGCTGCGCAAGGCGATGGGCAAGGTCTCGACGAAGATCCCGCACGGCGTGCGCGGCAAGGACCTGCTGCGCCGGGGCGCGTTGACGCTGGAGGAGCGCTACTACGGCAACGCGCGCATCTTCCTCGACGACCACCTGCGCCAGGTGCTCAAGACGTACGACCCGGCGGTGTCCCACATGGACGCGACGGCCCAGCCGTACCGCGAGTCGGCGGCGTGGGACCCCGTGACGCGCATGCAGCACGTCGACCTGTTCACGTGGCTGCGCGGCGACATCCTGGTCAAGGCCGACAAGATGACCATGGCGAACTCGCTGGAGCTGCGCGTCCCGTTCCTCGACCCCGAGGTCTTCAAGATCGCGTCGCAGATCCCGAGTGAGTTGAAGATCACGAAGGACACCACGAAGTTCGCGCTGCGCAAGGCGATCCGCGACATCGTGCCGGCGCACGTGCTGAACCGCCGCAAGCTCGGCTTCCCGGTGCCTATCCGGCACTGGCTCAAGGACGAGATGCACGACTGGGCGGTCGACATCGTGCGGTCGTCGCAGACCGACCAGTACATCGACAAGGCCGCGGTGCTGCGCCTCGTCGAGGAGCACCGCTCGGGCGTGCTCGACCACAGCCGCCGCATCTGGGCGCTGCTGGTGTTCATGATCTGGCACGGCATCTTCGTGGAGAACCGCATCCACCCGGTGGTGCCGGAACCGCACTACCCGGTCAAGCTGTAGGTGTCAGGGCCCCTCTCCGGAGGGGCCCTTGCGCGTTATCGGCGACCTTGGGCGCTGCAGATCGCGTACGAGCTCACAACGGTCTCCGGGGACGCCATCAGGTCCAGGTAGCGGTCGAACTCGGCGTCGGTGAGCGGGAGCTTCGCCCGCACCAACCGTGCCGTCGCGGCGAGCAGGCGGCACCCCGCCGAGCCGCCCTGCCACTCCTGGACGTCGCGGGAGCCGCTGACGTCGTGCAGGCCCGCGTCGTGCAGCGCGCTCTCGACGCGCGCGCCCCACGCCAGTTCGGCACCGGCCTGGTCGAGCAACGTGAGCAGGGCGTTCTTCACCCGCATGATCAGCTTGGCGTCGTCGGGGGCGGCGGCGAGGACGTCGAGCGGCAGGCAGTCGAACTCCTCGAGCACGAGCCAGCCGCCGGGCCGCAGCGAGTCGCGCAGCTTGCGCAGGACCAGGTCGCGGGCGGGCAGGTAGAAGAGCACCAGGCGGGCGTGGACGAGGTCGTACGCATTGCCGGGCAGGATGTCGGACACCACGTCGTGTTCGAGGACGGTGACGTTGTCGCGTTCCTCGAGCCTGGTGACGTCGATGTCGGTGACGGTCACGTGGCCGGACGGGGCGACGACGTCGGCGAGCCAGGTCGTGACCGTGCCGCCGCCACCCCCGACCTCGAGGCAGCGCCAGCCGTCCGCGACCCCCAGCTGCTCGACGCGGGCGAACGTGCCCGCGTCGAGCAGGGAGCTCAGCGCGTCGAACTTGGGATCGAGAGGTTCATCGGCGTCGCCGAACAGGTACGTCCCCATTGTCCGATCATGGCAGGACGGGGGCGATCTCCTCAGCGGCTTCCGGACCAAACGCGCCGCGAATGCGAGCGAGAGCCGACTCGCGCTCGATCACCCACTCCTGCGTGCCCACGGTCTCCAGCACCTCGACGGCGATGAACGACCCCAGCTGAGCGGCGCGTTCGATGCTCAGACCCGCGGTGATGCCCGCGAGGAAGCCCGCGCGGAAGCCGTCGCCGACGCCCGTCGGGTCGGTCTTCGCGACCTCGGGGACGGCCGGCACGTGCAGCGCGAAGCCGTCGCGGTCGACGATCTCGACGCCCTTGGCACCGAGTGTGGTGACACGCTTGCCGACGCGGGCGAGGACGTCCGCCTCGGTCCAGCCGGTCTTCTGCAGCAGCAGTTCCCACTCGTAGTCGTTGCTGAAGAGGTACTCGGCGCCCTCGATGAACGCGCGCGCCTGCTCGCCGTCCATGCGGGCGAGCTGCTGCGACGGGTCGACGGCGAACTTGTAGCCGCGCTGACGGCACTCCTCGGCGTGGCGGAGCATCGCCGCGGGGTCGTCCGGGCTGATGACGACGAGCTCGAGGTTCTCGACGCGGTTCGCGATCGGCGAGAGCTCGATGTTGCGGGACTCGGCCATCGCGCCGGCGTAGAAGGAGGCGATCTGGCACATGTCGTCGTCCGTGGTGCAGACGAACCGCGCGGTGTGCGCGACCTCGGACACGTAGACGCCGGACGTGTCGACACCGTGCCGTTCGAGCCACGAGCGGTAGTCGTCGAAGTCCTTGCCGACGGCGCCGACGAGCACCGGGCGGACCCCGAGCACGCCGAGGCCGAACGCGATGTTCGCGCCGATGCCACCGCGGCGGACCACGAGGTCGTCGACCAGGAAGCTCAGTGACACGCGGTCCAGACGCTCCGCGACCAGCTGGTCCGCGAAACGACCCGGAAAGTGCATCAGGTGGTCGGTCGCGATGCTGCCGCACACGGCTAGGGGCACGTCGGCTCCTCTTCTCTCTGTAGCGCTGAGTGACAACTCACCCGGACGAGTACCGCTGTGAAGACTACTGTTTGGTAGGACTACCGCAGGTCAGACAGCCGTCATACGGTCACAAAGTGACCATTCCAGAGGCGACCACGATGAGTGAACTGATCGAGGACTGCGCGCAGCTCCCGTTCGCTCTGACCCACCCCGAGCACCCCCTCCCCGCCCCGCGCGCGGCCGCGCCGTGGCAGGTCGACGAGCGGTGCGCCCACCAGGTCGAAGGTCTGGCCGACTACGGCGTCTGACCCTTCCGGCTTCCGGTCCCCCGAGCGGGGATTTCCGGTCCACACGCGGAGAGGCCGCGTTCCCGTCGATGCGGGAACGCGGCCTCTGCGCTTGGTCGCCTTAGTGGAACGAGTCGCCGCAGGCGCACGACCCGCCGGCGTTCGGGTTGTCGATCGTGAAGCCCTGCTTCTCGATCGTGTCCACGAAGTCGATGACAGCGCCCTCGACGTACGGGGCGCTCATGCGGTCGACGGCGACCTTCATGCCGTTGAAGTCGACCATCGCGTCACCGTCGAGCGAGCGCTCGTCGAAGAACAGCTGGTAGCGAAGGCCGGCACACCCACCGGGCTGGACGGCGATGCGCAGGTGCATGTCGTCGCGGCCCTCCTGGTCGAGCAGGGCCTTGGCCTTGACGGCGGCCGCATCGGTCAGCGTCACGCCGTGGCTCGGCGCCTCGGAGGTCGAAGCGGCATCCTGAGCGGTCGTCATGGCTCTCCTAAGAGGTCCTTTGCGGGCGGTTCACCCATCAACAACACGGGCGTTCCCCGCCTTGTTCCGCCTCCCATGGTCCCACAACAGCTCGTCATGTCGAACGTCACGTAGACCACGCTCGAGCGGGCCGATATGCCTGTCGGTCGCGTTAGACCCTCTAACGCGACCACTGCGCGGCCACGTGCCTGGCCGTTGCAACGACACTTTTGCGGGCGTCCGCAATCGACTGTTGCACAGAGCCCACGTGCTCGGACACCGAGTAGGCGGCCTGGACGCCGGCGGCGCCCATCTCGCGGCGGCCGACGGTGACCTGGCCCGCGATGGCGAGGCACGGGATGCCGCGTTCGGCCGCGCCGCCCGCGACGGCGGTGATGAGCTTGCCGCGCAGCGACTGCCAGTCGAAGCTGCCCTCGCCGGTGATGACGACGTCGGCGTCGTCGAGAGCGGCGTCGAGGCCGGTCAGTTCGCGGACCATGCCCGCGCCCGACGCGACCGTCGCACCCAACGACAGGAGCGCGGCACCCAGGCCGCCCGCGGCTCCGGCGCCCGGTACGTCGGCCACGGGGGCAAGGACGTCCATGGCGGCCAGCGTCGCTTCGAGGCGTTCGACCGCTTCCGGGGAGGCGCCCTTCTGCGGTCCGAACGTGCGCGCGGCGCCGTGTGGGCCGAGGAGCGGGTTCTCGACGTCGGACGCGGCCACGAGCGAGACGTGGGACAGGTCGACGCCCGACTCGGCGAGGAACGCGAGCATGCCCGCGCCGCCGTCGGTCGTGCCGGAGCCACCGAGGCCGACGGTGATGACGTCGTGGTCGGCCGCCGCAGACGCGATGAGCTCGCCGACGCCGCGCGTGGTGGCCGTCTCGCAGTGCTGGGGACGGAGGTCGGCGGGCACCAGGTGCAGGCCGCAGGCCTCGGCGGACTCGATGTAGGCGACCCGGTCGACGCTGAGCCAGCGGGCGTCGACCGGGTCGCCGAGCGGGCCCGTGACGCTGACGGAGCGGATCTCGCCGCCCGTGGCGGCGTGCAGGACGTCGACGAAGCCGGGGCCTCCGTCGGCGAGGGGGCGCTGGGTGACGACGTCGCCGGGCTTGGCGTCGTGCCAGCCGGTGGCGATGGCGTCGGCGGCCTCGCGGGCGGTCAGGGTGCCGCCGAAGCAGTCCGGAGCGATGAGTACGCGCACCTCGCGAAAGGTACAGAAGAACCCCTGTCCTACCCTGGTGCCGTGAGGTTCCTGCGTCGCAACGCCGCCACCGAAGCCCCGGTCACCGAGTCGACCGCCGAAGCCGCCGACTCCACCACCTCGGTGGGCAAGGGCAGGCCGACGCCGAAGCGCCGTGAGGCGCAGGGAAGGCGCACCGGTCCGGTGCCGCCTCCTCCCCGCACGCAGCGCGAGGCGTTCAAGCGCATGCGCGGCAACAAGGTGAGCAAGGAAGAGCGCCGTGCCGCGGCCGTCGAGCGCCGTCAGCGCATGATGGCGGGCGAGGACAAGTACCTGCTGCCGCGCGACCGCGGACCGGTGAAGGCGTACATCCGCGACCTCGTCGACTCGCGCCGCAACCTCATGGGCCTGTTCATGCCGCTCGCGATCCTGGTGTTCGTGGCGCTGCTGACCCCGTCGCTCGCGGTGCAGCGGTACGCGACGCTCGCGACCACGTTCATGCTGATCGCGATGGTCATCGAGGGCATCGTGCTCGGCCGCCTCGTCACGAAGAGGGTCCGGGCGAAGTTCCCGACCGAGCCGATCAAGGGTCTGTCGATCGGCTGGTACTCGTTCATCCGCGCGAGCCAGATCCGCAAGCTGCGCGTCCCGAAGCCGCACGTGAAGCCGGGCGACGCGATCAAGTAGTGCGCGAGAAGCCTCGAAGGCTCGAGCTGCCGGAGATCCTCCGGTGGGACCACAACGCGTGGTACCGCCGGTGGCTGCTCCGGCAGTTGCCGTCGCGGGCGGGTTCGGCGCTCGACGTGGGCTGCGGCCTCGGTGCGCTGGCCCGCTCGATCGAGGCCCGCGAGGTCACCGCGATCGACGCCAGCGCGCGCATGATCGAACGGGCGAGCGCGACGAGCGACGAGGTCCGGTGGATCCACGGCGACGTGCTCACCTGCGAACTCGGCCGGTTCGACGTCGTCACCGCCGAGGCGAGCTTGCACCACTTACCTCTGTTAGAGGGTCTGACGAGACTTGCCGGGCTGACCGCGCCGGGCGGGACGCTGGTCGTCGTCGGGCTGTACCGGGCGGCGACCTGGGCGGACCGCGCGATGGAGCTCGTCACGCTGCCCGCGAACGCGCTCGTCGGTCTCGGGAAGTTCCTGCGCGGCAGCCGCGAGCAGCCGCACGACCCCGAGATGCCGGTCGTGACGACCGCGCCGACGCTGCCCGAGATCCGTGCGGCGGCGGCCGGGATCGTGCCCGGCGCGCGGATCCGGCGGCGCCTGTTCTGGCGGTGGTCCCTGGTGTGGCACGCACCGGAATTTCATTAGCAGCACGAAAGATCTGGTCTAGGCTGCCGGTATGGAGTTTCGACGTCTGGGCCGTAGCGGCTTGAACATCAGCGCGATCACGTACGGCAACTGGCTCACCCACGGCTCGCAGATCGAGGAGGACGCCGCCACCGCGTGCGTGCGCGCGGCCCTCGACGCGGGCGTGAGCAGCTACGACACCGCCGACGTGTACGCGAACACAGCGGCGGAGTCGGTGCTCGGGCGAGCGCTGAAGGGCGAGCGCCGCGAGTCCCTCGAAATCTTCACGAAGGTCTACTGGCCGACCGGCCCCGGTGGTCCCAACGACCGCGGTCTGGGCCGCAAGCACATCATGGAGTCGGCGAACGCCTCCCTGAAGCGCCTGCAGACCGACTACGTCGACCTCTACCAGGCACACCGGTGGGACGAGACCGTTCCACTCGAAGAGACCATGACGGCGTTCGCGGACCTCGTCCGGCAGGGCAAGGTGCTCTACCTCGGCGTGTCCGAGTGGACGGCCGAGCAGATCGCCCGCGGCGCGGCCCTCGCCCGGGAGCTGAACGTGCCGCTGGTCTCCCACCAGCCGCAGTACTCGATGCTGTGGCGCGTGATCGAGCCGCAGGTCGTCCCCACCTGCGAGCGCGAGGGCATCTCGCAGATCGTCTTCTCCCCGATCGCCCAGGGCGTCCTGACCGGCAAGTACCTGCCGGGCGGCGACCTGCCCGAGGGCTCGCGGGCGACCGACCAGCGCGGGTCGCAGATGATCGCCCGCTGGATGCGCGACGACGTCCTCACCGCCGTGCAGAACCTGAAGCCGATCGCGGAGGAGGCCGGCCTCACGCTGGCGCAGCTCGCCGTGGCGTGGGTGCTGCAGAACCCGAACGTCGCCTCGGCGATCATCGGCGCGTCGCGTCCCGAGCAGGTCACGGAGAACGTGAAGGCGGTCGGCGTGAAGCTCGACGCCGAACTGCTGAAGAAGATCGACGCGGTCCTCGAAGGTGTCGTCACCGACGACCCGAGGCTCACCGCCCAGGGCTGATCAGCCGGCCGGGTGCAGGCTCATCGGGCCGTACACCTCGGTTTCCGAGCGCAGCAGCGTGACCTGTTCGACCCCGGCGTCGAGCAGGTCGCGCCACCCGGCGCTGAACCAGTCCTCGGCCTCGGTCTGGTCCGCGAACATCACATCCGGGCCCGTGACGTCCCGTCCCTGTGCATCCTGGTAGCGCCAGCGATATTCCACGGACGAAGGCTAACTCTCTTGTCGACCAGGACGCTCGTGCTCGGCGGAGCACGTTCGGGCAAGTCAGCGCACGCGGAGGGCCTGCTCACCGAGCCGGTCGTGACGTACGTCGCCACCGCGCGGAGGTACCCGGACGACCCGGACTGGGACGCGCGCATAGCGGCGCACGTCGAACGCCGGCCGTCCACCTGGCACACGGTCGAGGCGTCCACGCCGGCCGACCTGCCCGCCCTGCTCACCGCGACCCAGTACGAGGACCCGCCGATCCTGGTCGACGACCTGTCGACGTGGCTGGTCGGCGTCCTCGACGACGCGCAGGCCTGGGAGGGCGACGGCGGGGACGCGATCACGCGCGACGTCGACCGGCTCGTGCGGTCCGTCGCCACGTGCCGGGCGCGGCTCGTGCTCGTGACCGCGGAGGTCGGCCTCGGCGTCATCCCCTCGACGCGCTCTGGCAGGCTCTTCCGCGATCACCTCGGTGCGCTCAACGCGCGCGTCGCCGAGGTGTGCGACGAGGTCACCCTCCTCGTCGCCGGCATCGGACTGAAGTTGCGATAGGAGCGACAGGTGAGCACCGAGTTCCCGCCGGTTGAACCGCCGGACGAGACCGTTCTGCGCGAGGCCGAGGCCCGGCACGCGGTGCTGACCAAGCCGGTCGGCTCGCTGGGGCGGCTCGAGGAGCTGGGCAACTGGATCGCCGCCTGCCAGGGCGTCGTGCCGCCGAAGCCGTTCGTGCGGCCGCGGGTCGTCGTGTTCGCGGGCGACCACGGCATCACCGCGCAGGGCGTGTCGGCGTACCCGAGCGAGGTCACCGGCCAGATGGTCGCGAACTTCCTCACCGGCGGCGCCGCGGTGAACGTGCTCGCGCAGGTCGCGGGCGCCACCGTGCGCGTGGTCGACATGGCCGTCGACGCGGACACCCCCGCCGCAGTCAGCCAGCACAAGGTGCGGCGCTCGTCCGGATCGATCGACCGCGAGGACGCGCTCACCCGTGAGCAGTGCGAACTGGCCATCGCGGCCGGCCGGGCCATCGCCGACGAGGAGGTCGACGCGGGCGCCGACGTGCTCGTCGCGGGCGACATGGGCATCGGCAACACCACGCCCGCGGCCGTGCTGATCGCGTCGCTGACCGGGTCGGAACCGGTCGCGGTGGTCGGGCGCGGCACCGGCATCGACGACCAGGCGTGGATGCGCAAGACGGCGGCGATCCGGGACGCGCTGCGCCGGGCCCGCCTGCAGATCAGCGACCCGGTCGCGCTGCTCGCCACGGCCGGTGGCGCGGACCTCGCCGCGATGGCCGGCTTCGTCGCGCAGGCCGCGGTGCGCAAGACGCCCGTCGTGCTCGACGGTGTCGTCGTCGGCGCGGCCGCCGTCGTCGCCGAGGAGCTGGCGCCGGGTGCGCGCGAGTGGTGGGTGGCCGGGCACGAGTCGGCCGAGCCCGCGCACGCGATCGCGCTCGGGCACCTGAACCTGAAGCCGTTGCTGGAGTTCGGCATGCGGCTCGGCGAGGGCTCCGGCGCGGTGGCGGCGCTGCCGTTGCTGGTCTCGGCGGTCAAGGTGCTCGCGGAGATGGCGACGTTCGAGAGCGCCGGGGTCACGAACAAGGAATGAAGCTCTGCCCGTGAAATTGGCACTGTCCTGGCTGACGGTCCTGCCGCTGCGCGTCGACGACGTCGACCGCAAGGCGGCGGGGCGGGCCATCTCGTGGACGCCCGCCGTCGGCCTCGTCCTCGGCGCGTTCGTCGTCGGGGTGCTGAAGCTGCTGGCGGTGTCGGACGTACCGGCGCTCGTCGCGGGGTTCCTCGCCGTCGGCACCGTCGCGTTGTCCACGCGCGGCATGCACCTGGACGGACTGGCCGACGTCGCCGACGGACTCGGCTGCTACGGACCGCCCGAGCGTGCGCTCAAGGTCATGAAGGACGGCGGCGCGGGACCGTTCGGCGTCGTGTCGCTGATCGTGGTGCTGGGCGCGCAGGCTGCCGCGCTCCCCCACGCCCACTGGGGTGTCGTGCTGCTCGCGTTCGCGACGAGCCGGGCGGCGTTCGGCGTCTGCTGCCTGCGCGGCGTGCCCGCGGCACGGCCCGAGGGGCTCGGTGCGCTCGTGTCGGGCACACAGCACCCAGGGATCGTCATCGGCACGTGGGTGGTGCTCGCTGGAGCGGCGATTCCGCTCGGTTGGCGTGCGGTTCTCGCCGTCGTCGTGGCGTTCGCGCTCGTGTGGGGACTCGTGCGGCACACCGGAAAGCGTTTCGGCGGCATCACCGGTGATGTGCTCGGTGCTGCCGCCGAAATCGCGCTTCTGGCCGTGCTGGTGATCGCTTAGGACTTGAGGGTCGTCATCCAGCCGTGGGTGTCGGCGACGGCGCCGTGCTGGAGGCCGGTCAGGCGCTCGCGCAGCTTCATCGTCACCGAGCCGGTGCCGCCGTCGGCGATGTCGAACTCGCCACCGGCGTGCTTGACGTGGCCGACGGGCGTGATGACCGCCGCCGTGCCGCAGGCGAAGACCTCGGTGAGCTCACCGGAGGCGTTGGCCTTCTCCCACTCCTCGGTCGAGATGCGGCGCTCCTCCACGGACAGGCCGAGGTCGGAGGCGAGCGCCAGCAACGAGTTCCGGGTGATGCCCGGGAGCAGCGTGCCGGTCAGCTCGGGCGTGACGACCTTGTCCCCGAAGACGAAGAACAGGTTCATGCCGCCCATCTCCTCGACCCAGCGGCGTTCCACCGCGTCGAGCCAGACGACCTGGTCGCAGCCCTTCTCTGCGGCCTGCGCCTGCGCCACGAGGGACGCGGCGTAGTTGCCGGCGAACTTGGCCGCGCCGGTGCCACCGGGAGCCGCGCGGACGTACTCGGTCGAGAGCCACACGCTCACCGGCTTGACGCCGCCCGCGAAGTAGGAGCCGGCCGGGGAGGCGATCAGCACGTAGAGGTACTCGGACGCGGGTCGCACGCCGAGGCCCTTCTCCGTGGAGATCATGAACGGCCGCAGGTAGAGGGACTCCTCCGCGGCGGACGGCACCCAGCGGTCGTCGACCGCGAGGATCTGCCGCACGGACTCCAGGAAGAGCTCGTCGGGGAGCTCGGGCATCGCCATGCGGCGGGCCGAGGCGCGGAAGCGCTCGGCGTTGGCCTCAGGGCGGAAGGACGCGATCGAACCGTCGGGCTGCCGGTAGGCCTTGAGCCCTTCGAAGATCGCCTGGCCGTAGTGCAGCACCATTGCCGCGGGGTCCAGTGCGAGGGTGGAGTACGGGCCGACTTCGGCGTCGTGCCAGCCCTTCTCGCGGTTCCAGCGGATCGTCACCATGTGGTCGGTGAAGTGCTGCCCGAAGCCCGGCTTGGCAAGTACCTCCGCTACGCGCTCCGGGGTCGCCGGGTGCGGGTGGGGAGTCCGGGTGAAAGGCAACTCGCTCGTCATGGGAGCACGGTAACCCGCAGGTCGGGATACGGAAAATCCACTTCCCAAAACTCGGACGTCCTACTAAGTAGAACTCGATAGAGTCCCCGGCCATGACCGAGCCGGAAAGATCTTCCAAGGGTGCCGACGTGCGCACCGTCATCCAGGCCGCGCTGCTCGTGCTGGGCACCGGCGTGACGTTCTTCGCGGGCTGGGCGCTCTGGGGCGCGGGCGGCATCGTGGCGGCCGTGTTCGCCGCCTCGACCTTCCTGTTCTTCTACTGGGCGGCCACCAAGGAGAAGCCCGAGATCACGAACGGGCGGCTGTACGGGCTTGCGGTGGGTGTGGGCGTGACGCTGCTCGTCTTCTTCTCAGCGCTGACGTGAGGCCGATGAGCCCGGTGCCGGCGCCCAGCCCCGCGAGCGAGATCAGCAGGGCGGGCACCGGCATGCTCATCGCGAGCAGCACCGACAGCCCGAGTCCGAGACAGGCCGTGCGCATGGGCCACGTGCGGTCGTTCTGCAGCAGCACCCGAGCCGACGCGTTCGTGAAGGCGTAGTAGAACAACGTCCCGCACGCCCCGACGCCCAGCGCCACGTCGAACGGCATCAGCACGGCGGCGAGCGCGGACGCGAGGACCACGACGAGCGAGAGCACGGCGGGCCGCAGGCGGCTCGGCAGGTCGCCGTCCTCGGTCAGGCCGGTCAGCGTGCGGTGCGCGGACCGCAGCACGAAGTGCAGCGCCGCCACCCCCGCCACCGCCGCGGCGACCTGCACCAGGGGCACGAGCGCGGCCGAGTCCGCGGCGACGAGCGCGTCGCGCAACGGGGCCGGGGACAGCGCGAGGCGCGCGCTGCCGAGCTGGCGCAGCACCCCGGCACCGACGGCCAGGCACACCGCGAAGGTCAGTCCGACGAGGACGGGGATCGCGACCTTCAGCACCGCCGGGGAGTGCTGCCGCTCGCCGCGCAGCGGCGCGGTGATCCGTTCGAACCCGGCGAAGGCAGCGAACATCAGGCCGGCGACGCCGACGAGCTCGTTGACGGTGCCCGCCTCGCCCGCGGACGGCACGGGCGGGATCGAGAAGCTCGCCGCGACGACCAGCGCCAGCACGCCGAGCACGACCGCGGACACCAGCAGGCTGACCCCGGCGGTGAAGCGGAAGCCGGCCGCGCCGAGCAGCGCCGTCGTGACGACCAGGGCGAGCGCGCCGACCACCGGGCGGTCCGGCACGACGTACGCGCCGAACATCAAGGCCACCGCGGCGGCGATCGCGCACCGGCCGAGCAGGTGGGCGCTCGCCGTCATCCGGGCGGGCCACACGCCGAGCTGCGCGCGCACGTAGCCGTACCCGCCGCCGACGTCCGGGTACGCGCGCGACTGGTCCGCGGTCGAGAAGGCCGAGCACAGGGCGGCGAGCGCGGAGATGGCCAGCGCCGGGAGCAGCCACCAGCCCGCAAGGCCTGCGGCTGGGGCGAATCCGGCGAAGACCCCCGCTCCGAGCACCGCGGGAAGACCGAGCGCGACCGCCGTGACGATCTCGCGTGGCTTGTGGGTCACCGGTACACGTTCTCAGATGCGGCATCCGGCCGTAACCACCCGGTCGGTTGATGAGTGAAACGGGCGAATCGCCACTGTCAGCAACTGTGAACGTCACGGATTGCGGCGAACGTGGCGGGCCTGCCCGTGAGTGGACCAATCCGACCTTTAGCATGGGTCACGATTCCGAGCCCTCGCACGCACAACCCTGGAGCAGCACGTGACAGCCCCGAAGCTGGCCCTCACCGAAGGTGACCTGAGCACCACCGCCGCGGACGCAGTCGTCGTGGGCACCCTGCAGGGTGCGGACGGTCTGGAGCTCGCCCCCGGTGCCGACGCTGTCGCCGCCGCGTTCGACGGCGCGCTGCTCGACGTGCTCGGCACGCTGCGCGCGTCCGGCAAGGCGGACGAACTGGTGAAGGTCCCCACGTTCGGCAAGATCGCCGCCCCGCTCGTCCTGGCCGTCGGCCTGGGCAAGACCGCGGGCGAGGAGCAGGTGCGCCGCGCGTCCGGTGTCGCCGCCCGCGCGCTGGCCGGCAAGAAGCGCGCGGTCAACACGCTCGCCGCGCTGCACGTCGGTGCCGCCGCCGAGGGCACGCTGCTCGGCGCCTACTCGTTCACCGAGTACAAGTCCGACAAGGGCGAGGGCCCGGTCGCGAAGGTCGACCTGCACGCCGCCGGTTCCAAGGAGAACAAGGCCGCGCTGAAGGCCGCCGTCGCGATCGCCGAGTCCGTCGCCATCGCGCGCGACTTCATCAACACGCCGCCGAACGACCTCTACCCCGGCTCGTTCGCCGACCGCGCCGCGAAGCTCGCCACCGCCGCCGGTCTCGACGTCGAGGTGCTCGACGAGAAGGCGCTGAAGAAGCAGGGCTTCGGCGGCATCCTGGGCGTCGGCGGCGGCTCGACCCGCCAGCCGCGCCTCGTGCGCATCTCGTACAAGGGCGCGAAGGCCACGAAGAAGGTCGCGCTCGTCGGCAAGGGCATCACGTTCGACACCGGCGGCATCTCGATCAAGCCGGCCGCGAACATGGACGAGATGACCTCGGACATGTCCGGTGCCGCCGCGATCGTCGCCACGATGGTGCTCGCCGCGAAGCTCAAGTACCCGCTGGAGATCATCGCGTCGATCCCGATGGCGGAGAACATGCCGTCCGGTGACGCGTACCGCCCAGGCGACGTGCTGACCATGTACGGCGGCAAGACCGTCGAGGTGCTCAACACCGACGCCGAGGGCCGCCTGATCCTGTCCGACGCCATCGTGCGCGCGTGCGAGGACGGCCCCGACTACCTGATCGAGACCGCGACGCTGACCGGCGCGCAGGTCGTGGCGCTGGGCAAGCGCACGTCGGGCGTCATGGGCTCGGAGGAGTTCCGCGACCGCGTGGCCGCCATCGGCACCGCCGTCGGCGAGTCGGCGTGGGCGATGCCGCTGCCCGATGAGCTGCGCGCGGACCTCGACTCGCGCCTCGCGGACCTCGCGAACGTGACCGGGCACCGCTGGGGCGGCATGCTCGCGGCCGGTCTGTTCCTGCGCGAGTTCGTCGCCGAGGGCGTGCAGTGGGCGCACATCGACATCGCCGGTCCGGCGTTCCACACGGGTGGGCCGTACGGCTACACCTCGAAGGGCGGCACCGGTGTCCCGGTCCGCACGATCGCGGCCGTGCTCGCGGACATCGCGGCCAACGGCTGAGGTTCGGCTGGAGGACGGGCGGGGATCCTGCGGGGTCCCCGCCCGTTCGCGTTCACGGCCAGGGAAGCACCGCGAGCTCGGGCCACTGCTCGCGCCACCGGGCCGTCTTCGCCTCGTAGACGCTGCGAGGTGCCAGCACCGGGTTCGGCCGGACGACGAGGTCGAACACGTCCGACAGGCCGTGCGGCGCGTAGACCCGCCACCGGCCGCCGGGCTCGACCCGCACGCCGACGCAGCAGGTCGTCGCGGCGAACGAGTCGATGGCGGACTCGGTGCAGTCGTGCGGCGGGCACGGCACCCCGAACTTCGCCTCGTACCAGAGGTGGACGCGAGCCTCGTTGCGGATCTCGACGGCCGTGGTGCCGAACCGGCTACTCCCCGCCCTGATCACGGCGTCCTCCGCCTCCCAGGACAGGTCGGAGGCGTCGAAGTAGAACAGGTCGTGGTCGAGCACGCCCTCGGTCGCGGGCCGGCCGGTCACCACGTTCCACACGGTCTGGAAGACGCACCCGGCCGTCAGGTACCACCCCGGCAGGTCCAGTTCGGCCGCGCCCTCCAGCACCTCGGTCAGCACCTCGTTGTGCCCGAGGACCTCCTTCAGCACCTCGACCTGCTCGTCGATCGGCAGTCTTCCGAACCTCACGCCCACTCCCCCGGTTGTCGTGCTGTCAGAAGGTTCCCCCCGTCGGCCGACCGTCCGGCGTGGACGGTCGCGTGTGGAGGCGGACCGGCACCGGTTTTCCGGGACTGTCCCGCGGCGCCCCGAGCGAGGAGTATTTCCACATGGGGACGCATCGTTACGAGACCGACGTCGTCTGGACCGGCAACACCGGGAGCGGCACCTCCGGGTACGGGTCCTACGAACGCGCGCACGAGATCCGGGTCGAGGGCAAGGAGACGATTCTCGGCTCCTCCGACCCCGCTTTCCGCGGGGACCGCGGCCGCTACAACCCCGAGGAATTACTGGTCGCGTCGCTCTCGCAATGCCACATGCTCTGGTATTTGCACCTCGCGGCGACCAACGGTGTCGTCGTGACGGATTACCGCGACCACGCCACCGGCACGATGGCCGAGCACCCGGACGGGTCGGGCCGGTTCACGGAGGTGCAGCTCAACCCCGTCGTGACCGTCGCGGACCCCGCCACCCGGGAGACCGCGCAGGCGTTGCACGAGAAAGCGCACGCGTTGTGCTTCATCGCCGCGAGCGTCAATTTCCCGGTGCGGCACGAGCCGACCGTGCGGATTTAGAGTTCGCCCGAGGCCTTTTTGCGCGCCGTGTAGTCGCGCATGCGCTTCGGGTAACCCACGATGCCCGCGTCGTAGATCGGCATGCCGAGTTTGCGTGCGAACGACCGCGCCGCGTCCGGGGACGCCACCCGGCGGCGGGTCCACTCGCCGTCGTGAGCGACGAGGACCACAGTGGTCTCGGTCACCGTGGTCTTCGGTTCCACGTACGCCTCGACGCCGTGCCGGGCCTTCGTCCACTGCTCGAGGTGGCTCGTGTCCTGGTTCGAGGCGGTGCGCAGCACACCTGGGCGCGGTTTCCTGCGGAAACGGTCGAACAACCCCATCGAGCACCTCCTGTGCTTGCCTCCACCATCGTGCCAGGAAAGGGTGTTATGAGTAGGTGAATGATCAGGATCGTGACGTGGTGGTCCATGCCGGATCACCGCGCTCCGGCAACTAGTGACAAGATGGCCGCGTACCTCGCGCGCACCCGCGCGTAGTAAGTAATCCCGAGGAGATCCGAAGTGACTTCGCCGGAACTGGAGTCGGCCACCAACGCCGATCTCGTCATCCTCGGCGGTGGTTCAGGTGGCTACGCCTGCGCGTTCCGCGCGGCCGAGCTCGGCCTGTCCGTCGTCCTGGTCGAGAAGGACAAGCTGGGTGGCACCTGCCTGCACCGCGGCTGCATCCCGACCAAGGCGCTGCTGCACGCGGCCGAGGTCGCGGACAACGCGCGCGAAGGCGACCAGTTCGGTGTGAAGTCCTCTCTCGAGGGCATCGACATCGCGGGCGTCAACTCCTACAAGGACGGCGTGATCTCGCGGCTCTACAAGGGCCTGCAGGGTCTCGCCAAGGCCAACAAGGTCACCCTGGTCGAGGGCGCCGGCACGTTCGTCGGCCCGAACACCGTCGAGGTGAACGGTCAGCGCTACACGGGCAAGAACGTGGTCCTCGCGACCGGTTCGTACGCCCGCAGCCTGCCCGGTCTGGAGATCGGCGGCCGGGTCATCACCAGCGACCAGGCGCTCAACCTGGACTTCATCCCGGAGAAGGTCGTCGTCTTGGGCGGCGGCGTCATCGGCGTGGAGTTCGCGAGCGTGTGGCGCTCGTTCGGCGCCGAGGTGACCATCGTCGAGGCCCTGCCCCGCCTGGTCCCGGCCGAGGACGAGTACGCGTCCAAGCAGCTGGAGCGCGCGTTCCGCAAGCGCGGCATCAAGTTCAAGACCGGCGTGAAGTTCACCGGCGCCACCCAGTCCGACTCGGGCGTGTCCGTCACGCTGGAGAACGGCGACGTCCTCGACGCCGACCTGCTGCTCGTCGCGGTCGGCCGCGGCCCGAACAGCGCGGGCCACGGCTACGAGGAGGCCGGGATCAAGATCGAGCGCGGCTTCGTGATCACCGACGAGCGCCTGCGCACGAACCTCCCGAACGTCTTCGCGGTCGGCGACATCGTGCCGGGCCTGCAGCTCGCGCACCGCGGTTTCCAGCAGGGCATCTTCGTGGCCGAGGAGATCGCGGGCCAGAACCCGAAGGTGATCGACGAGGCGGGCATCCCGCGCGTCACCTACTGCAAGCCCGAGGTCGCCTCCGTCGGTCTCACCGAGGCCGCCGCGAAGGAGAAGTACGGCTCCGCCGAGACGTTCGTCTACGACCTCGCGGGCAACGGCAAGAGCCAGATCCTCAAGACCGCCGGCGGCGTGAAGCTCGTCAAGGCGCCCGACGGCCCGGTCGTCGGCATCACCATGGTCGGCGAGCGCGTCGGCGAACTGATCGGTGAGGCCCAGCTGATCTACAGCTGGGAGGCTTTCCCGGAGGACGTGGCTCCGCTGATCCACGCCCACCCGACCCAGACTGAAGCCCTCGGCGAGGCGTTCCTCGCCCTGGCCGGCAAGCCGCTGCACGTGCACGGCTGACCGTTCCCCACACAAAGTCAGCCACACGAGAGCACGAGGAGTCAGCGAACAATGGCCTTCTCCGTCCAGATGCCCGCACTCGGTGAGAGTGTCACCGAGGGCACGGTCACCCGGTGGTTGAAGCAGGAAGGCGACCGGGTGGAGGTGGACGAGCCGTTGCTCGAGGTGTCCACCGACAAGGTCGACACCGAGATCCCGTCCCCCGCGGCCGGCGTCCTGCAGAAGATCGTCGCGCAGGAGGACGAGACCGTCGAGGTCGGCGGTGAGCTCGCGGTCATCGGTGACGGTGACGGCGGTTCCTCCGCACCCGCGCCCGCCCCGGCCCAGGAGTCCGCGCCCGAGCCGCAGCAGACGCAGCCGGCCCCGCAGCAGCCCGCCGAGGAGGCCCAGGAGGCTCCCGAGGCGCCCGCCCCGGCGCAGTCCGGTGGGTCCGCCGAGGGCACCGACGTCACGATGCCCGCGCTCGGCGAGTCCGTCACCGAGGGCACCGTCACCCGCTGGCTGAAGCAGGTCGGCGACAGCGTCGAGGTCGACGAGCCGCTGCTCGAGGTCTCGACCGACAAGGTCGACACCGAGATCCCGTCGCCGGTCGCGGGCACGCTGCTCGAGATCGTCGCCGGTGAGGACGAGACCGTCGAGGTCGGCGGCAAGCTCGCCGTCGTCGGTTCCGGCAGCCCGCAGGCCGCGCCCGCCCCCGAGGCGAAGCCCGAGCCGAAGCAGGAGGAGGCCCCGAAGCCGGCTCCCGCCCCGCAGGCCGCCCCGGCACCGGCTCCGGCCGCCGCCCCGGCCCCGCAGGCCGCCGCACCGTCCACTTCGGACGACGCGAACGGCACGCCGTACGTCACCCCGCTCGTGCGCAAGCTCGCGTCGGAGAACGGCATCGACCTGGGCTCGCTCAAGGGCACCGGCGTCGGTGGTCGCATTCGCAAGCAGGACGTGCTCGCCGCCGTCGAGGCCAAGAAGGCCCCGGCTCCGGCGCCCGCCGCCGCTCCGGCTGCCGCTCCGGCCGCGCGCACCGCCGCCCCGGCCGCGGTCGACAACTCGGGCAAGCGCGGCACCGTGCAGAAGCTCCCCCGCCTGCGCCAGATCGTCGCGCAGCGCACGCGGGAGTCGCTGCAGCAGTCGGCCCAGCTCACCCAGGTGTTCGAGGTCGACGTCACCAAGATCGCCCGCCTGCGCAACCAGGCGAAGAAGGCGTTCGAGGCTCGTGAGGGCGCCAAGCTCACGTTCCTGCCGTTCTTCGCGAAGGCCGCCATCGAGGCCCTCAAGGCCCACCCGGTGCTCAACGCGTCGATCGACGAGGAGCGCAAGGAGGTCACCTACCACGGTGCCGAGCACCTCGGTCTGGCGATCGACACGGAGCGCGGCCTGCTCAACGCCGTGATCCACAACGCCGGTGACCTGAACCTGTCGGGCATCGCCCACAAGATCGGTGACCTGGCGGCGCGCGCCCGTTCGAACAAGCTCACGCCGGACGAGCTCGCCGGTGGCACGTTCTCGCTGACGAACCTCGGCAGCAACGGCGCCCTCTTCGACACCCCGATCATCCAGCAGCCGCAGGTCGGCATCCTGGGCGTCGGCGTCGTGAAGAAGCGCGCGGTCGTCATGACCGACGAGGACGGCAACGACACCATCGCGATCCGCTCGATGATGTACCTCGCGCTCACCTACGACCACCGCCTGGTCGACGGTGCGGACGCGGGCCGCTTCCTCACGACGGTCAAGAACCGTCTCGAGGAGGGCGCGTTCGAGGCCGACCTCGGTCTCTGACCAGCGCTGACGTCCGGTAGCCCGGACCTCACCGAAGAGTGACGCGAAGGCCACCCCGGTTTAGCCGGGGTGGCCTTCGGCACATCCTGGGTCCGTTATGTCTGCTGCGGCTGTGCACGCGGTGCCCCTGTGCGGAACGATCTAGGTCATGCGAGTCGTCATCGCGGGGTCATCGGGTCTGATCGGAACGAGCCTGGTGGCGTCCATGCGCGCCGCCGGGCACGAGGTGCTGCGGCTGGTGCGCCGCAAGCCCACCGCGCCCGACGAACGGGGGTGGGACCCGTACGCCGGGCGGATCGACGACGGCACGTTCGACGACGTGGACGCGGTCATCAACCTCTGCGGAGCGGGCATCGGCGACAAGCGGTGGGACGACGCGCGCAAGCAGGTGCTGCACGACAGCCGGATCGTGCCGGCCGAGGTGCTGTCCGCCGCGTGCGTCGAGCACGGCGTGCCGACGCTCGTGAGCTCGTCGGGCGCGCACTACTACGGCGACACCGGCTCGCGGCTCGCCGACGAGGACGCCCCGGCCGGCCACACGTTCATGTCGCGGCTGACGCAGGACTGGGAGGCGGCGACGTCCGCGGCGCAGGAGGGCGGCGTGCGCGTCGTGCTCATGCGCACGGCCGTGGTCATCTCACCGTCGGGTGGAGTGTTCGGCCGGTTGAAGCCGCTGTTCCAGTTCTTCCTGGGCGGCAAGCTCGGGACGGGTGACCAGTACTTCCCATGGGTGTCGCTCGACGACGTCGTGTCCGCCTACCGGTTCGTCGTCGAGCACGACGACGTCCGCGGGCCGGTGAACGTCGTGGGCCCGACGCCGGTGACGAACGCCGAGTTCACCAAGGCGGTCGGGACGGCGCTGGGCCGGCCTGCGCCGTGGACGGTGCCCGCGTTCGCCCTGAAGACGGTGCTGGGCGGGGAGATGGCGCAGGAGCTGCTGCTGACCGGCCCCGGCCTCACGCCGAAGGTGCTGGAGAGCAAGGGGTTCCACTTCCTGCACCCGGCGCTGCCGGCGGCGCTGACCGCGGCGGTCGCATGACGCGTGCGGTGGCGGCGGCGCTGATCGTCTCGTGGATCCTGGTCGGGCTCCCCGAGAGGACGGCGTTCGACCTGTGGGTCCACGACGGGCTGCCGAGGCCGGAGTGGCTGCAGGCCACGGCGTTCGCGGTGAGCCTCGTGCTCGGGCCGACGATCGGCTGGGCGTTCGCGGCCGTGCTGTTCGTGCTGGCGTGGAAGCGCCGTGACGCGCGGTTGTGGAAGGCGCTGGCGCTGCACGGGATCTGCTGCGCGACCATCCTGACGAGGTTCCTGTTCGACCGCGTGCGGCCGGTCGAGTACCACCTGCCGAGCTATCCGAGCGGGCACACCGTGGCGGTCGCCTCCGTCGGGTTCACGCTGGTCGTGATCCTGAAGCGCGGGGTGCTGTGGGCGGCGATCGCGGTGCTGGTGGCGGGGTTCGCGCGGATCGTGCTGGAGATGCACTGGGCCACCGACGTCGTGGGCGCCGTGCTCGGTGTGACGGGCGTCGGTCTCTTGGCCGCCATGGCGCTGGGGTTGGTAACGTCGGGTCGTGAACTCGTGTCGCACCTCGACAGACCCCGTCGTCGTCCGTGAGCTGGGGCTCATCGACTACCTGGCGGCGTGGGACCTGCAGAAGGAGCTCGCGGAGGCGCGTGCGGGTGGCACCGGCCCCGACACGCTGCTGCTGCTCGAACACCCGCCCGTCTACACCTGCGGCAAGCGCACCCTCGACGAGGAGCGCCCGCGCGGCGGCAGCACCCCGGTCATCGACGTCGACCGCGGCGGCAAGATCACCTGGCACGGCCCCGGTCAGCTCGTCGGCTACCCGATCGTCAAGCTCTCCGACCCGATCGACGTCGTCGACTACGTGCGCCGCGTCGAGCAGGGCCTGATCGACGTGTGCGACAAGCTCGGCGTGCACACCGGCCGGGTCGAGGGCCGCAGTGGCGTGTGGCTCCCCGCCGACGACCGCGGCCCGGAGCGCAAGGTCGCCGCCATCGGCATCCGCGTGCAGCGCGGCGTGACCATGCACGGCTTCGAGATCAACTGCAACGCGAGCCTCGACGCGTTCGGCGACATCATCCCGTGCGGCATCAAGGACGCGGGCGTCGCTTCCCTGTCGCACGAGCTGGGCCGGGACGTCACGGTCGCGGAGGTGCTGCCGCTCGCCCGTGACGCTGTGCTCGCGGCGCTCGACGGCACGCTCCCCCTGACGGACCGCACTTTGACCCGCACTGGACCCGTTGCTCCGGGTATCACCTTCGCTAGCATTCCGTAGCCCTGCGGCGGGGAGCCGCAGGCTGTCGGAGGAGGGTGCGTCGTGAGGTTGTCCCGACGCCAGTTGTTCACGGCTGCCGCAATAGCAGGTGTAGCAGGCGTTACAGGGTCTAACGGGGCGGTGGCGGCGCCGGTGCGCACCTGGTCCGGTGAGATCCAGGTCAGCGAGTGGGAGCAGTTCCACCTCGGGCTCGACGGCGGTGCGCACCAGAAGGCGCTCGCCGCGCTGGGCATCGCGCACCGCGACGGCGTCCGCGCGGACGAGCAGTACCTGCTGGTGCCCGCCGAGTCCGTGCGCAGGGCCGCCCTGGAGTTCGGCGACCACGCGGCCGCCGACGTGCTGCGCGCCCGGTTCGGCCTGGAGTCGCCGTCGATGCTCGGCCGCGGGCTGAAGCTGGTGCTCGGCCGGGACGGCCTGGAGCAGCGCTACCTCGACGACCCCGGCCTGCAGCTGCGGTTCCTCGGGAACCGGCGGCGCTTCGCGAACCACGTCCTGCCGTTGCCGGCGGCGGTTCGCAAAGCACTCGCCTGACCCGCGGTCACAGCTGGGGCGCGACGTCCTCGGCGATCTCGGTGACGTGGTCGAGGTCGGCCAAGTCGAGGACCTGCAGGTACACGCGCTGTACACCGGTCGCATCCCGCCACCGCCCGATGCGGTCGACGACCTCGGCGGGGCTGCCCGCAAGACCGTTCTCACGAAGCTCGGAAACCTCGCGGCCGATCGCGGCGGCCCGGCGGGCGACGTCGGCGTCGGTGCGGCCGACGCACGCGACGAGCGCGACCGAGCGAGTCAGGTCCTTCGGGTCGCGGCCGATCTCCTCGCACGCGGCGTCGACGCGGGCGTACTGCTCCACCGCGGCGTCGATCCCGACGAACGGCAGGTTGAACTCGGTGGCGTACGAGGCGGCCAGCGCGGGCGTGCGCTTGGCGCCCATGCCGCCGATCAGCAGCGGGACGCGCTCCTGGACGGGCTTGGGCAGCGCGGGCGAGTCCGTGAGCGCGTAGTGCTTGCCCTCGAACGAGAAGGTGCCGCCGAGCGGGGTCTCCCACAGGCCGGTGATGATCGCGACCTGCTCCTCGTAGCGCTCGAAGCGCTCCCCCAGCGACGGGAACGGGATGCCGTACGCGGCGTGCTCCGCCTCGTACCAGCCGGCGCCGATGCCGAGCTCCACGCGGCCACCGGACATCTGGTCGACCTGGGCGACGCTGATGGCGAGCGGTCCGGGGTGGCGGAACGTCGCGGCGGTCATCAGCGTGCCCAGGCGGATCGTGGTCGTGTCGCGGGCGAGGCCTGCGAACGTGATCCACGGGTCGGTCGGGCCGGGCAGACCGTCCGCCGAGCCCATCTTGAGGTAGTGGTCGGAGCGGAAGAAGGCGCCGTAGCCGGCGTCCTCGGCCGTCCGCGCCACCCGGAGCAGGTCGTCGTAGCTCGCCCCCTGCTGGGGCTCGGTGAAGATGCGCAGTTCCACGACCCGAATCTAGTCGGCCGAAAAGCGTGGTGCAGGAACGGCCGCACCGTCCGCGGTGAACACTCCGCGCGCCACCAGGTGCGGGTGCGCGGCGGCCTCCTCCAGGGTCAGCACCGGCGTCACACAAGCGTCGGAAGAGCCGAACACCTCCGACCACTCGTCGCGCGTCCGGGTCAGGAACGCCTCGGCGAACGTCTTGCGCAGCACCGGCCACGTGTCGCGGTCCAGTTGGGGCGGGAGGTCGTCGGCGGACAGGCCCAGCCCGGCCAGCAGCAACGCGTAGAACTGCGGTTCCAGCGACCCCACGGCGACCGACCGGCCGTCCGCGCACTCGTAGAGCGCGTAGAACGGGCAGCCGCCGTCGAGCAGGTTCGCGTCCGGCGCGTCCTCCCACACCTCCTGCGCCTTCATCGACCAGATCATCTGCGCGAGCGAGGCGACACCGTCGACGATCGCCGCGTCGACGACCTGACCGCGGCCAGTGCGCTGCCGTTCCCACAACGCCGCCAGCACGCCCAGCACCAGGTAGAGCGATCCGCCGCCGAAGTCGCCGACGAGGTTCAGCGGCGGCTTGCCGATGGCGTGCAGCAACCCGGTGACGGACAGGTAGTTGATGTCGTGCCCGGCGCGCTGCGCGAGCGGTCCGTCCTGGCCCCAGCCGGTCATCCGCGCGTAGACCAGGCCGGGGTTGACCGCGAGGCAGTCGGACGGGCCGAGGCCGAGCCGTTCCAGCACGCCGGGGCGGAAGCCCTCGATCACCACGTCGGCCGCCGAGATCAGCGCCAGGACGTCGGCCCGGCCCTGCTCCGACTTGAGGTCCGCCGACACCGAACGCCTGCCGCGCAACAGGAAGTCGCGGGAGGCGTCCGGGACGACCGACAGCCCGCCGGACGGGCGTTCGACGCGCACGACCTCCGCGCCGAGGTCCGCCAGCAGCATCGCGCCGTGCGGGCCGGGTCCGATGCCGCCGAACTCGACGACCTTCAGCCCGTGCAGCGGGGCCATCAGGATTCGGAGGCCACGAACGACAGGCGCGGGTTGAAGATCGCGCCGCTCGACTCGGCCAGGCCGCGCATCGCCTTGGCGTGGTTGCCGAAGTCGGGGTGGGCCAGGGCCGCGCGCAGGGCGTCGGCGCTCTCCCACAGCGCGATGTTGATGTAGGACGCCGGGTCGTCGAGCTGGCGCGAGAGCGTGTACTGGATCAGGCCCGGCTGCTCGCGCAGGAACGCCGCCGTCTCGTCGAAGGCCTTCTCGAACTCCTCGGGGTCACCGGTGAGCGTGAAGCGGTTCAGGAAGGTGATCATGAGCGAGCTCCCTCAGAAAACGGTGTCTGGCCAGAGAAAACTCTGCACACCGCGTCTTGAGACGTGCTCAAGGAACGCCCGCCAAGCTCGGCTCCATGCGCATCATCGATCTGTCTTCCCACATTGACGCATCCGCGTACGAAGCGGACCCGGTGACGCACGAGGTGCTCACGGCCGCCCAGGGCGCGGAACACATGGCCGAGCAGCTCAAGGCGCGCCTCGGCATCGAGTTCGACGTCTCCGTGCTGCGGGACTCCGAGTTCCTGACGCTGGACCGGATCAGCCTGACGTCCCACACCGGCACCCACGTCGACGCGCCGTCGCACTACGGCTCGAAGACCACGTACGGCAACGGCATTCCGCGCCACATCGACGAGATGCCGCTGGAGTGGTTCCACAACCCCGGCGTGAAGCTCGACGTGCGCGGCCACGGCACCGGCGTCATCGGCGTCGAGGTGCTGGAGAAGGAGTTCGCCCGCATCGGCTACACGCCGAAGCCGATGGACATCGTCATCCTCGACACCGGCGCCGCCGAGCACGCGGGCACCCAGACCTACTTCACCGACTACACCGGACTCGACGGCCCGGCCACGAACTTCCTGCTGGACCTCGGGGTCAAGGTGATCGCGACCGACGCGTTCAGCCTCGACGCGCCGTTCCCGGACATCGTCAAGCGCTACCTGCAGACGAAGGACGAGAGCGTGCTGTGGCCCGCGCACTTCGCCGGCCGCGACCGCGAGTACTGCCAGATCGAACGGCTGAGCAACCTGGACGCGTTGCCGGACTTCGGGTTCACCGTCGTCGCGTTCCCCGTCAAGATCAAGGGTGCGGGCGCGGGCTGGACGCGCGCGGTAGCCCTTCTGGACGACTGAAAACCGGACAACCGTTCCTCAAGTGAGAGCTGAATCACCATCCCTACCTTCGTAGGTATGGAAAACAGCGATTCATGGCCACCAGAGAACGAAGACCACATCGTCCGAGGCATCGACTAGAAGTCACTAAAGGGCCGCCCTCTCCTGGAGGGCGGCCCTTTTATAGTGCGCTCACACCAGACGGGCGCGAGCGCTTTCGATCGTGTCGTGGGCGTCCAGCAACGGCAGCACCTGCGAGGCGCCGGACCGCACGGCCTTCGTGCGACGCGCGAACGACGTCAGCGTCTGGCCGGGACCCGCTTCCACCAGCAGCACGTCGTACATCGCCACGAGCTCGTTCAGCGCGGGTCCGAAGTAGACGGCGTCGGTGAGCTGCCGCGTCCAGAACCGCGGCGACAGCGCGTCCTCCTCGGTCATCAGCTTGCCCGTGTAGCCCGAGTACAGCGGCAGGGACGGCGCGACGGGCGACGCGCTCCAGTTCGCCAGCGCCTCGTCCACGGCGGGCTGCATGGCCGGGCTGTGGAACGGCGTCGAGGCCGGCACCGTGACGACGATGTACTCGTCGGCCTCCAGCCGCGCCCGCACGCGCGCCAGCGGCTCGTCGGAGCCCGCGAGCATCGTCTGCCGCGCCGAGTTCACCGCGGCGATCGCGACGTCGCCCTCCAGGTACGGCAGCAGGTCCGCCTCCGAGGCGGCCACCGCGAGCATGCCCCCGGACGGGATCGGCACGGCCGACACCACCCGGTCGCGCACCAGGGAAACGGCTTCCTCCAACGAGAACACGCCCGCCAAGGTCGCCGCGACGACCTCCCCCGCGGAGTGCCCGATCAACGCCACGGGCTCCACACCCCACGACAGCACCGTGCGCCCCAGCGCGTAGTCGACCGCGAACAACAACGGCTGCGCGCGCGACACATGATCGATGTCGGCGCCGGAGAGCCAGTCCTCGCAGGCCACCGAGCCGACCTCGCCGAACAGCTCGAACACCTCGTCGATCACCGAGGTGAACACCGCGTCCGTGCCGTACAGGGACGCCGCCATCCGCGGGTACTGCGATCCCTGGCCCGGAAACATAAGTGCTACGTCCACAACACGCCTCCAGAAACGGCTCAAGGGCCGCGAGAGAGAAAACCCTCGCGGCCCTTGAGGCATGACATCACCTGTACTCGCGGACCACCATGGCGGAGTTGAAGCCGCCCTTGCCGCGGCCGAGCACCAGCGCGGCCTTGATCTTGCCGTGCCGCGCCTCGTTCATGACGAGGTCGAGCTCGTACTCCGGCACGACGTTCTCGACGTTGACGGTCGGCGGGATCGCGCTCCAGTAGATGGAGAGGATCGCCGACGCCACGTCCAGCGAGCCACCACCGGCGAACAGACGACCGGTCATGGTCTTCGGCGCCGTGACCGGCACGCCGTACGGCCCGAAGATGCCCTTGATCGCCTCGGCCTCGGCCTTGTCGAGCTCCGGGATGCCCGCCGCGTCGGCGAACACCACGTCGATCTCCGAGGCGTCCATGCCGGCGTCGCACAGGGCCAGCTCGGCCGCCCGCTTCAGGCCCGGCTCCCGTGACGGCATCTTCGAGTCGAACGTCGAGGCGTACCCGACGATCTCGCCGTAGATGCGCGTCCCCGGCCGTCCCGCCGCCGACTCCGGCGTCTCGACGACCATGATCGCGCCGCCCTCACCCGCGACGTACCCGGAGGCGTCGCGGTCGAACGGCAGGTAGGCGCGCTTCGGGTTGTTGTTGCGGGACAGGCAACCCGACGCCTGGTGGGCGACCCACGCCCACGGGCACAGCGAGGAGTCCATGCCACCCGTGAGCGCCAGCTGCACGCCCTTGCGCAGCTGCCGGCGGGCGTGCCCGATGGAGTCGATGCCACCGGCCTGCTCGGACACCACGACCGCACCCGGACCACGCGTGCCGTGCCGGATCGAGATCTGGCCCGTGTTGACCGCGTAGAACCACGCGAACGACTGGTACGCCGAGACGTACTCCGGCCCCTGGTGCCACAGCTTCTGCAGTTCCCGCTGACCGAACTCGTAGCCGCCGGCGGTCGCCGCGGTGATCACCGCGATGTCCGTGTCGGGGATGTCGTTCGGCTGCACGCCCGCACCACGCAACGCCCAGTCCGTGCCGACGAGTGTCAGCCGCGTCATGTGGTCCGTCTGCGGCAGCAGGCGACCCTGCAGGTGCCGCCCTGCCTCGAAGCCGGGCACCTCGCCGGCGATCTTCGCCCAGTAGTTCGCGCTGTCGAACCGGGTGATCGGCTTGATCGCCGCCTCACCGTGCAGGGTCGCCCGCCAGTACGCGGTCGGCCCCAAACCGTTCGGCGACGCGATGCCGATTCCCGTCACCACCGCCCGAGTCACCGGCCAGCCCCTTCCACCTTCTTGAGCACCATGGCGCTCTGGAATCCACCGAAACCACTGCCCACGGTCAGGACCGTGTTGACCTTCTTCTCGCGCGCGACCAGCGGCGTGTAGTCGAGGTCGCACTCGGGGTCCGGCTCGTGGAGGTTCGCCGTCGGCGGGATGAGGTCCTGCTCGAACGCCAGCAGCGAGCCGACGATCTCCAGGGACCCGATCGCGCCCAGCGAGTGCCCGATCATCGACTTGAAGCCGGAGACCGGGGTCTTGTAGGCGTGCGCGCCGAGCGAGCGCTTGAAGGCGGCCGTCTCGTGCAGGTCGTTCTGCTTGGTGCCCGACCCGTGCGCGTTGATGTAGCCGACGTCCGTGGCGTCCGCCCGCGCCTGCTTCAGCGCGATGTTGATGGCGTCGGACATCTCGATGCCCTCGGGGTGCAGGCCCGTCATGTGGTAGGCGTTGCACCGCGAGGCGAAGCCGCCGATCTCACCGTAGATGTGCGCGCCGCGCGCCCGTGCGTGCTCCAGCTCCTCGAGCACGATGATCGCGCAACCCTCGCCCAGCACCAGGCCGTCGCGGGTCTTGTCGAACGGACGGCACGCCGTGGTGGGGTCGTCGTTGCGGGTGCTCGACGCGCGGATCACGTCGAAGCACACCACGGTGATCGGGGAGAGCGGGGCCTCGGTGCCGCCGGTGACGACGACGTCCGCGGAGCCCTCCATGATCAGCTCGGCGGCGTAGCCGACCGAGTCGAGGCCGGAGGTGCAGCCCGTGGAGACCACGGAGACCGGTCCTTCCGCGCCGACCGTCCACGCCAGCTCCGTCGCCATCGAGGACGGCGTGAAGTAGTCGTAGAGGTGCGGGACGGCGTAGGACTGGTCGACCTCCCAGTACTTGCCCCGGTCGGAGCCGACGATGAACTCGCGCTCCAGCGAGGTCGTGCAGCCGACCGCGGTGCCGAGCGAGACACCGATGCGGCCGGGGTCGAGCTGGTCGAACTCGATGCCGGAGTCGGACATCGCCTCACGACCCGCGACGACAGCGAACTGCGCGGCGCGGTCGAGCCGGCGGATCTCCTGCGGCGTCAGGCCTTCGCGCACTGGATCGAAATCTGCTTCCCCCGCCATGCGGGAGCGGTACGGAGACGCGTCGAAGTGCGTGATGTTGCGAGTCGCCGTACGCCCTTCGGACAGCAGTTTCCAATACGCCTTCGTTCCGATGCCACCAGGTGCGACCACGCCCACCCCGGTGATGACGGCGCGACGACTCATCGGACACCTCCAATCGCCTTCTGTGCGGACACGGTCTGCTCCAATCTCGGACAGGGCACGGGAGCGATACCTGTCTCTGCCGAATGAACCGATGGTGAAACGGCCCGATCGAGGCCACCTCGAACGACGGCGTAGGACCCCTGTACGAGGCCGGCCCCCGCATCCGCGGCGAACAGCTGCTTCGCCTGCGAACCGCCTTCGTCGTGACATCCGAATCCCAGGGGCACACCGGTGTCCGCGACCGACGCGACGATCTCGCCGATCTGGTCCGGCCACAGCTTGCCCGCGGTGTCGTGCAGCAACACGGTCTCCGCCCCAGCCTCCGCGGCCGACAGCACGACCTCCAACGCGTGTTCGGGGTCGATCAGCCAGCCGTCGAAGAAGTCCCGCGCCTCGACGACCACTCGTCGTTCGGCGCGCACGAGTTGACGCACGGCTTCTCGGACCACCGAAATGCCGTGCCCTTCCACAACTACCGCCACCGCAGGTGTTTCCGCGGCGATGAGGGCGGTGAGGTCCTCCGCGTACCCGGAGGCGATGAGGGTGGCGGACCGCAAGCGGAGCTCGATCGCGGCCCTGCCGAAGAATCCTCTGGGGTAGAACGACCGGGCCGGCCTGCCTCCGTCGACGAACGTGACGCCGAGCGCGTCGAGGCGCCGCGCCGCGACCAGTCTGTCCGAGATGGACAGTCCGGTGCGGCGCAGCGAGATGTCGTAGAGCTTCATCCAAAACCCCTCGCGCTTCACCGTTCAGAAGCCCGACAGCAGTACTCGAGAGGCCTCGATCTCGTAGGCGCAATGTCCGATGTCGGAAGGACATCCCTTGCGCTGGTGCTCGACCGCGGCCTTCTCCAGGTACATGGAGACCACGTAAAGCCCGTTGCGGCTTGCAGCGCGTGCGGCGGCAGTCAGCAAGTCCGCGCCACTCAACCCCATCGCGTCACCCTCATCCGTTCTCGGCGAATTCCTTCGCGTGCCGGAGCGTCGTGAGGCTGTTGGTGCCCAGCGCGTGGCGGATGAGCTCACGAGCGCGCTCGATCGTCCCGTCGGCGCCGAGCACCTCGGGGATGACCTCGGGCCGGATGACGACGGTGTGGTGCGACGTCGCCTCGATGCCGGCCTCGATGCCGTCGCCGATGTCCCTGAACGTCCACCGGCCGACGTGCGCCGCCATGATCGGCGGGGTGTGCGTCTGCTTGTAGACGATGCCGTCGTACGGGGTGCAGACCCGCACCGAGTGCGTGGTGTGGATCGACCCGTCCGGGCTGCGCGTGTCCATCTCCATGGACTGCACCCCGGTGACGGCCTCCGTGAGGTCCAGCCTGGCCACGTGCGGCAGGCGCTCCGGCCACAGGTCGGACCGGTACAGGAACTCGTAGACGTCCTTGCGGCTCGCGTGGATCGTGATGCTGTCGGAGAACGACAGCACGAGCTTGTCGTAGTCGTCGCCGTACTCGGCCGCCCGCTTCAGGGCGGCGAGCTCGGCGTCGCTGTTGTTGTTGACGGCGTTCAGGATGAGGTCGACCGCCTCGGGCTGCGCCGCGGTGAAGTGGTGGAGCAGATCGACCCGAGTCGCCGAGTCGGCGATCGGGACGATCCGCCACTCCCCACCCATCGTCTTCACGGGTGCCGCCGAACGCTCCTGCTCGAACTTGATGTGCAGGTTCGCCGGGTCGAGCTCACGGCGAGACGTCCACGTGCGCACGTCACCGTTGGCGAACGCGTGCAGCCGCAACCGCTCCGTCGAGCCGTCCCGTTCGAACACCTCGGCGTGCACCGTGGGTCCGAAGATGTACGGCCAGGTCGTCACGTCCGCGACCAGGTCGTACACCACCTTGGCGGGAGCCCCGATCATGACCGTGTGCGTGGTGGTGTGCGTCATGTCCGTCTCCGTATCCCGAGTCGCCGGCGTCAGGCCGCGATCTGTCCGTTGACCTTGTCCAGCAGCTGACGCGGCGTCTCGATGTACGCCATCTCGTCGTCGGCGATGGCGACCCCGTGCTTGCGCTTGATCAGCGCGACCGTCTCCAGCAGGGCGAGGGAGTCGAAGCCCAGCTCGAGGAACGGGAGGTCGAGGATGTCCTGGCCGGGCTTGAACGAGTCGTCGTCGCCCGCGGCCTCGTTGAGGATCTCCTTGAGGCCCTCGATGGTCAGTGCGCTCACTGTTGTTTCCTTTCCTCCAGCGGGCGATTCCCGCGCGCCCACGTCTGAGGTTGCCAGCGCACACCTGTAAGCCGGTGGAGAGATTCTCGAAGAAACCGTTGCGCGACAAGCAAAACGGCCCCCGCCACAGTGTGGCGGGGGCCGCTGGAGCCGTGATCTAGGCGAGAAGTCGTTGCAGCTGGCGGGTTTCGGCGCTGTCGAGGCGCGGGTCGGACGTCAGGATCGCGTGCTGCAGCGTCTGCAGCCGCGACGACGGCTCGACGCCGAGCTCCTCGATCAGGGTGTTGCGCAACGCCTTGAACGCGTCGAGCGCCTGCCACTGCCGGCCCGCCCGGAACAGCGAGATCATGTACTGCGCGCACAGGTTCTCGTTCATCGGGTTCTGCACGGTCAGCACCGAGAGCTCGGACAGCAGCGCCTTGTGCTTGCCCATCCGCAGCTCGGCGTCGATGCGCGCCTCCAGCACGCCGAGACGTGCCTCCTCCAGCCGCACGATCTCGATGCCGAGCGGCATGCCGGGCCGCACGTCCACGACCGCGGCGCCGCGCCACATGTCGAGGGCCTGGCGCAGGAGCCGGGAGGCCGAGGCGTGGTCCTCGACGTCGTAGGCCTGCTGGCCGGCGCGCGAGAGCCGTTCGAACTCGTGCACGTCGACGGCGTCTTCCGGCACGTCGAGCAGGTAGCCGCCGTAGCGGGTGACCAGCACCTCCTTGGCCGCGCCCTCACCGGACGACGCCAGCGCGTCCCCGATGAGCTTGCGCAGCTGCAGGATGTAGGTCTGCAGGGTGGTGCGGGCGCTGCGCGGCGGGCGGTCGCCCCACAGCTCCTCGATCAGCGTGGGGACGGACACGACCTGCCCGGAGTGCAGCGCGAGCAGGGCGAGGATCTGCCGTGGCTTGGCCGCGGTCGGAGTCACCGAGCGACCGTTCACCTTGGCCTCGACGGGCCCCAGGACCTTGATCTGCATCGCGACCCCTCCTTCGGTTCCAAGCACACGATTAGTCTGCTCGGCCCAACGGTCGCGCGTTAGTGCACAGGCCATCGATGTCAGGTGAGTTCTGCCCGTGGGGGGTATGAAAACTTCATACGGGGGCGCATTAGCCGGTAACTACCGGTCCATTACCGCTGGTCCGCATCATTACCCACATCAAGTCACCCCCAAACATCGGAGACGCTCATGCACCCCACCGCCACCGTGGAGCACCTGTCTTCCGTCACCACCGCGAACGACGACTCCGACGACATGAAGATCTACCAGCTCGACCGTGAAGCCTCGTCGGACTACTACGTCTACACGTTCGGCTGCTGCAGCGGCACGCAGTGCATCATCGGCAGCCGCTACGTGTCCTACGACGAGGTTCTCGCGGCATGAGACCCGAACTGGCCGAACCCGGCGAACAGAGGATCGGGTTCAAACGCCACCTCCGACCGCAGATCGTGCAGGGTGAGGCCGTCTACCTCATCGGCGAGTCCGGGGTCACCGCGATCCAGGGCACGTACGTCGAGGCGCTGGCGCCGTTGCTCGACGGCACCCGGGACCTCACCGCGGTGCTGCGCGACCTGCCCGCCGGCCTGTCCGCCGACACGGTGGAACGGATGCTCACGAGGCTCGCCGCGGCGGGCCTGATCGGCAGGCGCTGCCCGGAGGGCGGTTCGGCCACGACAGAGGCGTCGCTCGCGTACTGGGACGCGGCGGGCCTCGACCCCTCGGACGCGGTGGCGGCGACGACGGCGTCGCTCGTCTCCGTGGTCGCGATCGGCGACGTCGACCGCGACGGGCTGGTGGAAGCTCTGCGCCACAACGGACTCACGGTCACTTCGGGGAGTGGTGACCTCACGGTCGTGGTGTGCGCGGACTACCTGGCCTCCGAACTGCGCGACATCGACGCCGCGCACCGCGCGTCCGGCACGCCCTGGTTGCTGGTCAAACCGGTCGGCGCGCAGGTGAGCGTGGGTCCTTTCTTCACCCCCGGCGACGGCCCCTGCTGGCGCTGCCTCGCCACCCGCCTCTCGGCCAACCGCAAGGCCGAGGCGCACGTACGGGCACGGTGCGGACAACGAGGTCCGGCACCGCGTCCCTCCATCGGCCTCCCCTCGCTGCGGGCGACGGCGCTCGAGATCGCCTCGGTCGAGGTGACCAAGTGGCTCGCCGGCATACGCCACGACGTGCAGCGGTCGATCTGGAACTACGACAGCCTGACGATGAGGGTCACGCAGCACGAGGTGCGGCACCGCCCGCAGTGCTCCGGCTGCGGTGACCCCGGAGTTGTCGCGCGCAGGACGTTCGAGCCGGTCGAACTCGTCAGTCGCGTGAAGACCTCCTGCGACGGCGGCGGCCACCGGTCGTCGTCGCCGCAGGAGGTGCTCGACACCTACCGGCACCTGATCGGCCCGGTCACCGGGATCGTGCGGGAGATCCACCGCAACGACCGGGGTCCCTCGTTCTTCAACTCCTTCCAGTCCGGGGCGAACATCGCGGCTATGGGCGAGGGTCTCGAAGGCCTGCGCTCCGCGTTGCGCGCGGACAGCGGGGGCAAGGGCGTCACGGCGCTCGACGCCGAGGTCGGCGCGTTGTGCGAGGCCGTGGAACGGCGCAGCGGCGCGTTCGTCGGCGACGAGGCGCGCGTGAGCGGCAGCTTCACCTCGCTCGGCGACCTCGCGGTCCACCCGGACTCCGTGCAGCTCTACCACCCCCGCCAGTTCGAGGACCGCGACGCGTGGAACGCGGACCACTCGGCGTTCCAGGAGATCACCACCCCGTTCGACGAGGACGAGGTCCTGGACTGGACCCCCCTCTGGTCGCTGACACAGCGGCGGCACCGGTTCCTGCCCAGCGGAATGCTCTACTTCGGCGCCCCCTGCCCGCCGAGCGTCAACTCCAACTCCAACGGCTGCGCCGCCGGCAGCAGCCTCGAGGACGCGGTGTTGCAAGGGCTGCTGGAACTCGTGGAACGCGACGCCGTCGCGATCTGGTGGTACAACCGCACTCCGGTGCCGGGCATGGACCTCGACGCCTTCCACGACCCGTGGATCGACGAGCTCCGCGCGGTGCACGCCGGCCTCGGCCGCGAGGTGTGGCTGCTCGACGTGACGTCCGACCTGGGCGTGCCCGCGATGGTGGCGGTGTCCCGCCGCACGGACGGCCCGCGCGAGGACATCATGTTCGGCTGCGGCGCGCACCTCGACCCCAGGATCGCCGCCCGCCGGGCGCTGACCGAGCTGAACCAGTGCATGCCGATGGTCTGCGACCCGATGGACCTGGCCGCGTTCGACGTCGACATGCGACGCTGGTTCGAACACGCCCGGCTCGCCGAGCAGGGCTGGATCGCCCCCGACCCCGGCGTACCGGCGCGCGCCCCGTCCCACCACGCCTACACGCACCGGCGTGACCTCGTCGACGACATCCGCGCGATCCAGGCCACCCTGGAGTCGCGGGGAATGGAGTTGCTCGTGCTCGACCAGACGCGTCCGGACATCGGGCTCCCGGTCGTCCGGGTGGTCGTGCCGGGGCTGCGGCACTTCTGGTCGAGGTTCGCTCAAGGGCGCCTCTACGAGGTACCCGTACAACTGGGTCGGCTGGCACGACCCCGCCGGTACGAGGAGCTCAACCCGTTCCCGTTGTTCATGTGATGACCATCGCCCAGAGCGGAGGCGCTGTGGTGACCACGACCACGCAATCGCACGTCCCGGCAGGCCGGCCGCTGTGGTCCCTGCTGGAAGACGCGTTCGTGGACGAGGGCGCCGAGCACCTCGCCGTGCACGGCCGGTGGGGTGTCATCGAGATCGCGGACACCAGTCCTCTTGTGCGCGAGGCGTTGCACCGGATGAGCCTCGGCCCCGTGGCGCTGGAGAACATCTCGGCGCTGCACGAGAACTTCGTGCGGTGGAAGTCGGGCTCCGGGCCGTGCCTCATCTGGCGCAAGCTGAAGAACACCCTCGACCAGCTGGGTGGGTGCCTGGTGCCGTCGCTCGGCCTGAACGACGGCGCCGGTCCCATCCTCTCGCTGGTCGCCGTGACCCGCGACGCGGTCTTCGCCCTGCCGCACATCGGGGACGACGAGGTCGTGACCATGCGGCCCGGTACCGAGGTCGAGCGGCTCAACGGCGACCAGGCGCTCACCTGCCCCGGCCTCGCCTACCAGGCGATCCTGCACAGCGCTCCCGCGACGGAGATCGCGAAGTCGTTGCTGCACACCGAGAGCACGATCAACCAGCTCGCCGGCTCGCTGCAGGTCGACAGGACGCTGGTCGCCGACGTGGTCGCCTACCTGGCGGGGGCCGACCTGGTCGTCGTCCAGAGGTGTTGAGCCGCCGTCATGTTGCTCCGAACGAGGACCGCGAAAAGCGAGATTTCCCAGGAAGCGCCCGTATCATGGCCGCGTCCCGAACCTCGCGTGGGAGCCGCTGTGACGCAACGACAGGAACGCTCGTCGGTGTCCCGTCGTTTGGCGTACGTCGTCATCAGCGTGGTGTTCTTCAACTACCTGCTCGACAACTTCCTCGACGTGGTGAAGGTCAGCGCGACGCCCGCGAGGGTCGTGGGTTCGCTCGCCTGCCTGCTCGCGATCGGGTACCTGCAGCTGCGGGTGTTCAGCAGGCCCGGAGCGGATCTGCACTCCCCCAGGGCGTACCTGGCGCTGGGCGCGATGGCGGCGCTGGTGTTCGTCCCGCTGCTGTTCTTCCCGACCGAGTGGACGGGGATGCACGGCTTCCTCGCCGGCAGCGTGCTGCTCGTGCTGCCCGGCGGGATCCGCTGGCTCGTCTTCAGCGCGGTGGCGCTGAGCAACGGGCTGTACCAGGCGTGGAGCGTCCCGGACCTGTCCACGCAGATCTACCACGTGATCGCGTCGATGGTCGCCGGGCTGGTCGTGTTCGGCCTGTCCCGGCTGCCGTCGCAGGTGAAGCAGCTGGAGGCGGCCCGCTCGGAGCTCGCCTCGCTCGCGGTGTCCAAGGAACGGCTGCGGTTCGCCCGCGACCTGCACGACCTGCTGGGGTTCAGCCTGTCCGCCATCACGCTGAAGGTGGAGCTGGCCCGCAAGCTGCTCGGCGCGCACACCGAACGCGCGATGCGGGAGCTGGCCGAGATCCTCGGCGTCGCACGCGAGGCCCTGACGGACGTTCGTGCGGTGGCGTCGAGCTACCGCGAGCTGTCGCTGGCCGACGAGATCGAGTCGGCGCGGTCGGTGCTGACCGCGGCCGGTGTCGCGGTGACGATCGAGACGGACCGGCGGGAGCTCTCGCCGCGGTCGAGGACGGTGCTCGCGACGGTGCTGCGCGAGGGCGTGACGAACCTGCTGCGGCACAGCGAGGCCACCCGCTGCACCATCACGATCTCCCACAGGGGCAGCACGGCGTCGATCGACATCGTCAACGACGGTGCTCCCGCCGAGGTCACCGCCGAACGCGGCAGCGGCCTCACCAACCTCGCCACGCGTGCCACCGCCATCAACGGCTCCCTGCTCGCCCAGGTGACACCGGACGGCACGTACCGGCTGCACGCCGAGGTGCCGGCGGAGCCGGTGCTCGAAGAACCGGCGGACGGGTCGCGACCGGCGGGCCAGCCCATGGCGACCCGGTTCGCCCAGGTCCTCTTCGTCACCGTGGTGATCGGCTACGGCCTCATGTCGCTGTTCCAGGTGGCTTACGACTACCCCCGCATCGGCCTGCCGGGCCTGGCGACCGCCGTGCTCGCCACCGCGATCGAGCTCGGCCTCGTGCTGGCCTTCGTCGGGCGCACCCGAGTGCATCTCGGCACGGCGGGCAGACTCGCGGTGCTCGCCGTGATGGCCGTCTGCGTGTACCTACCGGTGTGGATCTTCGACAACCCGTTCATCGCCGACCCGGGCTTCCTCGCCGGGTCCGCCGCGCTGCTGCTGCCACGCCGGTACGGCTGGACGACCTTCATCGCGATCGCCGCGGGCCAGTCCTTCGTCTTTCCCGCGACCGGCCTCACCGGTTCGTACGTCGTGTACGCCCTGATCGCCGTGACGAACCACGGACTCGTGCTCTACGCGCTGACCCGCCTGCGGTCGATGGTGACCGAGCTGCACGAGGCCCGCGAGGAACTGGCGACGGCGGCGGTGGCCCAGGAGCGGCTGCGGTTCGCCCGCGACCTGCACGACCTGCTCGGCTACAGCCTGTCCGCGATCACGTTGAAGAGCGAGCTCACGCACCGGCTGGCCACGATCGACCCCGACCGGGCCCGCCGGGAGCTGACCGAGGTCCTGGAGATCTCGCGGCAGGCGCTCGCGGACGTCCGGTCGGTCGCCCTGAGCTACCGCGAGCTGTCGTTCGACGAGGAGACCCAGTCGGCGCAGGCGCTGCTGTCCGCGGCGGACATCGAGGTCACGGTGAAGATCGACGCGTGCGACCAGCTGCCGACGGAGGTGAAGGTGACGCTGGCGACCGTGCTGCGCGAGGGCGTCACGAACCTGTTGCGGCACAGCAAGGCCGAGCACTGCGAGATCCTGCTGTCGAGCTCGCCTCGCCTCGTCACGATGGACATCGTCAACGACGGGATCCCGGAGGCCGAGCGGAAGTCCCGCGACGGCAGCGGCATCGGCAACCTGACCACCCGCGTCCGCGCCCTCGGCGGCGACCTGCACGCGGGTCTCACGCCGGAGCACACCTACCGGTTGCGCGCCGAGATCCCGCTGCCGTTCAACTGAGCCGGTCCGGGCAGACGGGAAATCCCAGGTAGCGCGCCTATCATGCCGCCGTGCCGAGACGACAGGAACACTCCGCGGTGTCCCGCAGGCTCGCGTACGCGGTCATCAGCGTGGTCTTCGCGAACTACCTCGGGAACGCGTTCCTCTACGTCCTGGAGGCCGGTGCGACGACCGCTCGGGTCGTGACCTCGCTCGCGCTGCTGTTCTCGATCGCGTACCTGCAGCTCGGGGTCTTCTCGCGGCCGGGCACGGACCTGCGGTCGGGCCGGGCGCGCCTGGCCCTGGGCGCACTGGCGGTGCTGGTGTTCGCGCCGGTGCCGTTCTTCCCCACGGCGTGGGGCGGCATGGGCGTCTTCCTGGCGGGCAGCGTGCTGCTGGTCGTGCCCGGCCGGGTGCGGTGGATCGTCTTCGTCGCGGCGGCGCTGGCCAACCCCGCGAGCAAGATCTCGTTCGGCATCCCGCCCAGCGTCATGGCCTACTACGCGGCGTCCTCGCTGACCGCGGGCCTCGCGGTCTACGGCCTCTCGCGGTTGCCCACCCTCGTGCACCAGTTGGAGACGACCCGCTCGGAGCTCGCCGACCTCGCCGTGGCGCGGGAACGGCTGGCGTTCGCCCGCGACCTGCAGGACCTGCTCGGCGTCGGCCTCGCGACGATCACGCTGAAGGCCGGGCTGGCCGGCCGCCTGATCGGCGAGCGCACCGGCCGGGCCGCGGAGGAGCTCGCGCGGATCATCGACCTGTCCCGCCAGGCCCTCGCGGACGTGCGCGCGGTCGCGTCGAGCTACCGGGCGCTGTCGCCGGCCGACGAGCTCGAGGCGGCACGATCGGCGCTGACCGCGGACCGCCCGGAGCCGTCTCCCCGGTCGGCCGCCCCGCCGGCGCGGCAGCCGTTCCTCGCCGGTCCGCCGATCCCGACGCGGTTCGCACGAGCGCTGCTCACCGCGGTGGTGATCGGGTACGGGGTCATGGCGACGCTGCTGGCGGCCTACTACCTGCCCGTGATCGGACTCGGCGCCGTCGCGGTCTGCGCGCTCAGCGGTGCGGTGACCGCGGTCCTGGTGCTGGGCTTCGTGAGCCGTCCCGGGGTCCGTCCGGCACCGCGCTGGGCGGCGTTCGCGGGGATCGCCGTCTGCGTGTACCTCCCCCAGTTCGCCTACGGGCACCCGTACCTCGGCGGGGTGCCCGGCTTCCTCGCGGGCGCGGCGGTGCTGCTCCTCCCGCGCTGGGCGGGTTGGACGGCGTTCGCCGCGGTCGTGGCCGGGCAGGGCGTGCTGCAGGCGGTGTGGGGCTTCCCCGCGAGCGACGTGGTGTGGGCGCTGATGGCGACGACGAACCACGGGCTCGTGCTCTACGCGCTGACCCGCCTGCGGTCGATGGTGACCGAACTGCGGGCGGCGCAGGAGGAGCTGGCGACGGCGGCGGTCACGCGCGAACGGCTGCGGTTCGCCCGCGACCTGCACGACCTGCTCGGGTTCAGCCTCTCCGCGATCACGCTGAAGTGCGAGCTCGCGCACCGGCTCGCGGCACCGGACCCGGTGCGCGCGCGGCGGGAGCTCGGGGAGGTCGCGGAGATCTCGCGGCAGGCGCTGGCAGACGTCCGGTCGGTGGCCCTGAGCTACCGCGAGCTCTCGCTGGACGAGGAGACGTGGTCGGCGCAGGCGTTGCTGTCCGCGGCCGACATCGAGGTGGTGGCCCGGATCGACGCCTACGACGAGCTGCCGGCCGCGACGAAGGTGGCGCTCGCGACCGTGCTGCGCGAGGGCGTCACGAACCTGTTGCGGCACAGCAAGGCCGAGCACTGCGAGATCCTGCTGTCGACCTCACCGCAGTCGGTCGAGATGGAGCTGACCAACGACGGCATCCCCGCCACCGCACCGGGTCCGGGCGACGGCAGCGGGATCGGCAACCTCGCCACGCGCGTGCGGGCGCTCGGCGGCGTGCTCCACGCCGGCCTCACGCCCGAGCACACCTACCGGCTGCGCGCGGAGATCCCGCTGGGTCACAGCATCTCGATGACCGCGCAGCCCCAGCTGTAGCCGGCGCCGACGCCGAACATCACGATCCGCTGGCCGGACTTGGCCTTGCCCGTCTGCACGAGGTGGTCGAAGCTCGCGAACTGGTCGCCGGCGCCGAGGTGCCCGACCGTGCGGCTCCACTCCCACGTCGTGCGGTCCGTCTCGATGTCGTACGGGCGCAGGTAGTTCACGTCGAGCCGGCGGCGGCCGAAGTGCGGCAGGATCACCCAGTCCGCGTCGCCGATCTTCATGTCGGCGTCGGACAGCGCCTGCTCGACGGCGAGCGCCTGCCCCGCGTTGGCCTTGTTGATGCCGTAGGAGAGCCCGAACTCGCGGCTGAACGTGTGCTTGGCCTCCTCGAAGTCCACCGGGATGCGGTGCGAGAAGGGCGCGAGACCGAACGGCACGTCGCCGCGGTGCAACGGCTCCAGGTCGCTGTCCGCATTGATGGCCAATGAAAGCAGCTTGGCGTAACCGCCCCTTGTGGACAGCACCAGAGCCGACGCGCCGTCGCCGTAGGGCGTGCCGGGGTCGGTCCTCCACCGGTCGATCCCCGGCAGGCAGAAGCGGTCCGAGGACGTGAGGAGGGCGTCCCTGCCGGGACGGGCGATCAGGTACGACACGGCGAGGTCCATCGCGGCCAGGCCGCCGTTGGACATCTGCCGGATCTCGAGCGCCAGGCAGGAGTTGCGGACCGTCTCGCGCTGGATGTACGAGCCGACCGGCCACAGGTCCTGGCCCTGGTGGTAGGTGGTGGCGTGCAGGATCAGGTCGACGTCGTCGGGCTCGGACCCCGCCCGTGCCAACGCGACCCGTGCCGCCTCGACCGCCATCTCGGCCGCGGACTCGTGCGGGGACACGGACACGGACTCGACGTCCGTGCGCGCGACGAGCTTGGGCTCGCACTCCCCCGACGCGATCGCGTCCGCGACGTTCAGCGTCGAGGGCAGGCGCACGCCACTGCCGTTGACGTAGACATCCTTGACTCGCACCGCGGTCAGACCTCCTTCAGCGCGCGTGCCACGCGCACGACGCGTTCCGCCTGGATCTGGGCCGCCTGCAGCGCGATCTCGTCGACCGGCACGTTGTCCGCGCCCAGGACGTGAGAGGTGCCGTAGGGGTTCAGGTTCCCGCCCGGCGGCACGATGATCCCGCCGAAGTGGCAGACCATGTTGTAGATCGACACGAGGGTCGTCTCCATGCCGCCGTGCAGGCTGCCGCCGGAGGTGAACGCGCTGTACACCTTGTCCGCGAGCAGGCCGCTGAACCAGGCGGGCCCCAGCGTGTCGATGAACTGCTTGAGCTGCGAGGAGACGTTGCCGAAGCGGGTCGGGGTGCCGAACACGACGGCGTCGGCCCACAGCACGTCGTCGACCGAGGCGATCGGGACGTCCGCGGTCTCCTCCAGGTGCGCGGCCCACGTCGGCCGCGACCGCCACACCGACTCGGGAGCCAGCTCCGCCGCCCGCACCAGCCGCACCTCGGCGCCGTGCTTCTCGGCCGTCTCGGCGATCTCCGAGGCGAGCCGGTGAATCGTTCCCGTCGAGGAGTAGTACACGACCGTCACGTTGACGCTGCGTTCCATGACGCATCCCTTCGCGAGGCAGCTCGGTTCACCCTCGCCGGGCCGCCTTGACGCGGCGTGGAGCGCGACATGAACGTTGGGAGATAGGGTGTCGCGCGGAGGGGCGCGATGATCAGGGTTCTGCTCGCGGAGGACATGCACATGGTGCGCGGTGCTCTCATCGCGCTGCTCAACCTGGAACCGGACATCGAGGTCGTGGCCGAGGTGAGCTCGGGCGACAAGATCGTGCCGGCCGCACGCCAGCACAACCCGGATGTCTGCGTGATCGACATCGACCTGCCGATCCTCGACGGACTCAGTGCCGCGTCGACGATCCGCGAGACGATGCCGCAGGTCAGGACGTTGATGCTGACGTCGCTGGGCCGTCCGGGGACGCTGCGCAGGGCGCTGGCCGCCCGCGTGGACGGCTTCCTGCTGAAGGACGCGCCGCCGACGGAGCTCGCCGACGCGATCCGCCGGGTCGCCGCCGGGGAACGCGTCGTCGACAGCCAGCTCGCCCTGGCCGCGTGGGACCGCGGCGAGTGCCCGCTGACCGACCGCGAACTGGAGGTCCTCCGGCTCGCGGCCAACGGTGCGGACGCGCCTGACATCGCTGTCGCGCTGTCGTTGTCGGTCGGCACGGTCCGCAACTACATGACGACGATCATGACCAAGCTCAACGGGCGCAACCGGGTGGACGCCATCCGCATCGCCGAGGAAGCCGGCTGGCTCTAGGCGTGCGGACGGCATCGCTCACGCGGCCTTCTGCTGGCTCGCCCGCAGGTCGAAGCCTGGCCGGGCGACGATCTCGGGGGTCAGCTGGTTGCCGCCCTCGAGGATCCGGCGCCCCATCAGGAAGTCGATCGGCCGGTTGTAGGCCTCGATTCCAATCAACCTGTCATTTTTGAAGCAGAACACGGAGAACCGGCCCTCCGCCGGGTCGCCGACGGTGACCGTGCGGTCGTGGCCGTTGGTGAGTCCCGCGGTCTGCAGCTTCACGTCGTACTGGTCGCTCCAGAACCACGGCAGGGCCGTGTAGGGCTCCGCGCTGCCCAGGATGGCCGCCGCGACCGTGGTGGCCTGGTCGGTGGCGTTCTGGACGGACTCCAGGCGGATCAGGCCGCCGGCGTGCGTGCTCGCGAACCGCGCGCAGTCGCCGAGGGCGTGGATCCGCGGGTCGACCGTGCGCAGGTGGGCGTCGACCAGGATGCCGTTGTCGACGGCGAGGCCGGCGCGCTGGGCGATCTCGGTGTTCGGGATGACGCCGATGCCCGCGACCACGAGGTCGGCGACGAGCACCGTGCCGTCCGTCAGCTCCACCAGGCCCTCGCGGACGGCCGCGACGCCCGTGCCGGTGAGGATCTGGACGCCCTCGCTGCGGTGGCGGTTGACGAGCTGCTCCGCGGTCGCCGCGGTCACGGCCCGTTGCATCACCTGCGGCTGCGCCTCGACGACGGTCACCTCGTGGCGCAGCTTGCGCACCACGGCGGCGAACTCGAGGCCGATGAACCCGCCGCCGATGACGACGACGTCGAGCCCGATCTGGCCGTCGAGCCGCTCGCGGATGGCGTCCGCGTCGGCGACCGTGCGCAGGTTCAGCACGTGCTCGGCGCCGGGGATGGGCAACGGCCGGGGCCGCGCGCCCGTCGCGAACACCAGGTGGTCGTAGGAGATCGTGCGGGCGCAGCCCAGCACCGCGACCCGTGCCTGGCGGTCGACCCCGATCACCCGCTCGTCCGTGACGAGCTTGATGCCGTGGTCGTCGTAGTACGAGTCCTGCCTGAGCGCCAGCCCGGCGAGGTCGGTCTCCCCCGCCAGGTAGGCCTTGGTGAGCGGGGGCCGCTGGTACGGCGCGACCCGCTCGTCGCCGATGAGCGTGATGGGTCCGCGGTGTCCCTGCTCGCGCAGGGACACCGCGACCTGGCATCCCGCCTGCCCGGCCCCGACGACGACTACCGACTCGCCGCGCATGTCAGTAGTTGCCCAGCCCGCCGCAGACGTTGAGCGCCTGCGCGGTGATCGAGGACGCGGTGTCCGTCGTCAGGTACGTCACGAGACCGGCGACCTCTTCCGGCGTGCTGTACCGACCCAGCGGGATCTTGGCGTTGAACTTCTCGAGGACCTCTTCCTCGCTGACGCCCCAGTGGTTGGCGTAGCCCTGGCGGACCCGGCCGGCCATGGGGGTCTCGACGTAGCCCGGGCACACCGCGTTGACGGTGATGCCGGTCTTCGCGAGCTCGATGCCGACGGCCTTGGAGAAGCCGACGACGCCGTGCTTCGACGCCGAGTAGGGCGCGGCGAACACGACGCCCTGCTTGCCGCCGGTGGAGGCGATGTTGATGATCCGGCCCCAAGACTGCTCGACCATCTTGCCGGTGCTCAGCACCTCTTTGGTGAAGCGGAAGACACCGTTGAGGTTGGTGTCGATGACGTCCAGCCAGAGGTCCTCGTCCAGCTCGGCGGTGATGCCGCCACCGCCGCGCCCGGCGTTGTTGACGAGGATCTCGATGGGCCCGAACACCTCGACGGCCTTCTCGACGGCCTTGCGGATGTCCTCTGTGGACGTCACGTCGGACGCCGCGCCGTCCGCCTCGATGCCCTCTTCCCTCAGCTGCTTCACCGTGGTCTGCACGTTCTCGGCGTTGCGGGCGACGACGAAGACCGCGTGCCCCTGGTTGCCGAGGCTGCGCGCGACCTCGAGACCGATACCGCTGGTAGCGCCCGTGACCAGGGCGACCCGTCGCTGGCTCATGCTCATTCTCTCCCTCAGAGTTGCTTCTCAGGCATGTGCACGACGAGCCCGTCCTGCTCCTCGGTCACGGGGATCTGGCAGCTCAGGCGGCTGTTCTCCTTGCGCTCGCAGGCCGTGAAGTAGAGGAGCTCGTCCTCGACCTGGTGCATCTGGGACAGCGGCTTGGTGTTCTCGGGGTCCACGTACACGTGGCAGGTCCCGCACGACGCCCCGCCACCGCACTGCGCGACGATTCCCTTGATGCCGTTGAGAACCGCGCCGCGCATCACGGAGTCGTTCTGGGCAACGTCGACAACGGTCTCGATGCCGTCGTGCGAAACGTAAGTGATCTTTGGCATGGCAGTTCTCCCACGGATCTGCGGCTCGCCGGACGTGGTTCACCTTGAACGTCTTCGCTTTGCACGTGGTGGAGACCACCTTGAGCGTTCACGGGCTTGCCGGAACGGCAAGTTCGCGTGCGTCCGGGTGCGGTGCGACCGAGGATCGGGCCATGGCCAGGAAACGAGACCAGCCGCCGCCCAGGACCGGCGGGAGCGAGACCGAGGTGCTGCGCGGGTTCCTCGACTACCTGCGTGCCGCAGTGATCGCCAAGGTGGAGGGTGCACCCGAACCTGCCGTGCGAACCGCGGTGGTGCCGTCCGGGACGACCCTGCTGAGGTCGACCCGCCACCTCACCTGATCGAGTGATTGTCGTCCTGATTCACGCTCGGCGCCGTCTGGTAGGTGTCACGAAACCATGGTCATCTTCGCCGCCGCAAAAGGAAGGCGCGGCCAAGGCAGGCACAGTCGAGCGAACGAGGGAGGTGATCGACCGTCCCATCGGCACGGTCCGCTGGAAGCTCGCGCACATGATCGAGGAGACCGGCCGGCACGCGGGGCACGCCGACATCGTCCGGGAGCTGATCGACGGCTCGACCGGCCGGTGACCTCGAACCTCCCGTCTCGCCACAAACCCGGCACCTGCCCCGCTGCTCCGCTGGCATTCGAGCAGGTGTTGCGACTCTGCGGTGTCGGCGCACACCCACACGCGGAGGTTCCACCGTGCCCCTCAAGGAGTTCTACGACCAGCAGGTGAACTGGTCACCGCCGTTCGAGGACGGCCTTGAACGCGCGACGGTCGTCGTGCCACGCGACTACTCCGATCCCGACGGTCCCAAGCTGACCATCGCGATCGCCCGGCTGAAGGCGACCGACCCGGCGAAGCGCCGCGGTGTGCTGCTCGCCGTCAACGGCGGTCCCGGTGGCGACGGCGGCGACGGACTCGGACTGATCAAGTTGCTGGGCAAGCGGGTCCGCACCGCCTACGACCTGATCGGGTTCGACCCGCGCGGGTACGGCGAGTCCACCAAGCTCTACAGCGAGGTGACGATTCCCAAGGCGCCCTTCGACTCCCGGCCGCCGGACTCGCTGTTCGAGCAGCTGGCCGAGGACATGCGGTTGCGCGAACTGGGCTGTGAGAAGGCCGGCGGCGAGCTGCGCCCGCACATCACGACCCGCAACACAGCGCGTGACATGGACCTGATCCGGGTCGTGCTGGGCGAGGAGAAGATCTCGTTCGTCGGGTACGCCTACGGCACGTACGTCGGCGCCGTCTACGGCACGATGTTCCCGGAGAACCTCGACCGCACGGTCCTCGACTCGTGCATCAATCCACAGTGGACGTGGCGCGAACAGTTCGTCACGCAGGCGGAGGCGGTCTACCGCAACGTCGAGCTGTGGGCGGACTGGACCGCGGAACGCGACGGGCACTTCCGCCTCGGCACCACCCGGGACGCGGTCATCGCCGAGATCGAGGCCGTCGTCGAGAAGCTCGAGGAGGGCGACCAGGTCCAGCTGCGCACGCTGTTCGACGGCGCGGTCGGCACGAGGTCGACGGACCGGGCGCAGTGGGACTCGCTGGGCTACCTCATCGGCGACCTCCGCACCACGTTGCAGGACGCCAACTACGACAAGGCGCGGTCGCTGATCGTCGGCCAGGCCACGTGGCGGCCACAGGACTCCGAGGGCGACCTGCGGGTCGGCGTGCTGGAGGCCATCACGCTCGAGACCTACTGGCCGCAGGACCTGGAGGTCTACTACGCGGACGTGCGCAAGCACCGCGCCCAGCACCCGTACGGGTACGGCGTGCTGCGGGCGCAGCCGTGGGTCGGCGCGTTCCGGACGTTCGAGAGCCTGGAGCCGCCGACGAAGCTCGCGCAGCCGGGCTACCCCAAGGGCCTCGTCGTGCAGGCCGACGGCGACCCGATGGACCGGGTCGAGGGCGGCATCGAGCTGGCCGCGCTGCTGGACCACCCGCTGGTCCTCATCGAGGACTCCGGCGACCACGAGGTGTACGGGCTGGCCGGCAACGAGGCACTCGACGCCCTGGTCGACGACTACCTCGTCGACGGCGTGCTGCCCGCGTCCAAGCACACCAGGATCCCCGGGCACGTCAAGCGCCCGGACATCCCGAAGGACTAGCAACGGCAAAGGGGCCCCGCACCGAGGTGCGGGGCCCCTTTCGCGTGCGGAACTCAGTCCTCCGCGGGGAGGTCCCAGGTGACCGGCAGCTCCCAGAGGCCGTAGATCACGGCGCCCTCCTTGCGCGGGATCTCCAGGAACGGCTTCGCGAGGCGCAGCGACGGGATCCGCTGGAACAGCGTCGTCCACACCAGCTGCATCTCCAGGCGCGCGAGGTCGGCGCCGATGCAGTGGTGCAGGCCGTGGCCGAACCCGAGGTGCTTGCGGGTGCCGCGCTCCAGGATCAGCTTCTCCGGCTCCGGGAAGATCTCCGGGTCGCGGTTGCCGTTCAAGCCCAGGCACAGGATGCCGTCGCCCGCCTTGATGGTCTTGCCGGCGATCTCGATGTCCTCCAGCGCGACGCGCGGGATGGCGGTGTCACCGATGGTCGCGATGCGGACCAGTTCCTCGACGGCCGGCTCGATCATCCCCTCGGGGTCGTCGAGCAGCAGCTTGAGCTGGTCCGGGTTCTCCAACAGCGCGGCGGTGCCCAGCGACAGCATCGACGCCGTGGTCTCGTGGCCGCCGTTCATCAGCAGGCGGATCATGTTGAACAGGTCGCGGCGGGTGTACTCCTCGCCGGAGGCCGCGTACTCGGCCATCGCCCGCGAGAGCAGGTCCTCGCCGGGCTCCTTCTCCTTCAACGTGATCAGCTTGTCGACGTAGGCGTTCACCTCGACGATCGCGGCCTGGCGCTGTTCGGGCGTCGAGTGGCCGCCGAGCAGACAGGTGCCGTGCTCGATGAAGAAGTCGTGCTCGTCCTGCGGGATGCCGAGGAGCTCGCAGATGACCGTCATCGGCACGGCGAGCGAGAACTCGCGGTGGAAGTCGATGGGCGGCGTCATCGTCAGGATCTTGTCGATGTACTCGTCGACGATCTCCTGGATGCGCCCGCGCAGCCGCTTCACCTGGCGGTTGGTGAACGTCACGGCCGCCTTGCGCCGGGTCTTGGTGTGCTCCGGGTTGTCGTAGCCGATGAACGACGTCTCGGTGCGGAACTCCGGCGGCGCGATGAAGTAGAACGGGAAGTTGTCGTGCTTGCGCGACGCGCTGATCCGCGGGTCCGTGAGGAGCTGCTTGATCGTGTGGTAGCCGCTGATCGTCCAGATGCGCAGACCGGACCCGGTCAGCGTCACCTCGACGACGTCTTCCTCGGCCATCTGCGTGTACTGGGCAGGCGGCGTGAACGGGCAGGTGCGCTTGTACGGGAACGTGTCCACACCCGGCTCGGCGGTGCTGGTCATCTGGGTCTTCCTCCTAGTCGAAAGGTTGGCTCACGCCAGGTCAGCGCCGCCGTCGAGCGTGATGACCTGCCCGGTCACCCAGGAGCTCGCCGGCTCCGCGAAGCGGGTGATCCACGGAACGACGTCGTCGACCTCGCCGGTGCGCCCGAGCGGCGTCTGCGAGGCCTGGAAGCCGAAGTAGCCCTCGACCTCCTCGGGGCTCAAACCGTTGGCCGCGTAGACCTCCGTGCGCACCGCGGCGGGCGCGACGGCGTTGACGCGGATGCCCTGCGGGGCCAGTTCGAGGGCCCAGCTGCGGACCAGGCTGTCCACGGCGGCCTTGCTGGCGCCGTAGACGCCACCGCCCGGCACGGCGATGTGCCCGGCGTTGCTCGAGACGAAGACGATGCTGCCGCCGGGCGAAGTCAGCTGCGGCAACAGCTTGGCGGTCAGCACCAGCGGGCCGACCAGGTTGGTCTCCAGCACGTCGCGCGCGGTCGCGAGGTCGAAGCCCGCGACCGGCGTGAAGCGGAAGATCCCGGCGTTGTGCACGAGCACGTCCACCTTGCCGCCGCCGAGCTTCACGGCGTCCGCGACCTTCTGCGCGCCCTCGTCGGTCGTCACGTCGGCGACGACGGCGGTGATCGCGGGGTGCAGGGCGACGACCTCGGTGAGGCGGCTCTCCCGGCGGCCGGTGATGATCACGTTCGCGGCGCCGAGGTCGGCGAACGCCAGCGCCGCCGCGCGGCCGATGCCGGTTCCCCCACCCGTCACGACGACCTGCTGTCCGGCAAATGGTGCGTCCGACATGACGCCTCCAGCTTCTTTCCACTCGGTGTCGCAGTCGCTGTAAACCCTGCTCGGTGTTCCTTGAGTCCAGGTCTAGGTCGGACGGAAACCCTGGGAGCCATGGGAACTCTTGCGGTGGGCAGGTGGCGCGCACGGGTCGGCAGGCCCGGCGGTGACACGACGAGCGAGTTCGAGTTCGCGCGCGACGGCACGGCGATGCTGGTCGTGGGCGGAAGGGGCGCCGGCACGTGGACCCAGACGGGCCCCGACACGTTCAGCTACCGGATCGAGGAGGAGCTGACCGAGGCTCCGGGCACGATCGAGATCGCCCAGGACGCCGTGCTGCGCGGCGACGAGTTCGTCAGCAACGGCAACGCGGTGGTGCGCCTCGCGAACGGCACCACGGCCCGGGAGGCCGCGATTCGCATCGTGGCGCAACGACTCGGGTGATGGCACCTCGAAGGGGGCGCCAAGGCAGGCGCCCCCTTCTACAGCACGCGCGTCAGGAGAACTTGACCGTCACGTTGCCGGTGTACTCACCGGCGAGCAACGACAGCAAGGCCTGCGGCGCGAACTTCACCCCGCCCTCGACGATCGTGTGCGGGAAGACGAACTTGCCCTCCTGCAACCACTGTCCGAAGTGGACGACCCAGTCCTGGATCTGCTCGGGCAGGTGGTAGCAGGCGAACGGGCGGATCTCCAGGTGCTTGGTGATCGCCGTCATCAGGTCGATCCGCGGGTTCTCCGCGCCGTCGTTCTGGTTGGACAGCGCGCCGCACAACGCGAACCGGGCGTGCGGGCGGGCGGCCTGGACCGCCGCCTCGAACTGCTCCCCTCCGACGTTGTCGAAGAACACGCTGATGCCGTCCGGAGCGAGCTCGCGCAGCCGGTCGGCCACGGGGCCGTCCTTGTAGTTGAACGCGGCGTCGAAGCCGAGCTCGTTCACCAGCCAGTCGACCTTGGCCTGGCTGCCGGCCGAGCCGATCACCTTGGCGCCGCGGGCCTTCGCGATCTGCCCGGCGAGCGACCCGACGCCACCGGCGGCACCGGTGACGAACACGACGTCGCCCTCACCGGCCTGCGCGATGGTCGCCATGCCGTAGTAGGCCGTCGGCCCCTGCGACAGGAAGTAGACCGGCGACGGCACGTAGTGCGGGTTCTGCTTGATGAACTGCTGCGCCGGACCGGACCAGTACTCCTGCCACGGCCCGAACGACTGCACCAGGTCACCGACGGCGAGGTCCGGGCTGTTCGACTTCACCACGGTGCCCACGCCACCGGCGCCGGCGGGCTCGCCGACCTTCCACGGCGGCACGCCGGGGATCTGGCAGTCGGACTTCATGAACTCCTTGAAGGCGGCGGCCACCGACACGTAGTCGACGCGCACCAACACCTCACCGTCACCGATCTCGGGGACGGCCACCTCGACGACGTCGAAGTGCTCGAGGGTCAGGTCGTCCTCGACGTGCTTGGCGAGCCTGACCTCCCACTGCTTCTCGGGGATGCTCATGGCTCTCCTTGTTTCTCTAGCCCCAGGTGACGGGGAACGTGACGAGTGAGTGGTTGATCTCGCCCTGGTGCCACTCCAGGTCCTCGTACGGCACGGCGAGGCGGAGGTCAGGGAAGCGGCGGGTCAGGCCTTCGATGGCGATCGCCATCTCCATGCGCCCCAGCTGCTTGCCGAGGCAGTAGTGCACGCCGTGCCCGAACGCGATGTGCGGGTTCGAGGCGCGGTCGATGTCGAGCTGCGTGGCGTTCTCGAAGACGTCCTCGTCGCGGTTCGCCGACGAGAGCACGAAGAACACCGAGTCGCCCTGGGCGATCTTCTGCCCGCCCAGTTCCAGGTCCTCCGCGGCGATGCGGTGGAAACCGGTGGTGTCGGTGGCGAAGAGGTTGACGTGGCGCAGCAGTTCCTCCACGGCGGCGGGGATCAGCGACGGGTCGGCGACCAGGCGCTTCCACGTGTCCGGGTGGTCGTGCAGCAACGCCAGCACGGAGTTGGAGATCTGGTTCGCGGCGGTGTCGAAGCCGGCGCCGATGAGGGTGAACGCGAACGTCACCAGCTCCTGCTCGCTCAGCTTGTCGTCGTTGTCCCGCGCGGAGATCAGGTCGGACAGCATGTCCTGGCCGGGGTTCTCGCGCTTCTGCGCGATCAGGCCCATCACGTACCCGGCGAGCCGGCCGAACGCCCGCATCGGCGCCTCGGGGTCGTTCTCGTCGAACGTGGCGAACGCCCGCGCGTCCGTCTCGAAGATCTTGAGGTCCTCGGTCGGCACGCCCAGCAGGTCGCCGATGATGGTGAGGGGCAACGGAACGCACAGCGCCTCGACGAGGTTGACCGGACCGCCCTGCAACTCCACGGCGTCCAGCAGCTCGTCGGCCACCTTCTGCACGCCCGCGCGCATCGCCTCGACCTTGCGGACGGTGAACGCGCCCATCACGAGCTTGCGCAACCGGGAGTGCTCGGCACCGTCCAGCGAGATGATCATCTCGGGCGTGGTGGTCATGGCGCCGCCGACCTGGGGAGCACCTTCAGCACACGTCAACGCGCGGCTCAGCCTGGAGTCGGCGAGCCCGGCGCGGACGTCCTCGTACTTGGTGATCACCCAGGTCGGCGTGCCGGAGTTGGTCTGCACCTTGGCCACGGGGCAGGTGGCGCGCAGCTCGTCGTACTTGGGGTCCGGGCCGCGGTAGGAGGAACCGCTGAACGGGAACACCTCGTCCAGTTCAAGGGGCAGCACGGGACACCTCCGGGGGAATTCGGCCTGGCCTCGCGCCGAACCTTGCTCCGCGCACCTCGAAAGCGGCTCGAAACCTGGATGTCGACCGGGGTTCGAGGTTTCGTCCCTACCTTCGCGCTCATGGACACTGCACTCGTGCCGTTCCGGGTCGAGGTTCCCGACTCCGAACTGGCGGACCTCACCCGGCGGCTGGCAGCGACCAGGTGGCCGGACGCGGAGACCGTGGACGACTGGTCGCAGGGCATGCCCCTGGCCTACGCCAAGGAACTGGCCGAGTACTGGGCAGGCGTCTACGACTGGCGCGCCACCGAGGCGCGGCTGAACGCCATCCCCCAGTTCAAGACCGAGATCGACGGTGTCGGGATCCACTTCCTGCACGCCCGCTCGCCGCACGCGAACGCGAAGCCGTTGCTGCTCACGCACGGCTGGCCCGGGTCGGTCGCCGAGTTCCTCGACGTGATCGAGCCGCTGACGAACCCGCCGGACCCGGCCGACGCGTTCCACGTCGTCGCGCCCTCGTTGCCCGGCTACGGTTTCAGCGACAAGCCGACCGGAACCGGCTGGACGCTGGAGAAGATCGCTGCCTCGCTCGTCACGCTGATGGGCCGCGCGGGCTACGACAAGTTCTACGCGCACGGCAACGACTGGGGCTCGTTCATCACGGGCATCCTCGGCCACATCGCGCCGGACCACGTCGAGGCGATCCACCTCGTCATGCCGTTCGCCTCCGCACCCGAGGCCGAGGTCCAGCTGACGCAGGAGGACTACAAAGGACTCGGCGCGCTCAAGGAGTTCGCCGCCAAGGAGTCCGCGTACGCGGCGGTGATGAACACCAAGCCGCAGTCGCTCGCCTACGGCCTCACCGACTCCCCCGTCGGCCAGCTCGGCTGGGCCGGCGAGAAGTACTGGTCGTGGAGCGACCACGACGGCGACGCCGAGAAGATCATCTCACGGGACCGGATCCTCGACATGGTCTCGGTGTGCTGGTTCACCGCCACCGCCGCGTCGTCGGGCCGGTTGTACTGGGAGAGCTACAACAAGTCGCCGCTGACCCAGGTCGGCGTGCCGACCGGCTTCTCGGTGTTCCCCGCCGACGCGCGGATGCCCAAGGCGTGGGCCGAGCACCGGTTCACCGACCTGCGCTACTGGCGGGAGATGCCGTCCGGCGGCCACTTCCCCGCGCTCGAGAACCCGGTCGTCCTCGTCGAGGAGCTGCGGACGTTCTTCCGGCTGGTGCGCGCATGACGGCGACCTTGGGCAAGCCGAGCACCAAGCTCGGCCTCGTCCTCGCCGTGTGCTGCCTGGCGCAGTTCATGAACGTGCTCGACGCGTCGGTCATGAACGTCGCCCTGCCCTCGATCTTCGAGGAGCTGAAGTTCGAGCGGCACCACCTGCAGTGGGTCAACAGCGCGTACACGATCGCGGTGTGCGGCTTCCTGCTGCTGGGCGGCCGGCTCGCCGACCTCTTCGGGCAACGCCGGGTGTTCTTCTTCGGCGCGACGCTGTTCACCGTCGCGAGCGCGGTCGGTGGCATGGCGACCTCGCCCGGCACCCTGATCGCGGCCCGCGGCTTCCAGGGCCTGGGCGCGGCCGTGATGGCACCGGCGTCGCTCACGGTGCTCGGCACGACGTTCCGCGATCCTACCGCCCGCGCGAAGGCCTTCGGCTGGTGGAGCGCGGTGTCCGGCACCGGTGGCGCGGTCGGCGTGCTGCTCGGCGGCATCGTCACCGAGTCGCTCGGCTGGCGCTGGGTGCTGCTGATCAACGTGCCGCTGGGCATCGCGCTGGTGTGGATGATCCGCCGGGCCGTGCCCGAGACCCCGAGCAACGGTGGTCTCAAGAGTCTCGACGTGCCGGGCGCGATCACCGTGACGGTCGGCCTGATGGCCCTGGTCTACGGCATCGCGCAGTCGCACGAGCTGGGCTGGGGTTCCTGGCAGGTCAGCGGTTCGCTGGTCCTCGCGCTCGTGCTGTTCGCGCTCTTCCTGCGCCAGCAGACGGTCTCGGACCACCCGCTCATGCCGCTCGGCATCTTCCGCAACCGCCAGGTGACGGCGACGAACATCGTGGCGTTCTTCGCGATCGCCGCGCTGTTCAGCACCTTCTACTTCCTGACGCTGGTGCTGCAGCAGGTGATGGGCTTCAGCGCGCTCGCCACCGGCATCGGCTACCTGCCGTTGTCGATCGGCATCGCGCTCGGCGGGTTCGGCGTGGCGCGGATCGTGCCGAGGATCGGGCCGCGGCCGGTGCTGATCGGCGGCCTGCTCCTCGGCACCCTCGGCCTGCTGTGGGTGTCCACAGCGGACGAGACGTCGACGTTCCTCGGCTCGATCCTGGTGCCGACCACGTTGCTGGGACTGGGCATGGGCGCGGTGCTGAACGCGACCACGAACGCCGCGACGTCCGGTGTGCCGCGCGAGCAGGCGGGCCTCGCGTCCGGGCTGCTCAACACGATCCGCCAGATGGGCAGCGCGATCGGCCTGGTCGTGCTCGCGACGATGTCGTCGGCCCGCGCGGACTCGTTGCTGGCCCAGGGCGAACCGTTGCAGCACTCGCTCGGTTCCGGGTACGGGCTCGCGCTGTTCGGTGCCGGCGTCTTCACCCTCTGCGGCGCGCTCGCGGCACTGGCCGTTCCCCGCAAGAAGTAGGCACGACGCCAAAAGGCCCCCGGTCAGCGCCGGGGGCCTTCGTCGTTTCCTAGAAGCCCTTGCCGTGCAGGTCGACCGGCAGCGCCACGAGCCGGTGGTTCATGTCGGCCCCCTGCCACTCGAGGTCCTCCTCGGCGACGGCGAGCCGCGCGGCCGGGAAGCGCCGGGTCAGCTCCTCGAACGCGGTGGTCAGCTCGATGCGGGCGAGCGGGGCGCCGAGGCAGCGGTGGATCCCGTACCCGAACGCGAGGTGCGCGTTGTCGGTGCGCGCGAAGTCGAGCCGGTCGGGGTCGGTGAACAGCGTCTCGTCCCGGTTCGCCGAGTTCGTCGACACGAACACCGCGTCCCCCTTGGGGATCGTGACGCCGAACAGCGTGACGTCCTCCGTCGCGATCCGCGGCAGGCCCGTGGTGTCGTTGGTGGACAACGTGATCCACCGCAGCAGCTCCTCGACGGCGGCCGGCACCTCGTCCGGCCGTTCGCCGAGCCGCACCCAGATGTCGCGGTGGTGCCCCAGCAACGTCAGGACCGAACTGGCCAGGTGGCAGGCGGTCGAGTCGCCGCCGGCACCCAGCAACGTGTAGCCGAGGCCGATGAGCTCGCCGACCTCCAGCTTGTCGTCACCGATCCGCGCCTCGGTCAGCGCCGACAGCACGTCGTCACCGGGTGCGGCGGTCTTCGCGAACACCAGTCCGGCCATGAACTCACCGAGTTGCTCGCCCGCCGCGGCCGCGAGATCCGGCGCGTCCACGGCGGCGAACTCGCGGATCAGCCGGGCGAACGTGTCGCGGTCCTGCTCGGGAACACCCAGCAGGTCGCTGATCGCGATGATCGCCAGGGGGAACGTGAACTCGCCCAGCAGGTCGACGGGACCTTCCAGCGCTCGTTCGTCCGCCCTGTCCAGCAACTCTGTCACGAGCCGCTGGATTCTCGGTCGCATGGACTCGATGCGGTCGACCGAGAACGCCTGCGACACCAGGTCCCGCAGCCTCGTGTGGGCCGGCGGGTCGAGCGAGATGATCATGCCGGGCGGCGCCTGGAACAGCCCGGGGAAGGTCGGCGCGTCCGGTTCGTAGGACGCGGCGCGGGAGAACCGCACGTCGTCGAGCACGACGCGGACCGAGTCCTGGGTCGTGGCGATCCAGCAGTGGCCGCCGCCGTTCGCGGGCAGGCGCACGACGGGGCTCGACGCGCGGAACCCGGCGAACTCCGGCGCCGGACCGCGGTAGCTGGATCCGGGAACGGGAAAGGTGACCACCGTGCGCTCCTCGCGGTGAGAGTGGATGTTTCCGCAGGTTAGGAGCGTCGGCCTGAACCCCGATCTAGTGCCGTTCGAGTGACCGGGTGAACGCTGAGCGTGATCGGCCATCCAGGCGAAGCACCCCACTTGGAGATCCACATGACCATCCTCGTCACGGGGGCGCGCGGCAACGTCGGCCGTCGCGTGCTCCAGCGGCTCTACGCGGCGGGTCACAGCCTCCGCGCGTCGGGCCGAAATCCCGCGGAGCTCGACGTCCCCGAAGGTGTGGAGACCGTCGCCCTCGACCTCACCGACCCGGAGACGTTCGTCGCGGCCCTCGCCGGTGTCTCCAAGGTCCTGCTCTACGCGGAGCCGGACGGCGTCGTGAAGTTCCTCGACGAGGCCGAGAAGGCGGGCGTCGAGCAGATCGTGCTGCTCTCGTCGAACACCGTCGGCCTGCCGGGCGCGGAGGAGGACCCGCTGGCACACCACCACGTCCTCGTCGAGGAGGCCGTGGTCGCCTCGGGCCTCACCTACACGATCCTGCGTCCCGGTGCTTTCATGAGCAACGCGTTCGGCTGGAGCTACTCGCTGCAGCAGGGCGACACGATCGACCAGGTCTTCCCCGAGGCGCAGGTGGCCCCGGTGCACGAGGACGACATCGCCGACGTGGCCGTGGTCGCGTTGACGGAGAAGAAGCTCCAGGACGAGATCGTCGACCTCACCGGGCCCGAGTCGCTGACGTTCCGGCGGGAGCTGGAGATCGTCGGCGAGGTGCTCGGCCGCAAGCTCGTGATCAACGGGCTGACGCGGGAGGAGGGCGAGGCGCAGATGAGCAACTTCGTGCCGCCGCCCGTGCTCACGTCGCTGCTGAACCAGTGGGAGGCCGCGGTCGGCGTCGTCGCGGACACGAGCGCCACGGCCGAGCGGATCACCGGCAAGCCGGCCCGCACCTTCCGCCAGTGGGTGGAAGAGCACGCCGCGTTCCTCGCGTGACCGGGGGCCGGAGTCGGGATGAGGGCGGCGGACCCACCCCGACTCCGGTCACGGGTCAGACCCGCGTCATCGTGAACGTGATGGTCGACGTGCCCAGGTTCGTGCCGTCCGCGAGGAAGAACGTGGACGGGCCGGAGCTGGTGAAGCTGTTCGCTCCACTTTGGACGGCGTCCTGGTCGAAGTCGACGTAGGCGAAGTACGCGCCGTTCTCGTCGTAGACCTTCTCGCCGCGGAACTTGAAGTGGAACTTGTTCACACCGGTGACCCACCAGCTGCCCTGCGTGGTGGTGTTCTGCTCGTTGGTGACGAACACCTTGCCGTTGGCCTTGAACTGCAACTGCGTCGGGTGGTCGCCGTCGGTCCGGGTCACGTACCCGGTCCAGTTCCCCACCGGCGTGCAGGTCGCGTTCGCCGCGGTCGCCGTGCCGGCCAGCGAGAGCAGGACCACGGCCGTGATCGCTCCTATGCGTGCGAAGAGGCCCGAACGTTTCGGAGTGAACGTCTGCATCTGTGCGGCTCCTGATCCAGGGTGCGAGCGGCGGACGCGCGCAACCGTGGACGACCTCCCTCGACGCACACCTCAGAACGACTCGAACGCCCGTTTTTCCGTTGCGGCACAAGCTCACCTCGACTCGGGTAACGCAAAGTTTTCGTTACTCATGAGCTGACAGGGAGGACGCCGTGACAGAACGGGAGACAGAGCTCTGCGAGCTGTTCGGGGAGGTGCTCGGAGTACCGGGGATCGAACCGGAGGACCACTTCTTCGACCTCGGCGGTCACTCGCTGCTCGCGTCGAAGCTGGTCAAGCAGGTCCACGAGCGGTACGGCGTCCGCGTCCCGTTGCGCAGCTTCTACGAGGACCCGACGGCGCGTGCCGTCGCCAAGCAGCTGGACCAGGCAGCCTAGGAGTTCGAGATGCGATGGAATGACCTGTACATCGCCGGTGTGGGCACATACCTGCCCGAGCAGGTCGAGACGGTGGACGACGCCATCGCGGCCGGCCGGTACACAGAAGAGAAGAAGGCCATGAACGGCTACCGGGAGCTGCGCGTCGCCGCTCCGGGGGAGACCGGTCCCGTCATGGCGGCCAAGGCAGGTCTGGAAGCCGTGGAGCGCTCCGGCCTCAGCCCGCTCGACTTCGGCCTGACCGTGCACGCCTCCCTGTCGCACCAGGGCCTCGACCTGTGGACGCCCGCGAGCTACGTGCAGGCCAACACCGTCGGCGGCACCGGACCGGCGTTCGAGGTCAAGCAGGGCTGCAACGGTTTCATGGCCGCGGTCGACCTGGCGGCCTCGTACCTCTCGTCGCACCGGGACCTGCCGGCGGCGCTGGTGACCGCGGGCGACGCGTTCCACCTCCCCTACTTCGACCGGTGGGCCTCGGAGGAGCAGAACGTCAACGGCGACGGCGCGGGGGCGTTCGTCCTGTCGAACCGTTCGGGCTTCGCGCGGATCCGCTCCATCCACTCGCACGCCGACTCGACGCTCGAGCAGATGTCGCGCGGCTTCCAGCCGTGGACCACCGGGCCGTTCGCGGACGGGCAGACCCTGCAGCTCAACAGCGGTGTCGAGGACTTCCTGCAGAACGGCGACGTCGACCTCGACGACATGATCGCGCGCATCGGCGGCGGGGTGCGGCACTCGCTCAAGATGGCGTTGTACGAGGCGGAGATCGAGCTCGCCGACGCGCGCTTCTTCCTGCACCAGCAGCTCGCGGAAACCATTGTCACGCACGGCATCTGCGGCCTGCTGGGCGTCGACCGGGCCTCCACCACGTACGACTGGGCGAAGCAGTACAGCATGGTCGGGACGGCGGACATCGCCCTGGGGCTCGACCACGTGCTGGCCGAACGCGACCCGAAGCCCGGCGACCTGGTCGTCCTGCAGTCCTCCGGCGCGGGCTACGTGTGGACCGCGGCCGTGATCGAGATCCTCGAGGTCCCCTCCTGGGTCTAGGAAGACGTGCGAAAGGGCCGGGCTCCCCTGTGAGCCCGGCCCTTTCGCGTCGGCGTCAGACGTAGAGGGACTTGGAGTTCCAGTCCGGCTCCGGCAGCGCCTTGCGGTCGGTCTTGCCGTTGCTCGTGATCGGCAGCTCGTCGAGGACGACGAACCCGGCCGGCACCATGTGCTCGGGCATCGCGGCGCGCATGTGCGCCTTCAACGCGCGCTTGTCGAGGTCTTCACCGGACCTCACCACCCACGCGATCAACCTGCGGTCGCCGCTGGGGTGCGTGCGGAGGCTGACCGCGGCCGCGCGCACCTGCGGGTGCTCGGCCAGCGCGTTCTCCACCTCGCCCGGTTCGATCCGGAAACCGCGCAGCTTGAACTGGTCGTCGATGCGGCCGAGGAACTCGACCACGCCGTCGGCGCGCTTCCTCGCCTGGTCACCGGTGCGGTAGTAGCGCTCGCCGTTCCAGCTCCCGCGCACGAACTTCTCGTCCGTGAGGTCGGGGCGCTTCCAGTAGCCGCGGCCTACCTGGGCGCCGCCGATCCACAGCTCGCCGGCGGTCCCCTCGGGAGCGGGCCTCGCGTCCGCGTCCACGACGACGACCTCGACGTTCTGCAGCGCGCTGCCGATCGGCACAGCGCCACCGAGCTCCTCGTCCGCGCCGATGCGGTGGCACGTCGCGAAGGTCGTCGTCTCGGTGGGCCCGTAGCCGTTGACGACCTGCAGCTCCGGCACCGACTCGCGCAGCTGCCGCACGTGCGGCACGGACACGACGTCCCCGCCGGTCAGCACGGTGTGCAGCCCCTTGAACGCGGACACGTCGACGTCGACCTGCCGGTGGAACAGCGCCGCGGTGAGCCACAGCACGCTGATCTCGTTGGACCGCAACAGGTCCCCGAGCTCCTCGGCCTGCACCACCCCGGGCGGCGCGAGCACGACGCGGGCGCCGTTGAGCAGCGCGCCCCAGATCTCGAACGTGGCGGCGTCGAACGCGACCGGCGCGAGCTGCAGGATCCGGTCCGCGGGCGTGACGGCGACGTAGTTGGGCGCGGTGACGAGGTTCGTGATGTTGCGGTGCTCGATCATCACCGACTTCGGCTTGCCCGTGGAGCCCGACGTGTACATCAGGTAGGCGAGGTCCTCGGGGGCGACCACCGGGAGCTCCACAGTGGACGTGGTGGTCGCCGGCGGCACCTTGATCGTGGTGTAGCCGGGGAAGAACCGGCCCACGACGAGAGCGACCTCGGCGTCCGCGAGCATCATCGAGACCCGCGACTCGGGGTCCTCCGGGTCGATCGGCACGTAGGCCGCGCCGGCCTTGAGCACCCCCAGCAGTGCCACGACGAGCTGCGGCGACCGTTCCAGGCACACCGCGACCCGGTCGCCGGGCCGCACTCCGGACTCGACGAGCTCACCGGCCAGGGCGTCCGACCACCTGTCCAGCTCGGCATAGCTCAGCGACCCCTGGGCCGCGGAGAGCGCGATCGCGTCAGGCGTCCTGGCCGCCCGGCAGCGGAACGCGTCGGTCACCGTTGCAGACATGCGCCAGCTCCTCTCATTTCGCCCATCCTCCGCAACCGGCCTAGAAACCCGCTCGGGTCACAACTGGCGCTACAGGGGTGCTTGAGCTGCGCGAACAACACTCAGCGCGTCCGCTGCCCACCTCAACGGAGGCGCAACCCCATGAACGTCCGCAAGAAGGCCCTGGCCGCCGTGGCCACCGTCGCGTTGGCAGTTCCGTTCGTCGCCGCCGCCGGTGCCACCGCGAAGCCGAACTACGAGAACGCGCTCGTCGGCCGTTGGGACCTCACGGTGACCATCCACATCGAGGAACCGCCGCTGCTCACCCCGCTGTTCTGCGACTTCACCGCCGACTACCAGCTGCACTGCGTCACCAAGCCCGGCTACCCGGACGAGCTGGAGGGCCGCGGCGTCTGGACGGCGCAGAAGGACGGGCAGTTCAGCTTCTGGATCACGCACCACGCCCACCGGGACGCGAACGGCAACCCGGTCGGCTCGATCAACGCGAGCCACCTGGGCAAGATCAGCGCGAACAAGAAGAAGTTCACCACCAAGGCGCACACCTACATCAACATGAACGACGGGACGCCCTGGCAGGGTCCGGTCGACGTCGACGGTGACGCCAAGCGCATCTGAAGCGCCGCGCGTGCCGAAAGGCCCCCTCGCTCACGTGAGGGGGCCTTTCGCCGCGCCCGAAGCAGCCCTCAGACGCCCTGAGGCCCCAGGCAGATCGCCTGGGGCCTCAGGGATTCCAGCGGGAGGGAACTACGCCTTGGCGGTGTCCTCAGCGCCCTCTTCGGCGCCTTCCTCGGCCGGCGCGCCCCACTCCTCCTGCTTCAGCCAGCGAGGCAGGAAGGAGGCGAGCAGAAGTGCCAGCGCGGCGAAGCCGAAGCCGACGTACAGCGTGGTGCGGAACGCGTCCGTGAAGGACTGGCCCGCGGCCTGGTGCGTGTACTTGTCGGCGACCGCCTTGGCCTGCGGGTCCGCCTGGACCGCGCCACACGCCGCCGCGTCCGGCGAACCGGAGAACGTCGAGGTGGCGCAGGACTGGAAGGCGGCCGTGAGCTCGGTGGCCCTGGCGTCGGCGACGCCCGCGGCCACGATCTCCTGGCGGAACTGCGGTGCCAGCGTCGAGGCGTTCTCGGCGCCGTGCGAGGCCAGCGGCGAGAAGAACGCCAGCGTCACGACCGAGATGCCGACCGCGAAGCCGAGCTGCTGCTTGGTGTTGATCAGGCCGGAAGCCGCACCCGCGTCCTCGTGCGGCACCTCCTGCAGGGCGAACAGCGCGATCGGGGTCGCGGTCATGCCGAAACCGAGGCCGATGAGCAGCAGCCCGGGCACCAGGCCCCAGCTCGTGATGTCGGGGCTGACCGAGAGCAGCAGCACCGCGACACCGACGGCGATCACGACGGCGCCGGCCTGCAGGACGGCGCGACCGAACTTCGGCACCAGCGCGATGACCGAGGCCGACGCGGTGATGAACGCGCCGATGCAGAACGCCAGCAGCGTGACACCGGTGCGCAGCGGCGAGAAGCCCAGACCCTCCTGCAGGTACAGGTAGAGGGCCAGCATGAACATGCCGGTGAAGCTGAACATGCCCAGCATCAGCGCGAGGGCCGCAGAGAAGCTGCGGGACTTGAACAGGTTGAGCGGCACGAGGGGCATGCCGTCCTTGCGCTGCTTGGCCTTCTCGTAGGCGACGAAGCCGATGAAGCCGACGACGGACGCGGCCATCAGCACGAAGCCCCACGCCGGCCAGTGCAGCTCACGGCCGAAGGTCAGCGGGAACAGCAGGGCCGTGAGGCTGACGGTCGCGAGGACGACACCGATGAGGTCGAGGCGGATGCGGCTCGGCGCCTTGGACTCGTTGATGTACTTCCAGCCCAGGACGTAGCCGATGATGCCGATCGGGACGTTGACCAGGAAGATCGTCCGCCAGTCCCAGCCGAACACGTTCCACGCGACCAGGAGGCCGCCGACGAGCGGCGCGATGGTGGCCGCGAGACCACCGATGGTGCCCTGGATGGCGAAGACCGCGCCCTTCTCCTTGTCGGGGAAGGTGACGTGGATGATCGACATGACCTGCGGGACCATCAGGCCGGCCGCGAGACCCTGCGCGAGGCGGGAGATCACGAGCATCTCGGGGTTGACCGCGATGCCGCACAGGAACGACGTGACGACGAAGCCGAGCACGCCGAGCTGGAACATGCGGCGACGGCCGTAGATGTCGCCGAGACGTCCACCGGTGATCAGCGTCAGCGCGAACGCGAACACGTAACCGGCGGTGATCCACTGCAGCTGCACGAAGCTCGCGCCCATGCCGTGCTGGATCGCGGGGAGCGCGACGTTGACGATGCTGCCGTCCAGCATGTCCATGAACGTCGCGACGGTCATGATGATGAACGCGATCCAGCGGCGCGGGTCGGCCGCCGGCGCGTCAACGACCGGAGCCGCCTGCGCGCCGGCAGTCGCCGACGGCGACTCCAGATCGGGGTTGGTGTTGGTGGAGGTCACGATTTCTCCTCAGATGGACTTTGTTCGCTGCGCACGACAGGTGATGGCTCGGGACTACTCGTGGTGGCGGAAAGCCGGTCGAGTTGAACGAGGTCCCACCTCCTGCCTGAAAACACGACTGCCGGTCGATGCCCTCAGGGTGATCCCTTCCGCTTGAGTCCCGGTCAGGCCGCGGCGGAGCGTTTCGCGCGCATGCCGAAGGCCCTGGTGCCGGGGAGGTGGGCACCAGGGCCTTTCGACTCCGGGTCAGTGCAGGACCGACGCCGGGTAGGTGCGCACGGACGCGGTCTCGTACCGCAGCGCCACGTGGCTGGAGGAGCTCACCACGTCACGCCAGAACCGTTGCAGCGCACCGCCTTCCGCGAGTCCGCTGGTGCCGGCGGCCCGCACCAGGCCGCCGACCGCGTCGACCAGGACCTCGGCGACGTAGGCGACGTTGCGTTCGTTGCGCGCCATCGCCGCCGGGGTGAACTCGCGGTCGTCGAGCACCGCGGCGTTCTGCTCCACGAGCAGCTTCGCCGCCTCGATCTGACCCGACGCGCGGACCAGGTCGACCGCGTTCATCACGGACTGCTTCTTCCCCGACAGCACCGCGATGCACGCGTCCAGTGCCCCCATCGCCGCACCGACGGCCGGAGCGACGAACGTGAGGCCGCCGACCGCCTGGAACGGGACGTTGTGGCTCGGCACCGGCGACCAGCTGGTGCCCGTGAGCAGGTCCGCCCTGTCGAACGAGAGGTGGGACGGCACGAACACGTCGTCCACCACGACGGAGTGGCTGCTGGTGGCCTTCATGCCGACGCTGTCCCACGTCTCGAGGACGGTGAAGTCCCTGCGCGGCACGGCGAAGAAGCGGCCCTGGTCGCCGACCATGCCGCACAGCAACGCCCAGTCGGCGAAGTCCACGCCGCTGACGTAGAGCCAGCGGCCGCTCAGCCGGTGGCCACCGTCGACGACGGTGCCCTTGCCCATGGGCGGCTGGCCGGTGACGACGAACGTGTCCGGGCCGGACGCCCACAGCTCGTCGTGGCCCTCTTCGGGCAGCAGTCCCCCGAACCGTGAGGAGAGCGCGGACAACGACGCGCACCACGCCGCCGACGCGCACCCCTGCCCGACCGTGAAGACGGCCTCGGTCAGTTCGGCGAAGGACCCCTCCGCGCCACCGCGTCCGGACGCGACGAAGTGCCGCGCGAACCCGGCGTCGCGCAGTGCCTCCACGACCTCGGGGGCCAGCTTGCGGGTGGCGTCGGCCTCCGCCGCGTGTTCCGCGGCGATCAGCTTCACCTTCTCCGCGGCCACCGCGAGGCCGGTGTTCTGAGCAGTCACCTCGTCACCTCCTGGAGAACGTCACGCGGCCTGGACGGGAAGGTCGCGGTGGATGGTGCGGGACTTGGTGTAGAGCTTGCCGTCGACGCGCACGAGCACGTCCTCGATGGAGAACGTCGGCTCGAAGCTGACCACGCCCTCGGCGGTCGTGCGGGTGACGAGCGAGGCGTAGCTGACGTTCAGCGTGTTCTCGTCGACCTCTTCGATCAGGTAGTGGTCGTTCCAGTGCCGCACGGCGACGCCCTTGTAGCGGGGCAGCGCGGCGCTGGCGCCGGCGATCAGGGCCGCGCGGCCCTCGACCTTCTCGCTCCGGTGGGCGTGGTCGGTGACCCCGTCCTCGGTGAACGTCTGGGCGTAGCCCTCCACGTCCAACGCGTCGAGCAGCCGCATCTGCTGGGCGTAGAACGTCTGGACCTCGATGTGGACCGCAACATTGACAGGGGACACGACAACTCCTCGGTCTGCCGGTTTCGCTACCGCGACTATGGGTGCGGCCGCTGGACAGCCGGTCGAGCCGTCCTGGTTCGACCGCCGTTTGAGGTGGCGTCGAGACGGCACGGGCACGGTCTGGGGGACATCTCCCCTATCTATGCGCGAGGAGGGCCACATGGCCTCAACTCCCGATGTCGCCAAGTCGGTGACGGTCGAGGCGACGATCGAGCAGGCGTTCGCGATCTTCGCGACCAAGCCGATCGAGTGGTGGCCGGAGTCGCACGTGTTCGTCAAGGACCGGCAGGCCATCACGATCGAACCGTTCGTCGGCGGGCGCTACTTCGAGCGCGGCGCGGACGGCGAGGAGATCGCCTGGGGCACCATCACCGAGTGGGACCCGCCGAACCGCCTCGTGATGACGTGGCGCGTCGGCCCGTACTGGCAGCCGATCTTCGACGACGAGAAGGCCTCGTTCATCAAGGTGGACTTCGAGGCCGTCGGCCCGACGACGACGAAGGTCACGCTGACGCACGCGGACCTGCACCGCCACGGCGACATCGCCGAGGGCATCCACAAGGCGCTCGACGGCCCGTCGCCCGGCGAGACGCTGGAGACGTACGCCCGCGTGATCGAGCGGCACGTCCCGAAGGCTGCCTGACGAACCCGGAACTTCGTCAGGCGAAAGAGAAACGGCCGCCCCAAGCCTCCGGGGTGGCCGTTTCCTCGTGTTCCGGTCAGGCGCCGAGCTCGAGCGCCTCGTCGTGCGTGCGGTCGACGACGCTCTTGACGTCCACGACGCGGCCGAGCTGCTTGATGAGCTGGCCCGCCGTGCGTCCGGGCCGCAGGTCCACGACGACGTCGAGGCGGGACAGGTCTCCCCGCTCGGCCGGCGCGAGGCTCAGCGACTCGACCTCGACACCGCGGCTCGAGAACAGCACCACGATCCGCGCCAGCGCGCCGGGTTCGTTGCGCAGCAACAGGGACAGCGAATGTCTGGTCATCACTCCACCTCGTCGAACAGGGGCCGGATGCCCCGCGCGGCCATGATCTCGTCGTTGCCCGTGCCCGCGGCGACCATCGGCCACACCTGGGCGTCCTGTCCCACCACGAAGTCGACGACGACGGGCCGGTCCCGGACCGCCATCGCCTCCAGGATCGTGCCGTCCACATCGGACTTGTCCTCACAGCGCAGCCCCACGCAACCGAGCGCGTCGGCGAGCTTCACGAAGTCTGGGTGGCGCTGGTGCGTGCCGAGCCGCGTGTTGGAGTAGCGGCCCTCGTAGAACAGGGTCTGCCACTGGCGGACCATGCCGAGGTTGCCGTTGTTGATGATCGCGACCTTGATCGGGATGCCCTCGGCGGCGCAGGTGGCGAGCTCCTGGTTGGTCATCTGGAAGCAGCCGTCGCCGTCGATGGCCCACACCGTGCGGTCGGGCGCGCCGGCCTGGGCGCCCATCGCCGCCGGCACCGCGAAGCCCATCGTGCCCGCGCCGCCGGAGTTGATGAACGAGCCGGGGCGTTCGTAGCGCACGTACTGCGCGGCCCACATCTGGTGCTGGCCGACGCCCGCGGTGTAGATGGCCTCCGGGCCGGTGAGCGTGCTGATGCGCTCGATCACGTACTGCGGCGCCAGCATGCCGTCGGCGGGCCAGTCGTAGCCGAGCGGGTACGTCGTGAGCAGGCCGCCGAGGTAGTTCCACCAGTCGGTGAGGTCCGGTTTCCGCGTGACAACGGCGGAGAGCGCTGCCATGACGTCGCGGCAGTCGCCGACGATGCCGACGTCCGCCTTGCGGTTCTTGGAGATCTCGGCGGGGTCGATGTCGGCGTGGACCACCGCGGCGTGCGGGGCGAAGTCCGGCAGCAGGCCGGTGACGCGGTCGTCGAACCGCGTGCCGAGCGCGATCAGCAGGTCGGACCGCTGCAGCGCGGCGACGGCCGGCACCGTGCCGTGCATGCCGGGCATCCCCAGGTGCAGCGGGTGGGAGTCGGGGAACGCGCCCCGCGCCATCAGCGTGGTGACGACGGGGATCCCGGTCTTCTCCGCGAGCTTCAGCAGCTCCTGCGCCGCACCGCTGCGGACCACACCGCCACCGATGTAGAACACCGGTCGCTTGGAGCTGCCGATGAGCTGGGCGGCGTTGCGGATCTGCACCGGGGACAGCACCGGCCGCGACGTCGCGACCGGCTTCGGCGGGGTGTAGGTCGTGGCGGCGGCCAGCACGTCCTTGGGCAGGTCCACCAGCACCGGTCCCGGCCGTCCGCTCGCCGCGAGCCGGAACGCCTCCGCGATCACCCGCGGGATGTCGGCCGGGTCGTGCACCTGGAAGCTGTGCTTGGTGATCGGCAGCGTGATGCTGCGGATGTCCGCCTCCTGGAAGGCGTCCGTCCCGATCACCGACCGCGCGACCTGGCCGGTGATCGCCACGATCGGCACCGAGTCCATGTAGGCGTCCGCGAGCGGTGTCACCAGGTTCGTCGCCCCGGGGCCCGAGGTCGCCATGCAGACGCCCACGCGTCCGGTCGCCAGCGCGTACCCCTGGGCGGCGTGCCCGGCGCCCTGTTCGTGGCGCACGAGCACGTGCCGGATCTTCGAGTCGAACAGCGGGTCGTACGCGGGCAGGATCGCCCCGCCCGGCATCCCGAAGATCACCTCGCAGCCGACGTCCTCGAGCGCCTTGATCAACGCACCTGCACCGGTGGTGTCCACGCTTGCTCCCCGAACTGCACTCAGCCCGCGAGCTGGCGCTCCAGCTGGCGAGGCGACAACGGCTTGTCGAGCGACGGCTCGGAGCTCAGGATCGCCCGCTGCAACTGACGCAGCCTTTCGGACGGCTCAAGCCCCAGCTCCTCGATCAGCGTGTCGCGCAGGGACTGGTAGGCCTCCAGCGACTTCCACTGCCGGCCCGCCCGGTAGAGCGCGAGCATGTACTGCGCGCACAGGTTCTCGTGCATCGGGTGCTGCGCGGTGAGCACCGACAGCTCGCTCAGCAACGACTGGTGCTTGCCCAGCTGGAGGTCGGCCTCGATGCGCGTCTCGAGGACGCCGAGCCGGCTCTCCTGCAACCGGGTGACCTCCATGCCCAGGCGCACACCGATCTGCACGTCCACCAGGACCGGCCCGCGCCACACCTCGGCGGCGCTGCGCAGCAACCGGCTCGCGGACTCCAGGTCGCCGACCTCGAACGCGCGCTGACCCGCACTCGCGAGCCGCTCGTAGCTGCGGACGTCGACGCTCTCCGGCGGCACGTCCAGCATGTAACCGCCGTAGCGGGTCACGAGGACGTTCTTCGCGACACCGGGACCGTCGCCCGGCATGGCCGCCTCGATGCGCCGGCGCACCTGCAGCACGTACGTCTGCAGCGTCGTGAGAGCGCTCCTGGGCGGTGTCATCCCCCAGAGTTCCTCGATCAACGTCGGAACCGTGACGACGTGACCGGCCTGCAAACCGAGCAGGGACAGCACCTGCCGCGGCTTCACCGCGCTCGGTGCGATCGAGACGCCGTTCTCCCGTGCCTCCAGCGGTCCCAGAACCTTGATCTCCATTGGAGCCTCCCCTGCTCTGCGGCGGACGACTTGGTCGTGCCATCAAGTTCACCTGAGCGGGGCTATCGAACGCCACGTATGCCGCCATGACTCCCGGATGGCTAACTACTGCGCCCGACGTGAGAAATTCATATGCTCAAACGAACCCAAACCGCCCCGTCCAGTAATCAGCTGAACACGCGCCGTGACGGCGGTCCGAAAATACTCGTCCATTGGCGTGACATTGAGTCGAGAGTCAATGCGAATTGGCATTCTGAACCGATTCAGTTGCCGTCCCGAACTGCCTGTGCATGTCTAGTATTCGGCCTGGGCGCGCGCCGTGTGAGCAGTTAGACCGGCGTCGACTGCCAGACTTTTGCTCTGGAGCAGATGCTCTTGGGGGGCACGTGAATGCTTCGCCTGCGATACCGAGATACCGCGCGATCATCGTGGCGGTCTTCGCAGCGGTGTGCCTGACCGACCTGACCCGCGCGCTGCTTCTCGCCGGCGAGATCACCGAATTGGCGGTGTCGGTCATTGATTTAGCGGTACTTGTCCTGCTGCAAGTGTCGTATTTCAGGCCGCTGACCGCACTCCAGCGACACCTCGCACTGGCCGCACAGGCGGCACTCCTGATCCTGCCGTACGCCCTCTTCGGCTATTCCTGGACGGGCGTCGCGGGCCTGGTCGCGGGCAACGCGCTCCTCGTCCTGCGCCCGGTCGCGGGCTGGTCGATCTTCGTGGCGACCGTGGTCTCCACGGGCCTCGCCCAGGCCGTGCACGGCGAGGCGATGATGGCCACCGCCGCCACGGCGTTGCTGCTCGCGGGCCTGGCCACGGGCTTCGCGACCCACCGCGACTGGCCGGCCGCCCTGACACCTCCGCCCCCGGCCGCACCGCCGGTGCAGACCGTAGACATCAGCGTCACCACGACCGCGGCGGTGACCGCCGAACGCGTCCGCGTGGCCCGCGACCTGCACGACCTGCTCGGCTACAGCCTGAGCGCGATCAAGCTCAAGAGCGAACTGGCCCACCGGATCGTCGCCGACCGCCCGGACCACGGCTGGGAGTTCATGCAGGAGCACATCACCGACATCCTGGACATCACCCACCACGCCCTGGCCGACGTGCGCTCCCTCGCGCGCGCCTACCGCCCGTTGTCGCTCGCGGACACCTCGGACTCGGCCAAGGCGATGCTCGCGGCCTCCAACATCGACGTGCGCGTCGAGCTCGCGCACGACCCGCTCCCCGAGACGGTCGAGACAGTCCTGGCCGCCGTCCTGTGCGAGGCGGTCACGAACGTCCTGCGCCACAGCGACGCCAGCACGTGCACCATCGGCGTGCACCAGAGCGGCGCCACGATCCTGCTGGACGTCATCAACGACGGCGCCGCCACCCGCCCGGACTCCGCCGACTGCAACGGTGTCCGCAACCAGGCGGAACGCGTCAAGGCGGCCGGCGGCACGTTCACCGCGCGCCACATCGGCGACGACTCGTTCCACGTGCACGCGGCCATCCCGGCCACGCCCGCACCCTGATCAGACCCCTTGCAACGGGTGTTTTGACTTCGTCGGCAAAAGACCCGTTGCAAAGACCGGCGCTCAGAACCAGCCGGACTTGCGCGCGATGCGGACGGCGTCGACCCGGTTGCGGGCGTCGAGCTTGGCCGTCGCCGCCGTCAGGTAGTTGCGGACCGTGCCGACCGACAGGAACAGCGTCGTGGCGATCTCCATGGCGTCCGCGCCGTCGGAGGCGAGCCGCAGCACTTCCAGTTCGCGAGGGGTCAGCGGGCACTCGTCGGTGTCCCACGCGGAAAGCGCGAGCTGCGAGTCGATCACGCGCCGACCAATTGAGACGCCGCGAATGGCGTCCGCGAGTTCTCCGACCGGAGCATCCTTGAGGATGAACCCGTTGACGCGTGCGTTGAGCGCGCGGCGCAGAGTGCCCGGCCGGCCGAGGCTCGTGAGAATGAGAGTGCGCGTCTCGGGAGCGGTGTCGTGGATCACCGTGGCGGCGGAAAGACCGTCCATTCCGGGCAAGTCGATGTCGAGCACCGCGACGTCCGGTTTGTTCTTCTCGACAGCGGCGATGATTTCGTCACCGGTGGCGACAGACGCGACGACCTCAATATCCGGTTCAAGATTCAACAAGGCGACCAAAGCACCGCGGACCATTTGCACGTCCTCGGCTAGTAGGACCCTGATCATCCGACCCCCTTGCTTGCCCCCAGGTCACCATTTCGAGTCTTACACTCGGTCACCACACGAGACAAGCATTGAGTCCGGGTGCGCCGAGCGTTACTCCAAATGCGCTAGGAGCAATTAATGAGGGTTATCGGCGGATGACATGGGGTCACCAGTCGCTCACGGATTGCTCAAGGACCGAATCGATGACCGAGGCGGCTCCAGGACTGCACGAGCACAAAACGGTACAAGCGATTCGGTCCGTCCGGCAGGGTGCGAACAACCGACAGAGCCGATCTTGGGCCGATCTCGGGCCGATCTTGGAGCGCGTTCAGCGCGTCTCGCCCCACCGCTCCAGCAGTTCGAGACCGCCGTCGACGGTGATCACCTGACCCTGGATCCACGCCGCCTCGTCGGTGCACAGCAGGGAAACCGCGTTCGCGATGTCCTGGGGCACGGTGACGCGACCGGACGGGCTCTTGATCGCGAGCCGGTCCACCAGGTCCGGGTCGATGTTCATGGGGCCGTTGTCGACGACGGTGGTGACGACGGCGTTCACGGCGACCTTGTACCAGGCCATCTCCAGGGCGAGCGTCCGGACCACGCCGTGCACGGGCGTCACCGTGTACCCGGCGATCACCACGCGGCCGCCGTCCACGAGAGCCTTGGCGAGCGGCTCCACGATGTTGAGCAACGGCGTGAGGTCCGGCGACACCGCGTGGTGGACGAACACGTCCAGCTGGCCGCGTTCCTCCTTGACCCGGTCGAGCAGGAGCCGCACCGAGTGCTCGTCCTGGACGTCGAGCTGCGCGACGCTCACCGAGCCGGGCTTGCCGGCCAGGACGAGCTTCGCGCGTTCCAGGTCGACGTTGTCGGCGTCGGAGGTCGTGAGGATGACGTGGGCGCCGTTGTCGCAGAGCTTGCTCGCGATGGCGAGGCCGAGCCCGTGCGTCCCCGACGTGACCACCGCGATCTTGCCGTCGAGTCCCAGGCGCGTGTTGACAGGTTCGATCATGATGCTGACCACCTCGTTGTCCGCGTGGTGATCGACGTTCCGCTCGACCGCTAGGGCCGAACTCGACTACTTCTTGCGCAAACCGTCCAACACGCGCAGGATCGCGCGTTCGACCTCGCGTCCGGTGCGCTTCGGGTCGGACGAGCTCGCGATGGTGCTGGCGCCCGCGGACAGTGCGCCGAACAGCAGCCGGGCCATGATCTCCACCGGCGCCTCCTCGATCTCGCCGGCGTCCACCAGCAGCTGCACGGCCGTGCGGAGAAGGCCGAAGCTGAACTGCTCCTCGGCCTCGCGCCAGCGCTCCCAGCCCATCACGACCGGCGCCTCGTGGACGATGATCCGCTGGTACTCGGGCTCCAGGCACTTGCGGACGTACGCGCGCAGGCCCGCCACCGCGGTCTCCCACGCGGGACCGTCCGCCGTGACCACCTTGGTCAGCGACTCGATCGAGCGCGTCTCGACTTGGGTGAAGGCCGCCTCGAACAACGCCTGCTTGCCGCTGAAGTGGTGGTAGAGCGCGCCCTTCGTCACGCGGGCCCGCTTGACGACCTCGTCGAGCGAGGTGCCCGCGTAGCCGCGTTTGGTGAACAGGTCCACAGCGCTGTCGACGAGCGCCTGCCTGGTCGACTCCGAGTACTCGGCGCGTCGTGTTCGCACGACCGAAACGTATCTCACATACCGACGGTACGTACCGGTGGTATGGTCGTGTCATACCGAGGGTATGCGAGAGACCGGGGGTACGAGACATGGGCTGGGCAGACCACTACCGCCGTCGCGACGCGCTCGACGCCGTGCTGCGCGACGCCCGCCGCGACCCGTCCGCGCCGCTGATCGTGGATCCGGACGTCTTCGGCTCGCTGCACGAACTGCTGCTGGCGCTCGACCACCGCTGGCAGAACAAGCTGACCGCCCGCATGGAGAACGCGGGGCTGGACGGCCACGTCGACGAGGGCCGCGTCGTCGCCGAGCTCGCCGCCGATGAGCCGGTGTTGCGAGCGGTACTGGACGCGCACCTTTCGCTCGGCAGTTACCGGACGGTAGGAATGACTCCATGAGTCGTTGGACCGAAGCCGACATCCCCGACCAGACCGGCCGCACCGTCCTCGTGACGGGCGCGAACTCCGGTCTGGGCCTGCGCACCGCCCAGGTGCTCGCGGCCAAGGGGGCCCACGTGCTGATGGGGTGTCGCTCGGTCCAGCGCGGCGAGGCCGCGCGCCGGTCGGTCCGCGGGTCGGCCGAGGTCCTCGAACTGGACCTCGCCGACCTCTCGTCCGTCCGCGCGGCCGCGGAGTCGGTGCGCGAGCTCGACGTCCTCGTCAACAACGCGGGCATCATGGCCGTGCCGCTCGGCCGGACCGCCGACGGTTTCGAGCGCCAGTTCGGCACCAACCACCTCGGCCACGCGGCGCTGACGTTCCTGCTGCTGCCCACGCTGCGACGCAGCCCCGGCGCGCGCGTGGTCACCGTCTCGTCCCTGATGCACCAGTACGGCCGCATGAACTTCGACGACCCGAACTGGGAACGCCGCTCGTACAGCGCTCGGAGCGCCTACAGCCAGTCCAAGCTCGCCAACCTCTTGTTCGCGCGCGAGCTGGAACGCCGTTCACCGGACGTGACGTCCATCGCCGCACATCCCGGCATGACGGCCACGGACCTCGCCAACAACATGGCGGACGCGCACCGCTCCGCCGTCATGCGCGCCGGCGGCAAGCTGTTCGGCCTGTTCTCGCAGTCCGTCGAGATGGGCACGTTGCCGCAGCTCTACGCCGCGACGTCCCCCGAGGCGCACGGCGGCGCGTACTACGGCCCCGGCGGCTTCAACGGCCTGCGCGGCCACCCGTCCACCGCGGGCATGACCGCCGCCGCCCGCGACGACCTCGCCGCGAACCGCCTCTGGGAGCTCACGATCAAGCTGACCGGGATCGCTCCAGATCTTCCGTAGGCTTGCCGCGCTCCACCGGGAGCCTGGTTCCGGCACTTACCCTGACCTGCGAGTGCGTGACCCCGGACACTTGAGTGCGCAGCGTAGGGTGGGGACGTGACTGTGGTACCTGAGGGTCGAAAGCTGCTGCGGCTCGAAGTCCGCAACAGCCAGACCCCGATCGAGAAGAAGCCGTCTTGGATCAAGACGCGCGCGAAGATGGGCCCCGAATACCGGGAGCTCAAGGGTCTGGTCAAACGCGAGGGCCTGCACACGGTCTGCGAAGAGGCCGGCTGTCCCAACATCTACGAGTGCTGGGAAGACCGCGAGGCCACGTTCCTGATCGGCGGCGAGCAGTGCACCCGGCGCTGCGACTTCTGCCAGATCGACACGGGCAAGCCCGCCGACCTCGACCGCGACGAACCCCGCCGCGTCGCCGAGTCGGTCCAGGCGATGGGCCTGCGGTACTCCACGGTCACCGGCGTCGCCCGGGACGACCTGGAGGACGGCGGCGCGTGGCTGTACGCCGAGACCGTCCGCCAGATCCACGAGATGAACCCCGGCACGGGCGTCGAGCTGCTGATCCCGGACTTCAATGCCGTCCCGGAGCAGCTGGCCGAGGTCTTCGAGTCCCGCCCCGAGGTGCTCGCGCACAACCTGGAGACCGTCCCGCGGATCTTCAAGCGCATCCGCCCGGCGTTCCGCTACGAGCGGTCGCTGGACGTCATCACCCAGGCGCGCGAGTTCGGCCTCGTCACCAAGTCCAACCTGATCCTCGGCATGGGCGAGACCCCCGAGGAGGTCACGGAGGCGCTCGCCGACCTCCACGACGCGGGCTGCGACATCATCACCATCACCCAGTACCTGCGCCCGTCGCCGCGGCACCACCCGGTCGAGCGCTGGGTGAAGCCCGAGGAGTTCGTCCAGCACAAGGAGACGGCCGAGGAGATCGGCTTCCTCGGTGTGATGGCGGGCCCGCTCGTCCGCTCCTCCTACCGCGCCGGCCGCCTCTACGCGCAGGCGAAGCAGAAGCGCGGCGAGGACCTCGCGGAGAACCTCCAGCACCTGCTGACGGTGTCGGCGTCCCAGGAGATCACGAGCCTGCTCGCTCCCCGTTAGACCCTCTTACGCAGAAGCGGGGGGGGACGCCCGGGGATGCCGGCAACCGCGAGTTGAACTAAGAGAAACAATATGAATAAAAAAAAAGAAAAGGACGGAAAAAAACATATAAGAAACAC